>JAWWOO010000107.1:0-35844 GCA_033851545.1 Frankiales bacterium | reverse complement strand
CGGCAGGCGGTGCTGCTCGACACCCCCAAGCGGTTCCGGGCGGCCCGGATCAGCGTGTCGGCGTGTGACTGATGTGACCGGAGGTGCTGGCGGGGTACGGTCGGATCATGGCGACCCGTGGCTCCGTCGCGCCCCGTTCCGGCGGTGGCAAGCCGTCCGGTAGGCAACCGGCAAGCGGCAGGTCCGGCACGCCCCCGCCGGCCAAGGGCAAGACCCCCACCAAGCGCACGGCGCAGCCCGGCCGCAAGCCGGCCGCCCGCTCCGCCGCCCCGACCCGCACGAGGGCCACCGCGCGCACCGCCGCAGCCCGGCGCTCCGCCAACCGCAGGTCGCCCAGGCCACGCCGTACGGGACCCGGTCTGCCGGTCCGCATCCTGCGCGCGCTGTGGCGGCTGGTCTGGCGGGCGACCGTTGCACTCGTCGTGCTGCTCGCCCGCGGCGCCCGCGCTGCCTACCGGGTGCTCGCCCGTGCCGTCGGCAGTGCCGTCCGCGTCCTCGGCCACGGCGCCCGGGACCTCGATCCGGCCCACCGCCGTGACGGTGCCGGCCTCGCCGCCGTGGCGGCCGCCCTCGTGGTCGGCTACGGCGTCTGGTGGCATGGCAGCTCGTGGGTCGGCAAAGCCGTTGCCGGCGTTGCGCACGGCGCGGTCGGAGCGTCGGCCGCTGTGCTCCCGCCGCTGCTCCTCGTGCTCGCCTGGAGACTGCTCCGGCACGAGCCCGACCCGGCCAGCAGGGGCAGGCGCTCCGTCGGCTGGCTCTTGCTTGCCGCGGGCGTCACCGGCATGGCACACCTCGCCAACAACGCCCCCGACTGGTCGCTCGGCCTGGCCAAGGTCGGCAGGGCCGGCGGCGTCCTGGGCTTCCTGTCGTCGTCGCCGTTGCTGTCCCTGCCCGGTCCGCTGGCCGGTTTGTTGCTGCTGATCCTGTCGGTGTTCGGCCTGCTCGTGCTGACCGCGACCCCCGTGCACGCCGTGCCGCACCTGCTCCGCGAGTGGGGCGACCGCTACTTCCGTACGCCGTACAAGACGTTGGAGTCCTCGCTTGGCACCGAGGACGCCGACGATGCGGGCATCGGTCTGCTCGACGGTGATGACTCGGTCGCGCTCGACCCGGCCCTGCTGGCGCTGACGGACAATCCTGAGCCGTCCCGGCGCCGGTCGGCACGGCGCAAGGTCGGCGTGATGTCGCAGTTCGAGGACAACCCGTTCGACACCGAGACGCCGCTGGTCATCGACCTGACCACGCCCTCGCGGCCATCGCGGATGCCGGCGCCGGACAGCGAGGCGCCGACGCTGGTCATCCCGCCGCCTCCGCCGCGCACGCCCCCCCAGCACAGCAAGGCACCCGGCAAGGGCGTGCAGCTGCCGTTGTCTCCCAGCGGTTATCAGCTGCCGCCGCCGAACATGCTCTCTGCCGGCGCGCCGGGCAAGGCGAGGAGCAAGGCCAACGACGAGGTGATCGCTTCACTCACCGGCGTGTTCGAGCAGTTCGAGATCGACGCGGCCGTCACCGGGTTCTCCCGCGGCCCGTCGGTCACCCGGTACGAGGTCGAGCTCGGCCCGGCGGTCAAGGTCGAGAAGATCACCGGCATCCAGCGCAACATCGCCTACGCGGTCAAGTCGGCGGACGTCCGCATCCTCAGCCCGATCCCCGGCAAGTCGGCGGTCGGCATCGAGATCCCCAACTCCGATCGCGAGTGGGTGGTGCTCGGCGACGTCATGCGCTCGAGCGTGGCCAAGAACGACCACCACCCCTGCATCGTCGCGCTGGGCAAGGATGTCGAGGGCAAGTTCGTCGTCGCCAACCTGGCCAAGATGCCGCACATCCTGGTCGCCGGTGCGACCGGTGCTGGCAAGTCGAGCTGCATCAACTCCCTCATCACGTCAATCCTGACCAGGGCCACCCCCGACGAGGTGCGGCTGATCCTCATCGACCCCAAGCGGGTCGAGCTGACGATCTACGAGGGCATCCCGCACCTGGTGACGCCGATCATCACCAACGCCAAGAAGGCCGCCGACGCGCTGCAGTGGGTCGTCCGCGAGATGGATCTCCGGTACGAGGACCTCGCGGCCAACCAGGTCCGGCACATCGACGACTTCAACCGCAAGGTGCGGTCCGGCGAGATCAAGGCGCCGCCCGGCAGCGAACGGGTCTACACGCCCTACCCCTATCTCATCGTCGTGGTCGACGAGCTGGCCGACCTGATGATGGTCGCCCCGCGCGACGTCGAGGACTCGATCGTGCGGATCACCCAGCTGGCCAGGGCCGCCGGCATCCACCTGGTGCTCGCGACCCAGCGCCCCTCCGTGGACGTGGTGACCGGCCTGATCAAGGCCAACGTGCCGTCCCGGCTGGCCTTCTCCACCTCCTCGCTCGCCGACTCGCGGGTCATCCTCGACCAGCCGGGGGCCGAGAAGCTGATCGGCCAGGGCGACGGGCTGTTCCTGCCGATGGGCATGAGCAAGCCGATCCGGATCCAGGGGGCCTACGTCTCCGAGGCCGAGATCGACGCCGTGGTCGCCCACTGCAAGGAGCAGGCGCAGCCGGCCTTTCGGCAGGACGTATTCGTGGTCGCCGAGGGCCGCAAGGACATCGACGAGGAGATCGGCGACGACCTCGACCTGCTCTGCCAGGCGGTCGAGCTGGTGGTCACGACGCAGTTCGGCTCCACCTCGATGCTCCAGCGCAAGCTGCGGGTCGGCTTCGCCAAGGCCGGTCGGCTGATGGACCTGATGGAGTCGCGGGGCATCGTCGGCCCCAGTGAGGGCTCCAAGGCGCGCGACGTCCTGGTCAAGCCGGACGAGCTGGACGAGGTCATCACCGGCATCCGCGGCGGCGGCTGAGCGCGATGCCCGACGGCCGCCCGTACGGGGACCCGTTCCCGTTGACGTCCCAGCTCGACGTCACGTGGCCCACGGTCGCTTCGGACGAGCTGTTCGACGGCGTGCACGCCCTGGTCGAGGCCGTCGTACGGGCCGGCGGCGCCGTCGGCTGGCTGGACGTCCCGGACCAGGTCGACAACCGGGCCTGGTTCGACGACCTGCTCGGTCAGGCGCGGGCGCACAAGGTCCGGGTCTGCGTGGTCAGCCTCGACGACCGGGTCGTCGGTTTCGGCTTCTGGGAGCGCTTCAGCTATCTCGTGCTCTCCCGGAACGCCACCGTACGCAAGGTGATGACCCATCCCGAGCTCCGTGGTCGTGGCGTCGGACGGGCGCTGATGACCGCGCTGATCGACGACGCCCAGGCGGCCGGCGTCGAGAACCTCGTGCTGGACGTGCGCGGCAACAACCACGGCGCGATGGCGCTGTACGAGGCGATGGGGTTCGAGGTGACCGGTCGGCGCCCGTCGTTCATCGCCGACGGCGACGACCGCTACGACTCCGTCCTGTACCTTCGCCGGCTCGCCCTGCCGCCCGGCGTCGTCCAGCACGGTGGACGAGCCGAGGGTGTCGGCGCACCGGACCGGTCGTACGGCCAGCGCTGAGCGCGCACAACTGGTACATGTACACCGGATGTGGGCGTTTGTAGACATGTCGCGCGCCCGGCCTAGACTCACTGGCGGGGCCGGGTCGGCCCCTCAGTGCTCGCGTGGAGTCAGGGAGGCGGATCGGGTGTCGCTCGGGTCCGAGCTCCGTGCCGCCCGGGAGGCGCAAGGTCTGAGCGTGGACGACGTCGCGCTCGCCACCCGCATCCGGGCCACCCTGATCCGGGCGATCGAGGACGACGACTTCTCCCACTGCGGCGGCGCTGTCTACGCCCGCGGCCACGTCCGCTCCATCGCGCGTGCCGTCGGGGTCGACCCCGAGCCGCTGCTCGCCACCTTCGACCCCCCGGAGGTCGCGCTGGCGCCGGTGAGCCTGCCCGGTGGTCTGCCAGGCGGCGAGCTGCTCGAGGCCGAGCACCTGATCGCCCGCAAGACCCGGCCACAGGTCGCCCACTGGGGCACCGTGATGCTGGCGACCATCGTGGTCATCCTCGCCCTGGTGGTGTTCGGGGTGTTCAGGTCCAACAAGGGCAATACGCCGACCGCTGCCGGCACCACCACCCCGGCCGTCACGGCCACGCACCCCTCGCCGCTGCCGACCAGCCACGCACCGGTGACCACCCGCCCGGTCACCCCGCCGGTGACGACGACCACCCTGCCGACGACCGCCGGCAACCCCTCCGGCAATGTCGCCCAGGTGCCACTGGCCGGCGTGACCGTACGCCTCAACCTGACCGGTGCGCGCAGCTGGTTCCACGTGGCCAGCTCCACGGGCAAGACGCTGTTCGAGGGCATCCTCAGCACCGGGCAGACCAAGGACTTCACCGACCCCAAGGAGATCCGGGTCATCGTCGGCGCTCCCAAGGCGGTCGACATCGTGGTCAACGGCAAGGACATCGGCACGCTGCCCGAGACCGGCCCCTCCGTCGGGCACGTCGTCTTCACCCCGACGTCGGGCAAGACCGCCGCCAAGGGCTGAGCCGGCCGGTCTTTCGGCCGGTACCCTGAACCCGTGCCCGCCCCCCTTTCTGTCTCCCGTCGGTTCGCCGTGGTCACCCTCGGCTGCGCCCGCAACGAGACCGACAGCGAAGAGCTCGCCGGGCGGCTGGCCGCCGAGGGCTGGCTGCTCGTCGACGACGCCGCGGACGCGGACGCTGTGCTGGTCAACACCTGCGGCTTCATCGAGGCGGCCAAGAAGGACTCGGTCGACACGCTGCTCGCCGTTGCCGACCTCAAGTCCTCCGTACACCAGATCGGCTCAGGGCCGCCGAGCGCACCGCAGGCCGTCGTCGCCGTCGGCTGTCTTGCCGAGCGGTACGGCGAGCAGCTCGCCGAGGCGCTCCCAGAGGCCGACGCCGTCCTGGGCTTCGACCAGTACGCCGACATCGCCGCCCGGCTCGAGGATGTCCTCGCCGGCCGCACGGTGCCCTCGCACACGCCGCGGGACCGGCGCACCCTGCTGCCGGTCAGTCCGGTCGACCGGGCCGCCACGACGCTCGCCGTACCAGGTCATGCCGCTCCGGCCGCCGATGCGGCTCCGGACCTGCCGGAGGGCGTAGCGCCCGCCTCGGGACCTCGTCCGGTGCGCCGGCGGCTCGGCTCAGGCCCGGCTGCGCCGCTCAAGATCGCCTCCGGTTGCGACCGGCGGTGCGCCTTCTGCGCCATCCCGTCCTTCCGCGGGTCGTTCGTCTCGCGCCGCCCGGGTGACGTGCTCGCCGAGGCGCACTGGCTGGCCGAGCAGGGCGTCCGGGAGCTGATCCTCGTCTCGGAGAACTCCACCTCGTACGGGAAGGACCTCGGCGAGCTGCGGCTGCTCGAGACGTTCCTCCCCGACCTGGCTGGGGTTCCCGGCATCGAGCGGGTCCGGCTGAGCTATCTGCAGCCGGCCGAGATGCGTCCTTCGCTGATCGAGGTGCTGACCTCGACCCCGGGTGTCGTCCCCTACTTCGACCTCAGCTTCCAGCACTCCAGCGCGGCGGTGCTGCGCCGGATGCGCCGCTTCGGGGACACCGACCGCTTCCTCGACCTGGTCGCCGCGATCCGCGAGCTCGCCCCCGAGGCCGGCATCCGGTCCAACGTGATCGTCGGCTTCCCGGGCGAGCGCAAGGCTGACGTCGCCGAGCTCGAGAGGTTCCTGGTGGGCGCTCGGCTCGATGCGGTCGGCGTGTTCGGTTACTCCGACGAGGACGGCACCGAGGCGCTCTCCCTCGACGGCAAGGTGCCGCCCGCGGTCGTCGCCCGCCGGCTGTCCCGGCTCACCTCGCTGGTCGAGGAGCTGACCTCCCAGCGGGCCGAGGACCGGGTCGGCAGCACCGTCGAGGTGCTGGTCGAGTCGCTGGGGCCGCACGGTGAGGCCGAGGGCAGGGCCGAGCACCAGGCACCCGAGGTCGACGGGAGCACCACGCTCCTCCCGCGGCCAGAGGGCCTGTACTCGATCGGCGAGCTGGTCACGGCCACGGTCCTGTCCACCGTCGGCGTCGACCTGGTGGCGGCCGAACGGTTGCCTGCCCGTGTCGGCTGACCCGCTCCCTGCTCCTGTCCCGCCCCCGGCGCGGGTGATCAACGACGCCGCCCCTGCGCCGGTGCTCAACCTGGCCAACTACCTGACGATGGCCCGGCTGGCCCTGGTGCCGGTGTTCGTCGCGGTGTTCTTCGTCGACGGCGCCCACAACTCCGGCTGGCGGGTCGCCGCTTGGGTGGCGTTCGCCATCGCCTCGGTCACCGACCGCATCGACGGCGACATCGCCCGCCGCCGTGGCCTGGTGACCGACTTCGGCAAGGTCGCCGACCCGATCGCCGACAAGGCCCTGACCGGCGCGGCCCTGGTCTCGCTGTCGATCGTGAACGAGCTGCCCTGGTGGGTCACCGTGGTGATCCTCGTCCGCGAGGTGGGCGTGACCGCGCTGCGGTTCTGGGTGATCCGCTACGGCGTGATCCCGGCCAGCCGCGGCGGCAAGATCAAGACGATGCTCCAGGGCGTCGGCCTCGGCATGTACGTGTTGCCGCTGACCGGTTGGGTGCACGAGATCGCCGTGCTGGTCATGGCGGTCGCGATCGCGGTGACGCTGGTCACCGGCGGCGACTACGTGTTCCGAGCGCTGGCCGTACGCCGGGCCGGCCGCAAGCTCACCGCATGACCGGTGCCGCGGAGTCGGTCGTCGCCCGGCTGACCGAGCGCGGGCTGACCGTCGCCGTCGCCGAGTCGCTGACCGGTGGGCTGCTCGGGGCAGCGCTGACCGAGGTGCCCGGTGCCTCCGCGGTCTTCCGCGGCGGGGTCACGGCCTATGCGACCGAGCTCAAGGCCCGGCTGCTCGGTCTCGACGCAGGCCTGCTGACCGAGCACGGCCCGGTCGACCCCCGCGTGGCCAGCGGAATGGCCGAAGGCGTGCGCCGGTTGATGCAGGCTGACTGGGGACTCTCGACGACGGGAGTCGCCGGTCCGTCCGCCCAGGACGGTGCCCCGATCGGCACCGTTTTCGTCGGGTGTTCGGGTCCGCCCGGCACGGTCGTACGGCAGCTGGCATTGTCCGGTGACCGGGCCAAGATCCGCGCCGCCAGCGTGGCCTCGGCCCTCGAACTGCTCCTCGAGCAGCTGACCTTGCAGACGGCAGCTGGGTGACCCCGATCGCCACGAGCGAACGGACCGGAGCTGGTGTCGGCTCCCGGAAGCCCCCATCGGGGGGTAGCGTGGTAACAGGCGCTCGCTGGAGCGCCGACGAGCGCAGGGGAGGGAAGCGCTGATGGTTCTGCTTCGGCAAATGCTGGGCGATGCCCTGCGCCACTCCCGCCTGCGTCAGCAGCGCACGTTGCGCGAGGTCTCCGCCGCTGCCCGGGTGTCCCTGGGCTACCTGTCCGAGGTCGAGCGCGGCCAGAAGGAAGCCTCCTCCGAGCTGCTGTCCTCGATCTGCGACGCTCTCGACGTCCGGCTCGCCGACGTCCTGCGTGAGGTGAGCGACTCCCTCGACCTCGCCGAGCTGGCCCGTGGGCCGGTCGAGCGGCCGATGGTGTCGGTCCGTGAGCCGCTGGTCGTCACCGGCGGTCTGGTCCCCGAGCCTGCCCACCCCCATGCTCCGGTGGTCGCGGTCGCCGGGGTGAACACCGAGCTGGTGTCTGCACCGGCCCTCGCGTCGCCGGTCACCTACGCTGCCTGACCTGGTGACTGTCGAGTCAGGGGCAGGTCCCGCGGGGCCTGCACAGTTCGACCAGGCACCGACCGGCACCGCGCTGGCCTCGGCCGCCCCGGTCCGCGTCGGTGGCACCCGGGCGAGGGCCGGCAACGCGATGGGCCGCACGCGCACAGGGATCCTCGAGGCCACCGGTCGCGCAGTCGAGAAGTACGGCGTGCGGCGGGCGACCATGGGCGACGTCGCGTCTGTTGCCGGCATCGCCAAAGGCACGCTCTACAACCATTTCCGGACCAAGGGCGACCTGTTGACGGCCGCGGTCGCCGCCGGTGTCGACGCGCTCGCCGACGACTGCGTGGCGCTGGCGCAGGGGCGGGGCGAGCAGGGTCTGGCCCGGGCGCTGCGCCACGCGGCCGAGACCCTCAGCGCCCACCCGGCGCTGGTCCGGGTCGCCGCCGAGGAGCCGGCCGAGCTGGTCCGGCTGCTGCAGCCCGGCTACGACGGCGCCTGGCCGGCGGCCCGCGCGGCCATTGCCCGGGTGATGGTGGCGGCCGGCCCGGTGCCCGCGGCCGCCGAGGAGGGCTTCGGCTCCGCTGAGCTCGGGCCGGCTGTCGGCTCCACCATGGGCGACCAGCCGGCCCCGGCCGGGGATATCTCCGCCGACGCGGCCGTCATCGAGACCATCTTGCGCTGGCTGGTCACGTTCGCCGGTGCGCCGGGCGTGCCCGGCGAGACGGCAGCCGGTGCTGCGCTGCTCGCCCGCACCCTCACCGGCGACCAACCAGCCGTCAGCCCCGGGCGGGCTGGCAGCCCGGACACCAGTAGCTGAGCCGGGCCGTCCGCGGGTCCGGGCCCTGCTCCGCCACCAGGATGGTGGTCCCGCATCGACGGCAGGCTTGTCGTTGCCGCTCGAACACCCAGTGCTGGCGACCGTGGCGCAGGTCGCCGGTGGTGACCTGGTCCCAGCGGTTGCGGTTGGCGAGCAGCAGCCGGTGCTCGAGCGCGACCAACGCGCGCAGGTCATCCACCCCATCGACCGGGGTCCACGGATGCAGCCCGCGCAGGAATAGCCCTTCGGCCTTGTAGAGGTTGCCGATGCCCGCCAGGTTGCGCTGGTCGAGGAGTGCTTCGGCGATCGCCCGGTCGGGGTCGGCGGCTAGCCGGCGTACGGCCTCGTCCTGGTCCCAGTCCGGCCCGAGCAGGTCCGGGCCGAGGTGGCCGACGAGCTGGTCCTCGGCGGCGGTCTCGACGAGGTCGACGACGGGCAGCCGGTAGCCGACGGCCTGCCAGTCGTCGTTGCCGAGCACCACCCGCACCTGCCAGTCGGGCCTGCCGGCCCACGGCCGGCCGGCGGGGAACAGCCGCCAGGTGCCGTCCATGCGGAAGTGCGTGTGCAGGGTCAGGCCACCCTCGACCCGGGTGAGCATGTGCTTGCCACGGGAGACGACCTCGAGGACGGCTCGGCCGGTGAGGTCGGTGGTGGCAAGCTGGGGGATGCGGAAGTCGCTGGTGGTCAGCACCCGGCCGGCCAGGGCCGCATGCATCCGCCGGGCGGACAGCCAGACGGTGTCACCCTCGGGCATCGACGCCCGCGCTGGTCACGAGCGCAGCCGCAGTCCGCGCGGTGTCGCGTGGAATCCGGCTTGGCGGAGCGCGTCAGCCACCGGGCTGGCCGGGCCGGAGGACAGCAGCCCGGCGCCGTCGGCGCGCTCGACCGCGAGCTTGCCCAGCACCCCGTCGTGGACGGCCAGCGCGAGGGTGTCCACGGCCGGCTGCAGCTGGGCCGGGTCGCTGCTGAACGTGAGCAGGGACTTGCCGCCGCGCTCCACGTAGAGCGTCAACGCGCCGTCGACCAGCACCACCAGTGCGCCGGCCTTGCGGCCGGGCCGATGGCCGGTCGCCGCCGGCTTGCCGGCCTTGCGACCGGCGGGCTCACCCGCAGACAGGTCGACCACCGGCGCCGGATCGAGGCCGGCGACGTCTGCGCGGTCCGGCCACGGCAGGGCCGCGCCGTACGGGTTGGCAGGGTCGGTGGCCGCCAGCAGCAGCGCCCGGCTCGGCTCGGCGGCGTCGGCCCGGCTGCGCACGCGTTCGCGCCAACCCGCTGGGACCGGGGTGGCCCATGGCGACAGTGCAGCCGGGGCGTTGCCGGCACCTTGGGGCGGCGGCGTCACCGCAGGGACGGAGGCGCGCAGCCGGTCGACAGCCCCCGGCAACGCGAACTGTGCCGCGCCGAGACCCTCGACGAAGTAACCGCGGCGACAGCGGCCGGCATCCTCGAAGGCCCGCAGCACGCGATAGACGGCGGCGAACCCGCCGGCGACCCCCTCGGCTGCCACCGCGTCCCTGGTGACCACCCCGTGGCGGTCGAGCAGCGCCTCGGCCACGGCATGCAGCCGGCGGGTCGGGTCGGTCTCGCGCTCCGGCAACCGCGACCACCGGCCGGCCGTCGCCGGCGGCGCCGAGCGCCCCTGCAGGGTGGGCCGCGGGCGGCCGCCGTACCTCGCCCGGGTCGCCCCGGTGGCCCTTCTGTTCGTCTGCCGCGCAGCCCCCAACCGCGCGCGCAGCGGGGCCAGCGTGTCGTTGGTGAGCTCCCCGGCCCAGACCAGGTCCCAGATGGCGAGGGCCAGTGCGGTGTCGTCGGGCGGCGGTCCGGCAAGTCCGTCGTCGCGCCCGACGGCCTCCGCCAGCCCGCGGAAGAACATCGCCTGTCCCTGGCCGAGGGCACGCAGCACTGCGGCGTGCAGGGGGGTGACCTCGGCCGAGCTGCCGGGCGCCGGCGGCAGCACGAGCGGCGCGCTGTCAGCGAGGGCCAGTGACACCCAGCCGTCCTCACCGGGCAGCGAGCCCGCGCCGGACCAGAGCACCTCACCGGCCGCGGTCAGCTCGTCGAGCATCGCCGGGGCATAGTCGGCAACCCGGGAGGACAGCACCATCGTCTCGAGGGCGGACGCCGGCACGATCGCCCCCTGCAGCTGCTCGACGGCGCGCAGGACGGCGTCGAGCCCCCGGCCTGCTGCCGCCCCGACGCCCTGCCATGCCGGAACGAACCGGCCCAGGGTGACCGGCGGCACCGGCTCGATCTCGCGCCGGAGCTTGGCCAGCGAGCGTCGACGGATCGCCCGGAGCACTCCCGCGTCACACCACTCGGTGCCCGACCCGCCCGGGCGGAACTCGCCGTGGGCGACCCGGCCCTGGGCCGCGAGACGGCCGAGGGCGGCAGTGACCACCGCTGAGCCGAGCCCGAACCGCGCGCCGATGTCGGCGGCGACGAACGGGCCATGGGTGCGGGCGAACCGGCTGACCAGGTCGCCGACCGGGTCGGCGACCGGCTCGGTGAAGGCCTCCGGAATGCCGACCGGCAGGGACGTGCCCAGCGCGTCACGGAGGCGGCCGGAGTCCTCGATGCTGATCCAGCGCTCCTCGCCGGCGATGCGGACCCGTACGGCCCGGCGGCCTGCCTCCAGCTGCTCGAGCCAGTGCGGGTCGGAGCCCCGGGCCAGCGCCTCCGCAGTGGTCAGGTCGCCGAGCATCCGCAACAGGTCAGCGGTGCCCTCGACGTCGCGCACGTGCCGGTCCGCTGGCAGCCGTTGCAGCTCGGCCTCGACCTCGGCCAGCGCGTCCGGGTCGACCAGCTCGCGCAGCTCGGCCTGCCCGAGCAGCTCGGCGAGCAACGACGGGTCCACGGACAGAGCCGCGGCACGACGTTCGGCTAGGGGCGCGTCGCCCTCGTAGAGGAAGGCCGCCACGTAGCCGAACAGCAGCGACCGGGCGTAAGGGCTGGGCATCGGGGTGTCGACCTCGACGATGCGCACCTCGCGGGCGGCCAGGCGGCGCATCAACGTCACCAGTCCCGGCACGTCGAAGACGTCCTGCAGGCACTCGCGCATCGTCTCGAGCACGATCGGGAAGGTGGGATAGCTGCTCGCGACGGACAGCAGCTGGGCCGACCGCTGGCGCTGCTGCCACAGCGGGGTCCGCTTGCCCGGCGAGCGTCGAGGCAGCAGCAGCGCCCGGCCGGCGCACTCACGGAAGCGCGAGGAGAACAGGGCCGACCCGCCCACCTCCGCGGTGACGACTGCCTCGATCTCGTCGGGCTCGAAGATCGCGAGCTCGGGAGGTGGTTCGGCTTCGGTCTCGGGCAGTCGCAGCACGATGCCGTCGTCGGAGTGCATGGCCTGCACGTCGACGCCATAGCGCTCGCGCAGCCGCCCCGCGATGGCCAGCGCCCACGGCGCGTGCACCTGCGCGCCGTAGGGGGAGTGCAGGGCGATCCGCCAGTCGCCCAGCTCGTCGCGGAACCGCTCGACGACGATGGTCCGGTCGTCCGGAAGGTGCCCGGTGGCCTGGCGCTGCTCGTCGAGGTAGCGCAGCAGGTTGTCGGCGGCCCAGGCGTCCAGCCCGGCGGCGGTGAGCCGGCCGCGGGCAGCCGCCGGCTCGAGGGCGCTGAGCGTACGGACGAACTCGCCCATCGCCCGGCCCAGCTCGATCGGCCGGCCGAGCGAGTCACCGTGCCAGAACGGCAGCTTGCCGGGCAGACCGGGGGCGGGGGTGACGAGCACCCGGTCGTGGGTGATCTCCTCGATCCGCCAGCTCGAGGAGCCCAGGGTGAAGACGTCGCCGACGCGGGACTCGTACACCATCTCCTCGTCGAGCTCGCCGACCCGTGACCCCTTCTCGCCGACCAGGAAGACACCGAACAGGCCGCGGTCGGGGATCGTGCCGCCGCTGGTCACGGCGAGCCGCTGGGCGCCCGGTCGGCCGGTCAGCGTGCCGGCCACGCGGTCCCAGACCAGGCGCGGCCGCAGCTCGGCGAACTCGTCGCTGGGGTAGCGGCCGGCCAGCATGTCCAGCGTCGCCTCGAGGACCGAGTCGGGCAGGGTGGCGAACGGGGCGGCCCGTCGTACGACGGTCGCCAGGTCCTCGACCGTCCAGACGTCGAGCGCGACCATCGCGACGATGTGCTGGGCCAGCACGTCGAGGGGGAGTCGGGGGTAGCGCATCGCCTCGATCTGGCCGGCGGCCATCCGCTCGGCGACCACGGCAGCGGGCAACAGGTCACCGCGGTACTTCGGGAACATCACCCCGTGGCTCTCGGCGCCTACCTGATGCCCAGCCCTGCCGATGCGTTGCAACCCGCTGGCCACGCTGGGCGGCGACTCGACCTGGATCACCAGGTCGACGGCGCCCATGTCGATGCCGAGCTCCAGGCTGCTGGTCGCGACCACCGCCGGGAGCTCACCTCGCTTGAGCGCCTCCTCGATGTCTTTGCGCTGCTCACGGGAGACGCTGCCGTGGTGGGCCCGCGCCAGCACCGCCGGAGCGCCCAGTGCGCCGCCGGCCTGCGCCATCACCTCGGCGGGGGTCCGGGGAAGCCGCAACGGCTCGAGCAGCACCGGCCGGGGCCGGGCGAGCTCGGCCCGCTCCTCGGCGATCTCGTTCAGCCGAGCGGTCAGCCGCTCGGCCAGCCGCCGGGAGTTGGCGAAGACGATGGTGGACGAGTGCTGCTCGACCAGGTCGACGATCCGCTCCTCGACGGCGGGCCAGATCGACGGCTTGGGCGGCGCGCTGCCCGGCAGCGGGTCACCGGGCAGGGCGGCCAGGGGCTCGTCGGGATCGAGCGCGGTGGTGCCAGGATCGGCCATGTCCTCGACCGGGACGACCACCTCGACGCTGATGACCTTGGTCGAGGCCGGCTGCACGACGACGACATCGGCGGCCCCGCCGAGGAACCGGGCCACCTCGTCGACCGGGCGTACGGTCGCGGACAGCCCGAGCCGTTGCGGGCGGCGGCCATCCGCCTGCTGGACGAGGTGGTCGAGCCGCTCGAGGCTGACTGCCAGGTGGGCGCCGCGTTTGGTCGCTGCGACGGCGTGCACCTCGTCGATGATCACCGTCTCGACGCCCCGCAACGCTTCGCGGGCAGCGCTGGTCAGCAGCAGGAACAGTGACTCCGGCGTGGTGATCAGGATGTCCGGGGGCCGCTTGGCGAACAGCCGGCGCTCGTCGGCAGGCGTGTCACCGGTGCGCATGCCGACGGTGATGTCGGGCACCGGTGCCCCGAGACGGGTCGCTGCCTGGCGGATGCCGGCCAGGGGTGCCCGCAGGTTGCGCTCGATGTCGAAGGCCAGTGCCTTGAGCGGTGAGACGTAGAGGACCCGGCAGCGGCGCAGCGCCTCCGCAGGCGGAGGCTCGCCGGCCAGTCGGTCCAGCGACCACAGGAACGCCGCCAGCGTCTTGCCCGAACCGGTGGGCGCCACGACCAGCGCGTCCTTGCCCTCGCTGGCGGCCGTCCACGCCCCCTCCTGCGCGGCCGTCGGCCGGTCGAAGGCACCGCCGAACCACGCCCGGGTGGCGGGGGAGAACCGCTCGAGGGCGGACGGTGGCGTGCTCACCCGTCCAGTCTCGCCCGACCGTCGGACAAAATCTCCTCGAGCCTTGCTCCGGGGTCCCGGTCAGAAGCTTGCGGGTGTCTCTCCGTCGTCTGCTCCGTTACCGGCCTTGGATACTGGAGGCATGCGGATCACGGAGTTCTGGCGTCGGATGGAGCACCACTTCGGTGTTGCCTACGCCGACTCCTACGCGCGCGACCAGGTGCTGCGCGAGCTCGGTGGGCGCACGGTGCAGGAGGCCCTTGCCGCCGGTGACGACCTCAAGGCGGTGTGGCGGGCGGTTTGCTCCGCCGCCAACGTCCCCGACCGGGAGCGCTGACCTCCGTACGGGCCTGCCGGAGACGCCCGGATCGTACGGCGTGTCGGTCATGGAGTTCGAACATGTGTTCGCCTACTGTGGACAACGCGCCGTCATCCACAGCCGGACATTGGCTCTGTTTTCTGTCAGTAGCCGGTTCTAGCGTCGCGACTGACAGAAGACCTCGACACGACCCGATGGGGTGGCCAGATGGCAGCACCGATGGACCGCAGCAAGGCTCTCGACACCGCGCTGGCCCAGATCGAGAGGGCGCACGGCAAGGGTGCCGTGATGCGGCTCGGCGACGAGACCCGCGCCCCGATCGAGGTGATCCCGACCGGATCGATCGCACTCGACGTGGCGCTGGGCATCGGGGGGCTGCCGCGCGGGCGGATCGTCGAGATCTACGGACCGGAGTCCTCGGGCAAGACGACGGTCGCCCTGCACGCCGTGGCCAACGCCCAGGCGGCCGGTGGCATCGCCGCGTTCATCGACGCCGAGCATGCGCTCGACCCCGACTACGCCAAGAGGCTGGGCGTCGACACCGATGCGCTGCTGGTCAGCCAGCCTGACACCGGTGAGCAGGCGCTCGAGATCGCCGACATGCTCATCCGCTCGGGGGCGCTCGACATCATCGTCATCGACTCGGTCGCTGCGCTGGTGCCCCGCGCCGAGATCGAGGGCGAGATGGGGGATTCCCACGTCGGCCTGCAGGCCCGGCTGATGAGCCAGGCGCTGCGCAAGATCACCGGTGCGCTCAGCCAGTCGCACACAACGATGATCTTCATCAACCAGCTCCGGGAAAAGATCGGCGTCATGTTCGGCTCGCCCGAGACGACGACCGGTGGCAAGGCACTGAAGTTCTATGCCTCGATCCGCCTCGACGTCCGGCGGATCGAGACGCTCAAGGACGGCTCCGAGGCGGTCGGCAACCGCACCCGGGTCAAGGTCGTGAAGAACAAGATGAGCCCGCCGTTCAAGCAGGCCGAGTTCGACATCGTCTACGGCCAGGGCATCTCCCGTGAGGGGTCGCTGATCGACATGGGCGTCGATCAGGGCATCGTTCGCAAGGCCGGCGCTTGGTACACCTACGAGGGTGACCAGCTCGGCCAGGGCAAGGAGAATGCCCGGACGTTCCTCAAGGACAACCCCGACATGGCCAACGAGATCGAGAAGCGGATCAAGGAAAAGCTCGGCATCGGAGCGGTCCTCGACGCCGAGGCCATCGCGCCCGCGCCGGTCGACTTCTGAGCCCAGCCATGACGACAGGACGGGCAGCCGCCCGCGCGGCGGCCGCGGAGGCTCTGGCCGCTGACCCGGTGTCCTTCGGCCGAGAGCTCTGCTTGCGGGCGCTGACCGCTGCACCGCGCACCCAGGGCGAGCTGGCCCAGGCGATGCGCCGCAAGGGCGTGCCCGACGACGCGGTGGCCGAGGTGCTGCGCCGGCTCGGCGCCGCCGGCCTGGTCGACGACGCCTCGTTCGCCGACGCGTGGGTGGCCTCGCGCCACGGCGGCCGGGGACTGGCCCGCCGCGCGCTGGCCGGTGAGCTGCACCGGCGGGGCGTGGACGCCGACCTGGTCCGGTCGGCCCTGACCCAGGTCGACGACGAGGACGAGGTGGTGGCCGCGACGGCCCTCGTGCGCCGTCGGCTGGCCGGCACAGCTGGGCTGCCGATGCCGACCCGGGTGCGCCGGCTCAGCTCGATGCTGGCCCGCAAGGGCTACTCCGCCGCAGTGGCCGGGCGGGTGGTTCGCGAGGCGCTGGGAGCCGAGGCAGCGGAGCTGCTCGGGGCCGCCGACACGCGCAGTCTGTGACCAGTGGGACACGATGTGACGGTCCTTGACCGGATTGTGACCTCCGCCTAGCCTGCACGCGAAGGGAAGCGCAAATCTTCGTGCGCCGTCGTTCACCTCGCGGTGGCCGGCGGACGCCGCAGACATAGATGTTCACGCACGACAACACCGACAGAGCACTGACAGTCACGAGCGTCCGCGAGGACCGTTATTTGCCGACGAACCTGCGCGGCGCGGACCGAGCGGGTTGGACTGGGTGGAGGCTGTGCGCAGCCGCTGACCGCGGCAGCGTCAGGGTGGACAAGCAGCGGCGCCTCGGGGCCTGCGGCTAGGCCTGCTCTCGGGTCGTTGCGTGCAGACATCGGCCGTCTCCGGTGCGCATACAGAGGCCCCGTTTCCCGCTGACCTGCGCGCCGGTTGATCCGGCCGCCTGGCGGACCGGGAGGCCCGATGTCGAAGGCCGATGCCACTTTCGTGGCAGTGCTGGCACTGGTCGGCTTCGTCCTCGCGGTCGCCGTCGCGGCGTGGGTCCTGGTGCTGTTGCGCCGGGCCCCCAGCGCACAGCGACAGGCGGCCGAGCCGGCCCCGGACGTCGCCGCCGCCCTCGCCGAGATCGCCGATGCCCGGCAACGGGCGCAGGCCGAGCAGGCCGCCACGGTGCGCGCCGCCGAGGCGGACGCCGCGGTCGTGCGAAGGTCCGCGGACAGCGATGCCGACGGGCTGCGCAGAGCCGCCGAACGCGACGCCGAGTCGATCCGCCGGCAGGCCGAGATCACAGCCAGCAACGCCGCCCTCGAGGCCCGCCGATCCCTGGACGACGAGCTCCGGGCACTCGCCGACGAGAGCCACACCCTGCGGCTGGACCTCGAGCGTCGTGAGCAGCGGATCGGCGAGCGGGAGACCCGGCTCGACGAGGAGACCCGCCGGGTCGAGGACGAGTCGCGCCGGGTCCAGGCCCGTGAGCTCGATCTCGCGGCCCAGGAGTCACAGCTGCGCGCGCTCCGAGCCGAGCTCCAAGACGTCGAGGCCGAGCGCAAGCTGATCCTCGAGCGGGTAGCCGGCCTGACAGCGGCTGAGGCCAAGTCCGAGCTGGTGCACGGCATCGAGAACCAAGCCAAGCGCGAGGCCGCGATCATCGTCCGCGACATCGAGACCGAGGCCCGCGACACCGGCGAGGAGCGGGCCCGCAAGATCGTCACCCTGGCGATCCAGCGGGTGGCGAGCGACCAGACAGCCGAGTCGGTCGTCTCCGTCGTGCACCTGCCCAGCGACGACATGAAGGGCCGGATCATCGGCCGCGAAGGCCGCAACATCCGGGCCTTCGAGCAGGTGACCGGGGTCAACCTGATCATCGACGACACACCCGAGGCGGTGCTGCTGTCGAGCTTCGACCCGGTCCGCCGCGAGACCGCCCGCCTCGTGCTCGAGAAGCTGGTCCTCGACGGCCGGATCCACCCCCAGCGGATCGAGGAGATGTACGAGCGCAGCAAGGGCGAGGTCGAGGCGTTGTGCGTGCGTGCCGGCGAGGACGCGCTGGTCGACCTCGGCATCACCGAGATGCACCCCGACCTCATCGCGTTGCTGGGCCGGCTGCGCTACCGGACCTCGTACGGGCAGAACGTGCTCAAGCACCTGATCGAGTCCGCCCACCTGTCCGGCATCATGGCGGCCGAGCTCGGCCTGCCGCCGGCGTTGATCAAGCGGGGCACCCTGCTGCACGACATCGGCAAGGCGCTGACCCACGAGGTCGAGGGCAGCCACGCGCTGATCGGCGCCGAGGTCGCCCGGCGCTACGGCGAGCACGAGGACGTCGTCCACGCCATCGAGGCCCACCACGGCGAGGTCGAGGTGCGGTCCGTGGAGGCCGTCCTGACCCAGGCGGCCGACGCGATCAGCGGCGGGCGGCCAGGGGCCCGGCGGGAGAGCCTGGAGAGCTATGTCAAGCGACTCGAGCGGCTCGAGGAGATCGCCACGAGCAAGCCAGGCGTGGAGAAGGTCTTCGCGATGCAGGCCGGTCGCGAGCTGCGGGTGATGGTGCTGCCGGACGCGGTCGACGACATCCAGGCTCAGGTGATCGCGCGGGACATTGCCAAGCAGATCGAGGACGAGCTCACCTACCCCGGCCAGATTAGGGTGACGGTCGTGCGCGAGTCCCGGGCGATCGAGCACGCCCGCTGACCGCTGCGCCGGAAGCGCCCTGCCCTGGCCGGCCGGCGGGCTGCTGGTGAGGCTGAGGTCCCCTGGGAGGGGCGTTGCGCTCGGCACCGCTTCGTCCGCCCCGGCAGGTGAGGCTCGAGCACGTACCCTCATAACCGTGCTGACGTACGAAGTCCGGACCTACGGCTGCCAGATGAACGTCCACGACTCGGAGCGGATCGCCGGGTTGCTGGAGCAGGCCGGCTATGCCCGGGCCGAGCGGGACGCACGCCCGGACCTGGTGGTGTTCAACACCTGCGCGGTGCGCGAGAACGCCGACAACAAGCTGTACGGCAACCTCGGTCATCTCGCGCCGGCCAAGGCGGCCAACCCGGCGATGCAGATCGCGGTCGGTGGCTGCCTCGCCCAGAAGGACCAGGCGACCATCGTGGCCAAGGCGCCGTGGGTCGACGTGGTCTTCGGCACGCACAACATCGGATCGCTGCCGGCGCTGCTCGAGCGGGCGCGGGTCGAGCAAGAGTCGCAGGTCGAGCTGCTCGAGGCGCTCGAGACCTTCCCGTCCAACCTGCCCGCGCGCCGCGAGTCGTCCTATTCCGCCTGGGTCTCCATCAGTGTCGGCTGCAACAACAGCTGCACGTTCTGCATCGTGCCGAGCCTGCGCGGCAAGGAGAAGGACCGCCGCCCCGGCGACGTGCTGGCCGAGGTCGAGGCGCTGGTCGCCCAGGGCGTCCTCGAGGTGACCCTGCTGGGCCAGAACGTCAACTCCTACGGCGTCGAGTTCGGTGACCGGCTGGCCTTCGGCAAGCTGCTCCGGGCTGTCGGCGGCGTCGACGGGCTCGAGCGGGTGCGCTTCACCAGCCCGCACCCCAAGGACTTCACCGACGACGTGATCGCCGCGATGGCCGAGACCCCGACGGTGATGCACCAGCTGCACATGCCGCTGCAGTCCGGCTCCGACGACGTGCTGCGCCGGATGCGCCGGTCCTACCGGCAGGACCGCTACCTCGGGATCATCGAGCGGGTACGGGCAGCCATGCCGGACGCCGCGATCACGACCGACATCATCGTCGGCTTCCCCGGCGAGACCGAGGCCGACTTCGAGCAGACCCTGGACGTCGTACGGCGGGCGCAGTTCGCCAGCGCGTTCACCTTCCAGTACTCCGTACGCCCGGGCACCCCCGCGGCGACGATGGGCGACCAGGTGCCCAAGGAGGTCGTCCAGGAGCGCTACATGCGCCTGATGGCGGTGCAGGACGAGATCTCCTGGCAGCACAGCAAGAGCTTCGTCGGCCGGACCCTCGAGGTCCTGGTCTCGGTCGGCGAGGGTCGCAAGGACGAGGCGACCCACCGGCTCAGCGGCCGCGCCCCCGACAACCGGCTGGTGCACGTGGCCGCGCCACAGGGCACCAACCCGAGGCCGGGGGACATGGTCACGGCCGAGGTGACCTACGCCGCGCCGCACCACCTGGTCGCCGACATCGTGCACGATCTGCGCCGAACCCGGGCAGGCGATGCGTGGGAGGCCCGGTCCGGGCGAGGTCCGACGACCGGGGTGACCCTCGGGATGCCGTCCGTCGGAGTGCCCGCGCCCGCCGATCCGCCGGCGGACGGGCCAGGCTGCGCGGGTTACCTGGTCGATTCCGCCGTCTCTCACGCCGCGCGCGACGTTACCTCCCCGTAGCCCAGCCGAAATCGCCCGGCAAGCCAACCGTCCGACGATGGGCCATGGCCGCCGTGACGAGCGTGCGGCCGCCGGCGTGGGGAGGCGAACGTGCTGCACCGCGTGAGAATTGCGCTGCCGGACCGTCCTGGTTCGCTGGCCAAGGTGGCCCGGGTGATGGCCGCCAGCGGCGCCGATGTCGTACGGGTGGACGTCCTCGAACGTGACGCCGGCCGGGCCGTCGACGACTTCCTGCTCGACCTGCCGACCGGGCGGGCCCCCGCCATGGCCAAGGCGCTGCACGCCGAGCCGGGCGTCGACCTGCTCGTGCTCGCCCCCACCGGCCGGCCGCCGGGCAGCCACCCCGAGATCGACCTCTTCGAGCACGCGATCGCCCGCCCGCACCGCGCACTGACGACCCTGACCGACATGGCAGCGGACGTCTTCGCCGCCGAGTGGGCGGTGCTGGTCAGCCACGGCCACGGCAGTGCCCGTCCCCTCATGCACAGCGCCGACGCCCCCGAGGTCGACCTCACCGACCTGCCGCTCGGCAGAGTGTCCTGGAGCATGGGCAACACCGACAGCGGCCAGCTCGCCGGTGGCCGGGTCGACGCCAACCGTGCGCTGGTGGTCGGCCGGTCTTCCGGCGTCTGGTACACCCTCGAGGTCGAGCGGCTGCGCCGGGTCGTCGCGCTGATCGCCACCATCGCCCTCGAGCCGGCCGCGGACCGCGCCGTCAGCTAGTCCCGTCACCTCGCCGGCGGCAGCGCTGTCTAGGGTGGTGCCCATGGCGCATGCCCCTGGGATCGACCGTTCCGTGGCGGTCGGTGCCATGGACTATTTCGGCTCCTGGCTCGCTTTCCGCCAGGAGCACCTGCGCATCCCCGGGGTCCAGGCGGCCTTCCTGCTCGGCGACGAGGTGTTGTTCTCCGCCGCGTACGGCCTGGCGGATCTCGAGGCAGGCACCCCGCTGACGACCCGGCACCTGTTCCGCATCGCGTCGCACTCGAAGACGTTCA
Organism: Frankiales bacterium; assembly: GCA_033851545.1. Taxonomy (GTDB): domain Bacteria; phylum Actinomycetota; class Actinomycetes; order JAWWOL01; family JAWWOL01; genus JAWWOL01. The sequence continues at coordinate 14,917 of JAWWOO010000107.1, read as the reverse complement.
CTGCAACGGCGGTGCTTCAGCTCGCCGAGCAGGGCCGGCTTCGCCTTGACGACACGGCCGGCTCGTGGCTGCCCTACCTCGCCGAGGCCGGGTCCGCACTCGCGCCGGTGACGCTGCGGGAGCTGCTGGCTCATGCCGGAGGCCTCGTACGGGACGGCAGCGACGGCGACCACTGGCAGTCCTACGGTCCGTTCCCCGACGCGGAGCAGCTGCGGGCGATCGCGCTCGAGGCAGGCGCCTCCGTCGTGGCCCCCAACGATCGGTTCAAGTACTCCAACATCGGCTACTCGCTGCTTGGCGCCGTCATCGAGCGGGCCAGCGGCGAGCCCTACAATGCTTACGTACGAGGGCATGTCGTCGATGTGCTGGGTCTCGAGGACACCGGACCGGAGCTCGACCCCGCGCGGCTGGGCGACTACGCCCCGGGCTACAGCGCACTGTCCTACGCGGCGAGCCGGGTCCGGCTCGAGCATGTCGACACCCGGGCGATGGCCTCGGCAACGGGCTTCTACTCCACCGCTGCCGACGTGGTCCGCTACTTCGCCGCGCACTTCACCGGCGATGACCGGCTGCTCAGTGACGGCTCAAAACGCCTGATGCGGCAGCGGTTGTGGGACGTGGGGATCGACGACCACGGGTACGGCCTGGGCCTGGCACTCACCACCGTCGGCGACCGGAGGCTGATCGGCCACGGCGGTGGCTACCCGGGTCACATCACCTCCAGCGTCGCCGACCCGGAGGACAGGTTTGCCCTGTCGGTCCTGACCAACGCCATCGACGGCCCGGCTGAGGAGTGTGCCCTTGCCGGCGTGCGGCTGCTCGACCTGGCCCTCAAGGTGCCGCCGGCCGACCGGGACCTGCGCCGGTTCACCGGGCGCTTCGCCTCGGTGTGGGGTGTCTCGGACGTCGCCCTGCTCGGCGGTCGGCTCTATCTGCTCAAGCCGACGGTGGCCGACCCCACGGACAAGGCCGTCGAGCTCGACGTCGTCGACGACGTGACGCTGCGGGTCGCGGGCGGCGGCACCGGCTTCGGATCGTACGGTGAGCCGCTGACCTACACCTTCGACGGACGGGGCAAGGTCAGCACGGTGCGCATCGACAGTGGGATGACGTTCGTGCCGCTGGACCAGCTGCGGTTGCCGGGGCGGCCCTAAGAGCGATAGCCCGCCAGGAACTCGCCGATCTTGTTGATGGCGTACTCCAGCTCGTCGACCCGCGGCAGCGTGACGATCCGGATGTGGTCGGTACGCGGCCAGTTGAAGCCGGATCCCTGCACCACCAAAATCTTCTGCTGCCGGAGCAGCTGCAGCACGAACTCCTGGTCGTCGTCGATCTCGTAGACCGCCGGGTCGAGCTTCGGGAAGACGTACAGCGCGCCCATCGGCTTGGTGCAGCTCACGCCGGGCAGCGCGTTGAGCATCTCGTAGGCCTTGTTGCGCTGCTCGAGCAGCCGGCCGCCGGGCAGGATCAGCTCGTTGATCGACTGATAGCCGCCGAGGGCGGTCTGGATCGCGTGCTGGGCCGGCACGTTGGCGCACAGCCGCAGGTTGGCCAGGATGTCGAGGCCCTCGATGTAGCTGCGGGCGTGCGCCTTCGGCCCACTGACCGCCATCCAGCCGGAGCGGAAGCCGGCGACCCGGTAGGCCTTGGACAAGCCGCTGAAGGTCAGGCAGAGCAGATCGGGTGCGACCGATGCCGTGCACACGTGCTTCGCGTCCTCGTAGAGGATCTTGTCGTAGATCTCGTCCGACATGAGCAGCAGGCCGCGCCTGCGGGCGACCTCGACCATCGCCTCGAGGACCTCGGTGGGGTAGACCGAGCCGGTCGGGTTGTTCGGGTTGATGATGACCAGCGCCTTGGTCCGGTCGGTGACCTTGGCCTCGATGTCGTCGACGTCGGGGAACCAGTCGGCACCCTCGTCGCACAGGTAGTGCACCGCCTTGCCGCCGGCCAGCGAGACGGCCGCGGTCCACAGCGGGAAGTCCGGAGCGGGTACGAGGACCTCGTCGCCCTCGTTGAGCAGCGCCTGCAGCGCCATGACGATCAGCTCGGAGACGCCGTTGCCGAGGTAGATGTCGTCGATCTCCAGGTCCATCACACCGACCTGCTGGTAGTACTGCATCACCGCCTTGCGCGCCGGGAACAGCCCCTTGGAGTCGCTGTAGCCCTGCGCCGAGGGCAGATTGTGGATCACGTCGCGCAGGATCTCGTCGGGAGCCTCGAAGCCGAACGGTGCCGGGTTGCCGATGTTGAGCTTGGTGACCCGGTGCCCCTCCTCCTCGAGTCGCTTGGCTTCCTCGAGCACGGGTCCACGGATGTCGTACGCGACGTTGGCGAGCTTGCGCGACTGACTGATCTGCATGTCCTCAGCGTCTCACGCCGGGGTGCATAGACCCCGGCAATTTTCCGGGTTCCGGGCAGACTCATGGACGTGCACCGCATCCCAGGCCGCGTCGTCGCCGTCGTCGGCCCGACCGCCGCCGGCAAGTCCGACCTGGCGATCGCCCTGGCGCAGGAGCTCGGCGGCGAGGTCGTCAACGCCGACTCGATGCAGCTCTACCGCGGGATGGACATCGGCACCGCCAAGCTCCCGGCCGAGCACCGTCAGGGCGTACCCCACCACCTGCTCGACGTCTGGGACGTGCGCCAGGAGGCGAGCGTCGCGTCGTACCAGGAGATGGCGCGCGGCCTCATCGACGACCTGCTCGCTCGGGACGTCACCCCTGTGCTGGTCGGCGGCTCGGGGCTCTACGTCCGCGCCGTGCTCGACGACCTGCGTTTCCCGGTGACCGACGCGGTCGTACGGGCCCGCCTCGAGGCGGAGCTCGCCGAGCGCGGGGCACCGGCGATGCATGCCCGGCTGGCCGAGGTCGATCCGGCATCGGCGGCGAGCATCCTGCCGGGCAACGGGCGCCGGATCCTGCGGGCCATCGAGGTGCTCGAGCTGACCGGGGAGCCGTTCGTGGCCACGCTGCCGGGGGAGCGGTCGGTCTACGACGCCGTGCAGATCGGGGTCGACATCGACTACGGGTTGCTCGACGCACGCATCGCGGAGCGGGTCGCGCTGATGTGGCGACTCGGCCTGGTGGACGAGGTCCGCCGGCTCGAGGCGCAGGGCCTGCGGGGGGGTCTCACCGCCAGGCGTGCGCTGGGCTACGCGCAGGTGCTCGGCTTCCTCGACGGGCGGCTGACCGAGGAGGAGGCTTACGCCGAGACGGCCCAGACCACCCGCCGCTTCGCCCGCAAGCAACGCTCCTGGTTCAAGCGTGACCCAGGCATTACCTGGATCCCGGCCGGACAAGATTTGCGAAACCTGGCGCTTGGGCACATTTCAGGCACATAGTCCTGGTACGGGTCCACGGGGGACCGCGGTGCAACGTCGACGGTGTCGTCGAGAGGAAAACCGATGGGACAGCTCGATGTCGACCTGGTCCACGAGCTCAAGCAGTCCGTGGACGACGGCAGTCTCGTTCTGCAGCTCCAGCCGGAGATCGACCTGGCCAGCGGTGGCGTGGTCGGCATGGAGGCCTTGCTGCGCTGGCGGCACCCTGAGCGGGGAGTGCTGCTGCCGGCCGACTTCCTCCCGGTAGCCGCCGCTGCCGGGCTGATGCCGCTGATCGGCTGGTGGGTGCTCGAGGAGTGCGCCCGGGAGGCCGCGACCTGGCAGTCGCTGCCGCCGAGCGAGACCCCACGCCAGCTGTGGGTCAACGTCGCCGGGCTCCAGCTGGCAGAGCCCGGGTTCTCGTCGCGGCTGGCCGGCCTGGTCGAGCGGCACGGGCTGGAGCGCGGTGCGCTGGGCATCGAGGTCACCGAGGAGACCCTCGCCCAGGATGCCGACACGGTCTCCAGGACCCTCGAGGAGCTGCGCGAGGCCGGACTGGCCCTGGCCGTCGACGACTTCGGCAGCTGGTACTCCTCGCTGGCCACCCTCGGCGACCTGCCGGTGGATGCAGTCAAGCTGGACCAGTCCTTCGTACGGGGCGTGGGCAGCGACCTCGACGACGACACGATCGTGGCGTCCGTGATCCGGCTGGCCCATGCCCGCGACCTCTACGTCGTCGCCGAGGGCGTCGAGAGCTGGACCGAGAGTGCCCGGCTGGTCGACCTGGGCTGCGACCGCGCCTTCGGCTACCTGTTCAGTCCGCCGCAGACCCCGGAGCGGGCACGGGCGATGCTGGCCCGCGGTGCCGGCTGGCGGCCCCGCATCGTCGATGTCTCCCGGGCGGGACAGCGGGTGGGCGGCGCGGGTCCCGCGCTCAACGGCTAGCCCGCGGCCGTCAGCTGCGACCTCGTACGTCTCGACGTGCTGCTGGGTCATCGGCGGGTCGGTGCGCGATCGGCGGATCATCCGCCCACGGGCTCCCTCAAGACCTGCCCGGGCCGAAGCAGCCACCGGCCCCTCGCGACGATGGCGCCGCCACCGGCGCCCTGAGCGGGCGCAACCGACGAGAGCGCCGCCATCGGCGGCCGGAACCGGCCGGCACAGGCACTCGTCGTGTTCAGCAGGCTTGGCGAGCAAGGCCTTAGGATCGAGGACATGCAGCCGGTGCGGTTCCTCAAGGGACATGGGACGGAGAACGACTTCGTCCTGCTCCCGGACCCGGAGGCCGCACTCACCCTGACCCCCGCGCTGGTCCGCCGGCTCAGCGACCGCAGGGCCGGCATCGGCGGTGACGGGGTGATCCGGATCGTGCCGACCGCAGCGGTCGAGGACGTCGCCTGGCAGGCCGGCGAGGCGCCTTGGTTCATGGACTACCGCAACGCGGACGGCAGCCTGGCCGAGATGTGCGGCAATGGAGCACGGCTGTTCGCCCGCTACCTCGTCGACACCGGGCTGGCCCCGCTGGGCCACTTCGCCATCGCCACCCGCGGGGGGGTGCGGGCTGTCGAGGTCACCGAGCGCGAGGTCACCGTCGACATGGGTCCGTGCACCCCGATGGACCCGGCCGAGGTGGCCGTCGAGGTTGCCGGCCGGCGTTATCTCGGGCAGGCGCTGTCCATGGGCAACCCGCACGTCGCCGTACCCGTGTCCGACCTCGCCGACGCCGGAGACCTGCTTCACGCGCCGGTCGTCGAGCCGTCGGCGCCGTTCCCGACGGGGGTCAACGTCGAGTTCGTCCTCGGCCGCGGCCCTGGCCGGATCGCGATGCGGGTGTTCGAGCGCGGCGTGGGCGAGACCCGGTCCTGCGGTACGGGTGCCTGTGCTGCCGCCGTGGCCGCCGCGCACTGGTGGGGCGCCGAGACGTTGGACTACCAGGTCGAGGTGCCCGGAGGCGTCGTACGGGTCCGCAGCTCGGCGACCGGGTCGATCCTGCTCAGCGGGCCGACCGCGTTCGTCGCCTCCGGTGTGGTCGACCCCGCCCTGTGGTCCGGCCAGCAGGCCGAGCCTGCCGACGAGCTGGCCGAGGCCGGGGTGCCGGGCTGATCACGCCAGGCGACTCGGCAATGCACGTGCCATCGCCGCTGACACGTGCGACGATTCGTCCCCACTGCACCGGTCCCGTACGGGATGACAGCGACACTGCGAGGCGTTCAACAACTTGATGACTCCCGAACCCCTGGCACGCGCAGCCGTGCCCACGCCCGCCACCACCCCTTCAGCCACGCCGATCGAGCTCGACGACTTCTCCGATTTCGGCTCCACGGCACACGACGACTTCGACGAGACCGGCTTCGACGCCGACGAGCGGTTCCACGACCTCGAAGGCGAAGGCCTCGACCTGTCCGACCGGCACGCACTGCGCCGGGTCTCCGGCCTGGCCACCGAGCTCACCGACGTCACGGAGGTCGAGTACCGCCAGCTGCGCCTCGAGCAGGTCGTCCTCGTCGGTGTCTGGACCGGGGGCACGCTGCCCGAGGCCGAGAACTCCATGCAGGAGCTCAAGGCGCTCGCCGAGACGGCCGGCTCAGTCGTCCTCGACGGGCTGATCCAGCGCCGCTACAAGCCGGACCCTGCCACGTTCATCGGCTCGGGCAAGGCTCAGGAGCTGCGCGAGATCGTGCTCGCCACCGGCGCCGACACCGTCGTCTGCGACGGTGAGCTGACGCCCGGCCAGCTGCGGCAGCTCGAGGAGGTGGTCAAGGTCAAGGTGATCGACCGGACCGCCCTGATCCTCGACATCTTCGCCCAGCACGCCACCAGCAAGGAGGGCAAGGCGCAGGTGGCGCTCGCCCAGATGACCTACATGTTGCCCCGCCTGCGCGGCTGGGGTGAGTCGCTCTCCCGGCAGGGTGGTGGAGCCGGCGGCAGCGGCGGTGGCATCGGCACCCGTGGTCCTGGTGAGACCAAGATCGAGACCGACCGTCGCCGGATCCGGACCCGGATGGCCAAGCTGCGCCGCGAGATCGGCGGCATGTCCACCGCCCGGGACCTCAAGCGTCAGCAGCGCGATCGCAACGCCGTCCCGTCGGTGGCCATCGCCGGCTACACCAACGCGGGCAAGTCCTCGTTGCTCAACCGGCTCACCGGCGCGGGGGTGCTGGTGGAGAACGCCCTGTTCGCCACCCTCGACCCGACCGTACGGCGCGCGCAGACCCCGGACGGCCGGCTCTACACATTGACCGACACGGTGGGCTTCGTCCGTCACCTGCCGCACCAGCTGGTCGAGGCGTTCCGTTCGACGCTGGAGGAGGTCGCGCACGCCGACCTCGTCCTGCACGTCGTCGACGGCTCCGACCCCGACCCCGAGAGCCAGCTGTCGGCCGTCCGCGCGGTGCTCTCCGACATCGACGCGGCCAACCTGCCCGAGCTGGTCGTCGTCAACAAGATCGACGCGGCCGACCCGCTCGTGCTCAACCGGCTGGTCCGCAACGAGCCGGGCTGCCTGCTGGTCTCGGCCAAGTCCGGCCGCGGGTTGGCTGAGCTGCTCGAGCACATCATGGGCGCGCTGCCGCGGCCCGACGTCGAGGTCAACGTGGTCGTCCCGTACGACAGGGGTGACCTGGTCTCCCGGGTCCACGTCGAGGGCGAGGTCATTGACGAGCAGCACACCGGCGAGGGCACGGTCCTGCGAGCCAGGGTCGGCGCCGTGCTGGCAGCGGAGCTTGCCCGGTTCGTCGTCGCGCCAACGGCCTAGTCGCCGCACGCCCGCTCGGGCGAGGGGGCGCTGGGCCTAACTGCCCCTAAGAGTTCGTGCACCGGCGGCTCATGCGGGGGCGCCCGCGGCCGATGGACTAGATCATGGTCACGCGGAACGGGGGTCGGGCGAGGACTGTCGCCGGGCGTCCGTTGGTGCCGGGTCGCCTGCGGGCGGTCGTGCCCCTGCTGGCACTGCTCGTCGGGCTGGTCGCGGGCGTCGGCTCAGGGGCGTCCCGGTACGCCATCGTCGCGCCCGCACTCGGCCTGTTCTGCTTTGTCGGTGCTGCGCTGACCGGCCTACGGGTGCGGGTCGACGAGCGCGCCGGGTTGCTGAGCTGGGCATGCGCTGCCGGTGCCGTCGCCCTCTTCGGCCTAGGCCGGCTGCCGGGCGCGCCCACGGCCACCAACCCGTCGACCGTGCTGGTCTTCCCGTTGGCGGTGGCCCTGCTGGCCGTGGCCCTGCTGACCCTGCCGAGCCCCGGTGCGACCATGACCGCCGCCGACCGCTCGTGGCCCCGCCTGCTCTGTGACGCGCTGGTGGGCGGCTTCGCCGTGCTGTTCTTCGCGGGCCAGTACGTCTTCGTGCCGGGCCTGGACTGGCACCAGACCTTGCCGTGGGCAGTGACGCTCAACGTCCTGTCCCTCATGTTGCTGGCCGGCGCGGCCCTGACGTCGATCGGCCGCCTGCGCGCAACGGGCGGGCCGCCGCTGGAATGTGTGCTTGCCCTGACGGCGGGTGCGATCGCCTGCGGCATAGGCGATCTGGCCTTCCTCGCGCAGAGCATCGGCACGGCACCGGACGCCGTCCAGCCTCCGTGGCGCGACGTCGGCAGCATCGCCGCGATCCTCAGTGTCGCAGCTGCGGCCCTGGTCGGCCCCGGCCCCCGCTCTGGCGCGCTGGGCCGACCGCGCCGCCGGCGCGAGGTGCTCGCTGCGCTGGCGCTCGTCGTGCCCGCGGCTCCGGTGCTCGTACTGGCTCTGCTCATGGTCCTCGGTGGCCAGCGCATCCGCCCGGCAGCCGTCCTTGCCGGCCTCGGCCTGGTGGGTGCCCTGCTGGTTCGCTACGTGGTCGCGCGGCTGGACCACCTGACGATGAGCCGCACGCTCGAGACAGAGGTCGAGGAGCGGACCCTGGCGGCGGTGACCGGCGAGCAGTGGTTCCGCTCACTGGTGCAGAACTCCTCCGACGTGCTGACCGTGGTCGACGTCGAGGGCATCGTGCGCTATCAGTCGCCGGCGATGACCCGGGTCTTCGGCCACGACCCGGCGCTGATGGTCGGCACCCCGATGAGCTATCTGCTGCGGCCCACCGACGCCGCCCGGCTCCAGGAGCTGCTGGCCGAGGCCCGGCAGACGCCACGGGCCACGTACACGATGGAGTTCGCCGTCTGGCACCGCGAGGGACGCTGGTGCGACACCGAGACCACGGTCACCTCGTTGGTCGACGACCGCGACATCCGCGGGCTGGTGCTCAACACCCGCGACATCAGTGAGCGCAAGCGGCTCGAAGACGCGCTGACCCACCAAGCCTTCCACGACACGCTGACCGGCCTGGCCAACCGGGCGTTGTTCCAGGACCGCGTCGGTCATGCGCTGAGGCACGCGGGTGGGCACTCGAGCGTCGCCGTGCTCTTCCTGGACCTGGACGGGTTCAAGGGCGTCAACGACACGCAGGGCCACGCCGTCGGTGACGTGCTGCTCGGGCTGGTGGCCGAACGGCTGAAGCACTGCGTCCGGCCCTCGGACACCGTGGCGCGGCTCGGCGGCGACGAGTTCGCCGTGCTGGTCGAGGATCCGGACGGCGTCCGGGCCGCTGTGTGGGTGGCCGAGCGGGTGGTCGCGACCTTGGGCCAGCCATTCCTGCTCGACGGCCGGGAGCTCTCGATCGGCGTCTCCGTCGGCATCGCCGGCAACACCACGGGTCTCGAGACCGAGGACGTGCTGCTGCGCAACGCCGATGTGGCGATGTACCGCGCCAAGGCCAAGCGCGAGGGTGGCTGGGTGCGGTTCGAGTCCGGGATGCGCGACGCCCTGGTGGAGAAGCTCGAGCTGGAGAACGACCTCAAGCTGGCGCTGAGCCGTGGGCAGCTCGCGGTCTACTACCAGCCGACGGTCGAGCTGGCCCGTGGCCTGGTGGTCGGCGCCGAGGCACTGCTGCGCTGGCACCACCCGACCCGGGGGTTGATCGCGCCGGACGGGTTCATCCGGCTGGCCGAGGAGTCCGGGCTGATCACGGCGATCGGCGAGTACGTGCTGCGGGAGGCGTGCAGGGTCGGTGCCCGCTGGCAGGTCTGGGCACCTGCCGGGCAGCACTTCCACGTCGCGGTGAACATCTCGGCCCGGCAGGTCTCCGCTACGCTCGTCGAGACGGTACGGGCGGCTCTGGCCGACTCGGGGCTGCCGCCGGGGGCCCTCATCCTGGAGGTGACTGAGAACATCCTCGTGGAGCGGACCGAGGGGATCCTGGGGCTGCTGCACCAGCTCAAGGCGCTGGGCGTCCGGCTCGCGATCGACGACTTCGGCACGGGCTACTCGTCGTTGTCCTACCTGTCGCGGTTCCCCGTGGACATCCTCAAGATCGACCGCTCGTTCGTCGAGGCGGTGGCAATCGCAGGTTCGGAGCAGGGCGAGCTTGCCCGTACGATCCTGCACCTCGGGCAGTCGATGCACCTGTCGACCGTTGCCGAGGGCATCGAGACCCAGGCCCAGTACGCGGCGCTGCGCGCCATGGGCTGCGACTACGGCCAGGGTTACCTGTTCGCCCGTGCGCTGCCCCCGGCCGGCCTCGACGAGCTGCTGTCCTGCCGGCTCCCGGCCCACGCAGCACCCGGCCGGCCAACGCCGGTCCCCGAGCCGCTGCCGGCGCCGGCCCGCACCGACCCCAGGCCGATGGGCTCCTGAAACCGACCCCGACTGCCGCGCGTGTCCGAGATGCAATGCCCGGGTCCGGGGAGGCGGGCGGCCCACCACCCTGCACGTGAGCAGGAGCCAGTTGCGCTGCGGCTTCCGGTCCCCGTGCCGGGTCAGACCTTGCGGAGCACGGCCGTAACCCGGCCCAGGATCGTCGCCTCGTCACCAGGGATGGGCTGGTAGGCCGGGTTGTGCGGCATCAGCAACACGTGTCCGTCCCGCTTGCGATAGGTCTTGACCGTGGCCTCGCCGTCGATCATGGCGGCCACGATGTCGCCGTTGTCGGCGACCGGCTGCTGACGGACGACCACCCAGTCGCCGTCGGTGATGGCGGCGTCGATCATCGAGTCACCGACCACCTTGAGCAGGAACAGCGATCCGTCGCCGACCAGCTGTCGGGGGAGTGGGAAGACGTCCTCGACCGCCTGCTCGGCGAGGATCGGACCACCGGCCGCGATCCGGCCGACGACAGGGACGTAGGTGGCGGCGGGGCGGGCGGCCCTGCGGGCCTCCTCGTCCTCGCCGGCATCGGCCAGGGCGTGGTCGGGCGCCGGGGAATGGTCGCGGAAGACCGTGGAGGACTCGCCGGCGTCGGCGTCGCGGACCTCGACGGCGCGCGGCCGGTTGGCGTCCCTGCGCAGGTAGCCCTTGCGCTGCAGCGTGGTCAGCTGGTGGGCGACGCTGGAGGTGCTGGTCAACCCGACCTGCTCGCCGATCTCACGCATGCTCGGCGGGTAGCCCCTGCGCTCGACCGAGTCGCGGATCACCTCGAGGACCCGGCGCTGCCGAGGGGTCAGCCCACCCCCGTCGGCACCGACGTCGGGAAACCGGCGCACATCTCCGGCGGAGAACGCGGCATCGGGGCCGGGTGCTGCGCCGGGGTCGCGAGGGTCGGACTCGGTCGCCACGAGGGCCTCCTGCGTCGATGTCTGGACGGTCGCCCGATCGCTGCGATCGGTCCCGGGATCAGGCGGTGCCTGGTCCGGTGTGCTGAACCTAGCCCTTGCCGGCCGTTCGTTCAAACACCTGTTCGAACGTGTCGGGGCGATTCTGTGGACAACAGACTGTTGCCCATCCGTCCTGAGCGTGCGCGGGCAACTCGTTCGGACAAACGTTCGAATGAGTCTCGATTTTGTCGCTGGGCCGCGGTACAACTCGTACAGACGTTCGATCGAACACTCGTTCGACGTGTGGCGGACAACCCCAGCCGGAGGGCAGCATGCTCGACACCCTGAGCCCCGAGATCACCACCCCGACCCCGCAGTTCGAAGCGCGCCGGCCGGCGCCGGCTCAGCACCGGGTCGTCGTGCACCGCCCCGGCGGCCCTCGGCCGGCCTTGCGGCTGGCGGCTCCGGGCGCTGTCCCCACCACGTTGCCGCCGTCCGAGCGGCGTCGGCTCCCGGAGCCGGTGCCTGCGGCCCGGCTGCGACTGACCCGGCGCGGCCGGCTGAGTCTGCTGGTCTCCGTCGTCGTTTTGCTGTTCGCGGCGTTCTCGGTCGGACACGTGACGACCAACGCCGCGACCACCGGCCCGACCGCCCCGAAGACGCACACCGTCGTGGTCGCGCCGGGAGACACCGCCTGGTCGATCGCCCGCGCCGCGATGCCGCGCCTCGACGGGCGTGAGGCCGTCGATCGACTGCTCGCGATGAACCACTCCGATGGCAACATCCGGGTCGGCCAGACGCTGACGGTTCCCGGCAGCTGATCCACCTCGTTCTCGCGAACAGCCGGCCGACACGCCGGTGGCGAACGGGTGACAGGCGCGGTGACCTGGCAGTTTTCAGGATATTGCCAGAAACCCTTGCACTCGCGCGAAGACCCGCTACGGTTACACAACATCTAGTAGTTACACGGATGTAAGTCATCCACAGGTTGTGCCCGCTTCTCCACATGTCGTCCCCAGGTTCTCCCCAGAAACGTCCACAGCCGGCCCTCTCCGGGGCCGCCGGACACTGCCGGAGCCCCGCCGGAGGTCGGAGAGCGGACATCACCGTTCGTTGCGGAGGTCCACCGTGCACTGCCCCTTCTGCCGGCATCCTGACTCCCGGGTGGTCGACAGCCGCGAGGCCGACGACGGGGTGGCGATTCGCCGTCGCCGCTCGTGCCCCGAATGCGGCCGCCGGTTCACCACCGTCGAAACGGCGTCTCTGGCCGTGGTCAAGCGCAGCGGGGTCACCGAGCCGTTCAGCCGGGCCAAGGTGATCAGCGGCGTGCGCAAGGCCTGCCAGGGCCGCCCTGTCGACGAGGACGCGTTCGCCCTGCTCGCCCAGCAGGTCGAGGAGGCTGTCCGGGCCAGTGGCTGCGCCGAGATCGACTCGGCGGCGGTCGGCCGGGCGATCCTCGAGCCGCTGCAGCGCCTCGACGAGGTCGCCTACCTGCGTTTTGCCTCGGTCTACCGCTCGTTCAGCTCCCTCGATGACTTCGCCGGCGAGATCGCGTTGCTGCGTGCCGCACGCGCGGCCGCCGGCACCCCGGACAGCCCGGCCGGCCTCGACACCGACGCCCTCGTCGGCGCAGGCCCGCCTTAGACCCTCCCGGCTCGTACGGGCTCAGAAAACCTCTGCTCCACCCTGCTTGGCGGGACGTATCCCGTGCCCCACGACGTTGACACATCAGGCACTGCCGAAAGACAGGACGAACACACATGACCGAGACGGTAAGCGGCACCGCCCAGGGCAAGACGGCCCCCAAGGGCCAAGGGCGGCTGCGGATGGAGCGGGTCTACACCACCCCTGGTGTGCACCCGTACGACGAGCTCGACTGGGAGCGACGCGACGTCGTCATGACCAACTGGCGTGACGGCTCGATCAACTTCGAGCAGCGCGGCGTCGAGTTCCCGGACTTCTGGTCGCTGAACTCCATCAACATCGTCACGACAAAATATTTCCGCGGCGCCGTCGGCAGCCCCACCCGGGAGTGGTCACTCAAGCAGCTGGTCGACCGGGTCGTCGGCAAATACGTCGCGGCCGGCAAGGACTTCAGCTACTTCGCGAGCGACGACGAAGTCGAGATCTTCGAGCACGAGCTGACTTACATGCTCGTGCACCAGATCTTCAGCTTCAACTCGCCGGTGTGGTTCAACGTCGGGACCACCGCGCCGCAGCAGGTCTCGGCCTGCTTCATCCTCGCGGTCGACGACACGATGGACTCGATCCTCAACTGGTACCGCGAGGAGGGCCTGATCTTCAAGGGCGGCTCCGGTGCCGGTCTCAACCTGTCCCGCATCCGCTCGTCCAAGGAGCTGCTCTCCTCCGGCGGCACCGCGTCCGGCCCGGTCAGTTTCATGCGCGGCGCCGACGCCTCCGCCGGCACCATCAAGTCCGGCGGCGCCACCCGCCGCGCGGCCAAGATGGTCGTCCTCGACGTCGACCACCCCGACATCGAGGAGTTCATCGCAACCAAGGCGCGCGAGGAGGACAAGATCCGGGTCCTCCGTGACGCCGGCTACGACATGGACCTCGGCGGCAAGGACATCGTCAGCGTCCAGTATCAAAACGCCAACAACTCGGTCCGGGTCAACGACGAGTTCATGCGGGCGGTCGAGACCGGTGGCGAGTTCGGTCTGCGGGCCCGCTCCACCGGTGAGGTCATCGAGACCGTCGACGCCAAGACCCTGTTCCGTTCGCTGGCCCAGGCCGCGTGGGACTGCGCCGACCCCGGCATCCAGTACGACGGGACCATCAACGACTGGCACACCTGCCCGGAGTCGGGCCGGATCACCGCGTCCAACCCGTGCAGCGAGTACATGCACCTGGACAACTCCAGCTGCAACCTCGCCTCGCTCAACCTGCTCAAGTTCCTCCGCGAGGACGACACGTTCGACACCGAGCGGTTCGCCAAGGCCGTCGAGATCATCATCACCGCGATGGACATCTCGATCTGCTTCGCCGACTTCCCGACCCAGGCGATCGGCGACACGACCCGCAAGTTCCGTCAGCTCGGCATCGGCTACGCCAACCTCGGCGCGCTGCTGATGGCGACCGGTCACGCCTATGACTCCGACGGTGGCCGTGCGGTCGCCGCCGCGATCACCTCGCTCATGACCGGCACCGCCTACAAGCGTTCTGCCGAGCTGGCAGCGGTTGTCGGCCCGTACGAGGGCTACACCCGCAACGACGCCGCGCACCAGCGGGTCATCCGCAAGCACGCGTCCGCCAACGACGACGTGCGTTCCATCGCCGCTGACGACGCCCGGATCCTGCACGCTGCGCACAAGGCGTGGCAGGGTGCCCTGACCATCGGCGAGAAGGCCGGATACCGCAACGCGCAGGCCTCCGTGCTGGCGCCGACCGGCACCATCGGCTTCATGATGGACTGCGACACGACCGGCATCGAGCCGGACTTCTCGCTGGTCAAGTCCAAGAAGCTGGTCGGCGGCGGCTCGATGCAGATCGTCAACCAGACGATCCCGCGGGCGCTGCGCAAGCTCGGCTACCTCGAGGAGCAGGTCGAGGCAATTGTTGAGTACATCGCCGAGCACGGCCACGTCATCGACGCTCCCGGCCTCAAGACTGAGCACTACGAGGTCTTCGACTGCGCGATGGGCGAGCGCTCGATCAGCCCGTTGGGCCACGTCCGGATGATGGCAGCGGTGCAGCCGTTCATCTCCGGCGCCATCTCCAAGACCGTCAACATGCCGGCGGACACCAGCGTCGACGAGGTCGAGAAGATCTACTTCGACGGCTGGAAGTACGGCCTCAAGGCGTTGGCGATCTACCGCGACAACTGCAAGGTGGGCCAGCCGCTGTCCGACGCCAAGGCCAAGCCCGAGGCGACTGCCGGCGAGCTGGCTGCTGCTGCCGCCGCCGTTGCCGAGCACAAGCCGGTCCGCAAGCGGCTGCCCAAGACCCGGCCGTCGCAGACCACGTCGTTCTCCGTCGCGGGCGCCGAGGGCTACATGACCGCCGGCTCCTACCCCGACGACGG
>JAWWOO010000103.1:0-34729 GCA_033851545.1 Frankiales bacterium | reverse complement strand
GGCTGGCCTGCCCCGCCCCCGGGAACTGCAGCTACTAGATGGCGGTGAGGGTGAGCGTTGCGTCGTACGTTCCGGCGACGACCGTCGTCGGGACGTTCAGCGCGAGGTCGGCGCCGAGGTGCGCGGTGCCTGTACCGGCGCCGGCAGCAGCCGACGCCAGGGTGCGCGAGACCTGCAGGCCGGCCGCGCCGGCCACAGCCGGGTTGACAGCGAGCGCAGGCGTTGCGGGCAGAACGGCCGCACCGGGCACGATGGTCTGGCCCGGGTTCTTGTCGACAACATTCGGGGTCCAGCCGAGGTTGACGCCGGCGATCGGCGTGGTGGTCGGGCCGGTGGTGTTCTGGAAGTCGCTGACCTGGCCGCTGACGACCCAGCCGGGGTTACCGGCGCGGGTGTCGGTGACCGTGACCGGGTGGAGCGCACCCGCGGTGGTCAGGAAGCTCGCGTCGGCGTTGAGCACCGGCGAGGGCAGGACGACGGTGCTGGTGTCGAAAACGCTGATCGTGAGAGCACCGGCGGCGATGGTCGTCTCGATCTTCTCGGACGTCTGCGCACCGGCGAAGTGCAGCACCGTGTACGCCTGCGAGGTCGAGGCAGACGAGGCGAAGGAGGCCGCGTTGGTCGGGACGAACGACGCGGTGAAGCTGTGCGCACCCTCGGCGAAGGTCTGGGTCAGCGCGGCAGTGCCGCCGGCGGACACGGTGACCGGGTTACCGAGGTTGGTGGCTCCGTCAGCGAACTGCACCTTGCCCGCGGCACCGGCCGGGGCGACGTTGGCCGTGAGCGTGACGTTGTCCGCCGAGGTGGCCGACGCCGGCGAGATGGCCAGCGAGGTGGTCGTCGGCGTGGCCGGCGACTGGTTCACCGTGTAGACGATCGGCGTGGAAGCCGAGTTGCCCACGTTGGCCGCGCTTCCGGTGAAGGCAGCCGTGATGCTGTGGCTGCCGGCGGTGGCGAAGCTGGTGGTGATGACCGCCATGCCGGAGGCATCGACCGCGGTCGGGCTACCGACCGCCGTCGTGCCGTCGAGCAGCTGCACCGTGCCGGTGGCGCCGCCAGCTGGGGTGCTGGTGACGGCAGCGGTGAAGGTGACCGCCACACCGGTGTCGACCGGACTGGCCGGCGACGACGCGAGCGCCGTCGAGGTGGTGTAGTTCTGCAGGACCTGCTTGGTGACGAAGCTCGGCGGGTTGGCACCGTTCTGGGTGAACGTGAGCGTCCCGACGTGCGTGCCGAACGTGGTCACGCCGAAGGCGTTCTTGCAGGTGCCGGTGAAGACGTAGTCACCCGAGAGGGTGGCCGGCGGCGTCTGCGCGAGTGCGAAGGCCTTCATCGTGTCGAGCAGGCCGACGTCGTATCCGCCGGCCGCGTTGGTCGGCAGGATCGACTGGCTGTTGTTCGCCGTCACGTTGTAGCCGTCAACGGGGAAGCCCGTGCCGGTCACGGCGATCTGGTAGTTCGTGCCGCCGGGGCAGGCCGTGGAGCTGCTCAACGTCAACGAGTTGGCGTCGATGCCGCTGGCCGGGCTGAAGGTGAAGGTCCCGATCTGAGCGGCCTGCGAGGAGACTGCACCGATGGCCAGGCCGGCCACGGTGGACAGCGTCGCTACGCCGATGGCGAGCGGACGCAGAATGCTGCGCTTCATTGTCATCCTTTGGTTGAGGAGCCAAGGTTGTGTGAGGAGCAAAGCGTTTTGAACGTGTGTAGCTGGTGCAGCGGGATCAGCTGTGGTTGGTCGTGCTGCCACAGTTCGGGTTGGTCGCGAAGCCGTAGTGCAGGATGGTCGCGGTGTCCTGGCAGACGAGTGAGCTGCCGCCGACGAAGACGGTGCTGTACGGCGCGGTGCCGATCTGGCTGGTCGGGATGACGTTGTAGACGTCACGCTTCACGGAGAAGCTGTTGTTGATCAGCTGGGGGTCCGTCCCGTCGATGACACCCAGGACCGCGCTGCCGCGACGGTCGATGATGAGACCGTTGGACTGGTCGGTGTACTGACCGATCGAGAACGGCACGATGGACTTGGAGTCCAGTGCGGTGCCGGTGTGCTCCTCGATGATCTGGCCGTTCTTCACGCCGTTGATGATGCAGGGGTAGACGTTGGCGACGACGTCAGCGTCCGTGATGCCCATCTGGCCCTCCCAGTAGCTCCGGGTGCCGGAGCCGGACTGGGGCAGGATCGGCGTGATCGCGTAGTTCGGGCCGGTGCCCACGTAGTTGGGGTCGCAGTGGTAGATCGCCTGCAGGTCCGTCTTGGCGAAGCTGCGAGGAAGGCTGCTGCCGCTGGTGATCGCGTAGCTGACTGCGTCCACGGCGAACGGCACGTAGGTGAGGCTGGGAGTGGAGGCGGTGAGCGTCAGGCTCGAGGAACGCGAGAACTGGATGCAGCCGTCGCCGGCGTTCAGCGAGTTGAGCAGCGCCGCGCGCCCGGCGCCGGAGCCGTTGGGACGGGCGACGGTGCTACAACCGGCCTTGCCTGTGTTGAAGGTGGCCGAGCCCGTCGCGTTGAAGGACCCGATCTGCTTGACGCCGGCGATCACCACGTCGTTGGCAACCGCGTTCATCACATCCTGCGTCGTGTCGGAGCCGACGCCCACGAGCGCCCGAGGAGTCGGCGCCCCTGTCGGGTCGGCCTGGGCTGCGCCCATCCCAAGCAGGCTGGTGACGAGACCTGCACTGATGGCAGCCACTGCCAGGCGGTTCTTGGAGATCACAGCTGTTCCCTTCGATGGTGAGATATCGCGGGCGTCTGGCCGCGAAGGCTGGTGCACGGCACTTCTGCAGGGTGCCGGGTGGAGCCTCCTACACCTGCACGCGTGCTGGGTTGACCTTGAGTGCTGGCCGGTTGTACAGCAGGGAAACACTTGCTCCGAAAGCCATGCAGGGGAACCTTCGGCACAATTCACTGACGCCGGCGCCCACCGAAACGCAGCAGGGTCGGACCGCTCAGCGCGCACAGGCCGCCGAGCGCGAGCAAGATGGCGAAGAGGTAGCGCGAGCCGCCGCTCACGGCCGGCGTTCTCCGCACCTCGGCGATGGGCTGGGATGCCGCCGTGGAGGCCGCAACGCTCGGGCTTGGGGGTGCTGTCGGCGTCCTGGTCACCGTGGACGAGGGACTGGCCGCGGCACTCGCAGGAGCCGTCGACTCGACCGCCGAGGTCACGGGGCCAGACGTCGGATTGGACTGGCTCGACGACGTCATGGGCGGAGAGGCCACCGGCGCATGCGTAGAGGTCGGTGCCGGCGACTTGGTGGTCGGCCTCGGCTTGGTCAGTGTGGGCGACGGCTTGGGCCTGGTCTTGGTCGGCGACGGCGATGCCGACGTCGGGGCTGTGTAGTTGCGCAAGGTGAATTCGGCGTTGATCGCCTGCGTGATCAGCTGCTGAGTGAGCGGTGCATACCCGAAGGGAAGGGTTCCCACGTCGACACCGGGTTGCTGGCCTCCGGTCACCGCGTACTGAAGGAAGTCCGCATAGCTGGTTCTGGCCGCCGCGGAGATATTGGCGGGAACCGTCGCGGCGTAAGTGATGCTGGTCAGCGGATAGGCAGCCGGGTCCGTCGCCTGCGGGTTCGGCGCCAGCACTCCGTCCACGCCGCTCGGCACCATGCCTGCGACCCCGGCGGTGAGGGACGCGGTCGTCGGGGCGACGTACTGGCCAGCGGAATTCCTCAAGCGGGCCACCGGAAGTGAGTAACGGGCCGCAGTCGCTGCATCGGTGAAGGCCATGACCGAGACAGCGCCGCTGATCTGCGGAGGGGCCTTCGTGTAGTGGGGCGGGATCGCGGTCGGGTCGTATTGGGACCGCGTCAGCGAGTCACCTCTGGCAGCCGAACGCGCTGCGTCGTGCAGGTCGTTGGCGTACGGTCGGGCATCCAGCGTGCACAGGGGCGGCTGCCCGGGATGGTCCAGTCCGGCCGGCTGGCAGTAGGGATCCTGCTTGGGGAAGGTATTCGGCAGCGCCGTGTCGGTCAGCTTCAGGTAGTTGGGGTTGACCGTCATGCCCCACGGATCGGGCGCGCCGTCCAGGAAGGCCCGCGCATCGGCATCACCGTTGATCCACGACCAGAGCTCTTGCGTCAGGTCCGACGGTGCGAACGGCATGAGCACGTCACCACCGCCGTGGTTCAACCCGGTGAGGCCCGGGTTGGCAGCGGCGAAGTCGGGGTCGTAGGTGAGGCCCTGGACGTTGTGCGGATTCTGGGTGATGGACGGGTCGAACGCCGGGGCGCCCTGGAGGTAGGACTGGGTGAGGAGCTTGGCAACCAGTCGTGGCGTGAGGTTGATCTGCGGCACGCGTTGGCCCGCGAGGGGCTTCAATGCCGTGCTGCCGTTGAGGGTGTAGTCGATGTTGAACGCGATGACTGCACCGGACACGGCCAGCGGCGAATACAGCACGCCGCTGCTGCCCGCCGTGCTTGTCGGAACGGGTTGGGTGATGAAGTCCAGGCCGGGCGCCGGGGAGAGCAGCTGCCGCCGCGCCGCGTCGTCTGAGGTCTTGGCATAGCTGAAGACCGTGCCTGACTGCTTGCACAGCTGCGCCTGCCAGCGACTGACCGCCTCCGCTGCAATTTCCTGCCCACTCGTCCGCTGCTCCGGACTGCCCAGCGGGCAGTCCAGTCCGATCGGTGTGAAGTCCAACGGGATCACCAGGCGGTTGGCCCAGTTCGAGGCGCTCAGCGGAGAGGTCGCGAGGCCGAGCGTGCTGTACTCCGTGGCGGGCTTTCCAGTCACCTCGGTGTCGCCCCGCGGGACGATCACCATCCAGCACTTCGGCGTCCAGGCATTGCCTTGCGGGTCGGTCGAGGTGCTGCCGCAACCGAGACCCGGGGCCTCAGCTCCGGTCAGCGTCTCGAAATAGCTCTCTCCCCTGCCGTCGGCACCGGTCGAGTTGAACGGCAGCTCGTTGGTGGTCTGCGAGTCGAAGAGGGTGCCCAGATCTGCGTGGCTACCGGAGACCGTCGGATGGATCTCGTGGCCCGGGCTCGCCGGGTCGTCCTCCCACATGGCGGACTGGAATGGCAGGTAGTTGTACGGATTGTCAGGTGTCGCCACCTGCTTCTCCGCCGGGTCCTTGAATGTGTCGCCCGCGTCCAGCTGGCGGGTCGTCACCTGAGGACCGCCGCGGTTGTCGTTGGAGTTGCCGAACTCGCAGTGGTCCCGCGTCGGGCCGGCCGGATCGTCCCCCCAGCACTGCATGATCTGCAGGTAGTTCGCCGAGAACCCGGTCTGCGTTGGAGCAGCCCCGCTCCAGCTGACCTTGACCACCTGGTCGATGAGACCTGCGGTCTGGCTGACGGTTAGCTTGAGCGACGAGAAAGGCCCGTTACCAGTGACAGTGACGGCCGAGGAGCCGGCGTCGGCGGCGACAGCGACCCCCGGCGATGCAAGCAACGGTCCGGCCGCGAGAACGCCTGCGACGGACCAGGCACAGCCGGCGAGGACGACCCGGGCCTTGAGCAGAGACCTGCAACGCGACATCAGGGACGCCGCCGGCCTAGTCGGCGTGACAGCAGCGGAGGGGCCAGCGTCACCAGGAGCAGCAGCACCACTGCCAGCACCATGAGGGTGTCCTGCAGGGTCCACCCCGTGGAGACCGCGAGGGAGACCGGTACGGCCCGCGGCTGGGGTCCGACAGCGACCTGCTGCTGGCCCTGACCGCTCCCCCCGCCCCCGTCCCCGATGATGGAGTCACTACCGGAACCGCCGCTCCCGCCGCCGGGGCTCGCCGAGGCTGCCGGAACGTTGCCTGCTGGCCCTGGCGTGTGTGACGTGCCGGCGGACGTCGGCGCAGCCGACTGGTGCGTCCCACTGGTCGGCCCGCCGGTGGGGCCGCTCGTCGGCGTGGCGGTGCCCGTCGCGCTGGTTTGCGGTGACCCAGGAGACGGCGGCCCGGAGCTCGACTTCGTCGGACCTGGCGTGTGTCCACCGCCAGGCTTCGTGTCGTGCGGAGCCGGTGTCGTGATCGGCGCCGGCCCGGCAGCGACATAGGTGGGGTTCTTCGCCCCGCCGGTCGGGTCCGGGCACATCGTCACGCCGAACTGGTCGCATGGTTTCGGCCGAGGTGCCGTGACAGCGAGCAGGTTCTTCCCGCTCGGGTCGAACGTCGGGTTGTTGCATTTCTTGATGTCGATGTCCTGCACCGCGACGCCGGGGATCTTCTTGACCTGGTCCATTGCCGCCTGCACAAGGTTGATCGGCAGCGGCGAGTAGCCCAGGTCGCCCATGCTCTGCTGACCCTCGCAGAGGAAGTAGTAGGCGAATTTCCCGAGCGTGAAACCCTTGTTCGCCGTCATTGGTGCCTGCAGCGTGGTCGGGATGATCATGTAGCTGTAGCTCGACAGCGGGTAGGCCCGGTTGTCGGGGTTTGCATAGACGCCGTCGAGCACCTGGGTCAGGTAGTTCGGCGAGGTCGGATCGGTGTTGATCTGGGCGGCAGTCAGACCGACCGCGACGTTCTGCGCGGTCGGCGCGACGTAGTAGCCGGCAGCGTTGAGCATCTTGGCGACGGGATATCCCTGCTGGTCCGCGTACGAGGTCTCGACGTAGCCGATCGTGCCCTCGCTCTGGGACTGGGTGATGTATCCCGCAACGCCGGTCGAGAGCTGTTGCGCGATGAATCCACTTCCGGTGACGACGGGGTAGGTGGACGTGATGCCGCAGGGCGTGACCCGGCCCGCCTTTGCGCAGTACGGATTCCAGAGGTCTGGATATTTCTTGCTCATCCAAGTCGTCAGCTGAGCCGTTGTGCCCGAGCCGTCCGACCGGACAATGGGAACGATCGGCTCACCGGGCAGGATGATCCCGGGGTTGTCGGACGCAATTGCTGGGTCGTTCCATTTCGTGATGTTCCCCGTGAAGATCTTGGCGATCACTGGACCGGAGAGCCGCAGGTTGGTGACCTGCTGGCCGTTGATGTGGAGGTGGTACATGAACGATGTGCCACCGGCGACGATCGGCATGTAGGCATAGGGCCGGGAGGGCGGCGGCTCGTACGCACCGTTGTCAGTGACGCCGTAGGGGATCTCCGAGACGCCGAAGTCGACCGTGCCGTTCTTGAACTGAGTACGGCCGTCGGAGGACCCGGTCGCGGCGAAGTCGATCCTTATGCCGTACTGGTTGACGTCGCCGATCCACTGTTCGAAGGCGTTCGAGCTCCACGTGGAACCGGCGCCGGTGACGGGGACCTGGCTCGCCGCGGATGCCGGGCTGCCTGCCGCGGTGAGGCAGAGCAGCGCCACCGCTCCGGCTGCCAGAATTCGGCCTATTTTCGGTCGCATGCTGGAATGCCTTTCGGGCTTCACGCCGGTCGACGAAGGACTCATGGCTGAGGGTGGTTCGGGTCGACAACCGTGACGTTCTGCTCTGCGAGGCCCGGGCCGGCGACCGCCCGGTCGGCCTGTTCCCAGCGCTCCAGGTCCTTGCGCGAGGCCGAAGCGGCCCGCCGCTGCTGCCGGGGGGACAGGTTGCCGGGGCCCCGACCGCCGATGGCCCTTGCGGCGATGAACAGCACGAGCACGAGCACCATGAGGGTGCCGGCAGCGCCGAAGCCACGGTCGACGTAGCTGTTGGACGGGGAACGGGTCAGCAGCAGCGCGAGCAGCGGAAGCGACGGCTGCGGGCCGGACAACGGATTCACGTTCAGGTGCGTCGCGACACCTGCCGTGATGAGCACGGGTGACGTCTCGCCGATGCCGCGCGCCATGCCGAGGATGACGGCGGTCGCCAGCCCGGATCTGGCTGTGGGCAAGGTGACCTGCCACAAGGTACGCAGGTTGCCGGCACCCAGGGCCAGTGAGGCCTCCTTCAGCGTCGACGGCACCAGCCTCAGGACGACGTCCGCTGACCGGATGATGATCGGCAGCATCATGATGCTGAGCGCCAGGGCGGCCGCGAAGCCTGACTTCGGTTGCCCGAGGATGAGGATCCAGGTCGTGAAGATGAACAGGCCGGCGACGATCGAGGGCAACGCCGTCATCGCCTCGGTGACCGTCCGGACAATCCGGGAGAACCGTCCGGGGATTTCGTTGAGCAGCACGGCGCAGCTCAAGCCGACCGGCACCGTGATCGCCGTGGCGATCGAGATCTGCTCCAGGGTGGCGACTATGCCGTGCGCCACGCCGGCCCTGCTGAGACCGGTCGCCACCGAGTCGGTCGGGCGCGCGTTCGACATGTCGTTGAGGTAGAAGTTGAGGTGCACCATGGCCGGCCACGCGCGGTAGGCGAGATAGCCGAGGGTGGTCACCAGCGCCGCGACCATCACCAGCGCGACGCTCTGGACGACGACGGCCGCCACCTTGTCCTTGACCGCCGGGGCCGGCAAGGACAGAGCCAGGAGCACCGCGTAGACGGCGACGAAGACCAGCCACGTGACGACGACGAAGCCGACCGGTCCTGACAGGGGCGCAAGGGTGGTATAGGTCAGCGCGGTCAGGCTGAGGGCAGCGATGAAGGCACCGACCACCGCATAGGCGTCCTCCGGCCGGAAGGCCGACGTACGGCGCCGGGGCCGCTGCACCACCTGTGCCGGTTCTACGCCGCCCACGGAATGCTCGAGAATGGTCGTCACGTCACACCTCGCTGCCGGACCGGCTGCGGGCGATGAAGGTGGCCGCCAGGAAGTTGAGCGCCATCGTGACGACGAACAAGGCCAGGGCGGCGGCGAACAGCGCCGAGATCGAGAACGGCGTTGCCGACCCCACCGTCGCCGCAATCAGCGAGGACACCGAAACGCCACCGGCCTGCAGGATGTGCGGCTGCAGGACGAAGACGATGGAGATGATGTAGAAGACCGCGATGGTCTCGCCGAGTGCCCGGCCCAGGCCGAGCATCGAGCCGCCGATGATGCCGCCCTTCCCGTACGGGAGGACGACGGCGCGGATCATCCCCCATCGGGTTGCCCCGAGCGCATAGGCGCCCTCTCGCTCACCGAGCGGCGCCTGGGAAAAGGCTTCGCGCATGATGGACGAGGCAACCGGGGTCACCATGAGCGCCACCACGATCCCGGCGATGAAGGTGGACGCGGTGTAGACGGTCAGAGAGTTGAACGGGTCGTGCGGGTCGGCACGGTCGACCTTCAGCAAGGGGACCCAGCCGAAGTACGTGAAAAGCCACCGCGAGATCGGGTAGACGTGCTCCTGGAGGAACCAGAAACCCCAGAGCCCGTAGACGATGCTGGGCACCGCCGCTGCCAGGTCGACGATGGTGATCATCACCCGCTTGAGTCGCGCAGGCGCGTACTCCGAGATGTAGAGGGCCATGCCGAAAGCCAGCGGCACGGCGATGACCATCGCAACCAGGCCGATGAGCACGGTTCCTGTGAGCAGGCCGACGATGCCGAACTTGTGGCCGTCGGGTTGCCAGGTGCTGGTGGTGAAGAACTTCCAGCCGGCGACCCGCAGCGCCTCCCAGCCCCGGAAGAGCAGGAAGAGGGCCACCAGCCCGGTGATGAGCAGCATGATGGCGCCGGAGAGCTTGAGTGTCGCCCGGAATGCCTTGTCCGCTCGGTCGAGCTCGCCGACGATCTTGCGTGGCCGATCGTCCAGCACTGCCGCGGTCACGCGATCGCCGCGGGGTCGGTGGGCTGAGGCCGCCGGCCGACCATGGCGTGGGCGACACCAGCAGCCGGAGCGAAGGCGATGAACTGCGCCAGGTTGTACTGGCACTCCCGCAGCCGCAGGTAGGCCCGGCCGGCGACCGCGACCGGTTCGCCGTCGAGCCGCAGCTGCCAGGTCCAACGACCGGTTGCGGCCTCGGAGCGCAGCTCGGGCGTCGCGAAACCGACCCGCTGCTGGACGTCGAGCGCGGACAGGTGGCAGGCCTCGAGACCACCGAACACCTGCGCGCTGCGGCCGAGCTCGCGATTGTTGCCGCCGAGCAGCCGCCACGAGACGCCGGTCGCGCGGGAGAGGTCAGACTCCCCCCGGACGCCCGAGACGAACAAGAACCGTGGCACCGCCACCGCGGCCGCCCCTTTCATCTTTGGACTGTCCGAGCACCCGAAGAACCGCCGCACGCATCAGGACTCCGGGAACCCCGACCCGGGGCCGCACGTCGTACGGACGGGGCTGACTTTGGCCGGGCTGCGAGGATGGCCGGGCACGGACGGGAGAACGCCGGACGCCGGGCAGATGAACGGTGCGTCGGATAAGGCTGCAACCGGACGAACACGGCGGCGGTCTGTACGGTGAACGCGCAGCAGCGGCGAGAGCAGGAGGTCGGGCGGTGGCAGCACGGTCGGGGCGGATCCGCCTGCTCGCCGCTTCCGCGACTCTGGTCGCCGCTTGGCTGGCCGCACCGCACGCCGTCCCGCTCTACGACGGTCTCGGCGTGCCCGACGAGCCCTACCGCTACGTCAAGCCGCCCGCGGGCTATCAGCAGACGCCGCCGGCCAGCTCCATATCGTCCGAAATGCCGGCCGCCGGTGGCACCAACACCGGTGGCGTGCTCGCCCAGACCAAGGAGCAGACCTCCCAGGCCGGGGTATTCATCATCCCCAAAGCGCTCTCAGGGCCTGCGACGACCAAGACCTTCAAGATCTCGATCACCGCCGAGGCACCGGACGGCCCCACGCCGCAGGGTGCCATCGACGGCAACATGTACAAGATCCAGCTCTGGGCGGACAACTCTCCCACCGCCACGCTGACTGCGGCGGGCAAGGACAGCATGCCCTACATCCAGCGAGCCACCAGCGCCTCCATCACCGACGCTGCGCTGCTCTACCGTGCGCCCGGCGGCACCTGGACGTCCATCCCGGACACCCGCGGCGGGACGGACAGCTTCCAGGGCTACTTCGCCGGCGCCGGTGACTACGCGCTGGTGCAGACCAAGGCCCCCGCGACCAAGTCCTCCCACGTCCTGGTGATCGTGGTCCTGGTGGTCATCGTGGTCGCGATGGCCGGCGCCGTCGTGCTGATCCGGCTCAGCCGGCGCGCCCCCGCGAAGAAGTGACCCGCAGGCTCGGCCCGCTGGGCACCGCAGCGCTGCTGGTCGGGTTCACCGCCTCGATCCTCGTACGGATGGCCATCGGCGGTGCCGGCATCGCCCGCTCGGCCACCGCGGGGCTGGTGTTCGCCGGTTGCCTCGCCGCCTTGACGCTCGTCACCGGCGCGACGTTGGGACTGAGGCCGAAGGCCGTCGTCCTCGGGCTGGCCGGCGCGGCCCTACTCTGCCTGCCGTCACTGGTCGGGCACACCCTGCACCCCGGGGTACGGCCCGGCGGCAGCTTCGCGCATTGGGCCGTCGTCGTCACAGTCGTGGCGGTGGCTGAGGAGGCGTTCCTGCGTGGCGCGCTCTACACCGCTGTCCGGGACCTCCGCGGGGAGACGGCAGCGCTGCTGGTCACGGCGACCGCCTTCGCAGCACTGCACCTACCGCTGTACGGCTGGGGTTCGGCGCCGCTGGACTTTGCGGTCGGGCTGGTGCTCGGCGTTCTCCGCGAGCAGACCGGCGGCTGGGCGGCGCCGGCGGTCACCCACGTGGTGGCCGACCTGGCGGCCTGGGGCTTGCGCTAGCTCGCGGCTTCGCTCTGCGTGTCTTCGGCGCAGGCTGTCGGGTCGGCCAGCTTGGCCATCGAGTCGGCCACTCCGCGCAGGTCGTCCCGGTCGAGCTTGTCCACCATGTGCTCGCGGACGCCACGCAGGTGCGTCGGGTAGGCAGTGACCAGCCGGGCCATGCCGGCATCGGTCAGCTCGCAGTAGATCACCCGGGCGTCGGCCGCGCACCGGCGCCGGCGGACCAGCCCGTCGCGCTGCAGCTTGTCGACCAGCCGGGTCACCCCGCTGGGCGAGAGCAGCGCGGCCTCGGACAGCTCGGTCATGCGCAGCGAACGGTCCGGGACCTCGGACAGGTGCGACAGGACCTCGTACGCCGGCAGCGACAGCCCGTGCTCGGCGAGCAGCTCGGCCTCGAGCCGCCGGACGACCGACGCGTGCGCACGCAGCATCGAGTGCCAGGCCGACATCTCGAGCTCATCCAACGGCGGCGGGGTTCTCACCTGCACATGATAGGCCGCTCGCCCGGTTAGTTGCAGAGACAACTAAGCGGGATCAGGACCAATCCGTACGAATGGTCAGCGACCGGTGGGTAGCCACTGCGAGCCGTCCCACCACCAGTGCCCGTCGGGGGAGACGTGCGCCCCGGCCGGGACCGGCGCGACGGCGTCCTGCTGAGCGGGCACCCAGGCGGAGCCGTCCCACTCCCAGTGCCCGTCGGGTGACAGCTGTCGCTCGGCCTTCACCGGCTCGGGCTCCGGCGCGGCCTGCTGCTGCTCGGCCGGCACCCACTGCGTCCCGTTCCACTCCCACATGCCGTCGGGAGAGAGCTGGCGCTCGGGCTGGGCAGCGACGACCGGCTCGGGGGCAGGCTCGGGCTCGGGCTCCGCGATGGTCTCGGCGGTGACGCCCTGGCTCTCGGGAACCTCGTGGCCGCTGCCCTGCCAGCCGGCCTCCGCGGAGGCGGCCACCGGCGAGTCCTCGGCAAGGCCGGCGGCGTGCAGGCTCGTGGCGTCGGTGGACACGTCGATCCACTTCTCACCGTCCCACCAGTGCCTGCCGT
Organism: Frankiales bacterium; assembly: GCA_033851545.1. Classification (GTDB taxonomy): domain Bacteria; phylum Actinomycetota; class Actinomycetes; order JAWWOL01; family JAWWOL01; genus JAWWOL01. The sequence goes on along the minus strand of JAWWOO010000103.1, from coordinate 22,179 downwards.
CCGGCGACATCGGGTGGGCGTTGTCGACCTGGGGCACGACCCGGTCGCCGGATGCCAGGGTGCCGGACTCATCGCCCGTCACAGGGGTGTCGTGCGCCGTGGTGTCCGAGGCGAAATCGACCGTCTCGATGAGCTGGGTCGCCTCGGGCTGGTAGGCCGACGTCTCATAGGAGGCCGCCCCGGCCACCGGATCGGCGACGACCGTGCTCTCCGCAGTCGCAGTGCTCGCGGCTGCAGGGGTCGCGGAGCCGTCTGCGGGGATCCACGCGGCGCCGTCCCACACCCAGAACCCGTCATCGCTGACGTACTGGCCGTTCTCGTTCACGCGCATGGAAGTCCGCTCCTCGGCTCAAGGTCTCGCTCGGTTATACCGCGAGCAGGAGCTTGGGCGAGCAGGGACCTGCCGGGCAGGCGCTCAGAAGTCCCCCGACAGGCCCGAAGCCGGGCCAAGATCGGGAGCAACCCGGCTATGCCAGGTCTTCGGAGCGCTGCTCGGGGATGCCGCCGAGCAGGGCCCGGACCTCGGACTCGCGGTAGCGGCGGTGACCGCCCAGCGTGCGGATCGAGGTGAGCTTGCCGGCCTTGGCCCAGCGGGTCACCGTCTTGGGGTCGACCCGGAACATCGTGGCCACCTCGGCCGGGGTGAGCAACGGCTCGGATTCGGTCGTACGGGCGGTCATGATCGGAGTCCCCTCGGTCGGACAAACGGTCGGCTCCGCGCCGACCTACGGGATTCATAGTGACGGTTAGCCCGCGATGTCCGATATGGCCCATCGGGACTATCTTTCGGGGCCGATGAGACGACTAGAGGCGATTTCTACGCCAAACGGCCTAGTCGCCAGGCCGCGGAACGTTCAGCCACACCGCATCCCGCCTCAGTTGACCGTCTCGTGCTGCTGCACCGGGTGCCAGTACGCCATGACCTGTTCGTACGCGTCGCCGGCGGCGTCGGTGTCGTTCTGCTCGAGCAGCTTGAGGGCCTGGGCGACCAGGGCGGTGGACTGGTCGTCGGCGAGCTCCTCGTCGGTGAACAGGTGCACCATGCCGCCGTAGTCGAGCTCGACCAGGGAGTGCGGATGAAACTCCTCGAGCCATCGGGCGACCGCCTCGACCCCCGACACCACCGGGCCGTCCTCGAGCGCGCGCCGGACGACGTTGAGCGCGCGTGCCGCCCGCCGCCGGGCCTGGGCCATCGTGGTGACGTAGAGGCAGCGGCGGCGTTCGGCCGCGGGCACCTCGTCCCCGCCGAAGCGGGGACCCAGCACCAGCTCGCGCTCGGTCGAGTCGAAGAGCAGCAGCCAGCGCAGCGGCATCTGGTAGGTCTCGGACTGCACGTGCGAGCGCAGCTCCGGGTGCTCGACCAGCCACTTCTCCAGCGCGTTCTCGGCGTTCTCGATCACCGCGAGCGGCACGAACGCGCCGGAGACGACCTCGGGCAGCGACGCCCGGAACTCCGACAGGGCCTGCCAGGAGCGCAGCCGGGTCCGGGTGGGGCAGACGTAGGCGACACCCTCCCGGACGCGGACGAAGGCCAGCTCGGCGTCCTCGTCGGGAGCACCGGTGGGAGGTACGGCGATGACGGCGGCCAGACCGGCGGCATGCTCCGCCTCGGCGCCGCTGACCTGGTCGTGGCCCGGGCCCCGGTCGACGTACTCGGTCCACCGCGTGCGTTCCGGCTCAGGGAACGCCCGCAGCGGTTCGTAGACCCGCAACGACGCGGCGTACGAGATCACCGAGCCATCGTGGCACGCCGGGGGTGACGCCGCTGTCGCGGCCCTGACCGACCGATGTCCCGGATGTCGACGTGCCGCGTGGCCGAGCGGGGGGCGGAACAGGTACCGTGAACACGGGCAGCGGCGCCGACGGCTCCGCTGGGAGTGAACGACGCGATCATGCCGGAGTGCCGCGCGCCTCCGTCGTACCGAGGGGGTCGAGCCATGGGGCGCGGCCGAGCCAAGGCGAAGCAGACCAAGGTCGCCCGCGAGCTGAAGTACAGCAGCGGCGGGACCGACCTGGACCGTCTGCGTGCCGAGCTCGCTGGAGAACCGGTCGTGCGTCCGGTTCCGAGCGACACCGATCAGGACGACGAGTACAAGGACCCGTACGCGGACGACCTGGACGACGACCCGGACGACACGGGGCAGGACCACCGCACTGCCTGACGGCACCCCGGGCAAGCCGGGACGCGCCAAGACCTCGGCAGCCCAGCGGGCCGCGGCCCTCAGACGTGATCACGCCCGAGCCGAACGCCGACGGCGACTGCTTGTCGTCGGGGGCGCCGGGGTACTCGTCGCGATCCTGGTTGCCGTGTTCGTGATCATCAGCGGCGGCGGGTCCGGCAAGCCGTCCGCTGTCGGCCCGGAGGGCGTCGCGATCGAGACCGGCACTCCGTTGGCCGACCTCAGCAAGGAGGCCACCGGGCAGACCATCGACGGGATCGAGTGCGGGGCGACCGAGCAGCTCGCGTACCACATCCACAGCCACCTGGCGGTCTACGTGGACGGGGTGCTGCGACCGATCCCGCTCGGGATCGGCATCGTCGGGTTGCAGGTGCAGCAGGCCCAGGGGTTCCCGTTCGGCGGGGCGACCACGTGCTACTACTGGCTGCACACCCACGCCCAGGACGGCGTGCTGCACGTCGAGTCGCCGACCAGCAAGCTCTATCCGCTCAAGGATGTGTTCGACATCTGGGGCCAGCCGCTGAGCGCCAGCCAGGTCGGGCCGGCCGCGGGCAACGTCACGGCCTACGTCAACGGCAAGCTGTTCACCGGCGACCCGACGACGATCACCCTGCAGTCCCGGGAGGCGATCCAGCTCGACGTGGGCAAGGACGTCGCCCCGGTGCCCGTCGACTGGTCCAAGTCCCAGCTCTGACCCGCCTCGTTTGTGGAACATCCTCTGTTCTCACGCACTGAGGATGTTCCACAAACCGGTCGTCAGAGTTGGTAGGCGCCGTTCAGCCGGGCGACGCCACCGGAGCCGCTCCCCCGTACGACGGTGCCGGCCACCCAGGCGGGGACGTGCCGGCCCATGAGGACGGCCAGCGCCCGGTCGGCGTCCGCGGCAGCCACCACGGCCACCATGCCGACCCCCATGTTGAACGTCCGCTCCATCTCGGCCTGATCGACCCGGCCACGCTGGGCGATCAGCCGGACGATCGCCGGCGGCGACCAGGTCGCACGCTCGAGGATCGCGTCCAGGCCCTCGGGGAGTACGCGGGACAGGTTGGACGCCAGCCCGCCACCGGTGACGTGAGAGAACGCGTGCACCTCGACCTCGCGGGCGAGCGCCAGGCAGTCCTTGGCGTAGATCTTGGTCGGCGTGAGCAGCACCTCGCCCAGGGTGCCGTCGAGCTCCTCGAGGTCGGCGTCCAGCGGCAGCCGGGCGGACTGCAGGAGCACGTGCCGGGCCAGGGAGTAGCCGTTGGAGTGCAGCCCACTGGAGGCCATCGCGATGACGACGTCACCTTCGAGGACCCGCTCGCTGCCCAGCACGTCGTCGGCGTCGACGATGCCTACGCCCGCACCCGCCAGGTCGTACTCGTCCGGGCCCATGATGCCGGGGTGCTCCGCCGTCTCGCCGCCGACGAGGGCGCAGCCGGCGATCCGGCAGCCCTCGGCGACACCGCCGACGATCTCGGCCATCCGCTCAGGGACGACCTGACCGCAGGCGATGTAGTCGAGCAGGAACAGCGGCTCGGCGCCGCACACCACCAGGTCGTCGACGACCATGCCGACCAGGTCCTGGCCGATGGTGTCGTGCTTGTCCATGGCCTGGGCGATGGTCAGCTTGGTCCCGACGCCGTCGGTCGAGGAGGCCAGCAGCGGCTTCTTGTACCGGGTGAAGTCGACGGCGAACAGACCGGCGAAACCGCCCAGGTCTCCGACCACCTCGGGACGGGTGGCCCTGGCTACCTTGGCCTTCATCAGCTCTACGGCACGGTCACCGGCTTCGATGTCGACTCCGGCGGCTGCGTAGGTGGCTCGGGCAGCTGGCGCGTTGTCGGGGGTTTTCGTCATGGTCTGCTGAGTGCGTCCTCTGCTCCGCCGGCGATGAGCAACCGGTCGATCCCCTCGGGGTGCGCGGTGTCACTCCTGACGACCCGTTCGATGCCTTCGAGCACGTGCTTGCCGATCAGGTCCGGGTCGGGGATGTCGATCGGGTAGCTGCCGGTGAAGCATGCAGTGCACAGTCGCTCGACCGGCAGGGTGGTCGCCTCGACCAGCTTGTCGAGGGAGACGTAGGCCAGCGAGTCGGCGCCGATCGACGCCCGGATCCCGTCGATGTCGAGGCCGTTGGCGACGAGCTCGGCCCGGCTGGCGAAGTCGATGCCGTAGAAGCACGGCCACTTGACCGGCGGCGAGGAGATCCGCACGTGCACCTCGGTCGCGCCGGCCTCGCGCAGCATCCGTACGAGGGCGCGCTGGGTGTTGCCGCGCACGATCGAATCGTCGACGACCACCAGCCGCTTACCCTTGAGCACCTCGCGCAGCGGGTTGAGCTTGAGCCGGATGCCCAGCTGGCGGATGGTCTGCGACGGCTGAATGAACGTACGGCCGACGTAGGCGTTCTTGACCAGGCCCATCGCGAACGGGATCCCGCTGGCCTCGGCGTAACCGATGGCCGCCGGGGTGCCGGACTCGGGTACGGGGATGACCAGGTCGGCCTCGACCGGCGACTCCTTGGCCAGCTTGCGGCCGACCTCGACCCGGGTCTCGTGCACGTTGCGCCCGGCGATCCGGGTGTCGGGCCGGGCCAGATAGACGTATTCGAACAGGCAGCCCTTGGGGGTGGCCTCGGCGAAGCGCGAGGAGCGCAGGCCGTGCTCGTCGATGACCAGCAGCTCGCCCGGCTCGACCTCGCGGACCACGCTGGCGCCGACGATGTCCAGCGCAGCCGTCTCGCTGGCGACGACCCAGCCCCGCTCGAGCCGGCCGAGCACCAGCGGGCGCACCCCGTGCGGGTCGCGGGCCGCGTACACCGTCGTCTCGTCCATGAAGACCAGCGAGAACGCGCCGCGCAGCTTGGGCAGGACCTGGAGAGCAGCGGCCTCGATGGACAGGTCGGGGAACGAGGAGAGCAGCCGGGTGATCAGGTCGGAGTCACTGGTGGCGCCCAGGCTCTGCCCGTCGTCGCCGTCCTGGGCGATCAGCTCGGCGAGCTCGGCGGTGTTGGTCAGGTTGCCGTTGTGGCCCAGCGCAAGCGAGCCGCCACCCTTGATGGACCGGAACGAGGGCTGCGCGTTCTCCCAGGTGCTGGAGCCGGTGGTCGAGTAGCGGGTGTGGCCGATCGCCAGATGGCCGTGCAGCGCCTGCAGCGTGGACTCGTCGAAGACCTGCGAGACCAGGCCGAGCTCCTTGTAGACCACGACGGTCGAGCCGTCGCTGACCGCCATGCCGGCGGCCTCCTGCCCGCGGTGCTGCAGCGCGTACATGCCGAAGTAGGTGAGCTTGGACACGGCCTCGCCGGGTGCCCATACGGCGAACACGCCGCAGGCGTCCTTGGGGGGTTGCTCGCCCAGGTCGTCAAAAGCGCTGTCGATGGTGAGGGTCGGGTCGTCGGGGATTGGCTGGCCGTCGCCGTGTGGCACGGGCGAGCTCCTCGGGGTTGCGTTACGACGCGGAAACCGGGACGCGGGACTGGCTGGGGAAGCCGGGATACGTCCCAGTGTACCGGTGGGCCGGACTCGACCAGCGCCGGAACACCCCGGCAGCAGGTCCGTCTGGTCGGTGGTTTCTTCGACGGAAACCTCGGCGCCCTGACAGACTGCCGCCATGACTCGACGCGACGACGCGACGCCAGCCAGCCCCTCGGCCGACCAGCTCACGATCAGTGCTTGGGGCACCGAAGCGGTCGTCGTGACCCTCGGTGCGGCGTTGCGGACCCTGACGCAGGACGGCAACCCGCTGGTCGACGGCTTCACCGCCGAGGAGGCCATCCCGTACGGGCGGGGGCAGCTGTGCATCCCGTGGCCCAACCGCATCGGCAAGGGCCGTTACACCTGGGACGGCGAGGAGATCCAGGCCGGTCTGAACGAGCCCGGCCGGATGGCGGCGCTGCACGGGCTGGCCCGGTGGGCGATCTGGGAGGTCCGCTCGCAGACCCACGACAAGGTGGTGCTGGGCTATCGGCTGTGCCCGCAGGACGGCTACCCGTTCCTGGTCGACTTCGAGATCTCCTACACGGTCTCGGCCGACGGTCTCGCCATCGAGCTCACCGCGACGAACAAGGGCACGTCTGACGCCCCGTACGGGTTCGCGGCGCACCCCTACCTCCGGGTCGGGGACGCCCATATCGACGACTGCCGGCTGCACCTGGCCGCCGGCAGAGTGGTGCTCACCAACGAGGTCCTGCTCCCCCGCGAGGTGGCAAGCGTCACCCACACGGACTACGACTTCACCCAGACCGCCTCGCTGGCCGGGCGCGACGTCGACAACGCCTACACCGACATCGACGTCGACGCTGACGGGCTGAGCTGGGCGACGCTGTGGGGGCCCGGCGGCACAGAGGCCACCAGCATGTGGTGGGAGGCGTCGACCTGCTCGTGGTTCCAGGTGTGTACGGGGGACGCGTTCGCCCCGGAGTGGCGTCGCCGCGGCGTAGCCCTCGAGCCGATGACCTGCCCGCCCAACGCGTTCCAGACCGGTGAGGACGTCATCCGGCTGGAGCCCGGAGCGGTGTCGGTCGTCCGCTGGGGCATCAAGCGCGGCCCGCAGCCGGGGATCTCCTACCCGGTGTCGTGACCTCGGCCGTCCACGGGCCGGCCAGGCGGGCCGCCGTACGGCGGGGCCTGTCCGTCGGCATCGCCACCTCCCTGTACGGCATCAGCCTCGGCGCCGTGGCGGTGGCCAACGGGCTGTCGGTGTGGCAGGCCTGTGTGACCTCGCTGCTGCTGTTCAGCGGCGGTTCCCAGTTCGCCCTGGTCGGGGTGCTGGGCGCGGGCGGCAGCGTCGGGGCTGCGGTCGCGGCGTCGTCCCTGCTCGGCATCCGCAACGGCCTGTACGGCCTGCAGCTCGCCGGCCTTCTCAACCAGCGCGGCTGGCGCCGGGTCGCCGCCGCCCAGCTGACCATCGACGAGTCCACCGCGGTCGCCGTCGTGCAGCCGGACAGCGAGAGCCGCTCCGCCGGGTTCTGGGTCACCGGCGTCACCGTCTACGTCGGCTGGAACCTCATGACCTTGGCCGGCGCGCTGCTCGGCAACGCCGTGGGTGACCCTCGCCGGTACGGGCTGGACGCGGCCGCTGCTGCGGCGTTCCTGGCCCTGCTCTGGCCCCGGCTGAAGGAGCGGCAAGCGGCAGCGGTAGCCGCCGCCGGAGCCCTGATGGCCGCAGCCCTGGTGCCGGTCGTCGCTGTCGGGCTGCCGGTCGTGGCGGCCGCGGCGGCCGCCGTGGTCGCCGGCTGGCTGTTACGGCGAACGACGTCATGAGCACCTGGACGGCGGTGCTCGTAGCCTCCCTGGTGTCGTTCGGCCTCAAGCTCACCGGCTACCTCGTTCCGCCGCGTTGGCTGCACAATCCTGTGGCCACAAGGGTTTCCGCCCTGTTGCCCGCCGCGCTGCTCGCCGCGTTGGTGACGGTGCAGACGTTCAGCAGCGGGGCCCGCCTCACCGTCGACGCCCGCGTCGTCGGCCTAGCGGTGGCCGTCCTCGCGCTCGTACGGCGGGCTCCGTTCCTCGTCGTCGTGATCCTGGCGGCCGCTGCCGCCGCCGGGGTCCGAGCCGCGGGATGGGGTTGAGCCGAAGTTCCCTGAAACCCGGTGCAACCTGACCGGCCGGTCACGGGTCTTCTGGGTGACCTGCTCCACACCGGCGTCCCAGGGGAACCCGATGCACCGCACCCGTACCGCCCTCGTCGTCCTTGCACTCGCCGCACTCACCGCCGCGGTTGCCGGTTGCGGCAACCAGCCCGCCGCCACAACGAGCACCGTCGCCGGGCTGACGGCGGTGGCGACAACGGCGGCGCCCGCCCCGACGACGACGTCAGTGGCGCGAACCCCGGCCGCGCGGACGACTTCCCCGCGCGCCCTGCGCACTGCAGCGCCGACCTCGAGCCGGTTGACCACCAAGGCCCCGCCTGTCGTGACGGTCACGGCGACCTCGGCCCGGCTGCATTTCGCGACCCCGGAGGCGTCCATGCGCTATCTCGCCGCCGCGTGGAACGCCAACGACCTGACGGCGCTCAAGCATGTGACCCAGGGTCAGGCCCGGCTGCTGCTGCTCGGGATGCACAACGAGGCGGTCAACCTCCGGCTGGACCACTGCGCGCTGCGCCCGGGTGGCAAGGGCGACTACCTGTGCCACTTCAACCACGACTACCCGGCGTCCTACCCGGTCAAGGCGCGCGAGGGCACGCACGGCACGGCGGAGTTCATCGCTGCCCCGTCCTCGAGCGTCGGCTGGTACATGTTCGCGTACGAGGGGTGCGGCTGAGCCCTCTGCGGCGGGGCCGGCCGGCAAGGTCAGCTGCCTTCTCACCGTGTATGAGCTGCTGACCGATCTGCCAGCAACTCATACACAGTCCGGGAGACACCCTGGCTCAACGGCCGAGCGTCGCGATCGTCGCCCCGAGCAGGACGATGAGGTCCTGCGGAGCCAGCTCGATGTCCGCGCCCCGACGGCCGGCGGAGACGTAGATCGTGGGGTGTGCGGCGGCCGAGGCATCCACGAACGTGGCCAGTTGTTTGCGTTGCCCCAGCGGTGAGATCCCCCCGACGACGTACCCGGTCGTCCGCTCGGCCAGCGCGGGCTCAGCCATCGCCGCCTTCTTCCCCCCGGCCGCCGCGGCGAGGGCCTTCAGGTCCAGCTGGCCGGACACCGGCACGACGGCGACGACCAGCCGGCCGTCCACCTCGGCGAGCAGCGTCTTGAACACCCGCTCGGGCAGCACGCCGAGGGCCTCCGCGGCCGCCAGCCCGTACGACGCGGTCGAGGGGGTCAGATCGAAGGAGTGCAGCGTGAAAGGGATGCCGGCTCTGGTCAGGGCGACGGTGGCCGGAGTGCCCACCGCCGCCTTCTTTGCCATGGCCAGAGGCTATCCGGCTCCCGCTGACCTCAGCGATCGGCGGGGGCTTCCCTGCCGGGGCCGGTCTGGGCCGGCGCCATGTGCAGCACGTGACCGTCGCTGAGGACGACACCGTCCTCACACGTCGCCTCGACGAGACCTCCGCCGTACTGCTGTTCGTACAGCGAGGCGTAGAGCCCACCCTGAGCGAGCAGCTCCTCGTGGGTGCCGCGCTCGGCGACCAGGCCGCGGTCGAGGACGAAGATCACGTCGGCGGCCCGGATGGTGGACAGCCGGTGCGCGATCGCGATCGTGGTCCGGCCGGCCATGAGCGGCTGCAGAGCGGCCTGCACGAGCCGCTCGTTGGCGGTGTCCAGCGCCGAGGTCGCCTCGTCGAGGATGAGCACGCGTGGGTCCTTGAGGATCACCCGGGCGATGGCGATCCGCTGCTTCTCGCCACCGGAGAGCCGGTAGCCGCGCTCACCCACGATCGTGTCGTAGCCCTTGTCGAACTCCATGATCCGGTCGTGGATCTGGGCTGCGCGTGCGGCAGCCTCGATCTCCTCGTCGGTCGCTTCGGGCTTGGAGTAGGACAGGTTGTCCCGTACGGACGCGTGGAACAGGTAGCTCTCCTGCGTCACCATGCCGACCGTGTCGGACATCGAGGCCAGCGTGAGATCGCGGACATCGACACCGTCGAGCAGGACCCCGCCGCGGGTCACGTCGTAGAGCCGCGGGACGAGGTAGGAGATCGTCGTCTTGCCGGCACCGCTGGGCCCGACGATCGCGGCCAGCTGACCCGGCTCGATCTCGAGGTCGACACCGCGCAGTGCCCAGCGCCGGCCGGACTCCTGCGGCTGTACGAGGTGGGCCGGCGAGACTCCGCTGGCGGCCGCCGCGACCAGCTCCTCGGCCTCCTCGACGGCCGCCTCGCTGTGGCTCTCGTCGGTGTCGGTGACCCCGGCCGGCCCGGTCTCGTACGAGAACCAGACGTCCCTGAGCGACACCGCTCCGCGTACCGGCTGCTGGGGCTCGCGTGCGGCAGGGGAGTCGACGATGTCGGGCTCCATGTCGAGGTAGTGGAACACCCGGTCGAACAGGGCGAGCGAGCTGCTCACCTCGGTCGAGGTCTGCAGCAGCTGGCCCATCGGCAGGAACAGCCGGGTCTGCAGCGTGGTGAACGCAACCAGCGTGCCTGAGGACAGTCCGCCGCCGTGCCGGGAGGTCAAGCCGGCGACCAGGTAGACCGCGGCCGGGGTGATGGAGAAGAACGTCGACACCACCGCGAAGAACGACCGGCCGATGATCTGCTGGCGCACCTGGAGCTTGGCCAGCCGCTCGTTCTGCTCGCGGTAGCGCTCGCTCTCACCGGCCTGCCGCCCGAAGACCTTGCTCAGCAGGACACCCGAGACAGACAGGGTCTCCTCGGTGGTCGCGCTCATCTCGGCCAGGGCGATCTGGGTCTCGGCGGCGACCTTGCGTCGCCTCCGGCCGACCGTACGGGTCAGCAGGATGAACAGCGGCAGCAGGACCAGCGACAGGACCGAGAGCTTCCAGGACAGCACGAACATCGCGACCAGAGTGCTGATCAGGATCACCGAGTTGCCGAGGATCGTGCTGGCGGTGTCGGTGATGACGCTCTGCAGGCCACCGACGTCATTGGCCAGCCGGGACTGGATCTCGCCGGTCTTGGTCGAGGTGAAGAAGCGCAGCGACAGACCCTGCAGGTGCTCGTACAGCGTTGCCCGCAGGTCGCGCATCACCCGCTGCCCTACGACGTTGGTGAGGTAGGACTGGTAGACGCCGATCACGCTGGACACCACGGCGATCGCGACCATCGCCCCGACCAGCCAGCTGAGCAGGCCGATGTTGGGGCCACCCTTGGGGAACAGCCCCTTGTCGAAGATCGGCTTGATCAGCAGCGGGCTCAGGACACCGAGCGCAGACGTCACCAGGATGGTCAGCGCCACGATCGAGACATCCCGCTTGTACGGTCCGAACAGCCGCCCGACCCGTTTGACGACGGCCTTGTCCGGCATCGGCACCTTCTCATCGGTGCGCCCCCCGGGGTGGCCCATCCCCCCGCCCACGCCGCCGCCGAGCATCACCCGGCCCATCCCGCCGCCGCCCATACCCATCGCCATACCTTGCCGCCTCGTCCATCATTCGTTGTCTGTCGCGTGCAACCCGCCCATCGACAACGCTATGCCGCGAACCTGACAGCCGCTTTCCCCTTGCGCCGGCGCTGGAAGTCGGGGAACCTGTCACCGTCGGGCCTTCGGGCCCCCGGTACGGCGGGCCGCGCGGCCTGAGCCTCCCGGTGCGCTGAGCCCTCACGGGTTCGCTGCGCCAGGATTCAAGGCTCGGCCTGCGCGGCCTTCCACATTGGTCCCCCGCGCCGCTTGCGCCGCCGGGGTCAGAACAACGGGAGGTACGGGCCCAGGTCGGCACGCAGCCCGCTGGCGGCGACCTTGCCGGCCGCGACCGCCTCCGCGTACGGCAGCCGGCCGGCGGCGATCAGCAGCCAGGTGTCCGGATCCGTCTCGACCACGTTGGCCGGCGTGCCCCGGGTGTGCCGCGGTCCCTCGATGCACTGCACCGCGGCGTACGGCGGGATGCGTACCTCGACGGAGTGCCCGGGGTGGCGGTCAGCAAGGATGCCCGCGAGCATCCGGCAGGCGACGGCGAGCGCCTGGCGGTCGATCGGCACGGCCTCGAGATCCGGAACCGACCGCGACAGGTCGCCGGCGTGCACGACCAGCTCGTTGACCCGGCTGGCCAGCATGTCACCGATCCGCAGCGGCCCGCGCTGGGCGCGTACGACGAGGTCGTCGGGCAGGCTGCTCGCCACTGCGGCCAGCGCGGTGTTGCCGTCGTCCCACAGGGCGAGTACGTCGGCCGGAGCCAACCCGTCGGCGTCGTTGACGGCGATGTCGGCGATCGCCGCCGCCGAGGCCGGCCAGGCGGCGGTGTAGTCGGCCAACGTGATCGGCTTCTCGATGCTCGGGCCGGTGGCGATGATCCGCGCTGTGGAGGCAGGCACGTTGGCCACATGGACGGCCAGCTCGAGCACCGACCACCCGTCGAGCGCCGAAGGCCGGGACCATGCCTGCCCCGGCAGGTCGGCGAGCCATGCCCGGAGCAGGTCGCGCTGCGCCTCGTACGCGGCCCAGGTTGCGGCCGGCAGGAACCGGGCCATCAGCGGTGGGCGAACAACCGCGGCAGGGTGTCCTCGTACGCGGCGTCCAGCTCGGCCAGCGGCACCGAGAACGAACCGTCGACCACCAGAGTGGCTTCGGCGGTGACCGCGCCGATCGCGGCGTAGGGGATCCCGCGCTCGGTGAGCAGCGACGTCAACCGGTCGTCGCCAGCAGGGACCGTCACCAGCGCCCGCGCGGTCGACTCGCTGAACAGCGCGACGAACGGGTCTCCGGCAACTGTCACGTGCGCGCCGAGACCGTGCCGCAGGCAGGACTCGACCAGCACCTGCGCGAGCCCGCCGTCGGAGAGGTCGTGTGCGCTGGTGACCAGACCGGCGTTCGCGGCATCGACCATCGCAGTGCCCAACGCCTGCTCTGCCGCAAGGTCGACCCGAGGGGGCAGCCCGCCGAGGTGCTCGTGCACGGTCCAGGCCCACTCCGACCCGCCGAGCTCGTCGCGGGTCTCGCCGATCAGCAGCAGCCGGTCGCCGGCGTTGCGGAAGCCGGCCTTGGTGCGGCGGCGCACGTCGTCGACCAGTCCGAGCACACCCACGACGGGCGTCGGGTTGATCGGCGTCGAGCCGGTCTGGTTGTAGAAGCTGACGTTGCCGCCGGTGATCACGGTGCCCAAGGTCTGGCACGCATCGGCCAGACCCCTTGTGGCTTCGGCAAACTGCCACATCACGTCGGGGTCCTCGGGGCTGCCGAAGTTGAGGCAGTCGGTCGCCGCGATCGGCCGGCCCCCCGTGACCGAGACATTGCGATAGGCCTCAGCAAGCGCCAGCTGAGCACCCGCGTACGGGTCGAGCTTGGCGAACCGCCCGTTGCCATCGGTGGCCAGCGCGATGCCGGTCGAGGTGGACTCGTCGAGGCGCAGAATGCCTGCGTCCTCAGGCATCGCAAGCACCGTGTTGCCCATGACGTAGCGGTCGTACTGCTCCCAGACCCAGCGCTTGGAGCACAGGTTGGGCGAGGCCACCATCGTGAGCAACGTCTGCCTGAGCTCGTCACCGCTGGCCGGCCTGGGCAGCCGGTCGGGGCTGTCGGCCTGAAGCGCGTCCTGCCACTCGGGGCGGGCATAGGGGCGGTCGTACACCGGCCCGTCGTGAGCGAGCGTCCGCGGCGGGACATCGACGATTGTCTCGCCGTACCAGCGCATCACGAGCCGGCCGGTGTCGGTGACGGTGCCGATGACGGTCGCCGTCACACCCCACTTGTGGCACAGCTCGACGAACCGGTCGAGGTTGGCCGGGGTGACCACGGCCATCATGCGTTCCTGGGACTCCGACATCAGGATCTCTTCGGGCACCAGCGTCGGGTCGCGCAGCGGTGCCAGGTCGAGGTCGACGTCCATGCCACCGGTGCCGGCGGCGGCCAGTTCGGTTGTGGCGCAGGACAATCCGGCCGCGCCGAGGTCCTGGATGCCGACCACGAGCCGCTCGGCGAAGATCTCCATGCAGCACTCGATGAGCACCTTCTCGGCGAACGGGTCGCCCATCTGCACCGCCGGGCGCCGGGAGGGCTTGGCCTCGTCGAACGTCGCGGACGCCAGCACTGAGGCACCGCCGATGCCGTCGCCGCCCGTACGGGACCCGAAGAGCACGACCTTGTTGCCGGGTCCGTCGGCCTTGGCGAGCTGGATGCCGTCGGCGGGCAGAACGCCTACGCACAAGGCATTGACCAGCGGATTGGTGTTGTAGGACGGGTCGAAGACGACCTCGCCGCCGATGTTGGGCAGGCCGAGACAGTTGCCGTACGAGCCGATGCCCTCGACGATCCCGCGGATCAGCCGGCCGGTGTCGGGGTGGTCGGGGGCACCGAACCGCAACGGGTCCATCACGGCGATCGGCCGGGCGCCCATGGTGAGGATGTCGCGGACGATGCCACCGACACCGGTCGCGGCGCCCTGGTGCGGTTCGACGTAGGACGGGTGGTTGTGCGACTCGATCTTGAAGGTGACCGCGAGGCCGTTCCCGACGTCGACCACGCCGGCGTTCTCGCCCATGCCGATCAGCAGGACCTCGGAGGCGTTGTCCGGGACCTTCTCACCGAACTGGCGGAGGTGCACCTTGCTCGACTTGTACGAGCAGTGCTCCGACCACATGACGGAGTACATCGCCAGCTCGCTGGTGGTCGGCCGCCGGCCAAGGATCTCGCGGATCTTGGCGTACTCGTCGTCCTTGAGCCCCAGGGCCGCGTACGGCTGCTCCGCCCCGGGGTTGGCCAGGGCCTCGTCGACACTGTCGATCACGCGGAGACCAGACCCTTCAGGACGGAGGTGAAGAACGCGAGACCGTCGGTGCTCGGCCCGGTGAGGTCCTCGATGGCATGCTCGGGATGCGGCATCAGGCCGACCACGTTGCCGGCCTCGTTGCAGATGCCGGCGATGTCGCGGTAGGAGCCGTTGGGGTTGCGCCCGACGTAACGAGCAACCACTCTCCCCTGACTTTCGAGAGCGTCCAGCGTCCTCGGGTCGGCGACGTAGCCACCCTCGCCGTTCTTCAGCGGGATGACGATCTCGTCGCCGGCGGTGTAGCCGGAGGTCCACGGCGTCGACGCGTTCTCGATCCGCACCCGCTGGTCGAGGCAGTTGAACGTCCGATGGTCGTTGCGGACCAGGGCGCCGGGCAGCAGGTGGGACTCGCAGAGGATCTGGAACCCGTTGCAGATGCCGAGGACCGGCATGCCATCGCGCGCGGCCTCGACGATGAGCGGCATCACCTTGGCGAACCGGGCGATCGCCCCGCACCGCAGGTAGTCCCCGTACGAGAAACCTCCGGGCAGCACCACCGCATCGACCCCGTGCAGGTCGGCGTCGGCGTGCCACAGTGCGACCGGCTCCGCGCCGGCGAGGCGGACCGCACGCTGGGCGTCGCGGTCGTCGAGGGAACCGGGGAACGTGACGACGCCCACGCTGGCTGGCATGAAGGGCACTCCAGAGCTCGGTTCGGTGGGTTCCACGTTACCGGAGCCTGCGGCCGAGTACGGGGCGCCATCTCGTACGGCGGGCCTGCGTCAGCTGGATCCCGCGGCCCGCCTCGGCGCCTCCAGGAGTCAGCTGCCGGCGCGTACGGAGTACTCCTCGATCACCGGGTTGGCGAGCAAGGTGTCTGCCATCGCGCGTACCCGCTCCAGCGCCGTCTCGTCCAGGTCGCCCTCGAGCTCGATCTCGAAGTGCTTGCCCTGCCGTACGCTGGCGACGCCGGGGAAGCCGAGGGTGGGCAGCGCCGCGAGGATGGCCTGCCCCTGCGCGTCGAGGATCTCGGGCTTGAGCACGACGTCGACGATCACGGTGGCCACGGTGCGGACTCCAGGGGTACGGGGCTGAGGCGGCGAGCGTACCAAGCGGGCGACTGGCAACCCGTCGTTCGCTGCGATAGACACTGGACGCGGCCAGGCGCGTTGAACGCCTAACGCACGACCAAGACTTACGAACGAAAGTCAGTCGTGTACGATTGCGTCCATGGATGCATCTGCGCGGCACGCATCGATTGTCGGTCGACTGCGCCGCGAGGGCCGGGTCGACGTCGCGGAGCTCTCCGGCGAACTGGGGACATCGGAGGTCACGGTCCGCCGCGACCTCGACCTGCTGGCGGAGGCCGGCGTACTCCAGCGGGTCCACGGCGGTGCGGTCAGTCTGCTGATGCGTGGCGACGAGCTGCCGTTCGCGATGCGCGAGGTGGAGGCGTCCGAGGCCAAGGTGCGGATCGGGGTCGCGGCCGCCGCCTTGCTGCGCGATGGCGAAGCCGTCGTCGTCGACAGCGGCACGACGGGTCTGGCCGTGGCGCGGGCCTTGAGCGGCCGTCGAATGACGGTGATGCCGCTGTCGCTGCCCAACGCGAACGCACTGACCGGCAGCGCGTCGACGACTCTGCTGATCCCCGGCGGCTCCGCCCGCTATGGCGAGGGGTCACTGGTCGGTCCGATGACAGAGGCGAGCCTTCGCGGACTGCGCTTCGACACGGTCGTCCTGACCTGTTGCGGCTTCTCGTTGGATGCGGGTGTGACCGCCCACGACCTCCAGGACGCCGCGGTAAAGCTGGCGGCCTTGGACTCGGCCAACCGCGTGGTCCTGGTGGCTGAAGGCGCCAAGTTCGCCCGAACGGCGCTCGCGGTGGTCTGTCCGTACGACCGGGTCGACATCGTGGTCACTGACGCCAGCGCACCGGCCGAAGCCCTCTCGCGACTGCGTTCCGACGGCGTACAGGTGATCGAGGCATGACCGACATCACCAAAGCGGTGGTCGAGCCCGAGGTGCTGCGGGCTCGCCGGGCGGTCTACATCGCCTTCGGCGGCTGCGGTTTCGCCTTCGCCACCTGGGCCTCACGCATCCCCCAGGTCAAGCACACCCTCTCCCTCGACCCAGGACAGCTCGGCCTGGTCCTGCTCTCCATCGCCATCGGCTCTGCCGTCGCCCTGCCACTGGCCGGCATCGTCGTAACCCGGATCGGCACGTCCCGGGCGGTCGCCGCCATGTCCGTCCTGCTGGCCGTGGGTCTGGCCATCGTCGCGATCGGTCAGAACTACGGCGTCACTCCGGTCGTGGTGGGCCTGTTCCTGTACGGCTTCGGCACCGGCATGTGGGACGTGGCCATGAACGTCGAGGGTGCAGCGGTCGAGCAGCGGCTCGGGCGCACGATCATGTCCCGGTTCCATGCCGGCTGGAGTCTCGGGACCGTCCTCGGAGCCCTCGTCGGGGCTGCCATGATCGCCGGCCACGTACCGGTGAGCGTGCACCTGCTGATCGTCTCCGGCCTCATCGTGGCGCTCGTCCCGTGGTCGGTCCGCGGCTTCCTCGCCATCGAAGCGACCCCGGCTCCGGCGCACAACGAGCGACCGGCACATCCGCTGCAGGCGTGGACTGAGCCGCGCACACTGCTCATCGGCCTCTTCGTCCTGTCGGCGGCGTTCGCCGAGGGCACCGGTAACGACTGGCTCGGCATCACGGTCATCGACGGCTACCACGCCTCGGCCGCCATGGGATCCCTGACCCTGGCCGTTTTCCTCGCGTCGATGACCACGGCGCGCTGGTTCAGCACCGGCATCCTCGACCGGTACGGGCGGATCCCGCTGCTTCGCGGTTCGGTCGCGGCAGCCGCCGCAGGTCTGCTCCTCGTCGTGTTCGGCGGGAGCCTGCCGCTCGCCATCGCCGGCTCGGTGATCTGGGGTCTCGGCGCAGCCCTCGGCTTCCCCGTCGGCATGAGCGCCGCGGCTGACGACCCGGTCCGCGCGGCCGCCCGGGTCAGCGTGGTCGCATCGATCGGCTACGTCGCCTTCCTCGCCGGACCTCCGCTAATCGGTCTGCTCGGCGACCACCTCGGCGTACGACATGCGTTGACGGCCACCGTTGGCGTGCTCGCCCTCGGCCTGCTCGTCTCTGGTGCCACCCGGCCGTTGGTCCCAGCTGAGGCGGACGCCGATTCGACCGCGTCGCCGCTGGAGCTCAGGACCAGCTGACGTCGACACCAAGGTGGGCTGCTGGCTCCCATGGATGCCCGCGGCGGCGCTGGTCGCCGATCCCCGGTCCCGCAACCGATTGTCATGCGCCAGCGGTACTTTCTCCGCAGGGCGGTCGCCCGGCGTTGACGGGGAGGGCTGGTCATGGCGGAGTACGGCCACGTCGTCCGGTACGAGGAGGAGCCGGACGGTCCGTCCTCGCTCGGCCGCCGCGGCTACGGCAACTGCACGTTCTGCCAGAGGCCTGACACGGTCTGGCAGCACGACCTCAACGCGTCCCTGAGCTCCTTCCGGACGATGTACGGCAAGGGCACCGTGTGGGCGAACAGCCACAAGCTCTGCGACCGGTGTGAACAGCTCTACAACGCCGGGGAGTACGCGGCTCTCGCCCGGTTGCAGACCGCCGACCCGCCCTCGCACGAGGACGAGCTTGCCGACCACCTGATCGCGCTTGCCGCGTTCTGCCGGGCGGACCGGGGGCCGCGCGAGCTGGAGCTGCCGAGCTTCCCGCCGGGCTTCGAGCCCTGGGAGGAATACACCGGCGCCGAGTTCGTCTTCGGCATCTGGCCCGAGCACCGACGGGCGGTCGTTGACGGTGTCGAACTGGTTGCCTCGCCGTGGCCGTCGGTCGATCTGAACACGGTGTTCCGCGTCGTCTGGAGCTGGGCCGAGCGGGACCGAAGCCTCGACGTCGCGGTGACGAGGGCAGCGGCCGCCGAGGCACTGCAGTGGCCCGAATCGCGCGCGCTCGCATGGCTCGCCGAACAGGACTGAGCCCCGAACCGCAAGCCGAACCCCGAGCGGCACAGCTCGCTGGCGTTCACCGCGTGGGTGCCTTCAGCCCGCAGAGGTCCTGGCCGCAGCTGTAGCTGCCTCCGGCGTACGGTCCGGTGATCCAGTAGATCTCGGCGTATCTGGTCGAGGTCTCTTGTTGGTTGCGGATGAGACCGTCGACGGCGACCGCGAGGAGTTTCGCGTTGTCTGTGCCCGCGTAGCGCTGCTTGACGAACTGGCGCGGGTTCTCCTGGCGCAGCTGGGCGTAGGTGACTTCCTCGGACCAGATGACCTTGGCCGTGGTCGGGTCGACTGCTTGCTGCAGCGCCACCTGCTCTGCAGTCGCGAGGTTCGCCGGCGCCCTGCCCTGCAGCGGCCGGGCGAGGGTCGACCCGAGGGGACGTGGTGTCGCTGTGGGATCTACCGGTGGCAGCGTGATGGCGTTGCCGAACTTGGCGAGGTCGCCCCAGGTGTTCCCGCCCAGCGTCTCCATTCTCAGGTTGAAGTCCGCGTCGTAGGTCTCGAAGATGACTCCTGCGGTCTCCGCTCGTAGCGCCCCGCAGCTGCGACAGGTGAAGTGTCCCTGCATTTCGATCGCGTACGCCGGTGCCTTGGCGGCGCTGGGGTCGCCGGCGGTGCCGCTGAGCGCCCGCCCGTCTTTGGCGTAGACGACCTCGACCCTGGTGGGCGCAAGGTCGCCCCACACCGTCTCGAGATGCGCGGCGATCGCCCGCATCCGGGTCAGTGCCGCAGCCGGCATCGCGGCCGCTTCCGGCGGCAGGTCTCCTGACGTGGTCTGCGTCGACGCGGGCCGGGCCGATGTCGCGCCCGGCCTGACCCCCGCGCCGATCGACGGCGGCGCCGTCTGCTCGGGAAGAAACGACAACGCGGCCGCCGTCGACGGCGCAGCGGTGGGTGGCGTGCTGGCGCCGGGCACGACCGGCCGCGGGTCGGCGCTGGTGGCCACCCCCACGCCGACGACGCCGGCTGTGATGGCAACGGCGAGGGCGGCTGCGCCTACCGACATCCGGACCCGGTTCTGGTGGCGGACGACGCTCTGAACGCGGGTCAGCGGAGACGGCCACGGTGCCGGCCGTGGGTCTGTGTGCAGCACGTGCAGCGACCGGGTGAGCTGTGCTTCGAACTCCGGGTCGATGTCTGCCCTCATCGGGGTGTTCCTTCCATCGCGGCGGTCCGTTCGATCTCCGCCCGCAACGCTCGAAGCGCTCGGGAGGCGTGGCTCTTCACCGCGCCCACCGAGCAGCCCAGGATGCGTGCGGTTTCTGCCTCGGTCAGGTCGTCGTAGTAGCGCAGCGCGATGACCGCCCGCTGCCGGTTCGGTAGCACCCTCATCGCCCGCACCAGTGCGTCCGCCTCGTCGTAGGCCGCCGGGTCCCCGATCAGCGAACGGGCGTCGTGGTCCGGCGGTAAGGGTGCTTCGCGCCGGGTGCGCCGCCACAGGCTGGTGTGGGTGTTGACCATCGCCTGGCGCACGTAGGCGTGCGGCGCGTCGGGGCGGCTGCGCTCCCACCGGCGGTACGTCGCGACGAGAGCGGCCTGGACCAGATCCTCCGCCTGGTGCCGGTCACCGGTGAGCACGTAACCGAAGCGCAGCAGCGCGGTCAACGCACCGGACATGAACTCCTCGAAGGAGCCCCCATCCCCGTCGCCCGTCGGTGTCGTCACGCGGCCTTGACGCACCACCATGGTCAGAAGGTTGACACGTCGCCGCGGAACTTTGGGCCACCCTCGCCACTGCCATGATCATCAGCGGACCGGTCGCCTCGCCGCTGGAGCTCAGGACCAGCTGAAGCCGGTCAGCCTTTCGTACGCCTCGATGTAGCGGCCCCGCGTCGCCGCCACGACCTCGTCGGGCAGCGGAGGCGGCGGCGAGTTGCGGTCCCAGCCCGACTCGAGGCGCAGGTAGTCGCGGACGGGCTGCTTGTCGTACGAGGGCTGGGGTTGGCCGGGGTGCCACTGGTCGGCCGGCCAGAAGCGTGACGAGTCGGGCGTCAGGACTTCGTCGCCGAGGATGAAACTGCCGCCGGCCCGGCCGAACTCGAACTTGGTGTCGGCGATGATGATGCCGCGCTCTGCCGCGATGCCGACCGCGCGGGTATAGATCGCCAGGCTGAGAGCACGGAGCGCCGCGGCGTCGTCCTCGCCGATCTGCACCGCGACGGTCTCGTACGAGACGTTCTCGTCGTGGTCCCCGACCGCTGCCTTGGTGGCCGGCGTAAAGATGGGCTCTGCCAGTCGCGAGCCGTCGAGAAGGCCTGCTGGCAAAGGGATGCCGCAGATCGCGCCGGTTTCGGTGTAGTCGACGAAGCCGCTGCCGGTGAGGTAGCCCCTGGCCACGCACTCGACCGGCACCATCTCGAGCCGGCGGCAGAGCATCGAGCGTCCGCGCAGGTAGTCCGCGTGCGGCTGCAGCGACGCCGGATAGTCCCGTACATCGGCGGTGATCAGGTGGTTGTCGACGACGTCGGCGAGCTGGTCGAACCACCAGAGGCTGAGCGCGGTGAGGACGGCGCCCTTGTCCGGGATCTCGGTCGGCAGGATGTAGTCGAACGCGGACAGCCGATCGCTCGCGACCATCAGGACCTGGTCGTCGCCGACGGCGTAGAGGTCGCGGACCTTGCCCGAGTGCAGGTGGCCCGGGATCACGTCAGCGCCGCCACTCTGTCGAAGACGCCGCCCAGGCGTTCGAGATAACGCTCCGGCCGGCACACCGCATCGAGCCGCGCCTCGTCGAGCTCTAGCTCGCGGTCGGCTGCGTGCTTGCGCAAGGTCTCGCGGTAAGGGACGCCGGTGTTCCAGGTGTCCATCGCGGCCGACTGCGCGATCGCGTACGAGTCCTCGCGGCTGAACCCCATCTCGACCAGCTCGAGCAGCACCGAGCTCGAGTAGATCAGGCCGCCGGTGGACTCGAGGTTGGCCAGCATCCGGTCGGCGTTGACGACCAGGCCGTCGACCAGGCGCAGGGTGATGTTGAGGATGTAGTCGGTCGCGATGGAGGCGTCGGGCAGCGCGATCCGCTCGGTGGACGAGTGCGAGATGTCTCGCTCGTGCCACAGCGGGATGCCCTCCATCACCGGGACGATCTGGGCGCGGACGATGCGGGCCATGCCGGCGATCCGCTCGGAGATGATCGGGTTCTTCTTGTGCGGCATGGCGGACGACCCTTTTTGGCCCTTGCCGAACGGCTCCTGCAGCTCCCGTACCTCGGTACGTTGCCCGTGCCGCACCTCGAGCGCGATCGCCTCGCACACCGTCGCGATGATCGACAGCGCCGACACCCACTCGGTGATGCCGTCCCGGAAGACCACCTGCGACGCGGCGTCGGCGGCCTTCATGCCCAGCTGCTCGGCGACCCTTCTTTCCACCGATGGGTCGATGTTGGAGTAGGTGCCGACGGCGCCGGAGATCTTGATGACGCCAACCGCCTCGCGGGCCCGCCGGAGCCGATCCCTTGAGCGGGCCATCGCGAAAGCAAAGTCGGCGACCCGATGGCCCCAGGTGCTCGGCTCGCCGTGGATGCCGTGGGTGCGACCGACACGCAGCGTGTCCTTGTGCTTGAGCGCGTGATCTCTGAGCGACGCGACCAGTCGATCGGCCTTGGCCAGGATGATGTCGGTGGCGTCGGTGAGCTGCAGGGCCAGCGCGGTGTCGAGCAGGTCCGAGCTGGTCATCCCGAAGTGCACGTAGGCGGCAGCCTCGCGCGGCGACGTGTTGTCGGCCCAGGCGGA
>JAWWOO010000044.1:0-104431 GCA_033851545.1 Frankiales bacterium | reverse complement strand
CGGCTCGGTGGCGCGGCGCGCGCCGCGGCGGCCGAGGCCGACCGGCTGCAGGCGGCCCGGGTCCGAGCCGAGGAGGCCCGCGACCGTGACCTGGCCGGTCTCGCCGAGCTCGAGGACCGGCTCGCTGCGGCCACGGACGACGACGGTGGACCGCAGGATCAGGACGCCGACCCGGCCGAGCGCGACCGGCTGGCCGCCGCCGCCGCCGAGGCCCGGACAGCCGAGATGGAGTCCCGACTCGCGGTGCGCACCGCCGAGGAGCGGGCACGCGCGCTGGCCGGACGGGCCGAGGCGCTCGACCGGGCCGCCGCGGCCGAGCGGTCCGAGCGTGAGCGGCGGGCCGCCCTGCGCGACCGGCGGGCCCGTGAGGCCCGCACGGCGGCTGCGGTTGCCCGGGGCGTAGCCGTCGCCCTCACCGCGGTCGAGCGCTCGCTCGCGGCCGCTGCAGACGAGCGCCAGGAGGCCGAGACCTCCCGCACCGTCCGCGAGGGCGAGCTGCTTGCCGTACGCGGGCGGCACCGGGACCTGACCGCCGAGCTCGAGTCGCTGACCAGTGCCGTGCATCGCGACGAGGTGGCCAGGGCCGAGCAGCGGTTGCGGATCGAGGCGCTCGAGGCCAAGGCGCTCGAGGACTACGGCGTGGCGGCCGAGTCGCTGATGGCTGAGTACGGGCCTGCCGTCGCCGTGCCCGTCACGGAGCCGGCGCCCGACAACGACGACGATGCCGAGGTCTCGGCCACCATCCCCTACGACCGGGCCGAACAGCAGAAGCGGGCAGCCGCCGCCGACCGTGCGCTGGCGCTGCTGGGCAAGGTCAACCCGCTGGCACTCGAGGAGTTCTCGGCGCTCGAGGAGCGGCACACCTTCCTGCAGACCCAGCTCGAGGACCTCAAGGCGACGCGGCGCGACCTGATGACGGTCGTGCGCGACATCGACGAGCGCATCCACGAGGTGTTCTCCAGCGCGTACGAGGACGTGGCGCGGGAGTTCGAGACGGTGTTCTCCCTGCTGTTCCCCGGCGGGCAGGGCCGGTTGGTGCTGACCGACGCTGCCGACCTGCTGGCGACGGGCATCGAGATCGAGGCCCGGCCGCCGGGCAAGAAGGTCAAGCGGCTCTCGCTGCTTTCGGGCGGCGAGCGCTCGCTGACCGCGGTGGCCTTCCTCTGCGCGATCTTCCGGGCCCGCCCCTCGCCGTTCTACGTGCTCGACGAGGTCGAGGCGGCGCTGGACGACCGCAACCTCGGCCGGCTGCTCGACCTGCTCTCCGAGCTCCGCTCCACCTCGCAGCTGATCATCATCACCCACCAGAAGCGGACGATGGAGATTGCCGACGCGCTCTACGGCGTCAGCATGCGCGGCGATGGCATCACCGCCGTGATCTCCCAGCGGTTGCGCGAGGTCGAGCCCGTCTGATCACTATCTGACATCGATGTGACCATTCGGGCAATCGACGCTTGACCTTTCTGCCCGTTGGGTCAACGCTTCTTCCGTGTGAGCGTCCGTGAGCGTGATTGCCGTTTGCCGCCGCGAACGGTACGGCGCGGCGTGACAACGCAGACGGCGCCGTCGACGTTGTATTCCTCTGGAGAGGCGGGCAGGCGTGAACCAGCAGGAGCGCGATGCTTTCGTGGACTTCGTACACGGCTCGAGTGCCCGGATGACACGGCTGGCGGTCCTGCTGGCCGGAGAGCGACAGGGGGCGGACGACTTGGTGCAGGCGGCGTACGAGCGCACCCTGCGGCACTGGCCGCGGCTGCACCGCGCCGGCGATCCGGAGAGCTATGCCCGCAGGATCGTGGTCAACCTGGCCATCGACGGCGGCCGCTCGCGCAGCCGCCGGCCAGAAGTGCTCACGCAGCCGCCCGAGCGGTCCGTCGCCGACTGCGCCGAGATGGTGGGCGAGCGGATGCGCGTGCTGGAGGCGCTGCGCCAGCTGCCCCGCCAGCAGCGGGCGGTCGTGGTGCTGCGCTACTACTCCGACCTGTCTGAGAGCTCGATCGCCGACGCGCTCGGCTGCAGTGTGGGAACGGTGAAGAGCAACGGCCACCGGGCGACGCAGCGGCTGCGCGAGCTGCTCGGCGCGAACCGCGGGGCCGGCCGGGTCGTGCTGCCGGACGAACGGCGCCAGGTCGCCATGTGATCGGACCTGAGGACGAGCTGGGGGTGATGCTGCACGTCTCCGTGTCCGACGTGCAGCCGCAGATCGACCACGCCTCGCGTGCGCTCGCCGCCCGGCACCGCCATCTGGTCACCTGGACCTCGGCGACGGCCGGTTTCCTGGTCGGTGTCCTCGTGGTGACGTTCGTGGCGATCAGCTCACGCGGCCGACGGGACACACCTGCCGAGGTGCTGGCCGGGCAGCGTTGGCAGCACGCCGTGCACCTCGACGCCAACCGGTTGCTGATCGAGCCACCGGTGTCCGGTGACCACGTCAGCCTGACCCGGGACGAGACGATCGCCTTGCTGCAGAGCAGTGAGCGCGGGACGGCGCTCTCCGTGGTCGCTGCCCGTTGGGGCCGGGTCAGTGTCCGGGACGCCCGCGGGCTGCCGGTCGCCGGCTTCGACAGGCAGCCGGCCTGGGCCGTTGTGTACCGCGTACGGGACGATGCGACGACCTGCCCGACCACCTCTACTCCACCCGACCCGCAGCCCGACCCGGGTGACTACGACGGCGTCCAGGTGTTCGTGGTCGCCGGCTCCGACGCGCGGCTGCTCTACAGCCAGACCGGCTCGTGGTCCTGCGGGTTGCCCGCCCACCCCGTGGCTCAGCTCCCCGAAGACCCGAGCTAGATGCGTGCGGAGCCGCGCCGCCCGACCCCGCGGGCGGTGGTTGCCTTCGGCCTCGCGGTGACCCTCGCTGCCTGCTCCTCGGGTCGGGTCAGCGGATCCGGCCGCGCGCAGCACGCCGTGGGCGGCAACCAGACGATCCACCTCGAGTATCTGCAGAAGCAGGGCGACCAGCAGTACTTCGTCGACGAGGCCGCCGGTGCCAAGGCCGAGGCGGCCAAGCTCGGCAACGTCGAGGTGACCGTCGTCAACCTCGGGAGTGACGCCAACAAGGCGATCAGCGAGATGGACACCGCCGTCGCGCAGAAGGTCGACGGCATCGCGATCGTCGTGCCCGACCAGCAGATCGGCCCGGCCGTGATCGACAAGGCGAGGGCGGCCGGCATCCCGATCATCGCGTCGGACGACGAGATCAAGGACGAGTCGGGCCAGCAGGCGCCGTTCGTCGGCTTCGACGGCACGTTGATGGGCCAGAAGATCGGCGAGGAGGCCGGCCGGCTCTTCACCGCCGCCGGCTGGACTCCGCAGAACACCCGGATCATCGCCGCCTGGAAGCAGGACCTCAGCGTCTGCACCGATCGGGTCGACGGGGCCAAGCGGGCCTTCACCGCGGCCACCGGCCAGAACCTCCAGACGGTGGAGATCGGCACGAACAACACCCCGACCGATGCCGAGGACAAGGCAGGCGCAGCGCTGACCGCCAACCCGGGGGTCGAGCACTGGGTGGTCTGGGGCTGCAACGACGAGAACGAGACCGGCGTGGTGACCGCGCTGCAGAACGACGGGGTGGCCGCCACCCACATCATCGGGGTCGGCATCGGGGCCTACCTGGACTGCAAGGACTGGAAGGCGGGGCAGGTCACCGGCAACAAGGCAGCGCTGTACATCAACGGTAACGACGTCGGTGCGAGCGCGATCGACTCGCTCGTCGCCACCATCCGCAACGGCGTGCCGCTGCCGCCCAAGACGATCGCCCGGTCGACGATCGTGGACGCCACGACGTGGCGCGGGGCAGGGGTGGCCTGCACATGACCAGCCCTGCAGTGACCGTACGGGTCGAGGCGGTGGCCAAGCAGTTCGGCCCGGTCCCTGCACTGGACGGGGTCAGCCTGGACATCCGGGCCGGCGAGGTCCTTGCGCTGGTCGGAGAGAACGGGGCCGGCAAGTCGACGTTGCTCAAGCTGCTCAGCGGTGACCACCGGCCCGACTCGGGACGGCTGCTGGTCGACGGGACGCCGGTGGACTTCCGCAGCCCGGCGGACGCCCGCCGTTCGGGGGTCCGGGTGATCTCGCAGGAACCCGAGATCATCCCGCAGGTCAGCGTCGCCGAGAACGTCTACGTCGGGGCGCTCCCGCTGCGTGGCCCGTTCGTCGACCGGCGTCGGCTGATGGCCGACGCCGAGGCCCAGATCGCCCGGCTGGGCTTCCGCGGCATCATTGACGCCGACACTCCCGGCCGGCTGCTCGCGCCGCCGCAGCGTGCCCTTGTCGAGATCATGCGCGCGTTCACGGGCGCCGTGCGCATGGTGGCATTCGACGAGCCGACGTCGTCGCTGTCCGCCCGCGAGGTGACGGCACTGTTCGCGCTGATCGCCCGGCTCCGGGCTGATGGCGTCGCAGTCGTCTATGTCACGCACCGGCTGCCGGAGATCTTCGAGGTCGCGGACCGGGTCGCCGTTCTGCGGGACGGGTTGCTGGTCGGCGTACGGGACCTCCGGACCACACCCGAGGCCGAGATCGTCCAGATGATGGTCGGCCGCGACCTGTCCTCGATGTTCGAGCGCACCCCGCGCCGGCCGGCCGAAGTGGCACTGCGGCTTCGCGGGGTCTCGAGCGGAGACGTCGCCGACGTCGACCTCGACGTGCACTCCGGTGAGGTCGTCGTTCTCGCCGGGCTCGTCGGGGCCGGCCGTACGGTGCTGGCCCGGGCGATCGTGGGCGACCTGCCGATCCGGTCGGGCACGGTGTCGGTCCGAGGCCAGGAGGTACGGCTGCGCAGCCCGGTGGACGCGCTGCGGGCCGGCATCGCGCTCGCACCGGAGGAGCGCAAGGCCGACGCGCTGCTGCTGCGCCGGTCGGTGCGGGACAACGTGTCCCTGGCCGTCCTCAGCCGGCTGCACCGGATGCGGTTCATCCGGGCGCGGGCCGAGGAGCTGCTGGTCACGCGGTACGTGCGGCAGCTCAACGTGCGGACACCGTCGATGGACCAGGAGGTCCGCAAGCTCTCCGGCGGCAACCAGCAGAAGCTGGTCCTGGCCCGCTGGCTGGCGCGAAGGCCGGCGGTGCTGATCCTCGACGAGCCGACCCGAGGGGTCGACGTCAGCGCCAAGGCCGAGATCTACGCGATCATCGACGAGCTCGCGGCGCAGGGCGTCGCCATCCTGGTCATCTCCTCCGAGCTGCCCGAGGTGCTGGGGCTCGCCGACCGCGTCGTCGTCATGCGTACCGGTCGGGTGGTCGGTGAGCTGTCCCGTACACAGGCAACCGAGGCCTCGGTCCTCGCGATGGCCATGCCGGGCGCCGTCGGGAGCCAGCAGTGAAGGCCGAGCCGGACCTCACCGGGCGTGATCGCCACCCGCTCGCCGAGGCGGAGCCGGCAGTGGACCGGCAGCGGCCGTGGCGCCGGGCCCTCGGCCGGGTGGGGGTTCAGAACGTCAGCCTGCTGATCGCCCTGTTGGTGCTCTCGGCCGGCATCGGCTCGCGCAACCCCGACTTCTTCCGGGTGGCCAACCTGCGCGGCATCGGGAACGCGGTGGTCATCTCGGGGATCCTCGCCGTGGCCCAGACGGTCGTCATCATCCTGGGCGCGCTCGACATCTCCGTGGGGTCGATCGCAGGCCTGGCGTCCGTGACGTCGGCGATGGTGTTCACGTCGACCCACAGCGCGGCGTGGGGCATCACGGTGGCGCTCGGCGTCGGGCTGCTGGCGGGACTGGTCAACGGGTTGGTCATCGTCTTCGGCAGGGTCAACCCGGTGATCGCCACCCTGGCCACGCTGGCCGCGTACAAGGGCGTGGCCCAGCTGGTCTCCAACGGCAGGGCCCAGGGCTTCACCAACGCCGACTCGGTGTTCATCTTCCTGGCCAGGGGCAGCATCGCCGGTGTCGCGACGCTGATCTGGGTCTTCGCGGTGCTCGCGCTGCTGGTGCACGTGATGCTGCGGTTCACCGACGTCGGGCGCAAGCTCTACGCCATCGGCGGCAACGAGACGGCTGCGCGGCTGGCCGGGGTGAACCTCAACAAGTACATCCTCGGGGTGTACGCGCTGACGGGGGTCTTCGCCGCTGTGGCCGGGATCCTGATCACCGCGCGGACCGGATCCGGCCAGCCGGTGTCGGGCAGCGAGGGCCTCGAGCTCGAGTCGATCACGGCTGCGGTGCTCGGCGGCTGCGCGCTGCGCGGCGGCAAGGGCACGGTCGCGGGTACGGTGCTCGCGGTGCTGCTGCTCGGGGTCCTGACCAACGGGATGACCCTCCTCGACGTCAACCCGTTCTGGCAGAACGTCGCCAAGGGCTCGTTGCTGGTGGTCGCGGTGATCATCCAGCAGCTGCGCAGTGGCGAGCGGCGTATCGGGGTCCCGAGCTGAGCGGGGGCGCGTAGTGGATCGGCGGGCTTTCCTGCGAGCCTCCGCCCTCGTCGCCGGCGGCGCTGCTGCCGGCGGTGTCGCGGTGGGCGCCCTCCAGCGCGGGTCGGGGGGAGCGGACAACGTGGTTCTCGGCCGTGACCGGGCGTCGCTGACCGGCACCGGGCTGAACACACCGAGGGTGTTCTCCCGGGTGCAGACAGGGGACCTGTCGATCGCCCTGACCCTCGACGACGGTCCGGCGGCCAGCACCACCGCCGTGCTGGCGCTGCTCAGACAGCGCGGGGTCAGCGCCACGTTCGACGTGGTCGGCAACCGGGTCCAGCCGCACACCGAGCTGCTGCGGCAGATGCTGGCCGACGGTCACGAGATCGGCAACCACACCTGGTCGCACCGGGTGCTGGCCGGGCTGTCGAGCGCCGAGATCGATCCGGAGCTGCGCAAGACCGACGAGCTGATCCGGGCGATCACCGGCAACCGGCCGCGCTACGTGCGACCGCCGGGGGGCGAGGTGACCCCCGAGCTGCTGACCGCGTCCTCCGGGTTCGGCTACGACGTCGTGCTGTGGTCGGTGCAGCTGCACACGCCTGCCGACGCCGCGACCGACTCGCCGGCGCCCGAGCTCGACCCGGTCCAGTACGTCCTCGACAACCTGCAGCCGGGCTCGATCGTGCTGGCGCACGACCTGGGCGCCCTGTCGGGAACCCAGCCGGCCGACGCCCTCCCGCGGCTGATCGACGGCGCCAGGGCCAAGGGCTACCGGTTCCTGACCATCTCCGCCCTGGTCGCGGCCGGCACGCCGATGCAGGGTGACGCGGTCTAGTGGCCGAACCGCCCCGGGCCCAGCTCGCCGGAGAGCGGGGCGTTCAGCGGTCTCCTAGCGCCTCGTCCACCGGTAGCAGCGGGTCTCGTACGGAAGCACCAGCACGTCGCGGCCCCGGGTGTCGGGATGGGTGTCGAGGACGGCGGTGACCTCGGCCAGCAGCGCTGCCCTGGCCGGCGGGTCCAGGACGGCCACCGAGCTGCGGGAGCCGACGAGGCGCAGGACGCTGTCGCGGTTGAGCGTCTGGTCGTACCCGAAGACCTGCTCCTGCATCGGACCGAACGGTGCCTGCGCGTTGACCGCGCGCTGCCAGCCGTCGCTGAGCAGCGCCATGCCGGTCCCGCTGCCCCGGTTGAGCGGCTGCCACACCGCGCGTACCCAGTCGACCGACTCGTCCCGCTCGTTCCAGACCAGGGCGAGCCGGCCACCCGGGCGGAGCAGCCGCGCGCACTCGAGCGGCGCCACAGCTTCGTCGACCCAGTGCCAGGCCTGCGCAACGGTGATGACATCGAAGGAACCATCGGGCAGCGGAACGTTCTCGGCGGCACCGAGGACGGTCGCGACGCCGGGCAGCCGCCGCTGGAGCTGTTCGAGCATCCCCGTCGAGGGGTCGGCCGCGGTGACCCGGTGTCCGGCCGCGACCAGGAGCTCGGTCAGCTTGCCCGTTCCGGCTCCGAGATCGAGCACGTCCGACGGCGCCTTGCCGGCGAGCCAGTCCACCGCCTCGGCCGGGTAGGACGGCCGGGCCGCGTCGTAGTCGGCGGCGACCTCGCCGAACGAGCCCGCGTGCCGCGCCTTCCACTCCTCGTGCATGCCCCGACCGTACCGAAGCCGCCCAGTCTGCTAGGACTGTCACGTGACCACCCTCATCATCGTCATCGCGATCGTTGCCGTCCTGGTCGTCGCCGGCGGGGCGACCTACGCGCTGCGGGCGCCCCGGCGGCTGCGGCTGCCCCGTCCGACCACCTCGGTGACCGGCCCGTACGACGACGAGCCGTCCTCGGCGGTGACCGTCCTCGAGGAGCCGCGGGCCCCGCAGGTCGAGGCACCCGAGCCCGGGTTGCAGCTGCTGGAGGTGCCCGAGCCGACCGCGCTGCGGATGGTGCGGCTGCGCGCACGGCTGGCCCGCTCGCAGAGCACACTGGGCCGCGGACTGCTCGGCCTGCTCTCCCGCGACACCCTCGACGAGGACGCCTGGGAGCAGATCGAGGACCTGCTGATCACCGCCGACATCGGGGTGGGGGCCAGCCAGGAGATGGTGGCGAGCCTGCGGAGCAAGGTCCGCGTCGCCGGGCCCAGGACACCTGCCGAGGTGCGGGCGATGCTGCGCGAGGAGCTGGTCGCCGCGATCGGCACCGACATGGACCGGACGCTGCACACGGCGCCGGACGAGGACGGTCCGGCGGTGGTGCTGGTCGTCGGGGTCAACGGCACCGGCAAGACGACCACCTGCGGCAAGCTCGCCCGGGTGCTCGTGGCCGACGGCCGTACGGTCGTGCTGGGTGCGGCCGACACCTTCCGTGCGGCGGCGGCCGACCAGCTGGCGACGTGGGGCGAGCGCGTGGGTGCACTCACGGTCCGCGGCCCCGAAGGCGGCGACCCGGCTTCGGTGGCGTTCGACGCGGTCCGGGTCGGCAAGGAAAACGGCGTCGACACCGTCCTCGTCGACACCGCAGGCAGGCTGCACACGAAGTCGGGGTTGATGGACGAGCTCGGCAAGGTCAAGCGGGTGATCGAGAAGCACGGCGCCGTCGACGAGGTGCTGCTCGTCCTCGACGCCACCACCGGCCAGAACGGCATGGTCCAGGCGCGGGTCTTCACCGAGGTGGTCGAGGTCAC
Organism: Frankiales bacterium; assembly: GCA_033851545.1. Classification (GTDB taxonomy): domain Bacteria; phylum Actinomycetota; class Actinomycetes; order JAWWOL01; family JAWWOL01; genus JAWWOL01. The sequence continues at coordinate 95,399 of JAWWOO010000044.1, read as the reverse complement.
CGGCATCGTGCTGACCAAGCTCGACGGTACGGCGAAGGGCGGCATCGTGGTCGCCGTCCAGCGGGAGCTGGGCGTGCCGGTCAAGCTGATCGGCCTCGGAGAGGGGCCGGACGACCTGGCCCCCTTCGACCCCGAGCAGTTCGTCGACGCGCTGCTCGGGTCCTAGGGCGGTCGGCTTTAGCCCCGCTTTGCCTTTGTCCGTTGATTTCACACCTCGGAAACATGGGTGACGTCACGGAGAAACCCGGTTCTTCGATCCTCGTCACGAGGCAGCGGACAACGAGGTCCTGTCGCCGTTCTGACGGCCCTGTTGACAGGAGTGAGATGCCACCGATCAAGCTAGACAGCGGCAACACCGCGTGGATGATCGCCGCCACCGCGCTGGTGCTACTCATGACTCCCGGCCTCGCCTTCTTCTACGGCGGCATGGTCCGGGGCAAGAACGTGCTCGCGATGCTCATGCAGAACTTCATCTGTATGGCCATCGTCAGCGTGCTGTGGGTGTTGTTCGCGTTCAGCCTCGCCTTCGGTCATGACGTCGGCGGCCACGGACTCATCGGTGACATCACCGACTTCTGGGGCATGAAGGGCGGTACGAACTCCCTGTGGGTAGGCGGTGTCCCGACAACGGTGATCGCCTCCTTCCAGCTCACCTTCGCCGTCATCACCCCCGCGCTGATCACCGGCGCGATCGCCGACCGGATGAAGTTCGGCTCCTTCTGCGTGTTCGTCGCGCTGTGGGTCACGCTCATCTACTCGGTCGTCGCCCACTGGGTCTGGGGCGGTGGCTGGATCGGCGCCAAGCTGCACGCGATCGACTTCGCCGGCGGCACGGTCGTCCACATCAACGCCGGCATCGCGGGTCTCGCCCTCACCGTCCTGATGGGCAAGCGGGTCGGCTGGCCCAAGGAGCAGATGAAGCCGCACAACGTGCCCTTCGTCCTGCTCGGCGCCGGTCTGCTGTGGTTCGGCTGGATCGGCTTCAACGCCGGTTCGGAGCTGGCAGCTGACACGGTCGCCGGTTACGCGATGCTCAACTCGATCGTCGCCACGGCCGCTGCCATGATCGGCTGGCTCGTGGTCGAGAAGGTCCGCGACGGTCACGCCACGACGCTGGGTGCCGCATCGGGCCTGGTGGCCGGCCTGGTCGCCATCACCCCGGCCTGCGGCTTCGTCAACGGCATCGGTGCCATCATCCTGGGTCTCGTCGCCGGCGCGGTCTGTGCCAGCTGTGTCACGCTCAAGTTCAAGTTCGGCTTCGACGACTCGCTCGACGTCGTCGCCGTCCACCTCGTCGGCGGCATCGTCGGCGCGCTCTCGCTCGGCTTCCTGGCCACCCACACGGTCAACCCGGCCGTCATCACCGCGGGTGGCGCGATGGACGGCATCTTCTACGGCGGAAGTGCTGAGCAGCTCGGCCGTCAGGCCGTGGCCGTGCTAGCCACGTTGGCCTACAGCGGCATCGGCACCCTGATCATCGGATTCCTGATCAAGATCACGATCGGTCTGCGGGTGACCGAGGCTCAGGAGATCGAGGGTCTCGACACGGCGTTGCACGCGGAGACCGCGTACGAGCTGGGCGCCGGCCTCGCCGGTTCGCTCCGCAGCACCGGCGCAGACGTAGGAACCCAGCGGATGGTGGAGGCAGACGTATGAGACTCGTCACCGCAGTTATCAAGCCCTTCCGGCTCGACGAGGTGAAGTCAGCGCTGGAGGCCTTCGGGGTCCACGGCATGACCGTCAGCGAGGTCAGCGGCTTCGGCCGGCAGCGTGGTCACACCGAGGTCTACCGCGGTGCTGAGTACGTCGTGGACTTCGTGCCCAAGCTCCGCGTCGAGGTCCTGGTCGAGGACGCGGACGCCGCCGATGTGGTGGACGTCCTCGTCAAGTCGGCGCAGACCGGCAAGATCGGCGACGGCAAGGTGTGGACCACCCCCGTCGACGACGTCGTACGGGTCCGTACCGGGGAGCGCGGCGCGGACGCGCTGTAGCACCCGCAGCGCAAGCGAAACGGCCGGTCCGGCAGTCACCCAGGTGGCCGTCGGACCGGCCGTTCCCGTTCTGGAACCACGGCCTTCTCGCCAGAGGTGAGGGATGATCACGCCATGAGAATCGTGACCGCAGTGATCAAGCCGTTCAAGCTCGACGACGTCAAGGCAGCCCTCGAGGCCGCCGGTGTCGCGGGCCTCACGGTGTCGGAGGCCAGCGGCTACGGCCGGCAACGCGGCCACAGCGAGGTCTACCGCGGGGCGGAGTACGTCGTCGACTTCGTACCCAAGATCCGGCTCGAGGTCATCTGCGACGACGCCGATGCCGGCCCCGTCGTGACAGCGATCATCGACGCCGCCCGCACCGGCAAGATCGGGGACGGTAAGGTCTGGACCACCGAGGTCGAGGACCTCGTCCGCATCCGTACGGGAGAGAGGGGCTCCGACGCCGTCTGACCTGCGTCGGGCCCGCGCGGAGCTGCTGGCACGTCACGACGTCCGTGGCGCAGCGCTGCGTTCCCAGCTCACGGTGCTCACCGACGAGTGGCTGGACGCTCTGCTCGGCGACGAGCCTGACGTGGCGCTGGTGGCCGTCGGGGCCTACGGACGGCGGGAGCCAGCGGCCGGCAGCGACCTCGACCTGGTGCTGCTGCACCGCGGTCGCAAGAACATCAAGGCCCTCGCCGAGCGGCTCTGGTATCCCATCTGGGACACCGGCACCGGCCTGGACCACTCGGTCCGTACGGTGCCGGAGGCGCTCGAGGTCGCCGACGGCAACCTGTCGGCCGCGTCCGGCCTGCTCGAGCTGAGGCACGTGGCCGGCGACTCGGTGCTCTGCGCCGAGCTGAGCGACCGCGCCCACCAGCGCTGGCGGGCTGCCGCGCGACGCCGGCTGCCCGAGCTGGCCGAGGTCGTCAAGGAGCGCGCCGAGCGGTTCGGCGAGATCGCGTTCCTGCTCGAGCCCGACCTCAAGGAGGGCCGCGGCGGGCTGCGCGACGTCCAGGCGATGCGCGCCTGCGCCGCGAGCTGGGCGGTGGACGCACCCGGCCGCGAGGTGCTCGACGCGTACGAGGTCCTCCTGGACGTCCGAGGTGAGCTGCACCGGCGCGCCCGCAAACCCACCGACCGGCTGCTGATGCAGGAGCAGGGTGCTGTCGCCGAGGCGCTGGGCTTCGCCGATCCGGATGCCTTGCTGCGCAAGGTTTCTGCTGCCGCCCGGACGATCGCCTTTGCCTCCGACGACAACTGGCGCCGGGTCGCCCGCTGGCTCGGGGCCAACTCCCGTCGGCTCGGCTTCCGCGGCCGGCCGGCGCCCTGGCGCCCGCTCGCCGCCGGCGTGGTCGAGCAGGACGGCGAGGTCGGGCTGTCCCGCGAGGCCGACCCGGCCACGGACGCGACGCTCCCGCTCCGGGCTGCGGCCGCGGCCGCGCAGGCCGGCCTGATGCTGTCCGCCCACGCGCTCTCCCGGCTGGCTGCTGCCCCCGCGCGGCTGCCCGAGCCGTGGCCGGACGAGGCACGCGACGCCCTCGTCGCCCTGCTCGGCGCCGGGCCGCCGGCCATCGCGGTGATCGAGTCGCTCGACCAGGCGCGACTGATGGAGCGCTGGTTCCCCGAGTGGTCGGCGGTCCGGTCCAAGCCGCAGCACAACCCGGTGCACCGGTTCACCGTCGACCGGCACCTGGTCGAGGCGGCGGTCGAGGCCTCGGCCCTGACTCGCCGGGTGAGCCGGCCCGATCTCCTGCTGCTCGGCGCGTTGCTGCACGACATCGGCAAGGGCGTGCCCGGCGACCACACCGACACGGGCCTGGTCCTGATGGCCGTTATCGCGCCCCGGCTCGGCCTGGTGCCGGCCGATGTCGGCACCCTGATGGCCCTGCTACGCCACCACCTGCTGCTGCCCACCGCCGCCACCCGGCGAGACCTCGACGACCCCGCGACCGTACGGGCCGTCGCCGAGGCGGTGGGCGACCGCGACACGCTGCACCTGCTGGCGGCACTGACGGAGGCCGACGCGAGGGCGACCGGGCCGGCCGCCTGGGGTGACTGGAAGGCCGCCCTGGTCGAGGATCTCGTCGCCCGCACGGCCGCGGTGCTCGGCGGTGCGCCCTTGCCGAGTGCTCCGCCGCTGACCGCCGAACAGCAGTCGCTGGCCGCCGGCGAGCTCCCCGCCGTGGGAGTCCTGCCGCTGCCACGGCTCGGCGCGTACGAGATCACGGTTGCTGCCGCCGACCAGCCCGGCGTGCTGGCGCGATGTGCCGGTGTCCTGGCGCTGCACCGTCTCGACGTCCGCGGCGCGAGCGTGACGGCCCTCGAGCGCACCGCGGTGTCGGTCTTCACGGTGACCCCGCGGTTCGGCGAGGCACCGGAGTGGGAGGCGTTGCGGTCCGACCTGCGGCGCAGCCTGCTCAACGGACTGCCGCTGGGGGAGCGGCTCTCGCAACGCGACCAGGCCTATGCCAAGGGCTCGATCGCGGCTCCCGAGGTCGCTTTCGCCGACGACGCCTCCGACACCGCGACGGTGCTCGAGGTGCGGGCGCACGACCGGCCAGGTCTGCTCTACCGGGTCGCCCAGGCGATCGCCGACTGCGGCCTGGACGTCCGTACGGCCCGCGTCGGCACGCTGGGCGCCGAAGCCGTCGACGTCTTCTACCTCCTCGGCGCCGACGGGCAACAGGTGCAGGACGAGGCCGCGCGGACCGCCGTACGGAAGGCCGTACTCGAGGCGACCGGCTGAACGTGAGGCTAGGCTGACCTGAGCACCTGCCCCCATCCGTCTCGCCCGACCCAGGACTGGCTGCCCTCGTGTTCGACACCCTCTCCGACCGCCTCGACAAGGTCTTCAAGAGCCTGCGGGGCAAGGGCCGGCTCTCCGAGGCCGACATCGACGCCACGACCCGCGAGATCCGGATCGCGTTGCTCGAAGCCGACGTCGCGCTGCCGGTAGTCCGCAGCTTCGTCGCCGCGATCAAGACCCGGGCCCTCGGCGCAGAGGTGTCGCAGGCGCTCAACCCGGCGCAGCAGATCATCAAGATCGTCAACGAAGAGCTGATCGCGATCCTGGGTGGTGACACCCGGCTGATCCGGTTCGCCAAGCAGCCCCCGACGGTGATCATGCTCGCCGGCCTGCAGGGCGCCGGAAAGACCACCCTCGCCGGCAAGCTGGCGATGTGGCTCAAGGCCAACAACCACGCGCCGCTGCTCGTCGCCTCCGACCTCCAGCGGCCCAACGCCGTACAGCAGCTGCAGGTTGTCGGTGGCCAGGCCGGTGTCGACGTGTTCGCGCCCGAGGCGGGCAGTGGTGTGGGTGACCCGGTCGACGTGGCACGTAAGGGCATCGAGCACGCCCGGCGCTGGGGCCACAACGTGGTCATCGTCGACACAGCCGGTCGACTGGGCATCGACGCCGACATGATGGCTCAGGCGATCGACATCCGCGACGCCGTGTCGCCGGACGAGATCCTCTTCGTCGTCGACGCCATGGTCGGCCAGGACGCGGTGGTCACCGCACAGGCGTTCCTCGACGGGGTCGGCTTCACCGGCGTGGTGCTGACCAAGCTCGACGGCGACGCCCGCGGTGGTGCCGCCCTCTCGGTCGCCCAGCTCACCGGCCAGCCGATCATGTTCGCCTCGACCGGTGAGAAGCTCGCCGACTTCGACGTGTTCCACCCCGAGCGGATGGCCTCCCGCATCCTCGGCATGGGCGACGTCCTGACGCTGATCGAGCAGGCTGAGCAGCACTTCGACCAGGCCCAGAGCGAGAAGCTCGCCGACAAGCTGATGGGCGACGGTGACTTCACCCTCGAGGACTTCCTCGACCAGATGCTGACCATCCGCAAGATGGGCCCCATCGGCAACCTGCTCGGGATGCTGCCCGGCATGGGCCAGATGAAGGAGGCGCTGGCCCAGGTCGACGACGCCGACATCGACCGGATCACCGCGATCATCCGCTCGATGACCCCGGCCGAGCGCGCCGACGCCAAGATCATCAACGGCTCGCGCCGACTGCGGATCGCCAACGGCTCCGGTGTCACCGTGGCCGAGGTCAACAGCCTGGTCGACCGGTTCTTCGAGGCCCGCAAGATGATGAAGTCGATGGCCGGTGGCCTGCCGGGGATGCCCGGCATGCGCAAGGGCAAGGGCGGCGGTGGCGGCGGCAAGTCCGCCCGCACGCCGAAGTCGGCCAAGAAGGGCAAGGGGGCGATCCGCAGCGGCCGACCCGGAGCGGTCGCTCCTGCCCGCCAGGCCGCAGCCCCCAATCCGACCGGCCTGCCCCAGCTGCCGCCAGGTGGGCCGGCGCTCCCGCCTGGCTTCACCATGCCCGACCTGTCGCAGCTGCGCCGGCCCGACCACCCCCGCTGACGCCCGGCGCCTCACGCTGGTGGCTTTCTGCGTACGACGTCTGACGCGCCCTGGCGCGTTGGTTGCCTAACGGTGGGCGGGGCCCGGTTCTGCGTACGACGTCTGATGCGCCCTGGCGCGTTGGTTGCCTAACGGTGGGCGGGGCCCGGTTCTGCGTACGACGCCAGGCGGGACGTGGGGGGTGGTCCGGATTTCTGGCATACTGTCCGACGAGTACCGCTCGCCGCCGGCCCTCTACCCGGCCCGGGCGCGTCCCCTCGAGCTCGCCCACGCCGTGTCCCCACGCGGTGGGTGGCAGTTCACCCCGTTGCAGAACAGAACCTGGAGCACCAAGCCTCGTGGCCACCAAGATCCGACTCATGCGCCTGGGCAAGATCCGCGCGCCGTACTACCGCATCGTCATCGCTGACTCGCGCACCAAGCGCGACGGTCGCGTGATCGAGACCATCGGCAAGTACCACCCCAAGGAGGACCCCTCCTTCATCGAGGTCGACTCCGACCGCGCGCTGTACTGGCTCGGCGTCGGCGCGCAGCCGACGGAGCCGGTCGCGGCGATCCTGCGCAAGACCGGTGACTGGCAGAAGTTCAAGGGCGAGCCCGCGCCGCCGCCCCTGCTGGTCAAGGCCGCCAAGGAGGACCGCAAGCTGGTCTTCGACGTGGCCGCCCGCGAGGCCGCCGGTCTCAAGGACGCCGAGACGCCGAGGAAGAAGTCCGAGCCCCGGGCGGCAAAGCCGGCCAAGGCCGCTGCCGCTGAGCCCGCTGCCGCTGAGCCCGCTGCGGCTGAGCCCTCTGCCGCCGACGGTCCGGTCGCGACCGCGGCTGAGCTGCCGTCGGTCGAGGTCACGGTCGACGACGCCGTCGCCCTCGAGGCCGCTGCGGCCATCACGCCGTCAGCCGAGGTTGTCGCTGACACCGCGGCGAGCGAGTAGCACCCGATGGAAGAGGCGCTCGAGCACCTCGTACGAGGCATCGTCGAGCACCCGGACGAGGTCCGGGTCGACCTTCGTTCCCCGCGGCGGGGCGACCGCCGCGGGCCGCAGGTCCTCGAGGTGCGGGTCCACCCCGACGACCTGGGCAAGGTGATCGGCCGCGCCGGCCGCACGGCGACGGCGCTGCGCACCGTGATCCAGGCGGTGGGCGAGAAGGGCGTACGGGTCGACTTCGTCGAGACCGACCGGGCCCGCTGAACGGGTCCGAGGCTTCCGCGGAGGCAACCGTGCAGGTCGTGATCGGCCGGATCGGCAAGGCGCACGGCATTCGCGGCGAGGTGACCGTGGAGATCCGGACCGACGACCCTGACGGCCGGTTCGCCGCGGCCGCCGTGCTCACGACCGACCGGCCGGAGCGGCCGACGCTGGTCATCGAGAAGTCCCGGCCGCACCACGGCCGGATGCTGGTGCTCTTCGAGGGTGTTCCGGACCGCAACGCGGCCGAGCTGCTGCGCGGGACGTTGCTCTCGGTCGACGCCGCAGACGACCCCGACCTCGACGACCCGGACGAGTTCTACGACCACCAGCTGGTCGGGCTGTCCGTGGTGACGCTCGCCGGTGAGGTCCTGGGCGAGGTGTCCGACGTCGTTCACCTGCCCGCGTCGGTGCTGCTGTCCGTGGCCCGTCCCGGGGGCACCGGCGAGCTGCTGGTCCCGTTCGTCGCCTCGATCGTGCCCGAGGTGGATGTTCCGGGCTGCCGCGTGGTCGTGAACCTGCCGCCCGGCCTGATCGAGCTCGCTGAGGAGTAGGCAGCTGTGCGGATCGACGTGATCACGATCTTCCCTGAGTACCTCGCACCGCTCGACGCCTCGCTGCTCGGCAAGGCCAGGGGCAGGGGACTGCTCGAGATCGCCGTCCATGACCTGCGGACGTGGACGGACGACGTACACCGGACCGTCGACGACTCACCGTACGGCGGCGGGCCCGGCATGGTCATGCGTCCCGAGCCGTGGGGCCGCGCCCTCGAGGATGTCGTGCCGGCTGGTGACCGGGCGCTGCTGGTCCTACCCTCGCCGAGCGGGGTGCCGTTCACGCAGGCGACCGCCGCTCGCTACGCCGACCGCGCCCACCTGGTCTTCGCCTGCGGCCGCTACGAAGGCATCGACGGCCGGGTCGCCGAGGACGCGCGTACCCGGATGGACGTCGAGGAGGTGTCCATCGGCGACTACGTGCTGGCCGGGGGAGAGGTCGCCGTCCTGGTGATGGTGGAGGCCGTCACCCGGTTGCTTCCCGGTGTTCTGGGCAACGCCGACTCGGCGGCCGACGACTCGTTCGCGCCCGGCCGGATGGCGGGCCTGCTCGAGGGTCCGGTCTACACCCGGCCGGCGAGCTGGCGCGGCCATGACGTCCCGGCCGTACTCCTGTCCGGCGACCATGCGGCGATCGCCCGGTGGCGGCACGAGCAGGCACTGTTGCGGACCGCCGACCGCCGCCCCGACCTGCTGCCACCGACCCCGGGGTTGGTCAGCAACCGCCCGGGTGTGGCAGAGTAGTCCCCTACGACATGACCTGCGGGTCTCCGGCGTGCTCAAGCGCGCCCGGCAGAGCGCAGCCCCGCCTGCGCGATCTCCGCGCGCTGCACGACATCGATCACGAGGAAGCGACGACACCATGCACACCCTGGACAGCCTCGACGCCGCCTCCCTGCGCAGCGACCACCCGGACTTCCGCCCGGGCGACACGCTCAAGGTCCATGTCCGCGTCGTGGAGGGCAACCGCTCCCGCATCCAGGTCTTCCAGGGCGTGACCATCCGCCGTCAGGGCGATGGCATCCGCGAGACCTTCACCGTCCGCAAGGTCAGCTTCGGCGTCGGCGTCGAGCGCACCTTCCCGGTGCACACGCCGATCATCGAGAAGATCGAGCTGGTCACCCGCGGCGACGTCCGCCGGGCCAAGCTCTACTACCTCCGCGAGCTGCGCGGCAAGAAGGCGAAGATCAAGGAGAAGCGAGAGGCTGTCGGCGCCCGCTGACGTCTCCGCCCGACATCTCCGAGGACGCCACGACCCCGGCGCCGCAGGGCCGGGTCGCGTCGTCCGGTAGGCACGCCTCCTGGCAGGTGGCGGTCGAGTCCGGCCACTACCACCCTCGCCACGCACCGGCCTCCGAGCTCGAGCACCCCGGCGCGCTGCAACCGTCCCGGCAGCGGCCGCCGAGCCGCGACAAGCGGCGACGGGCAGAGCACCCGGGGCAGCTGGGCAGCATCGTGGCGACCGTCGTGCTCGCAGCCGTCGTGGCGATGCTGGTCAAGATGTTCGTGCTCCAGGCCTTCCTGATCCCGTCCGGGTCGATGGAGAACACGCTGCAGGTCGGTGACCGGGTGCTGACGAACCGGCTGTCCTACCAGGTCCACGGAGTGCACCGCGGCGACATCGTGGTCTTCTCCGGCGCCGACACCTGGAACGGTCCTGTTGCCACGCCCTCCTCTGCCCTGGGTCGGTGGTGGCACGACCTCGCCGTACGCGCGGGGGTCGACTCTCCGGACGGCACCGTCTACGTCAAGCGGGTGATCGGCCTGCCCGGGGATCGGGTCGCCTGTTGCGACCCGCACGGCCATGTCACCGTCAACGGGATCCCGCTGGACGAGTCGTCCTACGTGCACGACGACTCGTACTGGGCGGGGAATTGCCCTACGCCGGACAACGGCATCTCACCGCGCTGCTTCGCCCCGGTGCAGGTCGCCCCAGGGACGCTGTGGGTGATGGGCGATCACCGGGCGGTCTCGGACGACTCGCGGCGACATCTCGCCGACCCGGGTGGCGGTGTCATCGACACCTCCCGGGTGATCGGCAAGGCGGTGCTCGTGCTGTGGCCGCGGGCCCATTTCGGCACCCTCGGTACGCCCGGCACGTTCGCCGGCGTACCCGTCGTGGCGATGGCCCTGCTGCCCCTGCCCTGGTGGCGGCGGCGCCTGCGGCGAAGAGGGCACTCCCGGGCGTCCGGCGTCGTACCCTGAACCGACCATGACCACGTCGTACGAGCACACGGGAGGGCTTCGCCGATGAGCCCCTTCCCCCGCGGGGCGACGGTGCGCAGCGACGCCGGGCTCTGGGGCTTCGAGCGGGCGCTGGCCCGCCACGGCCTGACGCCGGTCGCCGGTGCCGACGAGGCCGGCAGGGGCGCCTGCGCCGGCCCGCTGGTGGTGGCTGCGGTGATCCTGCCCGAGGGCAAGCGCGGGATGGTCCCCGGCCTGGCCGACTCCAAGCTGCTGACGCCGCTGGCCCGCGAACGGGTCTACGCCGAGGTCATGGACCGTGCCCTGGCCCTCCACGTCGTGGTGATCCCCCCGCAGGAGGTCGACCGGGTCGGCCTGCACAAGTCCAACATCCGCGGAATGCGCCGGGCGCTGGCCGGCCTGCGACCGGCTCCCGCGTACGTGCTCACCGACGGCTTCCCGGTGCCGGGGCTGACAGCGCCCGGGCTCGCGGTCTGGAAGGGCGACCGGGTGGCGGCGTGCATCGCTGCTGCGTCCGTGCTCGCCAAGGTGACCAGGGACCGGATGATGGTCGCGCTGCACGACCGGTTCCCGGCCTACGACTTCGCGACGCACAAGGGCTACATCACGCCGACGCACCAGGCCGCGCTGGCCACCCACGGGCCGTGCCCTGAGCACCGCTTCTCGTTCGTCAACGTACGCTCCAGGCTCGCGACGCTGGACGTAGAGGACAATGGCTGGGTGGATGGCTACGTGGACCTGACGGGTGGGCTCGAGACGGTGGTCTGGGCATGAGCGCCGAGGACCTCGAGAAGTACGAGACCGAGATGGAGCTGCAGCTCTACCGGGAGTACCGCGACGTCGTCGGCATGTTCGCCTACGTCGTCGAGACCGAGCGGCGGTTCTACCTGGCCAACGACGTCAAGGTCGAGGTACGCAACGCCGGGTCGGACATCTACTACGAGCTGACCATGAGCGATGCCTGGGTGTGGGACATGTACCGCCCGGCGAGGTTCGTCAAGAGCGTCCGGGTGCTGACGTTCAAGGACGTCAACGTCGAGGAGCTGGCCAAGACCGAGCTCGAGATCCCAGGGGGTCGACCGCTGCTCGGCGGGTAGGAGCCTGCTGTCACTGACGACAGCCCCGGGAGACGTGTGATGACCGACCAGGAGAGCACGGCGGGCCGCGGCCTCGAGCAGGCGGCCTCGGACAACAGCCCCGCGGCGCCGGAGGGCGAGCGGCCTTCTGGCGGGGCCCAACGGCGCACCGATCCGGCGGAGGCGAACCCCGCGGCCAACCAGCGGGCGGGCGAAGCGCTGGTCGGGCCGTCGGGGGATGTCGACCGGGAGGGCACCGCGGCCCGGTCGGCGCAGTCCGTCGGCCCTGTTCACGCCGAGCCGCGGCGGCACCGCGGCGGCTCCTCCGCCGGCAGCTCGGCTGCTGCGGCGGGAGAGGTGCCGGTCCCGCCGGTGGAGAAGACGCAGGACGACGCCGCGGGCGGGACCGACTCGGCCACGCACGACCGGCCGGTCACCGGTGTCCACCGGCCGAGCGCCCCTAGCGGCGAGGTCGCGCCGCAGTAGCACGTCGCGGGCCCTTGCGGGCGTTTTTCCCCACCCCGTCTTCTCCTCCACAGGGCCCGTTTCCTCCTCGTCCCCGCAGCCCCTCGACGGCATCGTCGGCGTGGCAGTCGTGACGGACGAAGGGGTGGCCGGTGGCGGTCAAGGACGTGCTGGGGCGGTTCGGCGAGGACGTGGCCGCGGCCCATCTCGAGCGCGAGGGGCTGGTGCTGGTCGCCCGCAACTGGCGTTGCCGGGAGGGCGAGATCGACATCGTCGCGGTCGACGGCGAGGTGCTGGTCTTCTGCGAGGTCAAGACCCGGTCCGGGCTGCGCTTCGGGTCGCCGGCCGAGGCGGTGTCTCCGGTCAAGCTGCGCCGGCTCAAGGTGCTGGCCGCCCGCTGGCTGAGTGAGAGCCCCCGGGTCTGGATCGAGCTTCGCTTCGACGTGGTCTCCGTCCTGCGCACGCCCTCCGGCCTCGTCGTCGACCACCTCAGGGCGGTGCTGTGATGAGCCTTGCCCGCTGCTACGCGGTGGCGCTGGTCGGCGTCGACGGTCACGTGGTCGAGGTCGAGGCCGACCTCGGCAACGGGATCCCGGGCCTCGCGATCATCGGCCTGCCCGACACCTCCCTGTACGAGGCACGCGACCGCGTCCGGGCTGCGATCAGCAACAGCGGCGAGGAGTGGCCGCTCCGCAAGATCACCCTCGCTCTGTCGCCGGCCTCGTTGCGCAAGGCCGGCTCGTCGTTCGACCTCGCCATGGCCATGGCGGTCCTCGGGGCAGCCGGCGCCGTCCCCCTGGAGTCCTCGCGGACGATGATCCTGCTCGGCGAGCTGGCCCTCGACGGCCGGGTGCGACCCGTACGCGGCGTGCTGCCGGCGTTGCTCGCCGCCGCCAAGTCAGGGTTCGACCGGGCGGCGGTCGCGGAGGCCAATGTCGCCGAGGCCCGGCTGGTGCCAGAGCTGCGGGTCCACGGGGTGGCCTCCCTCTCCGCCCTCGTCGGCTGGCTCCGCGGCGGGGCCAGGGACGCGCCCGTGGTCGCCGAGGTCGAGTGGCCGGCGGAGGCGGCGGACACCGCAGGGCGTGACCTGTCCGACGTGCTCGGCCAGTCCGGCGGACGCCGCGTCGTCGAGGTGGCCGCGGCCGGCGGGCACCACGTTCTGTTCACCGGTCCACCCGGGACCGGCAAGACCATGCTGGCCGAGCGGCTGCCCGGCATCCTTCCGGCACTCGACCGGGCAGCCGCGCTCGAGGTCACCGCTGTCCACTCGGTCGCCGGCCACCTGCCTGTGGGCACCCCCCTCGTCACCCGGCCGCCGCTGTCAGCGCCGCATCACACCGCCTCCGTCGCTGCGTTGGTCGGCGGGGGCAGCGGCATCCCGCGACCGGGGGCTGCCTCGCTGGCGCACCGCGGCGTACTGCTCCTCGACGAGGCCCCGGAGTTCGCCTCCGGCGTGCTCGACGCGTTGCGGCAGCCGCTGGAGTCGGGAGAGGTCGTGCTGGCCAGGGCGGCGGGGACGGCGCGCTACCCGGCCCGGTTCCAGCTCGTGATGGCCGCCAACCCCTGCCCGTGTGCACCGGTCACCGGTCTTGCGCTGCAGTGCACGTGCACGCCTCAGGCCCGACTTCGCTACGCCGCCCGGCTGTCCGGCCCGTTGCTGGACCGGGTCGACATCCGCCATGAGGTGCTGGCGCCCAACCGGGCGGAGATGGAGGCCGACCGCAACCACCTCGAGTCGAGCTCGGTCGTTGCGGCCCGGGTGCTGGCGGCCCGCGAGCGGGCTGCGCAACGGCTCCAGGTGAACGGGTGGCGGACCAACGCAGAGGTGAGCGGAGCAGCGTTGCGCCGGCACTACCCGCCGACGCTCGATGCCCGGCGGGTGGTCGAGCGGGAGCAGGACCGCGGGCTGCTGAGCGCCCGCGGTGCGGACCGGGTGCTGCGCGTGGCCTGGACGCTGGCGGACCTCGACGGCGCCGACCGGCCGGCCCGTGGGCACATCGACGAGGCCATCCTGTTGCGCGGCGGCCTACCGAGGATGGCCGCATGACCGGCCTGGGAGATCCGGCCGGGCCCGGGCCCGGCGAGGGGCGCGGGACGGGTGCGGATGAGCGGCTGGCGCGCGCGGCCCTGACCAGGATCGCCGAGCCGGGGACGTCGGCGCTGGTCCGCGCTGTCGACCGGCTGGGGGCGGCCGCGGTCTGGGCGGCCGTACGAGGCGAAGCCGGTGCGCCGACGATCGACCCCGCCTTGCTGGACCTGCTCCGCAAGCACCCCGCGGACTTCCCGCCCGAGCGCGACCTCGAGCTCGCCGCGGGGCTGGGCGCGAGGCTGGTCTGCCCGCAGGACTACGAGTGGCCGACCGGCCTGGCCGTGCTCGGTGAGGAGGAGCCGCTCGCCCTGTGGGTGCGCGGCGGCCTGCCGGTCGGACCGGTGCTCGAGCGGTCGGTCGCCGTGGTGGGGGCAAGGGCGGCTACTGCCTACGGCGGGCACGTCGCGTCCGAGATCGGCTACGGTCTCGCCGGCCGTGGCTGGGCGGTGGTCTCCGGCGGTGCGTTCGGCATCGACGCGCTGGCGCACCGGGGTGCCCTGGCCGGCGGAGGCGTCACCGTCGCTGTGCTCGCCTGCGGGGTGGACGTGCCTTACCCTCGCAGCCACGACCGGCTGTTCACCCGGATCGCCGAGGAGGGCCTGATCCTCAGCGAGTGGCCACCCGGCTTCGCGCCAAGACCGCACCGGTTTCTGGTTCGCAACCGGGTGATCGCGGCGGCGACGGCGGGGACGGTCGTCGTGGAGGGTGCGGTCCGCAGCGGGGCTCTGAACACGGGGCGCACCGCGCGCAACCTCGGCCGGGCTCTCATGGTCGTTCCCGGGCCGGTCACCTCCGCCATGTCAGCCGGCTGTCATGTGCTGCTCCGCGAGGAGGGCACCCGGTGCGTCACCAACGTCGCGGAGGTGGTCGAGGAAGTGGGCCGGTTGGGCGACGACCTGTCGCCGCGGCCGGAGGGCGAGCACCGCGACCGGGACGCGCTGTCGTCCGTCCTGCGGGGCGTGCTCGAGGCGGTGCCCTCGCTGCGCCCGGCCGGCGCCGCCGTGCTTGCCTCCCGCGCCGGCGTCGACCTGGTAGTCCTTCGTCGCTCGCTCAACGAGCTGATCGATGCCGGCTTCGTCGAGTACACCGACCAAGGCTTCCGGCTCTCGTCGGCCGAGCGCCAGGCGGTGCGTGACCGACGGAAAGGGCAGCAGGTCCTGGCAGTGGAGCCCTGACCCGGGCGGCATGTCCGGACTTGAGCTGATCTGGGACGCCCGGCTGCCGACCGACCCGGTGTCGATCGGAGACGCGCCCGGCCGTGGTGCTTGACCCGGGCGGCTCCAGGCCGCACCGTGCCGAACATGGCCGAGTCGAGCATTCCCGCGCGGTGCGCGGCGGTGCTCGAGGAGTTCGAGGTCCATCTCCGCTCCGAGCGCGGCTTGTCGGTGCACACCGTGCGGGCCTATGTGGGCGACGTCACCGGGCTGCTCGACCATGCCGGCCGGATGGGCGTGGCCGACGTCGGCGACCTGGACGTACGGGTGCTGCGCAGCTGGCTCGCGCGCCTGCGGACCTCCGGCGTCGCCCGGTCCACGCTGGCCCGGCGGGCGGCGGCCACCCGGGTGTTCACGGCGTTTGCCCTCAAGCGGGGCTACGCCACCACGGACCCGGGCCTGCTGCTGGGCACGGCCAAGGGGCACCGGACCCTGCCGACGGTGCTGCGCCCGCACGAGGTCGGGCGGCTGCTGGAGTCGCACCCTGACGAGGGTCCCCTCGCGCTGCGGGACGACGCCATGCTCGAGCTGCTCTACGCCAGCGGCGTCCGGGTCGGCGAGCTGTGCGGGCTCGACCTCGGTGACCTCGACCTGCCTCGGCGGCTGGTCCGGGTCCTCGGCAAGGGGGCCAAGGAGCGGTCGGTGCCGTTCGGCCTGCCCGCCGGCCGGGCGCTGTCCAGCTGGCTCGAGGAGGGCCGGCCCGAGGTGGCGGGATCAAAGTCGGGTCCGGCGGTGTTCCTGGGTGCGCGCGGCGCGCGGATAGATCAACGTGCCGTTCGTCGGACGGTTCACGCCCGGTTGGCTAAGGTAGAGGGAGCTCCGGACCTCGGCCCGCATGCTCTGCGTCACACCGCGGCAACGCATCTGCTCGAGGGAGGGGCCGATCTGAGAACCGTCCAGGAGCTGTTGGGGCACGCTAGTCTCGCAACGACGCAGCTCTATACCCATGTGACCGTCGATCGACTGAAGGCGACATATGACCGAGCCCACCCGCGAGCCTGACGGCTCCGGCGTCCTCGCTCCCGATGCAGGGGAGCGGCCGGCGGCGGATGTCCCGAGGCTGCTGGGTCAGGTGCCGGTGACGTCGCGCGCCCGATCGCAGATGACCGACGAAGAGAAGTCCGAGATCGACGCCGCCATCGCCGAGCTCTGGGCCGAGTTCAAGGCCAGCGCCGACCAGCGGCTGCGCGAGCGGCTGATCCTGCACTACTCCCCGTTGGTGAAGTACGTCGCCGGCCGCGTCGGCGTGGGCCTGCCGCCCAACATCGAGCAGGCCGACCTGGTCTCGTACGGGATCTTCGGGCTGATCGACGCGATCGAGAAGTTCGACATCACCCGGGCGATCAAGTTCGAGACCTATGCGATCAGCCGGATCAAGGGCGCGATCATCGACGAGCTGCGGGCGATCGACTGGATCCCGCGTTCGGTCCGCTACAAGGCCCGTGAGGTCGAGAAGGCGTACGCGGCCCTCGAGGCACGGCTGCACCGCACGCCCACCGAGGCCGAGGTCGCCGCCGAGTTGAACATCAACCTCGAGGACCTGCACCAGATCTTCAGCCAGGTGTCGTTCGTCAACGTGGTCGCCCTGGACGAGCTGCTCAACGTCGGGGGCGAGCGCGGCGACAAGCTCAGCCTGGTCGACACGCTCGAGGACACCAAGGCCGAGGACCCGGTCTCCGCGTTCGAGACCGAGGAGACCAAATACCTCCTGGCCCGGGCGATCAACACCCTCCCCGAGCGCGAGAAGATCGTGGTCACCCTCTACTACTACGAGGGGCTCACCCTGGCCGAGATCGGGCAGGTGCTCGGCGTCACGGAGAGCCGCATCTGCCAGATGCACACCAAGGCGGTCCTCCAGCTCAGGGCCAAGCTCGCCGACCAGCGAGACTGAGCAGAGCCGCGCGCTGACTGATGCCTCGATGGCGGCCCCGATGGGCCGCCATCCGGCGTTTGCGGGTCCACCAGCCGGCCACCGCAGCGACGCCTGCCGCAGACGCAGCGCCGACAGCTCGGCGGCCCGACGGGCCGAACCCGCCCGGCACGGGGGACCGGCCCGTGGCGCTGACCGGTCGCTCCTCGGCGGCCGGGCGAGATGACGACAGGACAGCCGGGACAGCCGGGAGGGCAACCGGCGCCGGCTCGAGCGGCAGCAGCCGGACCGGCCCGCGCCTGACCAGGGTCAGCGGGTCGAGGTAGACGAGCCCCCGCAGCAGCCCCCAGTGCAGGCACCACCGGCCGGGGCCGCAGTCGCCGTGCCCCGACAGGAGCTGCCCCACGGGATCGCCCGCGGCGACCCGACTGCCGGTGTGGACCGAAGGAACCACCGGCTCGTAAGTGGTGCGCAGGCCTCCGGCATGCGTGACGGCGACGACGCCGACTCCGGCGATGTAGCCGGCGAAGCTGACCACCCCGGTGCCGGCGGCGAACACGGTGGCGTCGGGTCGCGCGGCGAGGTCGACCCCGCGGTGGCCGGGCCCGTACAGGGTCCTCGGCGCCTGGAACGGTCGCGACACGACCGGCGTCCCGGCCAGCGGCCAGAGCCAGCCGCCCGACGTCGGCGGTGACGCGGCAGGGGTCAGCGGGCCGAGGCCGACGGCGACGGCCAGGGCGGTGAAGACGACGGGGAGAGCCATGGGTCCAAGACTGCCGCCGGCCGGGCGGCCGCGGAATGCTCGCGGGGCGGCTGTGGACGGATGTGGCAGCTGTGGACGACGGGAAGGGGGACTGGACAGCGGTCCGGGAGTGGGCTAGCGGCTCGACCTGCGCGGGCGCCCTGTGCCACACTCGTGGCGGCGGCGCGGGCAGATCCCGCGTCGACTTCGCACGTCCGCAATCACACCCAGACGTCGGGCTCGCCCCCGACCTCTCCGGGTCAGGCACTCGGTCCCATCCGCTTCGCGGGAGGGCGGCCGCAGCGGACGTCAGGGTGGATCGCATCTTGCGGGCCACAGCAACCGGGTTCGTCGCCGCTTTCGCCGGCGACAGAGAGGTACAGGTACCGACGATGGCCGTCGTGACCATGAAGGAGCTGTTGGAGTCAGGAGTCCACTTCGGACACCAGACCCGCCGGTGGAACCCCAAGATGAAGCGATTCATCTTCACCGAGCGCAACGGCATCTACATCATCGACCTGCAGCAGTCGCTGTCCTACATCGACCGCGCGTACGAGTTCATCAAGCAGACGGTCGCCCACGGCGGCACCGTGCTGTTCATCGGCACCAAGAAGCAGGCGCAGGAGGCGATCGCCGGCCAGTCCACCCGCGTGGGCATGCCGTACGTCAACCAGCGCTGGCTCGGTGGCATGCTGACCAACTTCCAGACGGTCTACAAGCGGCTGCAGCGCCTCAAGGAGCTCGAGGCGATCGAGCAGACCGGTGGCCAGACGGTGCTCAGCAAGAAGGAAGCCCTCATGCTGTCGCGTGAGCGGATCAAGCTCGCCCGCACCCTGGGTGGCCTTCGTGAGATGACCCGCGTGCCGAGTGCCGTGTGGATCGTCGACACCAAGAAGGAGCACATCGCCGTCGGTGAGGCGCGCAAGCTGGGCATCCCGGTGGTCGCGATCCTCGACACCAACTGCGACCCGGACGAGGTCGACTACCCGATCCCGGGCAACGACGACGCGATCCGCTCGGTCGACCTGCTCACCCGGGTCGTGGCCGACGCCGTAGCCGAGGGCCTGATGGCTCGTGCCGGTGCCGCCCGCGGCGACGAGAAGCCGGCCACCGGCGAGCTGGCGACCGACGAGCCGCTGGCCGACTGGGAGCGTGAGCTCCTCGAGCGGGCCAACGGGTCCGCCACTGAGGCACCCGCTGTGGACGTGGTCGAGGGAGCCGGGGTCGAGACGCCCGCAGCCGCTGAGGCTGTAGCCGAGACCCCCGTTGCCGAGGCCCCCGTTGCCGAGGCACCGGTTGCCGAGGCACCGGTTGCCGAGGTCCCAGTTGCCGAGCAGGTTCCGGCCGCCGAGACCGCTGCTGCGGAGGCCCCTGCGGCCGAGGCCCCTGCTGCGGAAGCTCCCGCCGCCGAGGCTCCTGCCGCCGAGGAAGCCACCACCCAGGCCTGAGGCCTGTCCGCCACGGACGGCCCGGGAACGACCGTACGGGTGCGCCGGCACGGGGAGGGGAACACCCTGTCCCCGTGCCGGCGTTCCACCCCCGGATCCGGCCGGCCCCGATGTCCGGCTGATCAGCACCTACGGATGAAGGAAAGAGAACACGATGGCTGACATCACCGCCGCGGACGTGAAGAAGCTCCGCGACGCCACCGGCGCGGGCATGATGGACGCGAAGAAGGCACTCGTCGAGGCCGACGGTGACTTCGACAAGGCCGGCGAGATCCTGCGGATCAAGGGAGCCGGCAAGGTGGCCAAGCGCGGCTCCGAGCGCACCGCGAGCAACGGGCTGATCGCCGCCGCCGAGGGCGCGATGATCGAGCTCAACTGCGAGACCGACTTCGTCGCCAAGAACGAGCAGTTCCAGCAGCTGGCTGCCGACATCGTGGCGCACGCCGCGGGCAGCAAGCCGGCCGACGCCGCCGAGCTGCTCGGCCAGACGCTCGCCGACGGCCGTACGGTCAGCGACAACATCGACTCCGTGGCTGCCGTCATCGGCGAGAAGCTGCAGCTCGGCCGGGTCGTGGTCTTCGACGGTCAGGTCGCCGCCTACATGCACCGCCGCAGCAGTGACCTGCCGCCCCAGGTGGGCGTGCTGGTCGAGTTCGACGGCTCCGACCTCGACGTCGCCCGCGGTACGGCGATGCAGATCGCCGCGATGAGCCCGCTCTACGTCAGCCGCGACGATGTGCCCGCCGCCGACGTCGACAACGAGCGCCGGGTCGTCGAGGCCACCGCCCGCGAGGAGGGCAAGCCGGAGGCGGCGCTGCCCAAGATCGTCGAAGGGCGGATCACCGGCTTCTACAAGCAGGTCGCCCTGCTCGACCAGCCGGCGGTTCAGGACAACAAGCGCTCGGTCGGCAAGCTGCTCGAGGAAGCCGGTGTGACCGTCAAGCGGTTCGCCCGTTTCGAGGTCGGCCAGGTCTAGGGCAGACTGCCCTTAGTACGCTGCCAGCCCGCACACGTGCACCACCGAAGGAGGCCGCCAGCCGTGAGTGACCAAGACGCGCAGGCGGCCTCTTTCGTGTCCGCGAGCGCGCCCGACGCGCCCGACGGTGCCTACTGGGGGCGGGTCCTTCTCAAGCTCTCCGGTGAGGCCTTCGCCGGTGGCGCCCCCCTCGGCATCGACCCCGGCACCGTACGGGACATCGCGCGCCAGATCGCCGAGGTGGTCCGGTCCGGCGTCCAGGTGGCGGTCGTAGTCGGCGGTGGCAACATGTTCCGCGGCTCGGCGCTGTCCGCCGGCGGCATGGACCGCCCGCGCGCGGACTACATGGGCATGCTGTCGACCGTGATCAACTGCCTGGCACTGCAGGACTTCCTGGAGAAGCAGGGCATCGACACCCGGGTGCAGACCGCCATCGCGATGGGCCAGGTTGCCGAGCCCTATGTGCCACGCCGGGCGATCCGCCACCTCGAGAAAGGCCGGGTGGTCATCTTCGGCGCCGGACTAGGCGCGCCGTTCTTCTCGACCGACACCTGCGCCGCCCAGCGGGCCCTCGAGATCGGCGCGCAGTCGGTGCTCATGGCCAAGAAGGTCGACGGGGTCTACGACGCCGACCCCAGGACCAACCCCGCGGCCGTCCGCTTCGACCAGGTGACCTACGCCGAGGCGCTGGCCCGCGGGCTCAAGGTCGCCGACGCGACCGCGTTCAGCCTGATGATGGACAACGACCTGCCGCTGGTGGTTTTCAGCCTGCTCGAGGACGGCAACATCGCCAGGGCCGTCCGGGGTGAGAAGATCGGCACGTTGGTGACGAACGAGCTGCGCTGACCGGCCCGTTCGGACATGCCTACGACAGTGACAGGAGTCCAGCCGTGATCGACGACACCCTCCTCGAGTGCGAGGAGAAGATGGACAAGGCGGTCCAGGTCGCGCGCGACGACCTGGGCGGCATCCGCACCGGCCGGGCCAACCCGTCGATGTTCAGCAAGATCATCGCTGACTACTACGGCGCACCGACCCCGGTCAACCAGCTCGCGTCGTTCCACGTGCCCGAGCCGCGGATGGCGATTATCACCCCGTACGACAAGGGTGCCCTCGCCGCCATCGAGCGCGCGATCAGGGACAGCGACCTCGGGGTCAACCCGACCAACGACGGCAACATCATCCGGGTCGTCTTTCCCCAGCTGACCGAGGAGCGCCGCCGCGACCTCATCAAGGTCGCCCGCTCGAAGGCCGAGGACGCCCGGATCTCGATCCGGAACATCCGCCGGCACGCCAAGGACGCCTTGGACAAGCTGCAGAAGGACGGCGAGGCCGGCGAGGACGACGTGCGCCGCGCCGAGAAGGAGCTCGAGGAGACGACGTCGCGCTACGTGACCAGCGTCGACGACCTGCTCAAGCACAAGGAAGCCGAGCTGCTCGAGGTCTAGTGGGCACCCCCGGTGACGCAGTGGAGCACGCTCTCGAGGCGATCGACCAGGCACCCTCGCCTCCCGAGGGCGCGCCGGCGACCACCAGCCCGGGACGCGCGGGGCGCGATTTGCCGATAGCCACTGCGGTCGGCCTTGCCATGGCGGCGATCGTGCTGATCCCGTTGTTCACCGTACGGGCTGGGTTCGTCGTCGTGGTCGGTCTCGCCGTCTGTCTCGGCTTGTACGAGCTCAGCTCCGCGCTGGCCACCGACCACCGGCGCGTGCCGCTCCCGCCGCTGTGGCTCGGCTCCGCCATCATGCTCTGGCTGGCCTGGGCCAGGGGCGCCGACGACCTGGTGATCGCTTTCCTGCTCACTGCGGTCGCTGCGTGGCTGTGGCGGCTGGTCGAGGGGGCCGCGGGCTACCTGCGCGACGTGGCAGCCACCACCTTCGCGCTGGTCTACGTCCCCCTCCTCGCCTCGTTCGCGGTGCTGCTCGCGGTGCCCCCCGACGGAGCCCGCCGGGTGGTGGCGTTCGCCGCAACGGTCGCCTGCAGCGACATCGGCGGCTATGCGGCGGGAGTGCTGACCGGCCGGCACCCGATGGCGCCGACCATCAGCCCCAAGAAGTCCTGGGAAGGCTTCGCCGGCTCGGTCACCGCCTGCGTCGGCGGCGGGCTGATCTTCGTGACCGTGCTCCTGCACGGCTCCTGGTGGCAGGGCGTGGTGTACGGGCTGGCCGTGGTGTGCGCAGCGACCGTCGGCGACCTCGGCGAGTCGATGATCAAGCGCGACCTCGGCATCAAGGACATGGGCACCCTGCTGCCGGGCCACGGCGGGCTGATGGACCGCCTCGACTCGCTGCTGCCGACGGCGCCGGTGGCGTGGTACCTCCTGACAAAGTTCGTGCCGCCGTCCCGCGGCGGCCACTAGCGGTCACCGACTCGACGGCATGGGAGGATGGAGCAGCCATGACCACCACCCCCGAGCTCGTCTTCGTCGCCCCGCGCGGCGCCAAGCCGCCCCGTCACCTCGCCGACCTGACCCTTGCCGAGCGCCGCGAGGCGGTGGCAGAGCTGGGCGAGCAGCCGTTCCGGGCCGACCAGCTCTCCCGCCACTACTTCACCCGGCTGAGCTCCGACCCCGCCACCATGACGGACATCCCGGCTGCGGCGCGCGAGACGCTGACCACCGCCCTGATGCCCAAGCTGCTGACCGCGGCCAAGGTCCAGAGCTGCGACGACGGCACCACGATCAAGACGCTCTGGCGCGGCTTCGACGGGGCGTTCGCCGAGTCGGTGCTGATGCGTTACCCCGACCGGGCGACGGTCTGCGTGTCCAGCCAGTCCGGCTGCGGCATGGCCTGCCCGTTCTGCGCCACCGGCCAGGCCGGCCTGACCCGCAACATGTCCACCGGCGAGATCGTCGAGCAGGTCGTCGACGCCGCCGCCGCGATGGCATCGGGCGCAGTGCCCGGCGGCCCGGGACGGCTGTCCAACGTCGTGTTCATGGGCATGGGCGAGCCGCTGGCCAACTACAACCGGCTGCTCAGGGCTGTCCGCACCCTGGTCACGCCTGCGCCTGAGGGACTCGGTCTGTCGCAGCGGTCCATCACCGTCTCGACCGTAGGTCTCGTGCCGGCCATGCACCGGCTCGCCGACGAGGGCCTGCAGGTCACGCTGGCCGTCTCGCTGCACGCCCCCGACGACGAGCTGCGCGACTCGCTGGTGCCGGTCAACACCCGCTGGCCCGTACGCGAGGTGCTCGACGCCGCCTGGAACTACGCCCGGACGACGCACCGGCGGGTGAGCATCGAGTACGCCCTGATCCGGGACATCAACGACCAGGCCTGGCGGGCGGACCTGCTCGGCAAGCTGCTGGCCGGCAAGCTGGTCCACGTCAACCTGATCCCGCTCAACCCGACGCCGGGCAGCAAGTGGACCGCCTCGACCCCGCAGGCCGAGCGCGAGTTCGTCCGGATGCTGCAGTCGCACGGGGTGGCGACCACCGTACGGGACACCCGCGGCCGCGAGATCGACGGCGCCTGCGGCCAGCTCGCCGCGACGGCCGGCTGACGCCTGGCATGCCGACCGCCTTGATCACCGGCGCGACGTCCGGCATCGGCCGAGCCTTCGCCGACCGGCTCGCCGCCGACGGCTACGACCTGGTGCTGGTCGCCCGTGACGCCGAGCGACTCGAGCGCATCGCCGGCCAGCTGGGCGGCGCCGAGGTCATCGTCGCCGACCTCGCGCGGTCGGAGGGACGGGCGCTGGTCGAGACACGGCTGACCGAGCGACCGGTCGACCTGCTGGTCAACAACGCCGGCCGCGCCGCCGGGCAGCCGTTCCTGACCGGCTCGGCCGCGGTCGAGGACGAGATGTTCGAGGTCAATGCGCATGCCGTGCTCCGGCTGACCCGTGCAGCACTGGTCGGCATGGTCGATCGCCGGAGCGGGATGATCATCAATGTGGCCTCGGTCGCGGCGTGGGTGCCGCGCGGCAGCTATGCGGCGACCAAGGCCTACGTGCTGTCCCTGAGCCGGACGGCGGCGCTCGAGGCCGCCCCGTACGGCGTCGTCGTGCAGGCCCTGTGCCCGGGCATGACGCACACCGAGTTCCACGCCCGGTCCGGCAGCGACGCGGAGAAGCGGATCCCCGGGTTCTTGTGGCTCAGCCCCGAACGCGTCGTCGACGAGTCGATCGCATCGCTCGCGCGCGGCCGTACGGTGTGCATCCCCGGCAAGCGGTGGAAGCTGATCGTCGCCGTCACCCGGCTGATGCCGGCCCGGCTCAGCGTCGCGATTGCCAAGCGCAGTCAGCCCAAGGCGTAGCCGGCGTACTGCTGCCAGCGTCCCTCGGCGTCGATTGCCATCAGGTGGAGGTGGGTCACCTTGGCCTCGATCGGCAGCCTCGGTGCGACATCGGCGACGACGTGGCCCAGGGCGTCCGGGTCCACGGCGTCCCCGATCGACAGGTGCGGCACGATCGCGGCGAACCGACCCGAGTAGGGCTCGTAGTCCGGCCAGCGCTGCTGGACCGCCATGGTGAGCCGGACGAACGGGTCGGCCGGGTAGGGGTCCAGCCACAGCGTCTGCGGGAAGCGCTGGATGTCGTTCAGGGAGACGGCGAAGGACGGCACGGCCGAAACGAGCGCGGCGAGGTCGGCCTCGTCGTGGCCGGTGAGCTGGTCGAGCGGGATCCACGGGTAGAGCACGGTGATGTGCGAGGGCATCCCCCGGCGGGCGGAGGGATCGAGCTCGTCGCGCCATCGGCCGACGACGGCGTCGGCCTCCGGGAGGAGGGCGACCAGGGCGGTCGGGGACGTGAGCGGCTGGCCAGACATGAGCCGAGACTACCCGTCGGTCCCGAGCATTGGGCAGACGGCTGAGCCGGCGGGCGAGGAGAGGGATTCCTTCGCGGTGGCGCACACGGGAATCACTGCGATCAGGGGCTTTCTCGCACCGGTCGGGTGCGGGGGCCCCGCCCGACGGGGGGCAGGCGGAACCCCCGCACGTCCGAGGGTCGCGGGCGACCGGTCAGGCGGACAGCGAGTACGACGGCTCCGCTAGACGGGGGGCTGGCGGAGCCGTCGTACGCTCGTGGGGCCGCTCACAGGCGCGACCAGGCCTCGGTGAGCACCGAGCGGAGGATCTGCTCGATCTCGTCGAACTGCTGCTGGTCGCAGACCAGCGGCGGGGCGAGCTGGATGACCGGGTCGCCCCGGTCGTCGGCGCGGCAGACCAGGCCGGCCTCGAACAGCGCGCCGGAGAGGAAGCCGCGCAGCAGCCGCTCGCTCTCGTCGTCGTCGAAGGTCTCCTTGGTGGCCTTGTCCTTGACCAGCTCGATGCCGTAGAAGTAGCCGTCGCCGCGGACCTCGCCGACGATCGGCAGGTCGGTGAGCTTCTCCAGCGTGGAGCGGAAGGCGCCCTCGTTGTCGCGGACGTGGCCCAGGATGTTCTCGCGCTCGAAGATGTCGAGGTTGGCCAGCGCGACGGCGGAGGACACCGGGTGCCCGGCGAAGGTGATGCCGTGCAGGAAGGTCGTGTCGCCCTTGAGGAACGGCTCGATCAGCCGGTCGGAGGCGATCATCGCGCCGATGGGGGAGTAGCCGGAGCTCATCCCCTTGGCCATCGTGATGATGTCGGGCTGGTAGCCGTAGCGCAGCGCGCCGAACCACTCGCCGAGGCGGCCGAACGCGCAGATGACCTCGTCCGAGACCAGCAGAACGCCGTACCTGTCGCAGATCTCGCGTACCGCGGCGAAGTAGCCGGGCGGCGGCGGGAAGCAGCCGCCGGAGTTCTGTACGGGCTCGACGAAGACCGCGGCGACCGACTCCGGACCCTCGCGCAGGATCGCCCGCTCGATCTCGGCGGCCGCCCAGCCCCCGAAGGCCGCGTAGTCGTCCCCGTGCTCGGGCGCCCGGTAGAAGTTGGTGTTCGGCACCCGTACGGAACCGGGTACGAGCGGCTCGAAGACGTTCTTGATCGCGGCCAGCCCGGTGACCGACAACGCGCCCATCGTCGCGCCGTGGTAGGCGATGTCGCGCGAGATCACCTTGTAGCGCCCAGGCTCACCGGTCGCCTTGAAGTACTGCCGGGCCAGCTTCCAGGCGCTCTCGACCGCCTCGCTGCCCCCGGTGGTGAAGAAGACCCGGTTGAGGTCACCGGGCGCGTACGAGGCCAGTCGCTCGGCCAGCTCGATCGCCGCCGGGTGGCCGTAGCTCCACAGCGGGAAGTAGCCGAGCTCGTTGGCCTGCTTGCCCGCCGCCTCTGCCAGTTCGGCGCGACCGTGGCCGGCCTGGACGACGAACAGCCCGGACAGCCCGTCGAGGTAGCGCCGCCCGCGGGAGTCCCAGATGTACGGGCCCTCGCCGCGCATAATGATCGGGATGTCATGGTCGGCGTAGGAGGACAGCCGGGTGAAGTGCATCCACAGGTGCCGGCGGGCGGCGTCCTGCAGGTGCCGGTGACGGGACTCGTCATGAGTCGGGCTCGAGTCCCCGCTCGGCGGCGGGGTCTGCGGAGTGGTGGTCATCGGGTGCCCCAGGTGTAGGTCTGCTTGGCCAGTCGCAGGTAGACGAAGGTCTCGCTGTGCTGGATCTGCGGGATGGCTCGGATGTGCTCGTTGAGCAGCCGGAGCAGGTGCGCGTCGTCCTCGCAGACCACCTCGGCGAGCAGGTCGAACGAGCCGGCGGTGATCACCACGTAGTCGACCTCCGGCAGCGCGGCGAGCTGGTCGGCCACGACCTGCAGGTCACCCTCGACCCGCAGACCGAGCATCGCCCAGCGCAGGAACCCCAGCGTGGTCGGGTCTGTGACGGCGACGATGTCCATCACCTTGGCGTCGAGCAGGCGCTGCACCCGTTGGCGGACGGCCGCCTCGGAAAGGCCGACCGCCTTGGCGATCGTCGCGTACGGGCGGCGGCCGTCCTGCTGCAGCTGTTCGATGATCGCCTTGGAGACGTCGTCGAGCACGATGCCGGGAGGCGCGGCAGAGGCGGCGACGCCGGGGGAGGTGCGCCCGCTCAGCCGGCTCACTGGGGTGCTGCTCATGACCACCGATCCTGACAACCCGCGCTCTCCTTTGCAAGTGAATCCGCACGGAAATCCAACTGTTACAACGGAATCCGGCGTCCGACCTTGTCGCTGGCACGGCAATCTGCCATCGTTCGAGTGCACCTGACCCAGGAGGAAGCGTGGCAGAACCCCGGAGGCTGCAGAACTTCGTTGCCGGCGACTACACGGATGCTGCCGACGGCCGCGTGCTCGAGCTGCGCGACCCCAGCACGGGGCTGGTCTTCGCCACCGCACCGATCTCGGACGAGGCCGATGTCGACCGCGCCTGCAAGGCTGCCGCCGACGCGTTCGAGGGCTGGTCGCAGACCACGCCGTCCGAGCGCAGCCTCGCGCTGATCCGGATCGCCGATGCGTTCGAGGCCCGCGCCGACGACCTCGTACGGGCCGAGGTCGAGAACACCGGCAAGCCGGCGGCGCTGATGGCCTCCGAAGAGGTCCCGCCTTCGGTCGACCAGATCCGCTTCTTCGCCGGTGCGGCGCGGATGCTCGAGGGCCGCAGTGCCGGTGAGTACCTGACCGGCCACACGTCGTTCATCCGCCGGGAACCGATCGGTGTCTGCGCCCAGGTCACGCCGTGGAACTACCCGATGATGATGGCGGTCTGGAAGTGGGCGCCGGCGATCGCCGCCGGCAACACCGTCGTGCTCAAGCCGTCCGACACCACCCCGGCCTCGACCCTGCTGATGGCCGAGATCATGGCGGAGTTCCTGCCGCCCGGGGTCATCAACGTGATCTGCGGCGACCGGGACAGTGGCCGCGCCCTGGTGGCGCACAAGATCCCGCAGATGGTCTCGATCACCGGCAGTGTGCGCGCCGGCAAGGAGGTCGCGGTCGCGGCCGCTCAGGACCTCAAGCGGGTGCACCTCGAGCTCGGCGGCAAGGCGCCGGTCATCGTCTTCGACGACGCCGATCTTGCCGCGGCCGCCGAAGGCATCGCGATGGCCGGCTACTTCAACGCCGGCCAGGACTGCACGGCTGCCACCAGGGTCATCGCCGGGCCTGGGGTCTACGACGACTTCGTCTCGGCGCTGGCCGAGCAGGCCAAGGGCACGACGACCGGCGGCCCCGAGCTGCCGGACGCTGACTACGGACCGCTCAACAACCCGGCCCAGCTCGCCCGCGTGGCCGGGTTCGTTGACCGGCTCCCCGCCCACGCCGAGGTGGTCGCCGGCGGCACCACCGTTGGTGATCGAGGTTATTTCTACTCGCCGACCGTCGTGGCCAACCTGCAGCAGACCGACGAGATCATCCAGCAGGAGGTCTTCGGCCCGGTGATCACCGTCCAGCGGTTCTCCGACGAGGACCAGGCGCTGGCGTGGGCCAACGGCGTCGAGTACGGCCTCGCGTCCAGCGTCTGGACCAAGGACCACGGCCGCGCCATGCGGATGGCCAAGCGGCTGGACTTCGGCTGCGTCTGGATCAACACCCACATTCCCATCGTGGCCGAGATGCCGCACGGCGGCTTCAAGCACTCCGGCTACGGCAAGGACCTGTCCCTGTACGGCTTCGAGGACTACACCCGCATCAAGCACGTCATGAGCTACATCGGGGGCTGAGCACCGGACGTGTCCTGACCCCCGTACGTCACGAGTTGAGGAGCACCCCCCTTGTCCGACATCCGTGAAGACCCGATGTTCCGGCAGTTGCTGCAGGCCCAGAAGCTTTCCCGGCGCGGGTTCATCCGCGGCGGCGCCACCGTCGCCGGCGCCGGGGCGCTGGCTGCCTGCGGCACCAAGGGTACGAAGAGCTCCACGGCCGGCGGCCCGACCACCTCGGCCGCCGCCACCGGTGGAGCGACGACGGCACCCTCGGCCGGCATGGCGACCAGCGGCGCACCGACTCCGACCTCTGCGGCGCCGACCTACCCGGACAAGTCGGCCACCGACAAGAAGGTCAACTGGTCGAACTGGCCGCTCTACATCGACATCGCCGCCAAGGGCAAGAACCACCCCACGATCGACGCCTTCACCAAGGCGAGCGGCATCAAGGTGACCTACAACGAGGACGTCAACGACAACGACGAGTTCTTCGGCAAGATCAAGCCGCAGATGTCCTCTGGCCAGGACACCGGCCGCGACATCATCACGCTCACCGACTGGATGGCCGGCAGGCTGATCCGGCTGGGCTGGGTGGAGAAGCTCGACAAGACCAAGATCCCCAACGCCGTCAACGTGATCGCCTCCCTGGCCAAGCCCGGCTTCGACCCGACCCGCGACTACTCGCTGCCTTGGCAGTCGGGGATGACCGGCGTCGCCTACAACAGCAAGGCGACCGGCGGGGTCAAGGTCGAGACGATCGACCAGCTGCTCACCGACAAGAAGCTCAAGGGCAAGGTCACCGCGCTCACCGAGATGCGGGACACCATGGGCCTGCTTCTGCTGTCCATGGGCAAGGACCCGGCCAACTTCACCGACGACGACTTCGGCGCGGCCATCGACAAGCTGCAGAAGGCGGTGAGCGACGGGCAGATCCGCCAGTTCACCGGCAACGACTACGCACCGTTGCTCGGCAAGGGCACCGTCGCGGCCTGCATCGCCTGGTCCGGCGACGTCATCCAGCTGCAGTCGGACAACAAGAACATCGAGTTCGTCACCCCGGCCACCGGGACGATGCTCTGGGCCGACAACATGATGATCCCGCAGAAGGCACAGCACCGGGCCAACGCCGAGGAGCTGATGAACTACTACTACCAGCCCGAGGTTGCGGCCGCCGTAGCCGACTACGTCAACTACATCTGCCCGGTCAAAGGCGCCCAGGAAGCCATGCTCAAGCTCGACAAGCCGGCGGCCAACAACCCGCTGATCTTCCCGTCGGCCGCCGTGCTGGCCAAGACGCACATCTTCAAGGCGCTCACGACAGCGCAGGAAACCAACTACAACAACATGTTCACCAAAGTCACCGGCGCCTGAGGGGGCTTGGTAGATGACTGACTCCACTGACTCAGACCAGGCCTCGCAGGATCTGCGGATCGTCGATCTGACCAAGCGTTTCGGTACGGCCACAGCGGTCGACGACATCTCGTTGACCGTCCCCGCCGGCTCGTTCTTCGCCCTGCTCGGCCCGTCGGGCTGTGGCAAGACGACGACGCTGCGGATGGTCGCCGGGCTCGAGGACCCGACCTCCGGGGCGATCTTCCTCGGCAACGACGACGTCACCTACCGCAAGCCGTACAAACGGCCGGTCAACACGGTGTTCCAGAACTACGCGCTGTTCCCGCACCTGGACGTGTTCGACAACGTCGCGTTCGGGCTCCGCCGGCGTGGCATCAAGGGTGTCGACAAGCAGGTCAACGAGATGCTCGAACTGGTCGAGCTGGCCGGCTACGGCGGCCGCAAGCCGGCCCAGCTCTCCGGCGGCCAGCAGCAGCGGGTCGCGCTGGCCAGGGCGCTGATCAACCGGCCGCAGGTGCTGCTGCTCGACGAGCCGCTCGGCGCGCTCGATCTCAAGCTGCGCCGGCAGATGCAGCTCGAGCTCAAGCGGATCCAGACCGAGGTCGGCATCACCTTCGTGCACGTGACGCACGACCAGGAAGAGGCCATGACCATGGCTGACACCATCGCCGTGATGAACGAAGGCAAGGTCGAGCAGCTCGGTGCACCCGAGGACCTGTACGAGAACCCGTGCACCGTCTTCGTGGCCAACTTCCTCGGCCAGTCCAACCTGCTGACGGCCTCGGTGACCGGGCAGTCCGGCGACGACCTGCTGCTCGACGTGGCGGGCATCAAGCTCACGATGCCGGCGACCCGCAGGGGAACCGGCTCGGACCGGCTCTACGTGGGGATCCGGCCGGAGAAGATCCGGCTGCGGCACAGTGATGACCCTGCCGACGCCGCGGTGCGCAACGAGGTCAGCGGAGTGATCACCGACAGCAGCTTCACCGGTGTCAGCACGCAGTATCTCGTCCGGACTGGCTGGGGCCAGGAGCTCATGGTCTACGCGCCCAACCTCGAGTACGACGGGCGGCTCCGCCCCGGAGCTCCGGTCGTGCTGAGCTGGAACCCTGCCCACAGCTTCGGCCTGGAGGCGACCGGCAACGCCAAGGCCGGGATGGACGAGGGCGTGCTCGAGGTGGCGTCCGCCGCGGCGGGCTCATGACCACCGCCACGGCGGACCTGGGTCAGCGCAACCGCCGCCGGCGGCGCAACACCCCCTATCTCCTGCTGCTGCCCGGCCTCGGCTTCCTGGCTCTGTTCTTCGTGCTGCCGATGCTGTTCCTGGCTTCCAACTCGCTGCAGACCGGCAACATCTACGACGGCTACACGCTGACCTGGCACTGGCACACCTACGTCCAGGTCTTCTCCGACTACCACCAGCAGTTCCTCCGCTCGTTCGAGTACGCCGGGATGGCGACGGTCGCCGCGCTGGCGATCGCCTACCCGCTGGCCTACGTCATCGCGTTCAAGTCGGGCCGGTTCAAGAACCTCCTGCTGGTGCTGGTGGTCGCGCCGTTCTTCGTCAGCTTCCTGGTGCGAACCCTTGCCTGGCAAAGCATCCTGGCCGACGACGGCTACGTCGCCGACGGGCTGCGGACGCTGCACCTCCTCAGCAGCGGGGGCCGGCTGATCAACACACCGTTCGCCGTGGTCTGCGGGCTCACCTACAACTTCCTGCCGTTCATGACGTTGCCGCTCTACGCCAGTCTCGAGAAGATCGACGTCCGGCTGATCTCGGCCGCCGCCGACCTCTACGCCGGCCCGGCGACCGCGTTCCGCAAGGTGACGTTCCCCCTGTCGCTGCCGGGGGTCGTGGCCGGGACGCTGCTCACGTTCATCCCTGCTGCCGGCGACTTCGTCAACGTCGAGTTCCTCGGTGACCCGCTCCACCAGATGATCGGCAACGTGATCGAGAAGCGGTTCCTGGTGCAGACCGACTACCCCGCTGCGTCGGCCCTCTCGGTGCTGCTGATGGCGGCCATCATCGTGCTGGTGATCCTCTACACCCGGCGCGCAGGCACCGAGGAGATCGTCTGATGGCGGTCACCACGGTCCCCCGTACGTCCGCCTCCGCACCGGTGCCCCGGGGCAGGTCGGCCGGCAGCCGCGCACTGCGCTGGGTGCGCAACCACATCACGCAGGCCTACGCGGCGCTGGCGTTGCTGTTCCTTTTCCTGCCGGTCGCCTACGTGCTGCTGTTCTCGTTCAACAACACGTCGAGCAGGTTCAACGAGCGCTGGACCGGTTTCACCTGGACCTACTGGCGACACCCGTGCGCCGTACCCGGCATGTGCCAGTCGCTCAAGGTCTCCCTGCAGCTCGGGGCCATCGCCACGATCGGGGCCACGCTGCTCGGCACGATGATCGCCTTCGCCCTGGTGCGGCACCGTTTCCTCGGCCGTACGGCGACCAACCTGCTGATCTTCCTGCCGATGGCGACGCCCGAGGTGGTGATGGGCTCCTCGTTGCTGACCCTGTTCGTCAACCAGGCCAGCCCACTGCCGCTGGGTTTCTGGACCATCGCCATCGCGCACATCATGTTCGACATCAGCTTTGTGGTGGTGACGGTCAAGGCGCGGTTGCAGGGTCTCGACCCGCGGCTCGAGCAGGCAGCGATGGATCTCTATGCGACACCCCTGCAGACCCTGCGCCGGGTCACCCTGCCGCTCGTGATGCCCGGCATCGTCGCGGCCGCCCTGCTCGCCTTCGCCCTGTCCTTCGACGACTTCATCATCACCGACTTCAACGCGGGGTCGGTGGTCACGTTCCCGATGTTCGTCTACGGCGCGCACCAGCGCGGTGTGCCACCGCAGATCAACGTGATCGGTTCCCTGACGTTCTTCCTGGCTCTGGTGCTCACCGCCATCGGCCAGATCGGCCGCGGCCGGACGGCCCGCAAGCACGCATAGCGGGCTGGCCTGTGCACCGTGCCACAGTTGGTGGCGTGACAAGGATCGGCACATGACGCGGTACGGGGCCCAGTTCGGCCCGGACATCACGTTTCTGGGCGTCGACCGGTGTGACCTGAGCGACCCGGCCTCCTACGCGGATGCCGACGTCGTGATCATCGGGGCTCCGTTCGACGGTGGAACGTCGTTCCGGGCCGGCGCACGGTTCGGTCCGCAGGCGATCCGGGCCACCGACTACTCGGGACACGACGGCAGCCGACCGTCCCTGGCGCTGCGGGTCGACGGGTTGCGCGACCTGCGGGTCTACGACGGGGGCGACGTCGAGATGCCTCCCGGCCACATCGAGGTGGCCCTCGGCAACCTGGAGGCAGCAGTGACCGCGGTGGCGGCCTCCGGTGCTTTCCCGATGGTCCTCGGCGGGGACCACTCGATCGCCCTGCCCGACGTCACGGGCGTGGCCCGGCACCACGGCTTCGGCCAGGTTGCGGTCGTGCACTTCGACGCCCACGCCGACACCGGCAACCTCGAGTTCGGCTCGCTGCTCGGCCATGGTCAGCCGATGCGCCGGCTGCTCGAGTCCGGCGCCTGCCGCGGCGACCGGTTCCTGCAGATCGGGCTGCGCGGCTACTGGCCGCCGCCGGAAACGCTGGACTGGATGGCCGGCCAGCAGATGCGCTCGTATGAGATGACCGAGGTCGTCCGCCGCGGCCTCGATGCCTGCCTCGACGAGGCCTTCGAGGTCGCGACCGACGGCTGCGACGCGGTGTTCCTGTCCGTCGACGTCGACGTGGTCGACCCGGGGATGGCCCCGGGTACGGGCACGCCGGAGCCGGGTGGGCTGACCGGGCGGCAGCTGCTCGATGCCGTACGCCGCTGCGCGATCGAGCTGCCACTCGCCGGGGCGGACGTGGTCGAGGTCTCGCCGCCCTACGACCATGCCGATGTCACCGCCATGCTGGCCAACCGGGTCGTCCTGGAGATCCTCAGCGGCACCGCTTTCCGCCGGTCGGGGCGCACGGAGATCCCGCCCACGCTGCTCGGGGGGCGCTGACCGCCCGGTAGGGTCGTGCGCGACCGTACCGAACAGCTGTGGAGGCACCCATGTCGCTCGAGAAGCCAGAGATCGACTTTCCCGACGGTGAGCCGCCCACCGAGTTGACGATCGTCGACCTGTCCGAGGGCGAGGGCCGGGAGGCCAAGCCCGGCGACACGGCGATCGTGCACTACGTCGGCGTGGCCTGGTCCAGCGGCGAGGAGTTCGACGCCTCCTGGAACCGCAACGACACCTTCCCCTTTCCGCTCGGTGCCGGCCGGGTCATCCAGGGCTGGGACCAAGGCGTCGTCGGGATGAAGATCGGCGGTCGCCGTCGCCTCGAGATCCCGCCGCACCTCGGCTACGGCGCACGGGGTGCCGGCGCCGCGATCAAGCCCAACGAGACGCTGATCTTCGTGGTCGACCTGGTGGATCTCGCCTAACCCGAATGCGCCTTGGCGTCCGCGGCGCGGATGGCTTTGGTGACCACCGTCGCGCCGCGTCGCAAGGACTGCTCGACCGCCCAGCGGCGAGCGGCGAACTCGGCGCACGGCATGGACACGGCGACCGACGCGACCACGGTTCCGTCGCTCGAGCGGACGGGTGCGGCCAGGCAGGCGAGGCCGTCCTGGAACTCGCCGAACTCCACCGCCAGCTGGGCGGTCTGCACGTGTGACAGGTGCCGGTCGAGCGTCGTCGGATCGACGATGGTCCGGCTGGTGCACCGGCGCAGCCCCACTCGGGCGATGTACGCGTCCCGGTGCTCTGCCGACATCGCCGCCAGCATGACCTTGCCGAACGCGGTGGCATGCGCCGCCTCGTGGAAGCCGACGTCCAGCACCCGTACACGGGGCCGACGTTCCGAGTCCACGACGTGGGCGATGACGACGTCGACGTCGCGGTAGACCGCGTAGTAGGCGGCCGCATCTGCCTCGACATGCAGACGACGGATCGCATCGACGACGGCCGCCGGCGCCTCCAGCTGGCGGGCCAGCCCTTCCTCGAGGACCCGGATCCGGTAGCCGAGTCCGTACCGGTGCTGCTGGACCAGGTGCACGACGTAGCCCGTGTCGATCAACGTCGTGAGCAGGTGGTACGCCGAGGGAAGGGCCAGGTCGAGGTGTGACGCGATCTGCTTGGCGGTGGCGCCGTCGCGCCGCGCCGCGAGGAACTCCAGCAGGGACAGCGCCCGGGTGACCGACTGAACGCTGCCCGAGGAGGAGGTTGTCCTGTCGGCCGCCGGTTGGTGGAGAGTTCCCGCGCCCGCCGACACCGTTGTCGTCATGAGCTCTGCCTGCCTGTCGGCCCCGACCTGGCACTACCCGGATGGAGGCAGGTCGTACCGTACCGACAGCAGGCCCCGGCAGAACGTCGCGTTGCCCTCGATGCTCACCCTGGTCGTTCGCGCGAACCGCAGCTGGAGGGGCAGGTCTGCTGCGCTGATCGGACGGCCGTCCTCGTGGACGAGCAACGGTGCCTCCGGGCCGCAGGGGAGACCGAGCTCACGGCGTCGGTCCACCAGCCGGTCGAGGTGCGGTCCCGGCGGTGCGTCCGCGAGCGTCGTCCCGACGAGGTCCGCCAGCTGCAGGCCGCCGCCCAGCATGCCGGCAGCAACCCGTTCCTGGAGTGCCCGGTGCACCTTGCGCAGGAAGTCGGCACGCAGCTCCGCCAGCTCGCCGTCCGCCATCCCCGGGAACGAGCCGGCGAACCCGCGACCTCCGGAGACGCCGGCGTTGATCTCTTCCGAGGCGAAGTGGTCGAGCAACCGGACGGTGACGCCGCGGACCCCTGGCAGCCGGGCCAGCTCGTCGTACGCGTCGGCGACCATGAGGTAGGCGAAGTTCGGGGCGCAGAAGTAGGTCGGGAGCCGCAGGTCCACCTCGACCCGGTCCCCGCTCACCCGGACCTCCTGGACGAACCGGAGGTCGGTGATCGGCTCGTCCAGCTCGGGGTCCCTGACCTTCGCCAGGGCGGAGAGGACCTCCGCCCTGGCCGGCGGTGTAGCCGGCAGCACAGCGGTGCTCATGGTCGCCGTCATCAGGCGACCGGTACGGGGCTCGCGCCCACCGGCTTGTCGAGCTCGATGGTGGTGATCTGGCACTCAGCCGGGACCTCGATGTCGTAGAGCTTGGCCAGGTTGAGACCGAGGATCTTCTTCTTCGCCACGGTGCTGACGTTGCCGTACTCCGACACCATGTCGTCGGGCATCTGGAAGCCGACGAACGCCTCGGTCAGCCAGCGTGGTGTCCAGATCGCGTAGTCGCTGGCGAAGGTGATCCGGTCCTCCCCGATCCAGTAGAGCAGCTCTCCGATGATCTGGGCCCAGTAGCGGGGCCGGGTGTGGATGAAGGGCAGCGCAACGGCGAGACCGCCGTACACGTTCGGTTCCTGGGTGGCGATCCAGCAGAAGTCCTCGAGCCGGGGCAGGCCGACGTGCTCGATGATGAAGTTGAGGTGGGGGAACAGCGACGCGACCTCGTCGACGTCCTTGACGTCGAAGGCGTCCCGGTTGAGCGGGTAGATCGTCGGGCCCTT
Organism: Frankiales bacterium; assembly: GCA_033851545.1. Taxonomy (GTDB): domain Bacteria; phylum Actinomycetota; class Actinomycetes; order JAWWOL01; family JAWWOL01; genus JAWWOL01. The sequence continues at coordinate 58,815 of JAWWOO010000044.1, read as the reverse complement.
GTGGATGTGGATGTTGCGGATGCCGAGCTGCTCGCAGCGCTCCAGGTGGCGGTAGGACCACGGGTCGGTGAGCTTCCAGCCGCGGCTGTCGCCCCTCCACTCGCCGGTGTAGAGCTTGACGCCCTTGAGGCTCCACCGCTCGGCCAGCCGGTCGAGCTTCTCGAGCCCTGCTTCGCCGTCGCGCGGGTCCCAGGAACCGTTGACGATGAACCGGCCAGGGTATTTCTCCGACAGCCGCCCGTTCTGCTCGGTGGTGTTGAAACCGTTGACGTAGAAGTCACGCAGGTAGGTCGGCTGGAAGATGGCGATGTCGTCGTAGCCGTCCTCGAACAGGTCGTGGACGATCTTCTCGTCACTCTGCTTCCAGAAGTCCTCCAGCGTCCACACCCGCTCCTGGGGACTGAGGTTGCGGTGGTAGTCGTAGAAACAGTTGATGAAGCCTTCGCCGTAGCGGTTGGCCTGGTTGGCCGGCGTCGCGTCCCATGCATGGACGTGGCCGTCGACCACGAAATACTTCTCGCCATCCTTCTCGTACATCGGAGCTCCTTTGGTCCGGTGGTGCCGGTGGTCAGTCAGCGACGAGAATGGCGCGCCCGCCGGGGATCCGGCCGCCGTCCAGGTCGTCGAGCGCAGTCAGTGCCTGGCTGCGCGGATAGGGCTTGGTCGACAGCCGCACCTTGCCCTGGGCCGTGAGGGTCATGAGCTCGACAAGATCGTTGTACGAGCCGACCAGGTTGCCCACCACGCTGATCTCGCGCGAGATGATGTCGATGGTCGGGATGTCGACGTGCCCGCCGTAGCCGATCACGTAGTAGGAGCCGGCATCGCGGGTCATCGCCACCCCCTCGGCCTCCGTCCCGTGCTCGCCCACGAAGTCGAAGACCACGTGGGCACCGGCCCCTGCGGTGAGGTCGAGCACCAGCTGCACCTCGTCGCCCGAGGCCAGCACCGTGTGCTGCGCGCCCAGTGCCTTGGCCCGCTCGAGCACGTCGGCAGAGCGGTCGACCACGGTGATCACGGCTGGGGTGAGAGCCAGCGCGGCTTGAAGCCCGATGTGACCCAGGCCGCCGGCGCCGATCAGGACGGCGTGCGTCCCGGGGTAGAGCAGCGGGACCGCCTTGCGCACCGCGTGGTACGCCGTCAGGCCGGCATCGGCGAGAGCGGCGACGTCCGCCGGCTGCAAAGCATCGTCGAGCCTGACCACCGAGCGCACCGAGGTGCGGAGGTAGGCCGCCATCCCCCCGTCGCTGTCGATGCCGGGGAACCGGCTGTTGGCGCAGTGGACGTCGTCACCCGCCCGGCAGGCGCGGCACAGGCCACAGGTGACGAGGGGGTGCAGGATCACCTTGTCGCCCGGCCGCACGGTGCTCACGGCAGCGCCGACGTCGACGACGGTCCCGGCGTTCTCGTGCCCGATCGTGTACGGCAGGCGGACGTTGCTCTTCTGCGCCCACTGGCCCTCGATGATGTGCAGGTCGGTCCGGCAGACCCCTGCGGCGTCCACCGCGATGACCACGTCCGAGGGGGACTCGACGGTGGGATCGGCGACGTCGTCGATGCTCGGCGGTTTCCCGTACTCGTGGACCCGGACTGCTTTCACGGCCAACCCCTTCGTCGTCGCTGCAGCCACAGTGCCGCAACGGTCGGAGGCCGGGAAGGGTCGTTATCGTGATGCGAGAAAGCGCCGGAAGCCTTGTCCCCCGGGCGATTGCTGTGCCACCGTGACGCTGTGATCTTCATCGTGGTCAAGTGGTCCATCCGGCCGGAACGAGCGGCGGAATGGCTCGATCTCGTCGCCGACTTCACCGCCGGAACCCGTGCCGAGCCGGGCAACCTGTTCTTCGAGTGGTCCCGCAGCGTCGACGACCCGAACACGTTCGTCCTGGTCGAGGCATTCGCCGACGGGGCCGGTGGTGCTCACGTGGCGTCGGACCATTTCAAGGCGGCGATGGCGTGGATGCCGGACGTGGTGGCGAGCCAACCGGAGATCGTCAACGTGGAGATTCCTGGCGCTACCGGGTGGTCGGCCATGGCCGAGGTCACGCCGCGCTGAGTCCCGGATCGACCGGCTGGACGAGAACGGCCGCCGGACCCCGTGGGTGCCGGCGGCCGATCCTCGTCGGAGCGGGTCAGTCGATCAGAGTGACCTCGACCAGGCCGGACATGCCGGGCTTGGCCGCGACAGGAGTCGTCGTGTCGGGCTGGCCGCCGTCGCCGCCGGCACCGGCGTAGTTCGCCCCGCCGCCGGTTCCTCCGCTCGCGCAGCCCGCAGTGTCGGTCGTGACGCCGGAAGCAGAGCCGGTGGCGCCAGTCGACATGGACAGGCCCAGCGCGCCGGCGCCGGTGGGGCCGGGGGCCCCGCCGCCGGTGCCGGGAGCGGCGCCGTCAGCGCTTGCGCACGGGACCGCGTTGCGGCCGCCGGTGCCTCCGTTGGCCACGGCCGCGAACTTCGTCGCGTCCGTCGACGGGTCGAGGATGACCGTGCTCCGGCCGCCCGAGTTGCCGTCCGCCACGGAAGTCGTCGGCGCGAGCCCGCCCGCGCCGACGGTGACGTCGTACTTCTGACCCGCGGAGACGGAGACGAGGGTCCGGGTCAGACCGCCCTGACCGCCACCGCCGCCGCGGCCGAGGTTGGCCGCCGTCCCGCTCGAACCGCCTGAGCCGCCCGCGCCGCGCGCCATGATCTCGATCTTGGTGACGCCCGCCGGGACCGTGAGAGACGCGACGCCGCTGGTGAAGTACAGGTGGTGCGACGTCATGCAGGTGACGGAGCCGGTCGCGGACACCGCGGAGATCCCCGTGGCGCCACACTGGCCGAGCACCCGGCGCTGCAGCTTCGTCGAGTCCAGTCCGTCGAGCAGGTCGGCGTTGAGCGAGGGAACCTTGGTCTTGTTGCCGTTGACGCCGAAGGGAGCGATGCCCTTCTTGCCGGCCAGGACCAGCGCCGTGCCGGCACTGTTGGCGATGACCGTGTTCGACGTGGTCCTGTTGATGTGGCCGAGCACGAAGTTCCCACCTGACGCGGCGACGGCCGTACCGGACAGGGCGATGACCAGCGCTGTGGTGCCGACAATGGTGGCCGGGCGGATACGGATTCTCACGAGGACTTCCCCACTCGTTGGGCGCAGCGTTGCGCGCGAACCGGACAGACCGGACGTCTGACCCAGGGCGACGCTAACCCAGTCCCGTACCAGCGTGTGTTTGCCCTGCGGAGAAAAGAGGCTGTGGGTGTGCTGCCAAGATGCGGCCCGCGAGTCTGCCTTGCCCTTCCTGCTTCCCGGGCCGAGCATGGGGCGATGATCACGCCGCAGCCCTTGCCGGGTCCATCGTTCTGGCAGCAGCGGACCCCGTACGAGGCCGGCCCCTCCCTGGCCGAGGACCTGCGCGCCGACGTGGCCATCGTGGGTGCTGGCTACACCGGGCTGTGGACCGCCCAGGCTCTGCTCGACAACGACCCCAGCCTGACCATCGTCGTCTGCGAGGCGGACACCGTCGGCTACGCCGCTTCCGGCCGCAACGGAGGGTTCGTCGACGCGTCGCTGACGCATGGGCTTCTCAACGGCCTCAAGCATTTTCCGGACGAGATCGACACCCTGGAGCGGCTGGCCGAGGAGAACTTCCGCGGGCTGCAGAAGTTCCTCGCCGAGCACGAGGTCGACTGCGACTTCGAGCCGGTGCCGATGCTCGAGGTGGCCACCCGGGTGCACGAGGTCGAGGGTCTCGAGGAGTGGGCGGACATCCACCGGGCCCACGGCCACGACGCCCAGCTGCTCGATGCCGCCGAGGCGCGTGAGCTGCTGCACTCGCCCCTCCTGCTGGGAGCGGTCCGCAGGACCGACGCCGGCGGGACGGTCGACCCGGCCAAGCTGGTCCGGGAGCTGGCCAGGGTGGCGCGGGAGCGGGGCGTCGCGGTGTACGAGCACAGCCCCGTCACCGGCATCGAGGAGACCGGCTCGGCGACCCACGGCCTCGTCGTCCGTACCCCTGACGGCTCGGTGACCGCCCGGCGGGTCGTGCTGGCCACCAACGCGCACACCGCAGGGCTGCTGCCGGTGGCCGGCCACCGCTACGTCCCCGTCTACGACTACGTGCTGGTCTCGGACGTGCTCACCTCCCAGCAGCGGCAGGCGATCGGGTGGGCGGGACGGGAGGGCGTCTCGGACTCCGGGAACAGGTTCCACTACTTCCGGCTCACCCCGGACGACCGCATCCTGTGGGGCGGCTACGACGCGGTCTATCGCTGGCGGGGACCGATCCGGCCGGAGCACGACCAGCACGCCGGGACACACGCGGTGCTCGAGCGCAACTTCGCCGCGATGTTCCCCGCCCTCGCCGACCTCCGGTTCCCGTACCGCTGGGGTGGCGTGATCGCGACGACGTCCCGGTTCACGGTCACGTTCGGGAGCAGGTACGACGGACGGCTGGTCTACGCGCTCGGCTACACCGGTCTCGGCGTCGGTGCGAGCCGGTTCGGCGGGCAGGTGCTGGCCGACCTGCTGCAGGCGCCGGACAGCGAGCTGCTCCAGCTGCGGATGGTCCGCCGCGCGCCGTTCCCGTTCCCGCCAGAACCCCTGCGGTACGGCGCCATCGCGCTCACCCGGCACGCACTTGCCCGGGCCGATGACACCGGCAGGCGCGGACTCTGGTTGACCGCGCTCGACAGGATCGGCATCGGCTTCGACTCGTGAACGCTGGTTGAAAGGCTGAATTCGCGGCTGGTGCTGCCGATACCTCACTGGTGAGCCGTCTCCGCGCGGCGAACCGCAGCCTGCCGTACGCCGAGTGCCGTCCCGAGGCCTGCTGTGTTCCGACGATCTCTGCCACGGGACGGCAGCGGGGGACCCACCGGTCTCCGACCCACCGGGCCTGCCGCCAGCAGGTCCTCGGGGTGAAGCCACGTCCGCGTGGCCGGGCTACCTTTCCTGCCCGAACCCGACAGCTCACCCCGCAGGCGTCGACGGAAGGACCTCGTACGTGCCTGCGAAGCCGCCGTACCGCTCGTTCCTGCGTGCCCTCGTCGTCGCCGCCTCCCTCGCGGGCGGCTTCGGCATCTCCAGCGCCTCTGCGGCCAGCGCGGCCCCGACCCGGACCCAGGCCGTCTCCGGCTCGGTCACGGCGGGTCAAGGCGTCCAGCTCACGGCCTCGGTCCATGCCCGCGCGCACGGGGTGAAGGGCCTGCGGCTCGAGCTCTTCCGGCTCGCCCCCTCCGGGCGGGTCCTGGTGACCACCGTTACCACCGACACCGCGGGGTCGGTCGCCGCGACGGTCGCCCCGGCCGTGACAACGCGCTACTACTGGCGCTTCGCCGGCACGTCCGCGTACGAGGCCAGTGGCAGCCGGATCACGATCACAGTGGCCAAGGCAGTGGTCGTGCCACTGGGGCGGCGGGCCGTCTCGGAGGCGGCGCGGCACGTCGGGGCGCCGTACGTCTACGGAGCCACCGGCCCCTCGGCCTTCGACTGCTCCGGCTTCACGCAGTACGTCTTCGGCCGGCTCGGCGTGGGTCTGCCGCGGACGGCGGCGGAGCAGTACGGAGCCGTGCGGCACGTCGCGGACGCGGACAAGCAGGTCGGCGACCTGATCTTCTTCCGGCTCGGCGGGGGCGGTATCGACCACGTCGGCATCTATGCGGGCGGCAATCAGATCGTGGTGGCGCCGAAGACGGGGGACCACGTCCGCTACGAGGCGATCTGGACGTCGTACTCCGTCGGCCGCGCCGGCTGAGCCTCCGCGTCGGTTTTGCCTCTCGCTCACCTGTTGGCCAACAAGCAGCGGTACGTTGGTCTACGCGCCAAGGGTGGCGCTGATCGCCGCCGGAAGAGACCGACCTGTGACGCCGACCCAGTTGCGTGCGTTCGCGGCTGTTGTTCGGCTGGGTTCGGTACGCAAGGCTGCGGCGGAGCTGACAGTGTCAGAGGCGGCGGTGTCCGGGCACGTCGCCCAGCTGCGCAGGGAGCTCGGCGACAGGTTGTTCACCCCGACGGCGGCCGGTTTGGCGTTCACCCCCGGCGGCTTGCGGCTGGCCAGCCGGGCGGCGGAGATGTTGGGTCTGCAGGACCGCACCATCCTCGAGGTCAGCCAGGCGGGCAACGGGCGACGGCTGCTCCGGGTGGCAGCGTCGATGTTGTTCGCCGAGCACGCCGCGCCCGGTCTGCTCGAGCTCTTCTCGGCACGGGCGGCAGACTTGGACGTCGAGCTGAGCGTGCACAGCCCCCGAGAGTTCAACGCGCTGCTGGCGACGAGGGCTGTTGACCTGGCGATCGGGCCGAGGCCGCCGGACCTGGACGAGTCGGTCCGCTTCCAGCCGTTCCTGAACTACCAGATGGCCATGGTCGTCCGGCCCGACCACCCGCTGGCGGCCGTCCCGCCGAGCCTCAGCCAGCTCCGCGATGAGACCTGGCTGCTTGGACCGTCGGCCGCGGCGGAGATCGGCCTGGTTCCCACGATCCTGCGCCGCCTGGCCGTCCCCGAGCATCACCAGCAGATCTTCCAGAGCCACGTCGCCGCCCTGGAAGAGGCCAAGCGGGGCAAGGGGATCGCGCTCGCGGTGTCGTTCGCCGTTCAGCAGGACATCGCGAACGGCGACCTCAAGCGCCTGGCCAGCCCGGCCGTGCCGACCGACGGTGTGTGGGGGATCATCTCTCTCGGTAGCCGGGACGTTCCTCCGGCCGCGGCGGAGTTGAGCCGATTCGTGCATTCGCCTCGCGCCACTCAGGCGATGCTGAGGGGTTCCGGGGTCACCGTCGGCCGCTTCCGGCCCTCGATCCACGTGACGCTGTGGAGCTGACGCCGCGGGAGACCGCACCGACCACCGCAGCGAGGGAGCGGAAGGTGTCGGCCGGCAGCAGCAGGTCGCAGTAGGGGAGCGCCGCGGCCATGGTCGCCACCAGCGGCTCGAAATCGGGCGCCGCGGCTCGCGGGTTCATCCAGATCACCAGGTGGGCCCGTCGGCGCAGCCGCGCCATGGCGGCTGCCAGAGCCGCAGCCGGGCCGCTGTCCCACCCGTCCGAGGCGATGATGACGATGGCGCCGCGTAACGCGCCCCCGTGATGCGAGGCCATCACCGCCGACAGATTTGCCGCGATCCGGGTGCCGCCGAACCGGTCGGTCACCTTGTCGGTCGCCTGCTCGATCGCCTTCTGCGGGGAGGTGTGTGAGAGCACCGCGGTCAGCCGGGTCAGGTGGGTGGAGAACGCGAAGATCTCCGCGTCTGCCGTGACAGCGAGGGCCCGCATCAGGTGCAGGTACGCGGCCACCTGCGCCTGCATCGACTGGCTCACGTCGCAGAGCATGACGACGGGCCTTGGCTTGACCACGGCCTTGGCGCGGAGCAGCTTGACCGGCTCCCAGCCGGTGTGCCGCGACTCGGCGATGGTCGCCCTCAGCGCGATGCGGTGACCGTTGGGGTCGATCGCCGTGCGGCGGGTTCGTCGGGTGGGCCACGCGGGGATCGCCGACTCGAGCCAGCCGCCCAGCAGTTGCAGCTGTTGAGGAGTCAGGTGGTCGAAGGCGACATCGGTCAGTCCGGCGATCGCGCTCGGCAGCCGCTCCGGTACGGCGAACAGGGTGTCGGAATCCTCGGCATCGGACACGGGCGGCGGCAGCGTGAGCCAAGGCAGGCCGGAACCTGCCTGTTCGTCCAGCGCGGAGCCCGCGGCTGAGGCGAAGCTGTCGTCCTCGCCGTAACTGCTGGCCAGCGGTTTGCGCCGCGCGTTGGGGTCCATCTCGACCACCGCGTCCTCGAACACGGCAGCGAAGACAGCGTCGAACGCCCCGAGGTCACATTGCCTACGTACCAGGCTTACCCGGGCCGTCCAGTACAGCCGCGACCGTGAGTCGGGAGGCGCGGTCTCCAGGGCGCGGACGAAGTCGCCGATGGCCGTGAGCCCGACCTGCACTCCGCGCGCCCGTAGCCGGGTGGCCAGTGCGACAGCGAACGCCGCGCGGTCGATTCCGCGCAGGACGGTCGGGGCTGCCGACCCGCTAGCGCCGGGCAATGGCCCAGATGATGAGAGCAACCACGATGAGGGCGGCGATCACCGGCGGGATGGCCCGCTTGTAGACCGATGCGCCTGCGACGCTCATCAGGTCGAGCGGCTCCGGCTCGCCCGCCGAGTGGATGACTCGATTGATCGGGGTTGGTGCGGGCGCAGACGTGACAGACGCCTGCGGCTCGGCCGGCGCATCCGCCGGGGGCCCCGGTGCCTCGGCCGTGCCGTCCCTCGCCGGCCCGAGCAGCATCGCCTCGAGATTGTCGACGAACTGCCCGAGCAGCTTTGCTGAGACCTCCTTGATCATGCCGCTGCCGAACTGGGCGACCTTGCCGCTGATGTTGAGGTCGGTGCTGACGGTCACGACCGTCCGGTCGCCGTCGGCGGTGAGCCGAGCGTCGATCATGGCGTTGGCGTTGCCGGCCCCACGCGAATCCTTGCCCTTGGCGTCGATGACGGCGTGGTAGTGCTCGTCGTCCTTCTCCGCGAACCGCGCCGTGCCGGAGTAGTCGCTGATCACCGGACCGACCTTGACCTTGACCTTGCCGGAGAAGACGTCGCCCTCCACGCCGGTGAGCTGCGCGCCCGGCATGCAGGGGGCGATGCCTTCGAGGTCGGTCAACACCTCCCACGCACGGTCGATGGGTACGTGGACCGCGAACTCCTGGTCGATCTTCACGGGATCCCTCTCGGCTGGGGTCAGGTCAGGCGGATGCCGGCTGGGCGTAGCCCAGCTCGTCGAGCGCGTCGGTGACCGTGTCCCGGTCATCGGGTGTCTTGGCGACGGCCCCGAGCGTGCGCAGGATGTCCGCGCGGATCAGCTGGGAGACACCCAGCACCGACAGGGCAGAGAGCCAGTCGATCGTCTCGGCCATGCCCGGCGCCTTGTCCAGGTCGAGCTGTCGGACCCGGCCGATGAACTGCGTGGTCGAGGCGATCAGCGGCTCGCCGGCCGAGGGGACCGTCCGGCGCAGGATCTCGGCCGCCCGCTCCGCCGCCGGGAACTCGATCCAGTGGTACAGGCATCGGCGGCGCAGGGCGTCGTGCAGCTCGCGGCTGCGGTTCGAGGTGAGGACGACGATCGGTGGGCGGGTGGCCGTGAAAGTCCCGATCTCCGGGATGGTCACCGAGGACTCGCCGAGGAACTCCAGCAGCAGCGCCTCGAACTCGTCGTCCGCCCGGTCGATCTCGTCGATCAACAGCACGGGTGGCGCATCCCCCTCGTAGCGGATTGCGCGCAGAATAGGCCGCTCCTGCAGGAACTCCTCGGTGAACAGGTCAGCGTCGCGCAAGCTCTCGTGACGCGACTCGGCCAGCCGGATGGTCAGCAGCTGGCGCTGATAGTTCCACTCGTAGAGCGCCTCGCTGACCGTGAGTCCCTCGTAGCACTGCAGGCGGATCAGCGACGTGCCTAGAGCATCCGAAAGTGCCTTGGCGGCAGCGGTTTTGCCGACGCCGGGCTCGCCCTCGAGCAGCAGCGGACGACCGAGGGCCGTCGCCAGGAACATCGCGGTGGCCAGACCCTCGTCGACGAGGTAGTCGACGCGGTCCAGGCGGGCCCGCACGTCCTCGGCGTCGGCGAAGCCCCGGCTCATCGTGGGGCCGACATCTGGTCTTGGGACAGCAGCGACTGGTAGTCGTCCCAGGTGTTCACGTCGATCGGCACCTCGGCGTCAACGGGGAGCTCGGTCACCTCGTAGCTGCCCGAGTGCAGCAGCTTCCACACCGCCCGGTCACCGTGCAGAGCGCCAAGCTCGACGAACATCGCGCGGCTGAACCAGAACGGGTGCCCCAGCCCGTCGCTGTAGCGGCAGGCGCCAATCGGCGCGGCACCGACCGAAGCGACCAGGTCGTAGACCGAGCGCACGGCTACCCCTGGCTGGTCGCCCAGCATCAGCACGACGCCGTCGGCCCTCGCGTCGACCCAGCCGACTGCTGTCTTCACGGAGGAGCCGCAACCCTCGCCGAACTCGGGGTTGTCGACGACCTGCGCTCCGGTGAGGTCGACCTGCTGCTGTACGGCGGCGGCGCCGCCCAGGGTCACGAGCAGCTGGTCGAAGCAACAGCGGCGAGCGAGGTCCAGCGTCGACCCGAGCAGGGTCGTGCCGCGATAGGGCAGCAGCTGCTTGGGCTGTCCCAGGCGACGGGAAGCGCCTGCTGCCAGGACGATGCCGGTCACGAACACTTACCGGTGCTCCACCTTCTCCGCGTAGCGGTCCCGGCAGCTGGAGCTGCAGAACCAGAGCTGCTCGCCGCCGGCGTGCAGGTGCGGCGTGTCCGGCATGACCACCACGGTCATGCCGCAGACCGGGTCGATGACCTGTGAGGGCGCAACTTGCCGGGGTGCGGGCGCTGGCGCGGCCGCCGTGCTCCGGAGGGCCGCGACCACCTCGGCCATGATCGAAAGGGCCACCTCGGCCGCGGTCTCGGCGCCGATGTCCAGCCCAGCCGGGGTGCTGATCCGGTCTCGTTCGGAGCCGGTCACCGCGACCTCGTCGAGAACGGCTTGGCCCCTGCGTTTGCTTGCTACCAGGGCGATGTAGCCGACGTCGGCGTCAAGGGCAGCCCGGATCGACTGGTGCTCGTCGCGGCCGAGGCTGGCCACGACCATGGCCGCGGCGCCCTCGGTCACTGTGCCGGGGAGCGACTGCGTGGTGGTGTAGCCCAGGACGTCGCAGAGCGCCGCGACAGCGTCGGCGACGGGGGTGTGGCCGACGATCTGAATCAGGGGCGGCGGCAGCAGGGGCTGCAAAAAGATCTCCAACGCGCCGCCGGACAGGCAGGGGTTGACGACCACCTGCGCGCCCGGCAGCTCAGGAAAGACCTCGTCGCCCTCGGGCAGGACGCGCAGCAACACAGAGTCCTTGCTCGTCAGGACGCCGAGCGCTGCGGTGCGCACCGAGGCCTCCGCGCAGACGCCGCCGACGAAGCCCTCCATGGTCCCGTCCGACAGGATGATCGCGACGTCGCCGGTGTGGGCTGACGACGGCGACTGGGTACGTACGACCGTCGCCTGGACGAACGGCACCCGGTGAGCGTGCAACTCACGGACTCGCTCGGTCATCGACGGCGACATGGCCTGGCTCCTGCTCGCAAGGTCGCTGCTCAAATCGGAGGCCTGGGCCGACCCTGCATGGCATCCCACACCCGCGACGGGGTGAGCGGCATGTCGGCGTGCCGGACGCCGTAGGGCTTCAACGCGTCGACGACGGCGTTGACCACGGCCGGCGGCGAGCCCACCGTGGCCGACTCCCCGACACCCTTGGCGCCGATGGGGTGGTGCGGCGAGGGGGTGACGGTGAACCCGGTCTCCCAGGTGGGGACCTCGAGCGCAGTCGGGATGAGGTAGTCCATCAGCGACCCGCCAAGGCAGTTGCCGTCCTCGTCGAAGGCGATCATCTCCATCAGCGCCATGCCGACACCGTCGGTAAGGCCGCCGTGCACCTGCCCCTCGATGATCATCGGGTTGATCCGGGTGCCGCAGTCGTCGACGGCGACGAACCGGCGGACCTTGACCTGCGCCGTGCCGGGATCGACGTCCACGACGCAGATGTAGGCGCCGTGCGGATAGGTCAGGTTTTCCGGGTTGTAGCAGATCTGCGCCTCCAGACCGCCCTCGACGCCCTCCGGCAGGTCGCCGGCGCCGTGCGCCCGCATCGCGATGTCCTGGATGGTCACCGACTTGCTCGGGTCACCCTTGACGTGGAACGACCCCTTGACCCACTCCAGATCGGCGACCGACACCTCGAGCATGCCGGAGGCGATCAACCGGGCCTTGTCCCGGACCTTGCGCGCCACCAACGCTGCCGCCGCTCCGGAGACAGGTGTCGAGCGGCTGCCGTACGTGCCCAGCCCGAAGGGGGTCTGGTCGGTGTCGCCGTTCACGACCTGGATGTCGGCCGGCGGGATGCCGATCTCCTCGGCGACGATCTGCGCGAACGTCGTCTCGTGGCCCTGGCCCTGACTCATGCAGGAGATGCGGACCACGGCCTTGCCGGTCGGGTGGACCCGCAGCTCGCAGCCGTCGGCCATACCAAGGCCGAGGATGTCCATGTTCTTGCGCGGCCCCGCGCCGACAGCCTCGGTGAAGAACGCGACCCCGATGCCCATCAGCTGGCCACGGTCACGCTTTTCCGCCTGCTCGCGACGCAGTTCGTCGTAGCCGGCGATCCGCATCGCCTCCCGCATGGTCGGCTCGTAGTTGCCGGAGTCGTAGACCCAGCCGGTCTTGCTGGTGTACGGGAACTGCTCCGGCCGTAGCAGGTTCTTCAGCCGCAGCTCGACCGGGTCCATCTTGAGGTCATAGGCCAGGACGTCGACCATCCGCTCGACCAGGTAGACCGCCTCGGTGATACGGAACGAGCACGCGTACGCGACTCCGCCCGGCGCCTTGTTGGTGTAGACAGCGGTCATGCTGGCGTAGGCGGCCTCGATGTCGTAGCTGCCGGTGAAGACGCCGAAGAAGCCGGCGGGGTACTTCGTCGGAGCCGCGACGCCGTTGAAGGCGCCGTGGTCGGCGATCACGTGGGTGCGGATGCCGAGGATCTTGCCTTCCTTCGTCGCCGCGATCTCGCCGCGCATGATGTAGTCGCGGGCGAAACCGGTGCTGACCAGGTTCTCCGACCGGTCCTCCATCCACTTCACCGGCTTGCCCGTGAGCAGCGATCCGACGATCGCGCACACGTACCCGGGGTAGATCGGCACCTTGTTGCCGAACCCGCCGCCGATGTCGGGCGCGATGACCCGGATCTTGTGCTCCGGCAGCCCGGCCACGATCGCGTACAGCGTGCGGTGGGCGTGCGGCGCCTGAGTGGTGGACCAGAGGGTCAGCTTGCCGTCGACGGCGTCGTAGTCGGCGACGGCGCCGCACGTCTCCATCGGGGCCGGGTGCACCCGTGGGTAGACGATGTCCTGCATGACCGTGACCTCGGCCGCAGCGAAGACCGCCTCGGTGGCGTCCTTGTCGCCGGTCTCCCAGTCGAAGATGTGGTTGTTGGTCTTGCCGTCCAGGTCGGTGCGGATGACCGGCGCATCGGGGTCGAGGGCTGTGCGGACGTCGATGACCGGCTGAAGGATGTCGTACTCGACGTCGATCAGCTCGAGAGCGTCGCGCGCGGCGTAGCGGTTCTCAGCGACGACGAAGGCGACTTCCTGGCCCTGGAAGCGCACCTTGTCGGTGGCCAGCACGGCCTGCACGTCGTTGGACAGGGTCGGCATCCAGGCCAGCCCCTTCTCCGCCAGCATCGCCCCGGTGACCACCAGCTTGACCTTGGGCATCGCCATGGCGGCGGTGGTGTCGATGCTGACGATTCGGGCGTGCGCGACCGGCGAACGCAGGATCGCCAGGTGCAGCATGCCGTTGAGCTGCACGTCGTCGACGTAGCGTCCCTTGCCCCGGATGAACCGCGGGTCCTCCTTACGCAGCATCCGGCCATGACCGACCGGCTTCTGGTCGTTGTCCGGGAAGGCGGTGGCGGGACGGTCCTCGACGGCGGTCATACCGTGACCTCCTCGACGGACGTGACGGTACGGGTGCCGGCCTGTTCTGCCGCGGCCCACTGGACGGATCGGACGATGGTGGTGTAACCGGTGCAGCGGCAGATCTGGCCGGAGATCGCCTCACGGATCTCGTGGTCCGATGGGGCGGGGTTGCGGTCGAGCAGTGCCCGGGCGGTCATCAGCATCCCCGGGGTGCAGAAGCCGCACTGCAGGCCGTGGCACTCCATGAACCCCTGCTGGACCGGGTCGAGCTTGCCGTCCTGTTCCAGGCCCTCGACCGTACGGACCTCGTGGCCGCCGGCCATCGCGGCCAGCACCGTGCAGGACTTCACCGGCTCGTTGTCCAGCCAGACCACGCAGGTGCCGCAGTTGCTGGTGTCGCAACCCCAGTGGGTTCCCGTGAGGTTGAGGTGATCCCGGAGGAAGTGCACCAGCAGCAGCCGGCCCTCGATCTCACGGGTGACCTCTTCGCCGTTGACGGACATCGTGACCAGCATGGGTCAAGCCCCTTCGCGAATGCGGGCCACGGCGCGCCGCAGCGTCCGCCGGGTCAGCTCGTTGGCCAGGTGCCGCTTGTAGTCCTCGGTCCCGCGCGCGTCGGTGACCGGATTGCAGCTGCGGGCGGCGATCTCCCCGGCAGCCTCGTAGACCTCCTCCGACGGCGTCCTTCCCCGCAACGCCTCGGAGATCTCCGGCAGCCCGGCCGTGTTGGGGCCGACAGCGGCGAGCCCGACCCTGGCGTCGGCGATCGCTCCGCCGTCCAGCCACACAGCAGCGCCGGCCGAGACCACCGCCCAGTCCCCGGTTCGTCGCTCGACCTTCTCATAGGCGCTGGAGCCGCCCGGCCGCAGCGGGAAGCGCACCTCGGTGAGCATCTCGGCGTCACCGACAGCTGTCTCGTACGGGCCCCGGTGGAACTCCTCCATCGTGACGACGCGCTCGCCGGTCAGCCCGCGGATGACGCAGCTCGCGTTGAGCGTGGTGCACACCGCCGAGAGGTCCTCGGACGGGTCGGCCTGGCACAAGGAGCCGCCGAGCGTGCCGCGGTTGCGCACGACCGGGTCGGCGATCACCTTCTCCGCGTCGCCGAAGATCGGGAACAGCCGGGCCAGCTCGGCGGACTCGAGCAGCTCGCGGTGGCGGGTCAGCGCGCCGATCCGCACCTGGCCGGCTTCGACGGTGATGTAGCCGAGCTCGTCGTGCAGGTCGTTGATGTCGATGAGGTACTCGAAGTTGGCCAGCCTGAGCTTCATCATCGGCAGCAGGCTGTGCCCCCCGGCCACCAGCCTCGCGGTGTCGCCCAGCCGGTCCAGCAGTCCGATGGCCTGGTCGACGCTGGTCGCGCGCTCGTACTCGAACGGTGCTGGAACCTGCATGCCCGAACCCCTTCGTCGGAGTGGCTTGCCGGAGACCTGAGGACATTGCGCGCTTGTCCCGCGAGGTTGTCAACGACGACTTAAGCCGATGGTTAAACCGCTCCCGCCCCGGCGACCGAGCCCATTAACCGAAGGCTTAAGTCGTCGTTGACAGGCCGGACCAGGCTCCGCATGCTGCGCTAGCGGCGGGGCTGCGCGCCGCCGCTCGTGCACGCCGGCGGAGGGAGGCATCGATGCCGGGAACTCCCTGGCTCCGGTGGTCCCTCGCAGCGTTGATGGCCGCGATCGCCGCCTACCACCTCGTACGGCTGGTGGCCGCGCGGCGGAGGGCTCGCCACGGCGAGGTCGATGTCGACGTCACGCATGCGGCGATGGGCTCCGCGATGGCGATGATGTTGCTGGGCGGGCTGACCCTGCGTTCCAGCCAGGTCTGGGCCACCGTCTTCTGCGCACCTGCGGTGTGGTTCGGCCTGCGCACCCTGCTCGCCTACGTCAGGGGCGGCGCCCGTGCGGTGGCGCATCCGGTTCAGCAGGCAGTGCTCAGTGCAGCAATGCTGTGCATGTTGCTTGCCGCCGCGACTCCCGCGCGGGCAGGCACCGGCTCGACCGTGATGCGGGGGATGGCCATGTCAGGCAGTGGCGCCGGCGGGGCTGGCAGCCGCGGGCTGCTGGTCGTGGCCGGCGCGGTTGTCGCCGTTGCACTGGCGACGGCAGCAGGCCTTGGCCGGCAAGGTCGCAGCGGGGATCCCCGGAGCGGCACGCTGGCACCGAGGACGACAGCAGCCTGCCAGCTGGCCATGACGGCGACCACTGCCTACATGCTGTTGCTCCTGGCCTGACCACCGCCGGCTGGCCCTGAAAGGGAGGAGAGCAGGTGCGCGACATCGCCCAAGGCCTGGCCGCCTGGCATGCCGCTGGCGTCCGGTTCGCGATCGCCACGGTCGTGCGGACGTGGAAGTCCGCACCGCGACAGCCGGGGGCCGCGATGGCGGTGTCCGAGCATGGCGACGTGCTGGGCAGTGTCTCCGGCGGCTGTGTCGAGGGCGCCGTCTACGAGCTCGCCAAGGACGTGATTGCCACCGGTGAGGCGGCGGTACACACCTACGGCATCTCCGACGGAGACGCACTCGAGGTGGGTCTGACCTGCGGGGGCACCCTGGAGATCTGCGTTCAGGCAGGCGATGGCGATTCGTGGCCGGAGCTTGCGGGCCTTCTCGAAGCCGTCGCCGCCGGACGGCCGGCCGCCCTCGCGGTCGTGTTGTCCGCAGGGCCCAGCCGGCGGGTGGTGATCACGCCTACCGAGTCTGCCGGCACGCTCGGCAACGAGGGTTTGGACATCGCGGTGCTGGAGCAGGCCCGGGGCATGCTGGCGCTCGGCAACACCGGAGTCGTGCACGTGGGCGCGCACGGTGAACAGCGCAAGGATGATCTGGCGGTCTTCGTCCAGTCCTTCGCGCCTCCTCCGCGGATGCTGGTCTTCGGCGCGATCGACTTTGCCAGCGCGGTCGCCCGGATCGGGAAGTTTCTCGGCTACCACGTCACCGTCTGCGACGCACGGCCGGTCTTCGCCACCCGTCAACGCTTCCCCGATGTCGACGAGCTCGTGGTCCGGTGGCCGCACCAGTTCCTGGAGGAGACGGTCGTCGATGACCGTACGGTGATCTGCGTGCTGACCCACGACCCGAAGTTCGACGTTCCACTGCTCGAGAGGGCCCTGCACACGCCGGCCCGCTACGTCGGAGCGATGGGAAGCCGGCGGACCCACGAAGACCGGATTGGCCGTCTCCGCGAACGCGGCGTCAGCGAGGAGGCGCTCGGCCGGCTGAGCTCTCCCATCGGCCTGGACCTGGGCGCCCGTACACCGGAGGAGACAGCTGTCGCGATCGCCGCCGAGATCATCGCGCTGTCCTGGGGCGGAACCGGCGACCGGCTGACCCTCAGTGAGCTGGCCATCCACCGATGACTCTCGAACTGGCCGACGCCCCCGGCGCAGGGGATGGAATGGCCGCACCACCGACAGGAGGACGAACATGCCCACAGACGAGTCCGGACCCACTCACGACGACGATGCCGGCCGCAGCGGGTCGACAGTGGATGAGTCCGTAGCAGCCGCAGAGGCCGGCAGTGAGGCCGCCGGGGTGCACAACCCGTCGGGACGGGCCGAGTCGGGCGACTCCCGCCTCGAGCACCTGCCCGAGGTCGCCGGCGTCGGTGAGCCACGGATCGACGGCAACCCCGAGGAGGGCGTGGAGCCTCCACCGGCCGGGCCCGAGCCGCTCGACATCGGTGCCGGCGGCGCCCAGCGCATCGTCGGGGCCAGGATCTCCGACCGGGTCTCGGCGGACGAGCCGGTGCCGGCCGGTCCGCCGTTCACGCAGGAGGTCTCGCAAGAGGACTGACTCCTCCGCCCCCCTTACGGTGACAGTGTGATGGGCTGGCATCGTGCCGTCGCCGTGAGCGCCCCCGTTCGGGGCGGGCCAGTGCTTGTGCCACGCGGAAGCGTGGCCGGCTGGTTCCTGTTCGCCGGCGGCTCTCGCCGTGCTGCGCACGGCTCGCTGCTCCCTCCCCGGGCATCAGAACCAGGGTCTGTGGGCGGGCCGCCCGCGGTGGCGGTCCCAGACCCGGGCTGACTCGTGCCCACCCCTCCGCGGTCTCGTCTACCGGCAATCCGGCGGAAGCGTGGGCTCAAGGTGGTGTCCGGGCACCCTTTTGGGTCCATCCTTCGGCGGGGTTTCGCCACACAAGGGGCCCAGCAAGCTGGGGCGCACCCGGGCCACCCGCCGGGCCGCCTCCGGCTGAGCCATCCCCATCAACGTGCCGGTCAGGTCGGACCGTTCATCACACGGTCACCGTAAGGGGGGCCGTCCGGCAGCCACCCCTAACCGTCGGCACGTGGCGCGACACGCCGACGCGACACGCCGATGCGGGCGCCACATACCGGTTGTGGTGGGGCGTCTCAGGATCTGGTGGGATCGGGCAAGGGGCTGGCGCCGTACGGCGGATGCCTCTATCGTCGTCGTCGTGACCACCGCGACCGCGTATTTCTATGGCTACCGCACCCCGGTGGCCTCGTGACCGTCTGATCACGTGACCGATCGCCCCGGGCCTGCCGCCCGGGGTTTCTTTTTGCCCCGGTGCCAGCGCTCGGGGCGGACCCGACAACCCGCCCCGAAGGGAACAGCACCGTGACTACTGAGGTCAACAGCACTGGCGAGACACCTGTCGCGCTCACCGAGGAGCAGGCCGCCCAGGTCATCGCCGACGGCCGGGCCCGCATCGACGCGCTGGACGACGAGATCATCGCGCTCGTCCAGACCCGGCTCGAGGTAAGCCGCGGAAACCAGCAGGCCCGGATGGCGATCGGGGGAGGCCGGGTGGAGCACGGCCGTGAGCTCGAGATCATGAACCACTACGCCGCCGTTCTGGGTCGACCGGGTGGGGCACTCGCCCTCGCGTTGCTCGAGGTCATGCGCGGTTCTGCGTCCTGACAACGACGGATTCCGTGGCTGTCGGCATGTAACGCTACGGAAAACAACGCGGCGAGCGCTTGAGTCAACGCCTTCCAAGGCGGAGACTCATGCCATGCCGAGTTCTGATGCTTCCGCCGCCCAGCCCTCCCACGCCGACCTGCTGCGCCGGCACAAGGCGGTGCTGCCGAGCTGGGTGACCCTCTACTACGCGGATCCGATCGCGCTCGTCGACGGGTCCGGCCGGCGGGTGACCGACGCCGAGGGCCGGACCTACCTCGACTTCTTCGGCGGCATCCTCACCACGATGACCGGCTACAACACGCCGGAGGTCGTCGCTGCCGTCCAGGCCCAGGCCGGCCGGATGCTGCACAGCTCGACCCTCTACCTGATCGAGGGACAGATCGAGCTGGCCGAGCAGATCGCCGGGCTGTCGCCGGTGCCGGACGCCAAGGTCTTCTTCGGTACGAGCGGCACCGACGGGACCGAGACCGCGTTGCTGCTGGCCACGGCCTACCGCAAGAGCAACCAGGTGCTGGCGATGCGCAACAGCTATCACGGCCGCGGGTTCGGCGCGATGGCCGTGACCGGCAACCGGTCCTACTCCCCGACCAGCTACTCGCCGTTCCAGGTGCACTACGTCCAGAACGGCGACCGCTACCGCAGCCCGTACGGGCAGCTGTCCGACGGCGAGTTCATCGCCGCCTGCGCCGCCGACCTCCGCCAGGTGATCGAGACGATGACCTCCGGTGACGTGGCCTGCCTGATCGCCGAGCCGATCCAGGGCGTCGGCGGCTTCACTGTGCCGCCGGACGGGTTCTACGGCGCGCTCAAGGCCGTCTGTGACGAGTACGGGATCCTGTTCATCGCTGACGAGGTCCAGACCGGCTGGGGCCGCACGGGCGAGCACTTCTGGGGCATCGAGGCCCATGGCGTGGTGCCCGACATGATCACGTTCGCCAAGGGCATCGGCAACGGCTTGTCCATCGGCGGGGTGGTGGCGCGGGCCGAGATCATGGACGCGCTGCCGGCCGCCTCGATCTCGACCTTCGGCGGCAACCCGCTGGTCACCGCAGGCGCGCTGGCCAACCTTAAGTACCTCCTCGACCACGACCTGCAGGCCAACTCCCTGGTCCGCGGCCAGCAGCTGATGGCCGGGCTGCGCGAGCTCCCGTCGGCCTACCCGATCGTCGGCGACGTCCGCGGCAAGGGCCTGATGATCGGCATCGAGCTGGTCGAGGCGGGGAGCCGTACACCCAACCCGAAGGCGGCCGGCGCGGTGATGGAGCAGGCCAAGGCGCAAGGGCTGCTCATCGGCAAGGGCGGGCTCTACGGCAACGTCCTGCGGATCGCCCCGCCGCTGTCGCTGACCCTGGAGGAGGCCGCGGAGGGCCTCGACACGCTGGTCAAGTCCATCGACGCCGTCAGCGCTAGCGTGGCGTCATGAACCTCGTCACGCACTGGGTCGACGGTGCCCCCTGGGCCGGCACGTCCGACCGGCGACTGACTCTGGTCAACCCCGCGACCGGGCAGCCGCAGGCCGAGGTCGCGCTGGCCTCGGCGGCCGATGTCGAGACCGTCGTCGCCAGTGCCAAGACTGCGTTCGGTGTCTGGGGCCGGGTCTCGCTGGCGAAGCGGACGGCGGTGCTGTTCGCGTTCCGCGAGCTGCTGGCCGCCAACCGGGACGCGGCCGCAGCCATCGTGACCCGCGAGCACGGGAAGACCCTCGACGACGCCAGGGGTGAGATCGACCGCGGCCTCGAGGTGGTCGAGCTGGCCTGCGGCCTTGGTCAGCTGCTCAAGGGCGACTACTCCGAAGGCGTGTCCACGGGCATCGACACCCATTCCGTACGGGCTCCGCTCGGCGTCGTCGCCGGCATCACGCCGTTCAACTTCCCGCTGATGGTGCCGTTGTGGATGCACCCGCTGGCGATCGCCTGCGGCAACTCCTTCGTCCTCAAGCCGAGCGAGAAGGACCCGTCGGCGTCGTTGTTCCTGGCCGACCTGTGGTCGCGCGCGGGGCTGCCGCCCGGCGTCTTCTCCGTGCTGCAGGGCGACCGCGAGGCCGTCGACGCGCTGCTGACCCATCCCGACGTGCGCGCCGTGAGCTTCGTCGGCTCGACTCCGATCGCCCGCCACGTCTACGAGACCGCGGCGACGCACGGCAAGCGGGTCCAGGCGCTCGGCGGCGCCAAGAACCACATGGTGGTCCTGCCGGACGCCGACCTCGACGCAGCGGCCGATGCCGCCGTCAGCGCGGGATTCGGCTCGGCTGGTCAGCGCTGCATGGCGGTCTCGGTGGTCGTGGCGGTCGGCGGCGTCGCCGACGAGCTGGTCGAGCGGATCCGGTCCAGGGCCGTCGGGCTCAAGGTCGGCCCCGGTGACAAGGCTGGCAGCGACATGGGCCCGCTGATCACCCGCGAGCACCGCGACCGGGTGGCCTCGTACATCGACTCGGCGATGGCCGATGGTGCGGACGTCGTGCTGGACGGGCGAGGGGTGGGCGTCGAAGGACACGCCGAAGGCAACTGGCTCGGCCCGTGCCTGGTCGACCAGGTCAAGGCCGGGATGGCGGTCTACGACGACGAGGTCTTCGGGCCGGTGCTCTCGGTGGTCCGGGTCGCGACGCTGGACGACGCCCTCGACCTGGTCAACGCCGGCCCGTACGGCAACGGCACCGCGGTCTTCACCGCCGACGGTGCCGCCGCGCGGCGCTACAGCAGCGAGGTCCAGGTCGGCATGGTCGGGGTCAACGTCTCGATCCCGGTGCCGGTGGCTGCCTATCCGTTCGGCGGCTGGAAGGACTCGCTGTTCGGCGACACCCACGTCTACGGCACCGACGGCGTCCGCTTCTACACCCGCGGCAGGGTCGTCACCAGCCGCTGGGGCGCGCCAAGGGTGGGCCACGACCTCAACTTCCCCGGGAACGCATGAGCGGCCTGGCCGACGGCTACCGCTCTCTCTCGCTCTGGCTCGACGCGGCACCGGGACCTCTCGAGCCGCGACCCTCGTACGAGGGCAGCAGCGAGGTCGACGTCGCCGTCATCGGCGGCGGCTTCACCGGTCTGTGGACGGCTTACTACCTGAACCAGGCCGACCCGTCGCTGACGATCGCCGTCCTCGAGGCCGAGATCTGCGGCTTCGGTGCCTCCGGGCGCAACGGTGGCTGGGCCTCAGCCCTCTTCGCCGCCTCCCACAACAGCCTCGCGGCCGTCGGTGGCCGCGACGGTGCGGTGGCCCAGCAGCTGGCGATGAACGACACCGTCGACGAGATCGGCAGAGTCGCAGCAACCGAGCAGATCGACTGTCACTACAGCAAAGGCGGCACGCTGAGCCTGGCGCGCAGTCCTGCTCAGCGCACCCGGCTGCAGGCCCAGGTGGAGGAGGAAAGGGCCTGGGGTGTCGGGGACTACGAGTGGCTCGATGCTGAGGCGGCCGGGGAAAGGCTCGGCGCTGCAGGCGTTCTCGGCGCTGCCTGGACACCGCACTGTGCTGCGATCCAGCCGGGGTTGCTCGCCCGCGGACTCGCAGATGTCTTGTCCCGCAAGGGTGTTCGGCTCTACGAGCGCAGCAAGGTCACCTCGTACGGCCCCCGGCGGGTGCATACGGCTGACGGCGTGGTGCACGCCAAGCACGTGATCCGGGCCACCGAGGCGTGGACCGCGACGATGCCCGGCCGGCGCCGCGCCGTGCTGCCGGTCTACTCGCTGATGATCGCCACAGAGCCGCTGCCGCAGGCATTCTGGGACGAGGTGGGCTGGCGCCGTCGCGAGACGATGACTGACGGGCGGCACCTGCTGATCTACGCCCAGCGCACCGCCGACAACCGGATCGCCTTCGGCGGGCGCGGGGCGCCCTACCATTTCCGGTCGCGGATCGAGCCGTCGTTCGACCGGGCACCGGCCGTCTTCGCCGAGCTCCAGCGTTCGCTGGTCGAGCTGTTCCCCGCTCTCGTCGACACCGCGGTGACCCACCGCTGGGGTGGTCCGCTCGCCGCGCCACGGGACTGGTTCAGCTCGGTGCGCTACGACGCCCGGTCCGGGATGGGCGAGGCCGGCGGCTATGTCGGCGACGGGGTCAGCACCACCAACCTCGCCGGGCGGACCCTCGCCGACCTCGTCCTGGCACGGGACACACCGCTGACCCGGCTGCCGTGGGTCGATCACCGGTCGCGGCGCTGGGAGCCGGAGCCGCTGCGCTTCCTCGGCGTCAACGCCGGCCGGCTGCTCGCCGTGGCGGCCGACAAGGAGGAGGCGAGGACCGGCCGGCCCTCGGTCGTCGGCCGGCTCGCCAAGGCCTACATCGGGCACTGAACCCACGTGGGCGTGGGGCGAAACTGCTGGAAAATCAAGCTATTCCGGGCATTTCTCCGGTCTTAGCGGGTAGGTGCGTTAGTGACCCATCCCCTGATCCCGAGGAGGACTTTCGCAGATGACCACCATCGAACAGTCGATCGACGTTTCCGTGCCCGTGACGACCGCATACAACCAGTGGACGCAGTTCGAGGACTTCCCGCGGTTCATGGAAGGGGTCGAGCAGATTCGTCAGATCGACGCCACGCACACCCACTGGGTGACCAAGGTGGCCGGCAAGACCGAGGAGTTCGATGCCGAGATCACCGAGCAGCACCCGGACGAGCGGGTCGCCTGGAAGACCACCAGCGGGCCCCAGCAGGCCGGGGTGGTGACCTTCCACCGGCTCAACGACGGGCAGACCCGGGTGATGCTGCAGCTCGACGTGCAGCCGGAGGGCTTTGTCGAGCAGGTTGGCGACAAGCTGGGCCTGATCAAGCGTCGCGCCAAGGGCGACATGGAGCGCTTCAAGAAGTTCATCGAGTCCCGCGGCTCGGAGACCGGCGCCTGGCGCGGTGACGTGCCCCGCGAGGGCCAGGCACCCGTCTAGCAGACACGAACGTCCAGCAGACACGAAGCGGCGTACGGGCCTCGGCCCGTACGCCGCTTCGCGGTGGCTGGGCTTAGCCGAGGCCGGCCTGCGCGGTCGGATTGACGTGCACGGCGTTGCCGAAGTCGGTCACCTGAGCATCGGA
The DNA here is from genome assembly GCA_033851545.1 of Frankiales bacterium. Classification (GTDB taxonomy): domain Bacteria; phylum Actinomycetota; class Actinomycetes; order JAWWOL01; family JAWWOL01; genus JAWWOL01. The sequence goes on along the minus strand of JAWWOO010000044.1, from coordinate 35,435 downwards.
CCAGTGCAGGGCGACCGGCACCTGGATCTCGACCCAGTGGCCGGCCGCGTCCTGGAAGTCGAGGATCGGCTCGGGGTTGGCGTGGTTGATCCGGCCGGTGCCTGGCACGCCGATGTCCACGGCCGTCCCGGTCGTCGGCGGCGTGGCGTCCTTGGACAGCAGCATCACGACGAGCTTGCCCTCGAAGTTGTCGATTCGCTGGTCGGCGAAACCGACCGGTGCGATCGCGAGGTCGTAGTTGCTGACGCCCTGGATCTCCCACCCGGCCGGCACGCTGTCGACCGTGTAGCCGGCGGGTTGGGTGCCGGTGTAGTCGACCAGCCGGATGGCGCTCGCACCGGAGTGGCCGCCGTGCGGTTGAGCGGCGGCGAATGCGCCGACGGCCACGACGGCCGCCAGTGCGGAACGCGTGCCGGTACGGCGCATCCTGCGGTGGAGGAAGGCGCGCCGGCCGCGGGCGAGGTCGGCGTCGACCAAGCTGTCGGGCACCGGTGCCCAGTCGGGGTGGGCTGCCTCGGAGAGCAGCGTGTCGAGGTCGGTCATGACGAGCTCCTGGGGTGGGTGCGTGCAGTGGACAGGCTCAGGGGCTGCTGCCGATCGGGCGCAGGGCCCGGTGGTGACGCGGGTGGTTCGGCGGTGAGGTCGGTGGGGGAGAGCGCCGTGCGCAGGCGTTCGAGCCCGCGGGCGGTCTGGCTCTTCACATTGCCTTCGGAGCAGTTGAGCGCGTCGGCGGTCTCCGCGACGCTGAGCTCGTAGACGTGCCGGAAGACGACGGCGGCGCGCATGCCCGGCGGCAGCCCGGCCAGGGCCAGCTCGAGCCCGTCGTGCGCCGCGTGGGCGTGCTCGGTGCTGCCGGTGTCCGGCACGTCGGCGTGTGTCGTCTCGCGCCGCCAGAACGGCCGCCGCCGCTCGTCGATCAGCGCGTTGACCAGCGTCCGCCGGGCGTAGGCATCAGGCCCGTCGGCCCTGCGGATCCTCGGCCAGGCAAGGAAAAGACGGGTCAGCGTGGTCTGGACCAGGTCCTCGGCAAGATGCGCGTCACCTGCTGTCAGCAAGGTCGCCGTCCGCACGAGCTGGGGCCGGCGGGCGACGACATAGGCACGGAACTCGTCTTCGCGAGCCGTCCTCATAGGCTGTCTGCTCTCATGATGCCCCTAGTACGGATGCCGCGCGTCCTGACGTTGCACGAGACGGAAATCATCTCCTGTGGCCCGCGACAATAGGGGCGAATCGGAATTCACGGTGTACCCACGGTGACGAGGGGCTCGGGTTGTGTCATCGTTCCGCTGAACTCAACGACGCGAAGGGGCGGCCGTGGCAGGCAACGGGGGTTCCTATCGCCGGGCGCTGGCCAATCGGGACTTCCGATTGTTGGTCACCGCCCTCAGTCAGTCGACGATGGGGGACTGGGCCTACAACGTGGCCCTGATCGTCTACGTCTATGACGAGACGCATTCGGCCGCGTGGGTCGCCGCCGGCACCATCGGCAGGATGGTGCCACGTTTTCTGGCCAGCCTGTACGCCGGAGTGGTTGCCGAACGGTTCGAACGGGTGCGGGTCTTGGTCGGCTCCGACCTTGCGCGCGCCGTCGTCATGGGCGGCATGGCGGTCGCGGCCGCGACGCACGCCCAGGCCGGGATCCTCATCGGCCTGGCCGGATTGCTGTCCGTCCTCGGCAGCGCCTACGAACCGGCCACCGCTGCGATGGTCCCGCAGCTGTTGGGTGAGGACCAGCTGGCAGCCGGCAACGCGCTGACCGAGACGATCAACAACCTGGCGATCGTGGTGGGTCCGGCGGTCGGGGCGGGGGTGCTGCTGGTCGGGGCACCCTGGGTCGTCCTGGCTCTGGACGCGCTCACCTTCGTGGTGTCGGCCCTGATCGTGAGCAGGATCTCGGCACGCAGCGTCCCGACTGACGTGGCCTCGGCCGGCGGCCCGCTTCGTCAGGTGATGGTCGGGGTCAGCAGCATCACGCACTCGTCGAGCGCGGCCATCCTGGTGGCCTTTCCGGTGCTGACGACGCTGCTCTACGGCACCGACAGTGTGCTGTTCGTGTTCCTCAGTCGCGACCGGCTCGGTACGGGCGCCACCGGCTACGGCTACCTGCTCGTCGCGCTCGGCGTCGGAGGCATCCTCGCCTCGGTGTTCGTCAACCGGTTGGCGGCGCTGCCCAGGCTCTCGGTTGTGCTCGCCGTCGGCATGGTCGCGTACGCGGGACCGACGGCACTGCTGGTCCTGGTGCACTCCCCGGTACTGGCCTTCGTCATCGAGGTCGTGCGCGGCGTCGCCACGCTGCTGGTCGATGTACTGGCCATGACCGCCCTGCAGCGCTCCCTGGCGCCCGAGCTCATCTCCCGGGTCTTCGGCGTCTTCTGGGCCCTTGCCATCGCCGGCCTCGCCGTCGGCGCGTTCGTGACCCCATTCCTGTTGCAGGGCGTCGGGCTGGACGGCTCCCTGCTCCTGGCCGGTCTGGTGGTACCGGTCGCGGTGGTCCTGGTCTATCCCCGGCTGGCATCGATCGACCGCGTGGCCGGCAGCCGGGCCGAGCAGCTGGCCCCGCGCATGCGGGTCCTGGAGTCGTTGCAGATCTTCGCGGCCGCTCCGCAAGCGGTGCTCGAGCGGCTGGCGGCAGCGGTCGAGGAGCAACAGATCGCGCCGGACCAGGTCATCGTCGCCGAGGGTGCCGACGCGGATGCCTTGTACGTCCTGGTCTCCGGCGAGGTCGACGTCGAGGCGGCCGGCGAGCAGCAAGCTGCTCCGCGTCACATCCGGTCGCTGCAGGCGCCCTCGTACTTCGGGGAGATCGGGCTCATCGAGCGCATCCCGCGTACGGCGACGGTGCGCTCGATCGGCGGCAGCATGGTCTGGCGCATCGACGGGGACGTGTTCCTGAACGCTCTCAACGAGGCTTCCCCCTCCAGGCTGCTGATCCAGGGCTTGGCCGGCCGGTTGGCGACCACCCATCCGTCCCGCGCGGCCTCTCTCCACGACGTCCCCGACACCGTTCCGGCGGCCGAATGACCGCCGTGGGCGGAGTGTTGTCGACTCGCTGTGCTGCTGCCACCGGGTTGCCGTGTCGCGGAGGCTCTGCGTTGCCCGTAGATCGTGGGCAACGCAGAGCCTTCGGGATAGGCACCTAGGTCAGGTGGGAGGATTGGCCGGCAATCCGCTTAGGCCGGCACCTTGTCCAGGAAACCGAGCACCAGCGTCAGCCGTCCGACCTGGCTGAAGTCGTTCATCTCAACCTCCGTGGCGATGGCCGATGCCGTGTGCGCCGGCCCTCGTCACGACTCTGCGGTGCAGCGCGTCAGAGGTCGATGACCTCGGAGGTCATGGCCCGTCAGCCGAGCAGCCGGCGCAGCGCAGCCGAGCCGGCAGCGCTGCGTCGGGCATAGGCGTCCAGGCCGTTGCCCATCTCGGTCAGCCAGGTCTGGAGCGGCACGCTGTCGCCCGAGAGCCGCACACCGCGGACCTCGTGGGCGACGAAGGTGTCGACCACCAGGCCCCGTACGGTCGCGGTGTAGCGCCGGTCGTCGAGGCTGACCTCGATGGACGCGATCGGCTTGCGCTTGGCGAACAGGCCGCCGGACCGCTTGACCGTCACCAGCCCGGGCAAGGCATCGGCCAGCTTGCCGGCCAGGACCTCCAGGAACGCCGGCAGGTCGGCGCTGTCGGCCCGCAGCGACGCGGCCAGCAGCTCGAAACCCTGCCCGTCGGCCGGCTCCATCGCGGTCACAGAGACGCGAAGGCCTTCTCGATGACCGACATGCCCTCGTCGAGCAGCGCGTCGCTGATCACCAGCGGTGGCATGATCCGGATCACGTTGTCGTAGGTGCCGGCCTTGAGCAGCACCAGACCGTCCTGGTGGCAGGCAGAGGCGATCTTGCCGGCGATGTCGGCAGCCGGCGTCTTGTCGCCGCCACCACGGACCAGCTCGATCGCCACCATCGCGCCGCGGCCGCGTACGTCACCGATGACGCCGTGGTGCTGCTGGAGCTCGCGCAGCCGGCCCATGAGCAGGTCGCCGATGGCCCGTGCCCGTCCGGCGAGGTTGTCGGTCTCGATCTGCTCGATCGCCGCAAGCGCTGCCACGCAGGCGATCGGGTTGCCGCCGAAGGTGCCGCCGAGACCGCCGGCGTGGATCGAGTCCATGATCTCGGCCCGGCCGGTGACCCCGCCGAGCGGCAGCCCGCCGGCGATGCCCTTGGCCGTGGTGATCAGGTCGGGGACGATGCCTTCGTACTCGCACGCGAACAGGTCACCGGTACGGGCAAAGCCGCTCTGCACCTCGTCGGCGATGAACACGATCCCGTTGGCGTTGCAGAACTCCACGATCGCCGGCAGGAAACCCGCGCCCGGCACGATGATGCCGCCCTCACCCTGGACCGGTTCGACGATGACGGCGGCAATCTGGTCGGCGCCGAGCTCACGCTGCATCGCGTCGATCGCCGCGGCTGCGCAGCTCGGCCCGCACTCGTCGTACGAGGAGCCGGTCGGGCAGCGGTAGGGGTAGGCGAACGGCAGCCGGTAGACCTCCGGCGCGAACGGCCCGAAGCCCTGCTTGTACGGCATCGCCTTGGCCGTCAGCGTCATCGTCAGCAGCGTCCGGCCGTGGAAGCCGTGCTCGAACGTGACCACCGCCTGCCGGCCGGTGTAGTGCCGGGCGATCTTGACGGCGTTCTCCACGGCCTCGGCGCCGGAGTTGACCAGCATCGAGCGCTTCTCGTGGTCGCCAGGGGTCAGCCGGTTGAGCGCCTCGCAGACGGCGATGTAGCTCTCGTACGGAGTGACCATGGCGCAGGTGTGCGTGAAGGCCTCGACCTGTCGCTGAACGGCCTCGACGACGCCCGGCGCGCTCGACCCGACGTTGACGACCGCGATGCCGGCGCCGAAGTCGATGAACGAGTTGCCGTCGACGTCCACCATCACCCCGCCGCCGGCCTTGGCGGCGAAGACCGGCATCGTGCTGCCCATCTTCGCCGGCATCGCGGCACTGCGGCGGGCGGCCAGCGCGCGCGACTTCGGCCCCGGTATCTCGGTGACCACACGGCGGACCTGCTCGGGATCGGTCATGACTTCGGCTCCTCGGAAAGGCCCCGTGTGATCGCGTACGACCACCGTAGGCGTTCCGAGGGTCCGCCGGCGACCCGACCCGGCGCGCCCAAGGACCTGTGTTCAGGCTTCGGCGTTCAGGCTTGGTTCAGGCGGCACCGGCAGCATGGCTGCGTGACCAGCCCAGCCAGGATGCATCCCCGACCTCGTGGTCGACCAGGTCGCGTGACTGCGGACCGCCTGCGTCGACCAGATCCATGAGCAGCGACAGCGGAATTCCCGCCGCCAGCAGCCCCATGACACCGTGACCGACCGGCTCGTCCTCGTTGGAGACACCCGTCTCCGTGATGATCGCCATGCTGTCCTCCATCCCCCTGTAGCCTCCGGACGCCGCTCCGTCGCGTATCGCCCTTTGTAACTAGTCCATCGGTCCGTTCGGCCCCCCGCTCGAGGGCCGAAGGGGTGAATCGGACACCAAGATCGCTTTACCACCTATCGCCCATACCGAACTACCTCGGGTGGGCGGTTTCCGGTCCCGCGCGGGACACTGGAAGCCACGCCGCGTCCCGAGAGGAGCAACCGTGACCGACCAGCGATCGCTGGTGCTGCTCGGTTCCACCGGGTCGATCGGCACCCAGGCGCTGGACATCGTCGACCGCTTCCCCGATCGGTTCCGCGTGGTGGGGCTGGCCGCCCGAGGGGAGCGGGTCGAGCTGCTCGCCGCGCAGGCGCTGCGCTACGGGGTCGAGGTGGTGGCCGTCGCCCAGGCGACGGCCGCGCAGGACCTGCTCCTGGCCTTCTACGCCGAGGCCCAGCGGCGTGGCTACGCCAAGGGGCAGTACACCGTGCCCACCGTGCTCGCCGGGCCGGACGCCGCCAGCGAGCTGGCCTCGATGCCCTGCGACGTGGTGCTCAACGGGATGACCGGCTCGGTCGGCCTGGGGCCGACGCTCGCGGCGCTTGCCGCGGGCAGCACCCTGGCGCTGGCCAACAAGGAGTCGCTCATCGTCGGCGGCCCGATCGTCACGGCCGCCGCCCGGCCCGGCCAGATCGTGCCGGTCGACTCCGAGCACTCCGCCCTGGCGCAGTGCCTGCGCGGCGGCGCCGCAGGCGAGGTCGAGCGGCTGGTGCTCACCGCGAGCGGTGGTCCGTTCCGCGGCCGGCGGCGCTCCGAGCTGACCGCCGTCACCCCCGCCGAGGCCCTGGCCCATCCCACGTGGACGATGGGCCCGGTCGTCACCGTCAACAGCGCCACCCTGGTCAACAAGGGCCTCGAGGTGATCGAGGCGCACCTGCTCTTCGGCATCCCGTACGACCGGATCGACGTGGTCGTCCACCCGCAGAGCTACGTGCACTCGATGGTCGAGTTCACCGACGGCTCGACCATCGCCCAGGTGTCCCCGCCGGACATGCGGCTGCCGATCGCCGTGGCGATGGCCTGGCCCGACCGGGTCCCCGGCGCCGCGCCGCGCTGCGACTGGACCAAGGCCGCGACCTGGGAGTTCCTCCCGTACGACGCCGAGGCGTTCCCGGCCGTTGCCCTCGCCCGGGAGGTCGGGGCGCTGGGAGGGACCTACCCGGCGGTCTACAACGCGGCCAACGAGGAGTGTGTCGCGGCGTTCCTCGCCGGGACGCTGCCGTTCCTGTCGATTGTCGACACGGTGGCGGCCGTGGTGGCGGAGGCGTCCGACCGCGATCTCGTAGTGGGGAACTCCGTCTGTGTTGCCGATGTTCTCTCTGCGGAGGCGTGGGCCCGGGGCCGGGCGCGCGCACTCTCCGGCCTCGCCGACCCGGCGGGTTCCGCACGACGTCCGCCCGCGCCGGAGAATCTGGAGCAACCTGCATGATCCGCGAACTCGGCTGGCTGTTGTTCTTCGTGGCCCTGATCACCTCGGTGATCATCCACGAGGCGGGCCACTTCGTGACCGCCAAGCGTTTCGGCATGAAGGCAACCCAGTTCTTCGCCGGCTTCGGCCCCACCCTGTGGTCCTTCCAGCGCGGTGAGACCGAGTACGGCGTCAAGGCGATCCCCGCCGGCGGCTTCGTCAAGATCATCGGGATGACCGACCTCGAGGAGGTCGCCCCCGAGGACGAACCCAGGGCGTTCTACCGGCAGGCCGGCTGGAAGCGAACGATCGTGCTGGGAGCCGGCTCTTTCATGCACTTCGTCATCGCGCTGGTGCTGATCTGGATCGGGCTGCTGCTGGTCGGCACCACCAAACAGACGCTCACCCTCGACAGTGTCAGTTGTGCCAGGGCGACCGCTAGCCAGACCTGCACCCCCGCAAGCCCGGCCCCGGCGCTTGCCGCAGGCATGAAGCCCGGCGACACGCTGGTCTCGTACAACGGCAAGCCGGTCAAGACCTGGGCCGCGTTCAGCACAGACGTGCAGAACGGCGGCCTCAGCCCCGCGACAGTCGTGGTGAGCCGTGACGGCGTGCTGAAGACGTTCACCATGACCCCGGCAACGGTGATCAACCCGACCACCGGCAAGACGCTGGTCGGCCAGGACAACAAGCCACTGCCCAAGATCGGCGTAGGGCCGGTCAACCAACACACGACCTACAACGTGCTGACGGCGATCCCGACCACGTTTTCTACGTTCGGCAGCGCCGTTTCGCAGACGGTCACCGGCGTGAGCAAGCTGCCGAGCCAGGTCGCCCACGCGTTCGGAGCCAACCGTACGGCGGACAACAGCCCGGCCAGCGTGGTCGGCGTCGGCAAGATCGCCGGTGACGCGGTCGCGTCGGGATCGGTGGCCGACCGGGTGGCGGGCTTCCTCGGCATCGTCGCGGCGCTCAACCTGTTCGTCGGCCTGTTCAACCTGCTGCCGCTGCTGCCGCTGGACGGCGGACACATCGCCATCCTGTGGTTCGAGGGGGTGCGAAGCCGGCTGGCGCGGCTGTTCCACAAGCCCGACCCGGGGCGCGTCGACATCGTCAAGCTGACGCCGGCGCTGTACGCCGTACTCATCCTGATCGTCGGCCTGTCGGTCACGTTGCTCGCGGCGGATATCGTGAACCCCATCGCCAACCCGTTCTGAGGACTCAGCATGGCCATCACCGCTGTCCCGCTCGGCCTGCCCACCGTTCCGCCGCGGGTCGCCGCCCGGCGCAAGAGCCGGTCCATCCAGGTGGGTTCGGTGCCGGTCGGCGGTGATGCGCCGATCTCCGTGCAGTCGATGACCACCACGGTCACCGCTGACATCAACGCGACCCTGCAGCAGATCGCCGAGCTGACAGCGTCCGGCTGCCAGATCGTCCGGGTCGCCGTGCCCAGCCAGGACGACGCCGACGCGCTCGCGGTCATCGCCAAGAAGTCCCAGCTGCCGGTCATCGCCGACATCCACTTCCAGCCCAAGTACGTCTTCGCCGCGATCGAGGCCGGCTGCGCTGCCGTACGGGTCAACCCGGGCAACATCAAGGCGTTCGACGACAAGGTGGGCGAGATCGCCCGGGCGGCCAAGGACCACGGCACTCCGATCCGGATCGGGGTCAATGCCGGCAGCCTGGACAAGCGGCTGCTCGAGAAGTACGGCAAGGCCACTCCCGAGGCGCTCGTCGAGAGTGCTCTGTGGGAGGCCAGCCTGTTCGAGGAGCACGACTTCCGCGACATCAAGATCTCGGTCAAGCACAACGACCCGGTGATCATGATCGAGGCCTACCGGCAGCTCGCCGCCGCCTGCGACTACCCGCTGCACCTCGGCGTCACGGAGGCCGGGCCGACCTTCCAGGGCACCATCAAGTCGGCCGTCGCGTTCGGCGCGCTGCTCTCCGAGGGGATCGGCGACACCATCCGGGTCTCGCTCTCCGCGCCGCCGGTCGAGGAGGTCAAGGTCGGGCTGGCCATCCTCGAGTCGCTCAACCTGCGCCAACGTGGCCTCGAGATCGTGTCCTGCCCGTCCTGCGGCCGGGCCCAGGTCGACGTCTACCAGCTGGCCGAGAAGGTCCAGGCGGGGCTCGAGGGGCTGACGGTGCCGCTGCGGGTCGCGGTGATGGGGTGTGTCGTCAACGGCCCGGGTGAGGCCCGCGAGGCCGACCTCGGCGTAGCTTCCGGCAACGGCAAGGGTCAGATCTTCGTACGCGGCGTGGTGGTCAAGACCGTGCCCGAGTCGCAGATCGTCGAGACGCTGATCGAGGAGGCGATGCGCATGGCCGAAGAGATGGGGGATGCCGGCCTCGGGACCGAAGCGTCCGGGCCGGCTGTCGTGTCGGTCAGCTGACGGCCCCCCAAGACATGCTGAGGACCTCTCCGGTACGGGTGCTCGCGGACCGGGACGTCCCGGAAGCCCTCGCCATCTGCGGCCGTGACCCGGTCGCCAACGTGTTCGTGGCCTCGCGCATCGCTGCGGTGGGCCTCGACTCGTGGCGGCTCGGTGCCGAGGTCTGGGGCCACGTCGTCGACGGCCGCGTCGAGTCGTTGTGCTTCGCGGGCGCCAACCTGGTCCCCGTACAGGCGGACGAGGAGGCGGCCAGGGCTTTCGCCGGCCGGGCCCGGCGGTCCGGGCGGCGCTGCTCCTCGATCGTCGGGCCGGCCGATGCCGTCGAGGTCATGTGGCAGGTGCTCGAGCCGTCCTGGGGTCCTGCGCGCGACGTCCGGATCCGCCAGCCGCTGATGGCGATCGACGAGCCGGCCCTGGTGCCTGCCGACCCCGCTGTCCGTCAGGTCAGCCCCCGTGAGCTCGACGTGCTGCTGCCGGCTTGCGTGGCGATGTTCACCGAGGAGGTCGGCGTCTCGCCGTCGGCCGGCGACGGCGGCATCCTCTACCGGGCCAGGGTCGCCGAGCTGATCAACCAGGGCCGCTCGTTCGCCCGGATCGAGGACGGCGTGGTCGTCTTCAAGGCCGAGATCGGTGCCGCGACCACCATCGCCTGCCAGGTCCAGGGGGTGTGGGTCAACCCGGACCGCCGTGGTGAGGGGCTGGGCACCGCGGGGACCGCCGCCGTCGTCGAGCTGGCCAGAGCGCAGATCGCGCCGGTCGTCAGCCTCTACGTCAACGACTACAACCTGGCGGCTCGCCGGGCGTACGAGCGGGTCGGGTTCCGCGAGGTCGGCATGTTCGCGTCGGTGCTCTTCTAGCCCAGCGGCGCAGGGGAGCGGGGCCCGTCAAGCGAATATCACGCTTGTGCCCCACGTCGACGCACGATTGTAACGTCGGGGTCCTTTTCGGCTGCGCTTCGGTGGTGTTAGGTCGGCAGGAGAGCTTGCGCTCGTGACCCCAGTTGCGGCGGAGGCTCTTCAGTGCTGCGCGCGCGTCGCGGGAGGATCTGCGACCCGGGGCGGGCGCAGCCACACGGTCGATGGTCTGACAAGGAGAGTTGATGAGGACAGCTTCGACAGCGGTCAGAGCCGCTGCGGCACTGGTGGCGGTCTCACTGGTGACGGTGGCGTGCGGTTCCAAGAGCAAGTCATCCGGCACCACCCCCGGCACCTCAGCCGGGGCTCCGACGAGTGGTGCAGCCTCTGCACCCGCGGCCACCAACAGCGGCAAGACGATCGTGTGGGGCAGCACGGACACACCGATCTCGTACGACCCTGCCGGCTCGTACGACCTGCCGAGCTGGAACGTGGTCTACAACGTCTACCAGACCCTGCTGCGGGTCGACGAGAAGACCCAGAAGCCGGTGCCCGACGCCGCCTCGGGCTGCACGGCCTCGACCGACTTCAAGGTCTGGACCTGCAAGCTCAAGCCCGGGCTGAAGTTCTCCAACGGTGACCCGCTGACCAGCGCGGACGTGAAGTGGTCGTTCGACCGGGTCATCAAGATCGCCGACCCGAACGGCCCGTCCAGCCTGCTCGGCAAGGTCGTCACCACGGCTCCCGACCCCTCGACCGTCGTGTTCACGTTGCCCGACGGCAACTCGCTGTGGAACCAGATCATCGGCACAGCCGCCGGCGCGATCGTCGACTCCAAGGTCTTCCCCGCCGACAAGCTCGAGCCGGACGCCCAGGTGATCGGCTCCGGCCCGTACGCGATCAAGGCCTACCAGACCAAGCAGCTCGCGCAGTTCATCCCGAACAAGAACTACACAGGTGACCTCAAGCTGTCCAACGGCGGCCTGATCATCCACTACTACCAGGACGAGAGCGCGCTCAAGCTCGACCTCGAGGCGGGCAAGGTCGACGTGGCCTACCCCAACTTCACTCCGACCACGTTGACCGAGCTCAAGACCAAGCCCAAGGTCAAGGAGGTCGACGGGCCTGGTGGTGCCATCCGCTACATCGTCTTCAACACCAAGACGATGCCCGGCGACACGCCCGCGCAGAAGCTCGCCATCCGCAGGGCGATGGCCTTCCTGATCGACCGGCCGGCGCTGGCCAAGAACGTCTACTCCGGCACGGTGGACCCGCTCTACTCGATGGTGCCCAAGGGCCTCGACGGCGCGATGCCGGACTACCAGACGGTGTACGGGACGGCGCCAGACAAGACCAAGGCGGCGGCCGAGCTGACCAAGGCCGGGCTCAAGGCCCCGGTCAGCATCCAGCTGTGGTGGACGCCCAAGCACTACGGCAGCCTCTCCGGTGACGAGTACACCGAGCTCAAGCGGCAGTTCGAGGCGAGCGGCCTGTTCAAGGTCAACCTGCAGTCCACCGAGTGGGACGCCTACTCCAAGGCCTACGCCACGGACAAGTACCCGATCTACGAGCTCGGCTGGTTCCCGGACTACCCGGACACCGACGACTACGTGGGCGAGTTCTACGGCCCGACGCCGTTCTTCAACAACCACTACGTCAACAAGACGATCGACAAGCTGCTGCTCGACGAGAAGAGCAGCACCGACGCAGCCAAGCGGACGGCCGACTTCAAGGCCATCCAGGATGCGGCGGCTCCCGACGCGCCGACCATCCCGGTCTGGCAGGGCAAGCAGATCGCCGTGCAGTACGGCAACGTGACCGGTCTGTCGGACACGCTGCTGCCGGACTACATCTTCCGGTTCTGGGTGCTCGGCAAGTCCTGACGCCACTGACGCGGTGCCGGGGTGGTCTCGAGCCATCCCGGCACCGCGTTGTCAGGTCCGCACCGAACACCGTGAGGGAGGCTCCGCGCGTACATGGCAAAACAGAACGGCTCGCTCCGCGGCTACATCCTGACCCGGCTGCTGCTGGTGGTCCCGAACGTATGGATCCTGCTCACCGTCGTCTTCGTCCTGATGCGGGTCGCCCCCGGCGACCCGGTCCAGGCCGCTGCCGGCGGCCACCTGGCGCAGGCGCAGATCGATGAGCTGCGCCATGCCGGAGGGTTCGACAAGCCGCTGCTCGTGCAGTACGGCACCTACATCGGCAACATCCTGCACGGCAACCTGGGGCGGTCGTCGAGCGAGAACCGCACCGTGCTCAGCATCGTCACCCACGAGGGCGCGGCGACGCTCGAGCTCTCCGTCGCCGCCCTCCTTTTCGCCCTGGTGCTCGGGCTGAGCATCGGCCTGCTGATCGGCCGGTTCCGCGACTCCTTCGTTGACGTCGGCGGACGGCTGTTCGGCATCCTCACCTACGCGGCGCCGGTGTTCTACGTCGGCATCCTGCTGCAGCTGCTGTTCGTCTCGACGCTCGGCTGGCTGCCCGGCTCCGGCCAGGCCGACACGCTGCAGGATCTCGATCTGATCACCCGGTCGCACACCCACATCTACGTCGTGGACGCCATCATCAACGGCAGCTGGGACGACCTGCGCAACGTCCTCGTCCACCTGATCCTGCCGGGGGTGACGCTCGGGCTGCTGCTGTGCGGGGTGTTCATCCGGCTGGTCCGGGTCAACATCATCCAGACGATGCAGGCCGACTACATCGAGGCGGCGCGGGCGCGGGGCATCGGCGAGTTCGGCGTGCTGATCCGGCACGCCTTCCGCAACGCCCTCGTGCCGGTCGTCACCGTCGTCGGTCTGCAGGCGGCGCTGTTGCTCTCCGGCGCGGTCCTCACCGAGACGACCTTCAACTGGCCTGGGATCGGCCAGGCGCTCATCCACTACCTCAACCAACGCGACTATGCCGCCGTGCAAGGCATTGTCACCGTGTTCGCACTCATCGTCGTCGGCATCAGCCTGATCATCGACCTGGTCAACGCGCTCATCGACCCGAGGGTGAGGTACTGATGACGGTGTCCCAGAACCTGCGCCGGTCGCTGGCTCCCGTACGGGAGGCGCGCGGCCTGCCGAAGTGGACGCTGTGGGTGGGCGCCGCCATCGTGGCCGTGTTCGTCGTGATGGCCGTGTTCGCCCCGTGGATCTCGCCCTACCGCTTCGACCAGTACCAAACCGGCGGGGGAGTGCGCTTCCCCAAGAGTGGCAGGCCTTCCGGGTCGCACCTCTTCGGCACCAACGTCATCTCGACGGACGTCCTGTCGCACATCGTGTACGGGTCCCGTACGGCGCTCGAGGTCATCGTCCTTGCCGTGATCTTCTCACTGCTGGTCGGGGTCCCGCTCGGCCTCTACAGCGGCTACTTCGGTGGTTGGCTCGACCGGGTGCTGGTGCTGGTGATGGATGCGATGTTCGCGTTTCCCTCGCTGCTGCTGGCGATCCTGGTCGCGGTCTACATGGGCGGCAAGTTCAGCTTCCTCGGTGCTGCATTCGGTGGCGTGATGTCCGCGGCGCTGTCCATAACGGTCATCTATGTGCCGCAGTACTTCCGGGTCATCCGCAACAGCGTGATCAGCGTCCGCGAGGAGCCCTACGTCGAGGCCGCCCAGGTGCTCGGCGCCAAGCCCCGTACGGTGATCGGCAAGTATGTCTTCGGCAACGTGGTCCAGAACGTCCCGGTGATCGCGACGCTCAACGCTGCTGATGCGCTGCTCACCCTGGCCGGGCTGGGTTTCCTCGGCTACGGCGTCCAACCGAGCGATGCCGCCGAGTGGGGCTACGACCTGCAGCGCTCGCTGGAGGAGATCAGCAGCGGGGTGTGGTGGACGTCGGTCTACCCCGGTCTCGCGATCGTGCTGCTGGTCACCGGGCTCACCCTGGTCGGCGAGAGCCTCAACGACCTGGTCAACCCGACCCTGCGCCGTCGGCGGCTGCTGCCGGTGACGATCGCCGACACCGCCGAGGGGGAGGACCTGTGACGCGGATGTCCGTGACCACCCCCGGCGACGACCCGGTGCTGTCGGTCAACGACCTGAAAGTCTGGTACGGGACCCCGCGGGGCGCCGTACGAGCCGTCGACGGGGTGTCCTTCGAGCTGCGCAAGGGCGAGACCCTCGGCCTCGTGGGCGAGTCCGGCTGCGGCAAGTCGACCCTCGGGCGCGGTGTGCTCGGTCTGCTGCCGACGGCGGCCAAGACCGCCGGCTCGGTGCAGTTCCAGGGGCAGGAGCTGCTCGGGGCGTCACTGCGCGAGCTGCGCCGGCTGCGGGGGCCTTCGCTGGGGCTGATCTTCCAGGAGCCGATGACCCGGCTCAACCCGCTGCTGCGGATCTCCGCGCACTTCGAGGAGACGCTGCACACGCACGAGCCGTCGCTGACCAAGCAGCAGCGTCGCCGCCGTGCCCTGGACGCACTGGGCTCCGTGGGCATCCCGCCGACCCGCTACGACCACTACCCGCACGAGTTCTCCGGCGGCATGCGCCAGCGGATCATGATCGCCCTAGTCCTGGTGCTCAACCCGGCGATGGTGGTCGCCGACGAGCCGACCACCGCCCTCGACGTCCTGGTCGAGGCGCAGATCCTGCGCATCCTGGCCGACATCAAGAGCAACTTCGACACGTCGATCCTGCTGATCACGCACAATCTCGGCATCGTGGCCGAGGCCTGCGACCGGGTGGCGGTGATGTACGCGGGCAAGATCGTCGAGCAGGGCGACGCTGCAGAGGTCTTCCAAGACCCACAGCACCCCTATACCGCCGAGCTGTTGCGTTCGACGATCTCGCTGTCGACCGTCGAGCTGCACTCGATCCCCGGCGCACCACCGGATCTCGCCGACCCACCGCCCGGCTGCCGGTTCCATCCGCGGTGCCCGAGCGCCATGCGGGTCTGCGCCACCCGGGTCCCGGTGACGGTCGGGTCGTCCTTCGGCCACGACGTCGCGTGCTGGCTGCACGGCCCGGCCGAGCTGATCCCGGCCGGCGGCACCCAGCCCCTCGAGAGGGAGGAGATCGCCCGTGCCGACGAAGCCTGACCTGCTCGACGTCCGCGACCTCAAGGTGCACTTCGCGCTGCGGGGAGGCGCTCTGGATCGCCTGACCGGCCGCAACAGCGGCGCGGTCAAGGCCGTCGACGGGGTGTCGTTCTCGCTGGCGCCCGGCGAGGTGCTCGGCGTGGTCGGTGAGTCCGGGAGCGGCAAGACGACCCTCGGCCGGGCCATCGTCGGCATGGCCCCGGTCACCGGCGGCACGATGTCGTTCGAGGGCCGCGAGATCGGCTCGCTGACCGGAGCCGCCCGTCGGGCGGAGCGGCGCCGGCTGCAGATGGTGTTCCAGGACCCGCACGCCTCGCTCAACCCGTCGATGGACCTGCTCACGGCCATCGGCCACCCGCTGCGCATCCACGGAGTCACCAAGGACGAGGACGAGCTCCGCGTACGGGTTTCCGAAGCCCTTGAGCGGGTGGGACTCTCGCCGGTCGAGCGGTTCCTCAACAAGTTCCCCGCCGACCTGTCCGGTGGGCAGAAGCAGCGCGCCGTCATCGCCCGCGCCATCATCCTCGGGCCGGCGCTGCTCGTGGCCGACGAGCCGGTCTCGATGCTCGACATGAGTGTCCGGGCCAAGATCCTGCAGCTGATGATGGACCTGCGCGATGACCTCGGGCTGGCCTACATCTACATCACCCACGACCTCGCCAGCGCCAAGTTCTTCTGCGACCGGATCGCCATCATGTACCTCGGCCGGATCGTCGAGATCGGGCCGCCGGAGCAGATCTACGCCGACCCGCGGCACCCGTACACCCGGGCCCTGCTCGCTGCGATCCCGGATCCGGGCGTGCGGCGCGAGGTGCCGCGCGACCTGCCCCGCGGTGAGGTCCCCGATGCCGCCTCACCGCCGGCCGGCTGCTCGTTCCATCCGCGCTGCCCGCACGCCTTCGCCGTCTGTGGCTGGGAGAGCCGCGACCTGCACCAGCTGCTCGAGGACCGCTGGTCCGCGTCCGAGGACCTGTTCGAGGCGGAACGGCCGGTGCTCGGCGACCTCACGGCGCTGGAGACTCCCTCCTACCGGGCACCGGTGCCGGCCGGCAAGGGCCACGACGGCGACGAGGTCGCGGCGCTGCTCGAGCGGGTGCGCGCCGACGACCCCGACGAGCCGCTGTGGCGCGGGGTCGAGCGGATCGATGTGCGCGCCGACGCCGCGTCGGTCGGGTTCCGCACCGGCGTCGATCCGGTGCTGACCCCATCGGGTGAGGTGCAGGTTGCGTGCCACCTCTTCGACGAGTACGCGCCGCTGGCCGTCGAGGGGGACGGCCGGTAGCCGCCCCACCATTGAGACCGTCACTTGCCCCTCGACGGGGAGGAACGCATCAAGACGATCACCGCAAGCACACCGGCGCCGCGCCGCTCTGTTCCGACACCTCAACTACTCCAAAACGCGTGATGAACATCTCCGGCCGCCGGATCTCGACCACCGAGGTGGAGCACGCCCTGGTCTCGCACCCCAAGGTCGCCGAAGCCGCCGTGGTCGGAGCGACCGATGCCACGACCGGTCAGGCGATCGTCGCGTTCGTCACCGTCAAGGGCGACATCGCGGCAGCGATCGGCGACGACGCGACGGCCGGCGAGGCGCTGATCCAGGAACTGCGCAACCACGTCGCGACCCAGATCGGCCCGATCGCCAAGCCGCGGCAGATCCTGCTCTCCCCCGAGCTGCCCAAGACTCGCTCCGGCAAGATCATGCGCCGGCTGCTCCGCGACGTGGCCGAGCACCGCGACCTCGGTGACGTCACCCTGCTCGACCCCACCGTCTTCAACGCTATCTCCGAACGGATGGCGGTCGCGGCTGAATCGACTCCTACATCTCTTGGTTTGCTTAAGCGCCGACGCGCGTCACCATTCGATCGCTTGGCCAGTCTTGCGAACGTGAAGCTGCCAGAGGAGCAGCGCCGTGCGCGCTCGATAGCGCCCCTCAGCCGTTCTGATATCAAACCCGAGCACGCGGCAGATCCCGTCAATGCGGTAGGCAATGCTGCTGTGGTGCATGTGTAGCGCCGCCGCAACCTCGCGTGAGGAGAACAGCCAGCCCATCTCGTCGAGCACCTGAAGATCGATGTCGTCAGACTTCGCAGCGGCAAGCTTGGCGATTGCCTTCACGTCGGCCAGCTTGACGACGTCCTCCGGGTTCAGATCGACCAGTGCGATCACCGAGCCGAGCTCATCGGTGTCGGCCCAGTGTGGACGGCTCCCTCGAGCAGCGGCGAAGCGCACTCCTCGACGCGCCTGCGCCCAGGACCTCGCGCAGTTCTCGACCTCGACCGCCGGACCGACGCAGGCTGAGATCCCCGGGGCGAGAGGTGGGCGAACCGGGTGCTCGCCGGACACAACGACCACCGCCAAATTGCTACTCATGGCTGCAGCGATCGCCCTGCCGCGGGTGGCCGCCGCGACCGCCGCGCGGAGCTCCGGTAGCGCCGCCTCTACGTGCTCGCCGGCGGTCACGGCAATAACCCGGACGATCTGCCCGACCGGGAAGCCGAGAAGCCGACCAGCTCGGGCGGTCTCAGTCTCGGTGCTCGTCTCACGCAGCAGTACGTGCACGATCGCGGGGTCGGTCAGGCCGAGGCGGCCCTCCCCCTCGCTGTACCGACGGGAATGGAAGGTGGCGAGCGCCAGGGACATGCGGGCGATGAT
This sequence comes from Frankiales bacterium, assembly GCA_033851545.1. Classification (GTDB taxonomy): domain Bacteria; phylum Actinomycetota; class Actinomycetes; order JAWWOL01; family JAWWOL01; genus JAWWOL01. Next base: position 17,627 of record JAWWOO010000044.1, on the reverse strand, counting down.
CAGTTCATCCCACTCGTGACCGTCACCCGCGTCGGCCCTCTCGAGCCAGACGCGGCCGACGGTGTTGTCGTCGACGACGATCTCGTTGACCAGTGCGTGCGGCCCTGGACCTGCGGCGCTCAGTGTCCTGCCGTCGGGGGCGACCGCGACGATGTCGGCGAACTCGTCGAAGATCGCACCTGCGGTCGTCTCGGCCAGCACAGCGGTTGCCCGTACAACGGCCTCGACGTCGGCGCGGTGCGCGACGAGCTGGTCGAAGAACTCGATGACCCGTATGCCCCGCTCGGCGGAGGTGTCAATCCCGGCGAGCTTGCTCAGCAGACCGCGCATGTCCGGGAGGTTACACGTGCTTGCCCAGTCGAGCCAGCCATCTGGCGGACAAACCGCCAGCGCGGTGTCATCCCGTTGGCTGAGGTCGGCCGTGCAATGATCGTCTCGCCACTGGGAGGCGAGGTGGGTAGGGAGGCAGAGTGACTGACGCCGCATTGGGCACCATCCGACGCTTCCTTGACCCCGAGCTGGCGGCCATGCAGGTGCTGATGCCCGACATCGACATCGCGGACGTCGCGGCCGCCCGCCGGATCGAACGCTCGCTGTCTCCACGCATGGGCACACCGCCAGGCAGCTCGGACGTGCAGGCAACCGACCTGGCCTGTGAGCGGAAGGACGGATCCCTCCTTGGCGTCAGGCACTACCGGCCGGCGTCGCTTGGGCGACAGCCGTTGCCCTCTCTGTTGTTCATCCACGGGGGCAGTTTCGTCACCGGAGGGCTCCACACAGAGGACGCCCGTTGTGCGGAATACGCCAGCACGGTCGGGTGCTCCGTTGTCGCGGTGGACTACCGGCTCGCGCCCGAGCATCCCTATCCGGCAGGCTTGGACGACTGTGTGGTCGCCGCGCGCTGGATGGCCGATCAGTCCGGCGTTCTGGGCATCGATCCAACACGGCTGGGTATCGGGGGACTCAGCGCCGGCGGGGCCCTCGCCGCAGGTACTGCCCTGCGCCTCCGGGACGACAACGCGGCTTCGCTCGCCATCCAGCTGCTGCTGTTCCCTGTCCTTGATGCGCGGGCCGACAGTGCATCGTGCCAGGCCTTCACCGACGTCCCCGTACTCACCACGGCGAGCGTCGAGACGATGTGGCGGCTCTATCTGGGCACCTCGTGGTTCCGCGGCTGCCCCGACCCGCCGACCTACTCCTCTCCCGCACACGTCGACGACCTGACCGGCCTCCCGCCCACCTACATCTGCGCCGCCCAGTTCGACCCGCTGCGCGACGAGGCCCTTGCTTATGGCCTGCGGTTGCTTGCCCAAGGGGTGTCCGTGGACATGCGGCACTATGCCCGTGCGTTCCACTCGTTCGACTCGTTCACGGCCACCCGACTCGCTCGTGCCGCCATGAGGGACCAGACCGACGCGCTACGGGCGGCCTTCGCCTGATCTTCCGCCAACTGGCGGAAACAATGGGTTGAACGTCAGCCGCACGCCGGTGGGCACGCACACTGCGGAAACCTATCGTTCACCGCACGTACTTCACAGCGGCGCGTTGTCCCAGTCGCCGCCCCCCGCGTACCCTCGAGAGGATACGGACGAGCATGACCCGACCCCTGCGCTACTCGGTGACCTCCGCCGTCGTCGTTGCGGCCACCACACTCGGTGCCACCGCGTGCAGTAACTCCACCGGTTCCACGGCCGCCCCCGCGGCGAGCACGACCTCCGCTGCCGGGACCTCCGCTGCTTCTGCCAGCGCGGCAGCGAGCACCCCAGCGGCCGCCGTGGCCACCACCCGCGTGGCTGCGTCCGCAGCTGCCACGGAGGCCGCGACAATCCCGGGCAAAGCCATCAAGTCCCTGCTGTTCGTCAACCCGCTGCCCAACTACCCGGCCTGGAAGACGATCGGCGCGTGCATGAAATCGGAGGCCGAGAAGAACGGCATCGCGTTTAGTCAAGCCGGCCCCAACGGGAACGATGTCGACACACAGCTCATGCTCAACCGGTTCCAGCAGGGCATCGCGGACAAGACCTCGGCCATCGTGACGTTCCCCGTCTCGGCGGCGCAGTTCGACCCACTGTTCCTGCAGGCCCGCAAGGCCGGCATCTACGTCGCCACTGTGGAGGGCGGACAGACCAAGAACCAGACCCTGAACGCCGGGACCTCCTTCGCGCAGTTCGGCGTCCTCGCGGCGAAGACCGTTGCAGCCAAGGCGGGTCAGCAGTACGTCGCCTTCCTCAGCGTGGGCCCCACCGGACCCGACGCGCTCTTCGTCAACTCGTTCAAGGCCACGGCCAAGCAGTATCCCAACATCACCATCGTCGACAGCCGCTACGACGGCGGTGCCACGACGAAGACCGTAGACCTCGCGACCGCCATGATGACGGCCCACCCGCAGCTCAACCACTTTGTGACCAACGAGGGCGCCGACACCCCCGGGATCATCTCTGCGATCAAGCAGAAGGGTAAGGTCGGCAAGGTCTTCCTCACCACCAACAGCATCTACAGCGGGTCCGTGGACGGCATGAAGGCCGGCATCGTCTACAGCTTCCTGCTGCAGAACATGTGCAAGATCGGATCCACCCCCGTCGACGCGCTGGTCAAGGTTTCCAAAGGTGAGAAGGTGGCCTCGAACATCCCGACCGAGATCGAGTTCGCGACGGCGGCCAACCGGGTCAGCCTCACAGCCAGCGGCGACCTCCAGTAGGGATGGCCACCGTGAGCGCCCAGACCCCGACCCCCCGCGCCTTGTCCCTCGCCGGAGCGGCGAAGAGCTTCGGGCACGTGCATGCTCTTTACCAAGCAGACCTGTCGGTGTCAGCCGGCGAAGTGCTCGGCATTGTCGGTGACAACGGAGCCGGAAAGTCCACCCTGCTGAAGATTCTCGCAGGCCTTTACCGGCCGGACGCCGGCGAGGTCAGGGTCAACGGGGAGGCGGTGGAATTCGCCAGTCCCTTGGACGCCCGGGCGCACGGCATCGCCACGGTCTACCAGGATCTGGCTCTCGTGGAATGTTTGGACATCGCGACCAACCTGCACCTGGGCGACCTGCCGCGGCGGCACGGGCTAGTGGACCGCAAGAAAATGGAGCGCGATGCAGAGCGGGTGCTCACTGACCTGAACGTCCGGCTCGGGTCCGTACGTACCCCGGTCGGGATGCTCTCGGGAGGGCAGCGGCAGATCATCGCCATCTCCCGCGCCGTCCGACTGGACCGGGCGAAGACCATCCTGCTCGACGAGCCGACGGCAGCCCTCGGCGTGCAGGAGCGCGGCCACGTCGGCGGGATCATCGCCGAGCTGCGGGATCGCGGCAAGGCGGTCGTCATCATCTGCCACGACCTGGAATTCGTCTTCAGCGTCTGCGACTCCGTTACCGTCATGCGGCTGGGTCGGACAGTCGCCACCCGATCGGTGGCAAACACCGACCGCGACGAGGTGATCGGTCTCATCACCGGTGCGCGGACGGACACCGCGGCATGACGACCGACGAGGACACGACCGCCATGACGCACGACACCGTCCGGGCCGAGACGCCGATTCAGCGCGTCACGCTGATCCGCCGGCTCGTGGCAAGGCAAGAACTGACGCTGATCCTGGTGCTCCTTGTCGTCGGTGTTGCAGCAACACTGCGGAACTCCGCCTTCGGCACGTCCGACAACCTGGTCGAGGTCATCAGGGCCGCTGTGGTCACCTTTATCGTGGCCTGTCCGCTGACACTCGTGACGATCGGTGGAGGGTTCGACTTCTCGGTCGGCTCGGTGTTCACCCTCGGTGGGGTCACCGCCGCATATCTGATGACGCACAACATCATCTGGCCGCTCGCGGTGCTACTCGGGCTCGCGCTTGGAGGCGCCGTCGGGGTCCTCAACGCGCTGATCATCGGTCGGCTCCGCGTACCGCCGATCATCACGACGCTCGGCACGTTCTACTTTATGGGCGGCGTGGTCATCTTGTTCACCGGCGGCATCGATATCTCCCCGCTGCCCACCCAGTTCAACTCACTTGGGACGGGCTCTGTGCTCGGTGTCCCCAACGTGATCAGCGTCGGGGTCCTGGTCGGCATCGTCTACCACCTCGTGCTCGAGCACACGCGCTTCGGCTACAACGTGCGGGCGCTCGGAGGCAACCGCCTGGCCGCGACGGAGAACGGCATCGCCGTAAACCGCCTCGACGTCATGCTCTACGTCGGCGCCGGCGCCCTCGCCGCTTTCGCCGGCATTGTCTACACCGCACGCACGGGCAGCGGTCAAGTCAGTGCCGGCGGCTCGTCGGTGACCTTGACCGCCATCAGCGCTGTGCTCATCGGTGGGACCAGCCTCTTCGGCGGCCTGGGCACCATCACCGGAACCGCGCTGGGAGCGATTCTTTTTGCCGAAATCGACAACGCCCTCGCCGTGTCGGGGATCGACGCCCTGTACTCCAACATGATCATCGGCGCGATCCTCGTCCTAGCCGTTGCTGCGGACAGTCTTCGGCGCGGTCGCATGTTCTCCATCAGACGTTGAGCCGGCCATCCAGACCTAGCGAGACCCCTTCCAGGAAAGCAGCCTCGTCGATGCCCCAGCCGCCCCAGTTCCCCATGCCGCCGGATCTCCTCGATCCGACGGTTCGCAGAGTCATCACGGAGCTCGATGCCTTGGCCCCGTCCGCGCCGGCCAGCTTCGGAGAGCTCAATCCGGAGGAGGCCCGCGAGTGGTTCGGCGTGTTGCGGAAGATCCTCGGAAACGGCGCTGACGGACCGAGCGTGGCGTCCGTCGTGGATGGCGAAGTGACTGCGCCCGAGGGACACGTCGTGCCGACCCGAACATACAAGATGACGTCGAGAAAAACACAACCCTCAAAGGTAGTCGTGCACCTGCACGGGGGAGGCTGGGTGGTCGGTGACCTCGACAGTGGCGACTACGTAGCCCGCGCATTGGCCATGCAGCTCGACGCGACCGTCGTGTCCGTCGACTACCGCCTGGCTCCGGAGCACCCTTTCCCGGCTGCATTCAACGACGCCTCGGCCGTCGTCAGAGCAGTGGCGAAGGCGTATCCCCACGCGACAATTGCAGTGTCCGGTGACAGCGCTGGCGCCAACCTCGCCGCGGCGCTGGCGGCCCGCAGCCGCGTCGAGCCCGACCTTCGGATCAACGCGCAGCTTTTGTTCTACCCGGCGTTGGACCCAATGCAGCAGGAAGCATCGCAGGACGTCTTTGCTGAAGGCTACATCCTTACTCGCGACGACATGGCCTACTACTGGAACAGCTACCTGCCAGCGGAGCGCGACCGTATCGACCCGCGTGCCTCTCCGTACCGGCTCAGTGACCTCACCGGGTTGCCGCCGGCCGTCATCATCACCGCCGGCTTTGATCCGCTCCGCGACGAGGGCCGCCTCTATGCAGAACGCCTCGTCGCCGCGGGCATACCCACGACCTATCTACCCTTCGCGGCGTTGACGCACGGATTCCTGGACATGGCGGGCCGGGTGCCCGCGGCGTACGACGCAATGGGCGTTACGCTTCGCGTCTTTGCTGCGCTGCTCGAGCTCGCCCATTGACGAGGCCCGCCGCACAGGCAGAACGGCCACCGAATGGGACCTCTCGATTATCCCAGTCAGCCCTTGAGGGCGCACTGTCCAGCAGCCGACGGCGTCCACAGAGGCGAGCCGTCAGGAGGGCCGCCGTTGCTGGCCGTCGACCGTCGCAGATGGCGATCACAACTGCGACAGCCCAAGAGCGTCACCTTTCCCGACGACGGGTCCAGCCGCTGAAAGGTCCGTGTCGTAGAGAACAGAGACCAGAGCCGCCCCAACCCGCCAAGGTTTGGTGTGTCTTCACGATCAGCAACGGTGTGGCGCGGGTCAAGCAGTCGGCGTCTCCGACGGTGCCGGTGTACGTGGCTGGCTGGAACAAGGGGCAACCGACGGCCAGCGACTCGACGAACGGGCTGCACCAAGACGGGCAATCGACGCCGTATCGCTGGAGGCCGGACGGTGACGGTGATGCCGCGCCTGGCCAGCTCGGGCGGTTCGGCCGTACCGACCTACGGGTCTGCTCAGCGTCCAGGTCGCGACAGGCGTGCCGGGTCGAGTGCTCGCGCTCGGGCCCAACACCGTCGGCAATTGATCCGCTGGGACGGACCTGGCACGGCGAAGTTGTGGCGGCACTGCGAGCATGGCGACGGATAGCGGCGCAGAATCGTCAGCCGATGCCGCCCCGCGCACGGAACGCCGCCACCAGCTTCATTCGGGAAGGCACACCCACCTTCTGGAACATGTTGCGGAGGTGGTACTCGACGGTGCTGGGGCTGATGAACAGCTGAGCGCCGATCTCGGCGTTCGTGGCGCCTTCCATGACCAGCTGGGCGATCTGCTTCTCCCGTACGGTGAGTGCCGTCGCGCTCGTGGCGTCGCGTCGTCGCGCCCTCTCCCCGGTCGCCGACAGTTCTGACCATGCCCGGGATGCGAAACCCCGTGCGCCCATGCGCTCGAACATCTCGTGCGCGGTCCGCAGGTGCACCCGCGCGTCGGCGCGCCGGCGCTGGCGCCGCAGCCACTCCCCGTACAGCAGGTGGGTCCGCGCGGTCTCCGAGGCTATGCCGTACCGCTGTAGCCGTAGCACCGCTTCACCGAACAGCGCGTCGCAGTTCCCGCTGGGGGATACCAGCGCCTGGCACCGGGCCAATAACCCCCATGCCAGGTCGTTGTCGCCGGCACGTGCCCGCTCAGCGATCCGGCCAAGCGCCTGCAGCGCCACCTCGTGCTCACCAGAGTGCACGGCGGCCTCGATCACCTCCGGCAGCACGAGGGCGCCGAGAGCCGGACCGTTCTCAGCCAGGAGGGGCCTGGCCAGGGCCAGGGCGGCCGAGTAGTTGCACTCGCTGAGCTCCAGCACGGTCAACGCATACTGGGCGAGGCTCACCGCGCCCATCTGGTCGCGCTCGGTGCAGTATGCGATCAGCGCCGCGGCGTTGCTGCGCGCCGTTGGCCCATCGCCACGCCAGACCGGAACCAGGACCTCGACCGCGCGGGTTCCCATGTCCGGGTTGCCGGTGGCGGCGAGGATGTCACGCCCCTCGGCGTCGGACGACTCGGCCTGATCCAGCTCCCCGCTCGATGCCTGCCAGGTGCCAAGGAAGTCCAGGGCGAGGGGAAGGGTGGAGAGCCCGTTGGCCCGGCCCAGCGACACCCAGCGCTCGGCCATCAGCCGCGCAGCGTCCATGTCCAGGAGCTCACACGCTGCGACCATCCCCAGCCCGAGCCAGCGGAGCTCGTGCGCTTCGGTCACGTCGCCGTCGAGCAGCCAGCCGATCGCCGCACGTAGCTCCGTCGCGCCGCCCTCCGGGTTACCGGTCCAGACGGTGGCGAGACCGTTCAGCAGACGGTCCGCAACGCTCGGATGCTCCGGCTCGGGCCCAATCAGCTCGCGGAGCGCCGCGAGAGCGTCGGCACGCGCACCCGGCCCGGCGTAGATCGTCGCGTTCAAGGCGTCGAGGAGGATCTCGCCAGCCCGCGACCGTTCGACCGGCATCAGCAGGCGGGCGGCGTGCAGCAACGTTGTCGTCGCTTGCCTGCTCTTGCCCAGACTCAGCTGGATCTGGCCGCGGAGGTGCAGCGCCGTCGCGCGGTTCGCGTCGCGGGCGAGATCCGGCTCGGCGTGGTCCAGGAGCGCGACCGCCCTGGCTGTGCCGCCGGCACGGAACTCCGCGGCGGCTGCGTCGAGCAGACGCTCACCGCGCCGAGCCGGCTGGGGCGTCAGTTCTGCCGCACGCCGCAGGAACGCCGCGCTCGCCGCGACCCCTCCCCGGCTGCTGGCTCGATCGGCCGACCGCTCGAGGGCTGCGGCTACCGACTCGTCCGGCCCTGATGTGGCCGCCGCGCGATGCCATGCCACCAGGTCGGGGTCGGTGTCCGGATCGCTGGCGGCGGCGATCGCGGTGTGCACGTGCCGACGTGCTGCCACGGTGGCGCCTCGGTACGCCGCCGACCGGATCAGCGGATGCCGGAACGCGACCTGGGTGTCCAGTTCCAGCAGGTCGGCCCAGCTGTGCCGGTCGCGAAGAGCATCGTCGATGCCCAGGCTGTCGGCGGCCCGCTCGAACAGGTCGGGAGCGCCGGACGGTTCCGCGGCCGCGAGCAGCAGCAGTGTCTGCACACCTGGTGGGAGCGCAGCAAGCTGTCGGACGAACTGGGTCTGCATGTCGGCTGCCAACGGCAGCGGATCCGGCAGCCAGGTCGTCCCGGCCAGCTGTTCGTCGGTGAGGTCCCGCGACAGCTCGACCAGCGCCAGCGGGTTGCCGGCCGCCCGGATGGCCAGCTGGTACGCGACCCCGGCGTCCATGACTCCCTCGCTCAGCGACGCAAGCAGCCGTCGTGAGGTGGCGCGGTCCAGGCCCTGCACCGTCAGCGACGGCAGATCATCGAGGGCCACCGAGCGATCGGCGGGTTCACGCACCGCGAACAGCAGACCGAGCGGGTCGGCCTCGCACCTGCGGGCGACGAACGCGAGGACCTCGGCGGATGCTCGATCGAGCCACTGCGCGTCGTCGACCACGCACAGGATCGGTTCGTCGTTGGCGGCCTCTGTAAGCAGGGTGAGCACGGACAAGCCGACCAGGAAGCGGTCCGGAGCCGGCCCGTCCACCTCGCCGAAGGTCGCCGCCAGCGCTCGCCTCTGTGGGGCGGGAAGCCGAGGCAGCCGGGTAAGGAAGGGGCGAAGCAACTGGTGCAGGCCGGCGAACCCGAGCCCCACCTCGGACTCGACACTCACCACCTTCGCGACCCGCGGCTGCGGCGCCGCCGATCGGATGGCGTACTCCAGCAGAGCCGACTTCCCAATCCCCGCGTCACCGCGTAGCACGAGGCTCGCGCTGAAGCCGGACCGCACCGTGTCGAGAAGCCGGTCGATCGCGGCCTGTTCGAGCGAGCGACCAGCCAGGTGCACCGAGGTTTCGGTCGCCGCGCGTTGGGGGGCTCGAACCGTGGCCGGCAGTTGACCGGCCTCCGTCGCGGGTAGAGCTGCCTGGATCGGCACGGTCACTATCGCCTTGGGCTCATGGCAGGTGGCGGTATCACGGGGGGGAGCGAGGGGAATCGCCCGCCCCCCCGGCACAGGTGGCATGTCAGTACCAGATCGTCAGCTGGTCCCGGACGGCTTTGACACCGGGCGCCGCCCATGCGGCATCGATCGCCGCATCGTGCTCCGCCCACGAACGGATGTTGCCAGTGATGGTCACCGTTCCTGCGGACGTGGATACGGTCAGGTCTTCGGCGTCGAACGAGGCATTGCGCTTGAATGCCTGCTTGATCGACTCCTGCAGGTTGTCGGCGTTCGGCGTAGGCGTGGCGATCGTGATCTCGTCGATGACGTCCAGAACGCCTGCGATGTTGGTCGTAACGAACTCGGCCTCGTCGCGCTGGTACCACCAGCTCACCGTTCCGGTCAGCGCGACCACCCCGTCCTGTACTGAGGCATCGACCGTCGTCGGGACGACGCTGTTGAGCATGAGGGCCTGCAGGACGTCACCCCGCAGCTCGGCGTCTGCCCGGCCCTTGTCCCCGAGCAGCTTTACCTTGAGCTGGCTATCGACAGCGACTACGCCGTAGACCCGTCGTGCGGCGCGCTGGGCCTCGCGCTTCTCGCGGAGGCCGCCAACGGTGCCGCGCAAGGTGACGGACCCTCCGTTCGCGGACACCGCGATCGCCGTACTGTCCACCTTCGGGTCCCAGAAGAGCTCGTCAGTGACGTGCCGGCTGAGGGTGTCGTTCGAGGACATGTAGTCCTCCTTCCATGGAGGTGATCGGACCCTTCCATCGTGGGATGGCCTGCCCTGCCGCGACATCCGTGCACGCGCGTGCTTGTTGCGGAAACCGCGACGTCATTCGCCCACTTGTGTGCGAAAGGTCGCAGACACCCGTTGCACATGGTCGTGACGGCCCTGACGCAGGCTGACAGTGGTCTGGTGTCCGGCCGCGACGGCCACCCACAGCCCGTCGGCCGCTGCAATCGCTGCCGGCGTGCGGCGGACCCCGCCGTTGCGACGACGTTTCGCGAAACTTACCCACAGGTCGGTGTCGCGGAGGGCGTGTCCGATCGCGACTGCCCACCAGCGCGGACGCCTGTCCTGGTCCCAGGTCACGCCGCGCCATGCCGCGTCGATGGCAACGAGGGCGCGCGGCCGGCTCGCCACGAGACCGACCGTGTCCCCCGTGGAGTCGAACACCTCCAGAACGCTGGCCCCGTCGTCACGGAGCTTTCGTTCCACGCGCCAGCCGGAGTCCAGCGCGGGCGACAGGTCCAGCAGCTCCTGCGCGGACGGCGTGTGGAGACCGGCGTCGCTCGAAGGGAGGCCCGAGGGCATGGCGGCGGGCATGGCACGTCCTTCGAGGGGCAGGGGTCCGGGCATCGAGGACCCCGGCAGGGTCTCACGCTGACTCTCCCGCTGTCGGTCAGGTGCAGACATCAGTGGTAAACGTGAGTCGGCGCGCGATCCACGCAGTACCAAGGCATCGCGACTTCGGCGACCGGTCCAGAGTGGCGGCTAGGTGACGCGCAGGACCTTGCGCGAGGTGACTCCCAGCTTCGCGAACACGTTGCCCAGGTGCCACTCGACAGTGCGCGGACTGATGAACAGCTTCGTGCTGATCTCCTGGTTCGTGCGGCCCTCGCTGGCCAGCCGGGCGATCTGCAGCTCCTGGCCGGTGAGCTCGGCGAAGCGGTCCTGCTTGCGGGCGCGGACGGTCTCGCCGATCGCTGCCAGCTCACGTCTGGCTCGGTCGGCGAAGCCGTCCACCCCCATCTCGGTCAGCATGTCGTGCGCGGCCCGTAGGTGCTCGCGGGCGCCCGTGCGACTGCCCCGGCGCCGCAGCCACTCCCCGTACAACAGCTCGGCGCGCGCCAGCTCCACCCGCATGCGGCTGCGACCAAGCCGGTCGATCGCCTCCAGGTACAGGGCGTCGGCGGCTTCGTCTTCCTGGACCAGCGCCCGCGAACGGGCCTCCAGCCCCAGTCCCCAGTCCGTGCCCGCGAGGGTGGTTGTCTCGGCCAGCCTGCCCACGGCATCCCTGGCTCGGTCCATGGCGCCGGTTCTGGCTGCGGCCTCGACCAGCTCGACAAGGGCCCACATCCCGGGCCCCAGCTCACTCGCATCGGTGGCAGCCCGCTCTGCAGCGGCCAGTGCCTTCTCGTACTTCCCCAGGCCGTTGTAGAGCACCGCGCCGGCCCAGGCCGCGACCGCGACCCCGATCCCCTCACCACGCATGGCCGCCTCCTCGGCCGTGACGGACGCCAGCGCGGAGCCTCGGGCCTCCTCACCGCGATAGGCGGCGAGGGCAAGCGTGCCGTACGGGGTGAGCGGAGATCCGGTGGCGCCGACGACTGTCTCGGCCTCATCGACCATCGCCGAGGCGACGGAAAGGTCACCGACCCGCAGCAGGACGAAGGAGCGGTTGGCGAGCGCAAGGGGCAGCTCGATCAGCGCGCCGCTGTCCCGGGTGACCTGCACAAAACGATCGGACAGGCGGTCCCATCGCGCGTCATCCCACACCAGGATGGCCGCCACCGAGGCCATCCACAGCCATCGCAGCTCCTCCTCGACTGAGTGTGGGTCATCGAGCCCGCTCAAGGCCTTCTGCACCAGCGGTACGGCCGCCGCGTATCCGTCGGCAAAGTTCGCGGCCAGGCCGTCCAACAGAAGCTCGTGGGTTCGCATCGGCCGCGCAGGTTTCGGACCCGCGCGCAAGGCCTCGGCAACGTCACGCTCAGTGCCGCCAGGGACCGCCAGCCAGCCGGCGAACATTGCCGCGTTCATGGCCTCCCGGTAGGCGGAGCAGCCCAGGTCGGGATCGATCTGCTCGAGGCGTCGAGCTGCTTGGAGCAGAAGGGGCGCGGGGTTACCGCCCCGCAGCGGGACGAACGCCAGCTGTGCGCGCAGGAGATCGACCTTGGCTCGGCCGAGCTCATCCAGGGTCGCGGCCTCAGCGAGTGCGATCATCGCCTGCGCAGCGTCGAAGGACCCGGCCTGGAGGTGCGCCTCCGCGGCGGCAAGGGCTCGCTCGCTGCGACGGCTCTGGTCCGGGGTCAGCTCGGCGGCCTTCTCCAGGAACGAGGCCGCCGCAGCCAGGCCGCCTCGTGCGCGGGCACGGGCGGCCGAGCTCTCCAGCTCCGCGGCGGTGGCCTCATCCGGGCCGTCGGAGGCGTGAGCGCGGTGCCAGGCCCGCCGGTCCGGATCGACGATCGGGTCCGTGGCGTCCGCGAGCGCCTGGTGCGCCGCTCTGCGTCCGTCGGGGGCTGCGGCTCGGTAGATGGCCGACCGGACGAGCGGGTGACGGAACCGTACGGGGGACGAGAACTCGACGAGGCCGGCGTACTCAGCAGCTGAGGCGACCCCGGCGGTTCCTCCCTCGAACCCGGCCGCGCGCCACAGGAGGGCCAAGTCGCCCGTCGGCTCGGCGGCGGCCGTCAGCAGCAGGCGCCGGGTCGGGTCGGGCAACCGCTCGTACTGCTGCAGGAACACGTCCTCGATCCGCGACATGATCGGTCGACGCGCAGACGGTGCAAATCCGCCGGCGAGCTGTCCGGGGCGCGCGCTGGCGGCGAGCTGCAGCAGCGCCAGCGGGTTGCCGCCTGACTCGGCGACCATGCGGTCCTTCACGTCCGGGTCCAGGGGGACCGGGATCGCCGCGGACAGCAACGCGCGGGCGTCCCGTCCGTGCAACGGCGACACCGCCAGGTCGTGGAGGCCGTCGATCTCCGGCATCGGACCGCGTACCGCGAACACCATCGCGACCCGTTCCGCCATGAGGCGACGGGCCACGAACGCCAGGGTCTGCAACGAGGACCGGTCCAGCCACTGGGCGTCGTCGATCAGGCACAGCAGCGGCTGCTCGTCGGCAGCGTGGGCCAGCAGGTTCAGCACACCCAGACCGATCAGGAAGCGGTCCGGCACGTCGCCGTCCGCCATCCCGAACGCCACCTGCAAACCGTCGCGCATGGGGCCGGGCAGCCGCCCCAGGTGGCCGAGCAGAGCGCCACACAACTGATGCAAACCGGAGTACGCAAGCTCCATCTCCGACTCGACCCCTCCGGCGCGGAGAATGCGAAAGCCGGCTGCAGACTGTGCCGCGTACTCCAGCAGCCGGGTCTTCCCCATCCCAGGGTCACCGCGCACGACGAGGATCGCGCTGGATCCGGCGCGGGCCCGCCCGAGTATCTCGTCCAGGGCCGTACGCTCCCGCCGCCGGCCACGCAACGGCGTTTGAAGGACACGAGCGGTAACAGTCATCGTCGGCTCGATGTGGCGGTTCGCGTCGCCAAGTAGGCGCCGGGGGCCTTCAGCGTACTAGCAGCGGGCCGTCGCGTCTTCAGACGATTACCCCGGGCCCGGGATGCCAGCCCCGGAACCCCCGGGGTGGCCCCGTGGCTGACCCCGGGGCGGCGGCTGCGTGGGCGGGGGAACGTGTGGGCTACGCCGCACCGAAGCCTGGCGGCGAGCCCGACGAAGTGCCTACCCGCCCCGAACCCAGCTCCCCTTCGAGGACCGAGATGACGACGATTGCCGCCACCGACACTGTCCTGCTGTTGGCGCCCGTACGCCGGACCGCGCGACCTGGCCGCTCGTTGAGCGAAGAGCTCCGCACGCTCGTCGCGGCAGCGGCAGACGTCCCCAGTGCGATCCAGCAGATGGTCACGCTGCTGATGCGGGATGGGTGCCTGGCCGGCGCCCAGTGGTGGACCCAGGGCCGCGACGGACAGTGGTCCCGCCGGCAGGGGTGGGGTGATGGGCCTCGTGGGGACGGGTCGCCGGTCCCTGTCGGAGCCGCCGGGACCCTGGTCCTCGTGGACCCGGCTGGGCAGGACGTCGAAGCTGCTGTCGCCTGCGTGGTCCCCCTTTTGCACCACAGATGGATCGGCGAGCAGCTGGCCGAGCGGGTGTCGCGGCTGGCCCGTGACAACGAAGCGTTGGACGACCTCGCAGCTCTGGTCGCGCACGACGTCCGCTCCAGCCTGCTCACCGCCCTTCGTGAGGACGAACCCGAACAGGCGCTGACCCGAGGGCTCGCGCTCGTCGACTCCATCTTGGACGCCGCACGTTGCACCGGACCTGACCGTACGGCTGGGGCCGTGGACTGCGTGGAGCAAGCGATCGCCGACCTGGGCGACGTAGAGGCGCAGGTGTTCTCCAGCGTCGACGGCGAAGCGCCGGTGCCCGCGGGGCTCCGCGTGGTGCTACGGATGCTGCTGAGCAACTCCGTCGCAGCCGGCAGCCAGCGGATCCACGTTTCGGTTCTCAGCAGCCCAGATGCGTGCCTGCTCGTCGTCGACGACGACGGCGTCGGACTCGATGGGGGTGCGCGCTACGCGACAGGGAGCCAAATCGGGCTGAGCTTGTGCCGACGACTCGTCAGCCGCATGGGCGGAACTCTGCAGCTCGAGCCACGCGCGGTAAGCGGGACCCGCGCCACTGTGTCGCTCCGGGAGGTGCCCCGATGACCCGTGTGCTGCTCGTCGACGACCACCTGCTGTTCCGCTCGGCCCTGCGGGCGCGGCTCGAGCGCGAGGACGACATCGTCACCGTGGCCGACGCAGGGACTGGCGATGAGGCGGTGCGCAAGGCGCACGCCGTCCAGCCCGACGTGGTTCTGCTCGACCTAGTGCTGCCTCAACACTGCGGGTACGACCTCATCCCGCTGGTCCTTGACGCCGCCCCGAAAACGCGGGTGCTCATCGTCTCGGCACAGACCCAGCCGTCCTCCGTGCGGCAGGCGATCTCGGCCGGTGCCAGCGGCTACGTTCCCAAGCGGGCCTCCGACGCGCATCTGGTCGAGGCGATCCGCCGAGTCGCAGCCGGGGAGCGTTACGTGGACCCCGAGCTCGGAGCCCAGCTCGTCGTGCCCGACGATGTGCCGGCGCTGGACCGGATCTCCGACCGGGAACGTGACGTCATGCATCTGCTCGCTCTCGGCCACACGAACCAGGAGATCGGCACGAAGCTGTATATCTCCTCGCGGACCGTGGACACCCACCGTGCGCAAATCATGCGCAAGCTGCGATTGAAGACCCGCGCCGAACTGGTGCTGTTCGCACTCGCGAACGGCGTGATCGGCGCCTCGTGAGGGGAGGTTGCGATGTTCAGTGACGCCGAGCGCGGAGTTCTGGCCGAAATCGAGTCGGCCCTTCGCCGCGACGACGCGAGGTTCGTGGCCCAGTTCGACGAGCAACGGATCGGGAGCCGGCGGTGGCGCCCCGTCGAAGTGACCTGCATGGCAGCGCTGCTCGTGGCCATTGTCGTGTGCGCGTCCGGCGGCACCGCCGGAGCCGTCGCCTTCCTGTGTCTCACCAGCTGCGCCACGATCGTGGTGACGCTGCGGCGAGCGATGAATCGACGAACCCAGCGATCAGAGTGAACGGCCGAGGTCATGACTGGCCCAGATCCCTTGCACACTAGGGGTTTCCCTGGTCCGACCGGCCGGCCACTGCGGCACCGTGGTGATTGGCGGCCTGTGCGTCCGTGCCGGCGCCACCAACCGAGGAGGACAGCAATGGAAAACGAGCAGCTGCGTTTGAACGTCAGCGACGAGCTCTTCTGGGACCCGAAGGTCGACCCGGAGGAAATCGCCGTTTCCGCTGACAACGACGGGACGGTGACGCTGCGCGGCACCGTTGGCAGCTTCCGTCAGAAGTCCGAGGCCCAGTCCGCGGCGGAGCGGGTCTGGGGCGTGATCACGGTGAAGAACGAGCTGAAGGTTCGCATCCTCGACAAGCACCAGCGCGAGGACGCGGAGGTGCGTGGCGACGTGCTGCAGGCGCTCATCCTCGACTCGCTGGTCCCGGCCAGCGTCGACGCCAAGGTCAGCGATGGGTGGGTCACGCTGACTGGGACCGCTGAGTACCAGTACGAGCGTGAGGAGGCCTCCTTCGTCGCCGGCAACGTCCTCGGTGTCTTCGCCGTGGACAACGAGATCCTGCTGACGGCGACGCCGGACGCTGGCGACGTGGCGCACGACATCAAGAAGTCGTTCGAGCGCAACGCCAAGCTCGACGCGAACAACCTCACGGTCGATAGCGCCGACGGCACGATCATTCTTCGTGGCACGGTGCGGTCGTGGTCCGAGCGCGACGACGCCGTCGCCAGTGCTTGGGCCGCGCCAGGCGTCCGTGATGTCGAGGACTTGCTCTTGGTCGCCTACTGATCGACCTAGGAAAGGAAGGACCGCCATGTCTATATCCACGTCACTGCTGTGGCGCGGCCTACTTGCGATCGCCATCGGCGTGCTCTCCGTCGCGTGGCCCGACGCCACGGTTGGTGCGGTGGTGATCTTGTTCGCGGTCTACGCGTTCATCATCTCCGCCACCTACCTGATGCGGGGTTTCGCCAGTGACGGGGCCGGAGCTGTCTTCGGCTTCCTGCTGTTGGCAGTCCTGTCGGCCGCTGTCGGGGTTGTCGCGATCGCCTGGCCGGGCATCACCGCGCTCGCCCTGACCCTGCTGATCGGGGCCTGGGCGCTCACCGTAGGCATCATCGAGGTTTCGATCGCCTTCTGGCAGGGTGAGACAGCCGGGGAGCGCGCCATGTGGGCCCTGACCGGCCTGGTCTCGGTTGCCCTGGGCGTCGTGCTGTTCATCCGTCCGGACATTGGTGCCCTGTCCCTGGCCACCGTGTTCGGCCTGTTCAGCGTCGTGTACGGGATCTGCGCGCTGATTCTGAGCGCCCAGGTCCACCGGGTCGGCGTCACCGCACACGAGATGGCCCAACCGGCGAGCTGACGGGCGGGGGCGGCCGCACCGCTGGGGCGGCCGCCCCCTGGCACCCCGGCCGATCCCACGGGCGCCAGGCGGCAGCCACGCCACTCGATGCCCGTCGCTCGGCCTGAGTTGCCGAGCATCAGCCGCAAGACCCACCGTCCGATTCGCCCGACCACGCTTCAGATCACCTGAGGAGGCCGCCATGGCCATCGTCCAGATCACCTGCCCCGATTGCTCGACCAGAGCAGAGGTCCCGATCACCGGGGTCCTCCTGGTCGCGGCGCCAGAGACGGATGCCGAGCACGGTGCCCTCGCCTTCTGGATCTGCCAGGGCTGCCGATCGCTCGTCGGACAGCCCGTCGGCTGGGTCGACTTCGCACGGCTGGCCTCCGCAGGAGCACAACTGTTGGCGGAGGAGACCGACCAACTTCCGCCGCACCCCGAGTCGCCCGCGCCCGGCCCGACGTGGGCCTACGACGATGTGCTCGATCTCCACCTCCTGCTGGACCGACCCGACTGGTTCCTTGAGCTCGAAAGGCTGACTCCGGTAACTGGAGTCCGCCCCTGACTCGAAAGCTGCGCGAGGAGAAGCCCGTGTCAGAACCCGACGACGCTGCGAAGGCCCGCCCGCGGCCGTTCACGCCGAACGCGAACGAAGTGCTGGATCGGTTGCGGACCGACCAGGACAAGCTCACCGACCAGATCACGTCCTTCGCCGGCAGTATGCACTTCGTCTACCTCCACGCCGCCTGGTTCGGGCTGTGGATCGCCGTCAACGCAGGGCTCTTCGGCGCGGCGCTGGTGTTCGACAAGTTCCCTTACGGGCTGCTGACGATGATCGTCAGCCTCGAGGCGATCTTCCTGTCGACGTTCGTCATGGTCAGTCAGAACCGCCAGGGCGAGCGATCGGAC
>JAWWOO010000036.1:0-47191 GCA_033851545.1 Frankiales bacterium | reverse complement strand
CGGGCCCGAATGTAGGTGTCGAGGTCTTTGGGTGGTCGGTAGGTGCGGGTGTGGTAGTCGAGGAGGTGTCCGTCGACTGGGTGGTAGATCATCCGTTGGAACTCGCTGTCGGTGGCCAGCTGGCGGGCCATCTCGGCCGGGATCTTGCCGTAGCCGGCCAGCTCGCCGGTGTCTTGGCGCAGCCCGAGCAGGGTCGGCAGCGAGATCAGCAGCCGGGTGATCACCGTGGGGGTCAGTGGGGTGGTCGGGTCGCCGGGGGTGGAGCCGAGCACGCAGCCGATCAACGCGTCGGCCATCCGCTCATCGACGTTCCGGTCGTCGCCCGGGTCCGGGCTGGGCACCGCGGCGGCCCGGGTCAGGTGTTCCTGGATGGCGACTGCTTCGACGGGCGGGAGGTAGGCGTACAGCAGCACCAGCCCGTCGGTGCCGCGGTGGTCGAAGCCGACCCGGCGGGTTTTGCGGTTCTTGGCGAACATCCGGACCCCCCAGTCCGGGTCGACCCGCCGCGCGGCGTCCCGCAGCGCGGCGCGCAGCTCCGCCCCGGTCAACCCGGCCGCGCGGGGCAGGATCTCCGCCTCGACCTGGGCGGCCAGGTGCGGCGGCAGGGTGGTCAGGGTCTGCAGCATCAGCCACACCCGGTAGCCGTCCAGGCGCCCCTGGGCGAGCAACTGCTGGGTGGCGGTGAAGGTGGAGCCCATCAGCCGGGCGTGCCGGATCCGCCCGGCCGCGTGACCGACCGTGACATGCAGCGCGGCGGCCAGCTCCAGCGGGGTGAACTCGTCGGTCAGGGCCGCCGGCTTGTCCTGCGGGTGCGGGTCCGGGCCGACCAGGTCGAGCAGGGCGGCTTGTTCCGCGGCGGTCGTCCAGGCCAGCTGCGGCTGCCACAGCGCCACCACCGAAAGTTTCTGCTCGTCGGTCAGCGGCTGCCCGCGCAACGACACCAGCAGCCGGGCCGCCTCCGGCCCGGGGCCGGCCGCGCTGATCGCCAGCAGCGTTTCCGGCACCGACAACGGACCCAGCTCGCTCACCGGCGCCCACTGCTCCGGGCCGCCCACGGTGTCCGTCTCGGCGACAGCGTCCAGCCACCACGGGGCCTCAGCCCAATCGGTGGCGGTGACGTCGTCCATGAACAGAACACTAGAGCAGGGGTACGACAGTTTCCGGCCCCAGACGGCAGATCCCCTGAAAACATTGAAGAATTTTGTCGAGTGCACTCAGCAGGCGGCTCGGGGCTGCCCATCCGCGCGGCGTTCGCAGTCACGGATCGGTCGCGTCGCCAACGTGCAAAGCTGCGACACCTAGTCGGTGCGGTTGGCCCAATTCTCTCGCTTGACCCGCTCGGCCAACGGTCCGGCATCGACTTCCCACCAGGGCCGGTCGGTGGCCGCCTCCGGCTCGTCGTCGCCCACAACGACCGCAGCCGCCTGGCGCTCGACCCGGTCGAGGTGGCGGTCCGCGCGGACGGCGGCCCGACCTTCGGCCCGCTGCCACTGGAAGAACATGGTGCCGAAGAACAGCAGCCCCACCAGGTCCCCGGCTGCCCAGAGCACGCCGCCGCCGGCGTACTGGTCCGCCGACAGCGAGGGTCCCCACGGTCGGCCGAGCTCCCGGTAGTAGTCGCCGGCAATCAGTGAGGTCTGCAGCATCACGGACAGGCCGAGGATCGCGTGGAACGGCAGGGACAGGAAGGTCACGAGCATCCGCGCGGGGTAGGAAATGCGGCCAGGCAAGGGATCCAGCCCGAGCAGCGGCCAGAAGAACAGGCACCCGGCGACCAGGATCTGTACGTGCAGCAGCTCGTGCAGCCAGGTGTGCTGCAGCGTCGCCGCGTACCAGCTGGTGTGGTAGAGCACGAAGGGCAGCAGGACGAAGTGCGCCCACGCGATGGGCGTCCAGGTGAAGAACCGCGCCACCCTGCTGTGCAGCACGCCGAGCAGCGCCTTGCGGGGAGCTGGCCGGAAAGTGCGCAGGGCCAAGGTAACCGGGGCACCGAGAGCCAGGAACACCGGCGCCACCATTGAAAGGATCATGTGCTGGATCATGTGGTCCGTGAACAGCACGTCGTCATAAGCGCCGAGCGCCGACATCGTCGCGAGCGCGATCGTCCCGAGGCCGCCGACCAGGAACGACACCGTACGCAGCCGGGGCCAGTCGTCACCCCGACGGCGCATGCGCACGACGCCCGCGATGTAGAGCCCCGCCGCAATCGCTATGCCGCAAGCCAGGTAGGGGTCCAGCTCCCAGTGGTTGAACGCGGTCGTGACGGTGAGGGCAGGGGGCCCGTCGTACGCGAGTGTCGTCATCGGTCGGTGATTGCGTGCTGCACGGCCTGGTAGAGGTCGGTCTCGGAGACCACCGATCCCTCGGAGAACACCGCGGCGATGCGGCCGTCCGGTGCCACCACGTCGATCTGCTGGTTGTGCACGATGTCGTAGGTCGGCTTGGCGGCGGCCTGCAGTGAGTTGGGCACGACTGCCGCCGCGATGTAGGTCCCGCGCTGCTTCTCCTTGGCGACCTGCTTGGCCTCGTCGGCGAGCGAGATGCGCTCGTAGTAGACGTGGTAGCCGTCGTTGACCACCTGCTTGATCTGGGTGGGCGTCCCGGTCAGGTAGCTCCAGCTCGGGTCGGCCGGGCTGACCCCGTACTCCTGCAGGAACCCTCGCATCTCGGACGGCCCGGTGTTCTCGGGGTCGACGTTGAACGCCACCAGCTGGACCCGCTTGCCGGCCAGCCCGGCATCCTTGAGGTCGGCCTCGAGCGCGCTCAGCACATGGGTCTCAGCCGGGCAGAAGGTCGTGCAGTAGGGGAACAGGTAGGCCACGACCTGGACCTTGCCGGCGAAGTCGGCCGAGCTGACGGTCTTGCCGTTCTGGTCGGTGAGGGTCCACGACGGCGCGTTGCCGTACTGCTCCTTGGCGGCGACGTAGTTGCCCGGCTTGGCCTGCGCCGCGACGTAGCCCAGCGCACCCGCGGCGGCGACGAGCAGCAGCGGGACGGCGACGAGCAGCGTACGGACGATGCGGGTCGACACGGGCGGGCTCCTCGGGCGGCGTTGCCTGGCCGTCCCAGGTTACGTCCGCCGCCGTCGGCTGCCGGACGGGGGTCAGCCCTCGACCGGGTTGAAGCCGGAGAACTTGAACGCCTTGGGCGGCGGCGTGAGATCCGCCCGCGGGCAGCTGGCCAGCGTCAGCCCGCCGTAGCCCAGCGCGTCGTCGCACAGCGACTCCACCGTCCAGCCGTGCTCGTGGCCGAACCGGGTGATCGTGGCGCGGTAGACCGTGATCGAGTAGCGGTCGGGGGTCCCGTACGCGACCTGCATCGTCCCCAGCAGGATCGACGAGCCGACGCCGCCCTCCGGCCCGTCCCACGGCCGGTCGTACCGGCGCCACAGCGCGGGCTGCGCGTGCCAGACCCCGTGGCCGTGGACGTCACGCATCGCCAGCTCGACGAGCACCGCACGAGCCGAGGCCTCGGGGAGGACGGCCGCGGGCCGGATGACCTCCGTCACCACGCCCTCGTCGTAAGCCTCGGTCATGAACAGCTCGAGATCGTTCATCACGGCCGTGCCTTTCCATCACTTTTGCCCCCGTGCCTCCCCGGAGTCCCTGAGGCGGCGTTTTGTTCATCGGGACCCAGCGCGCCGAACTGCTTGCTCCAAATGGGGTGACGCGGCGGGTCCGGGACAGGTCATGACGGCGGTCCCCGAAGCGCGGACCTGAGTCTGTCAGTCCGCGGCCGAGGTCAGGTGCCGTGGTTCCCGTACAGCGACTGGGTGTGCCGGCGGTCGTTGTCGCCCGTGCGCCGGTCGTGTTCGGCGAGCCGCTCGCGGGACGCGAGGATCTCCTCCTCGGCCGCGGCCCGGTCGGTCCAGGTCGCCCCCTCGACCGACTTGCCGGGCTCGAGCTCCTTGTAGACCTCGAAGAAGTGCTGGATCTCGAGCCGGTCGAACTCCGGCACGTCGTGGATGTCCTTGAGGTACTTGTTGCGCGGGTCCTTGGCGGGCACGGCGAGGACCTTGTCGTCGCCGCCCATCTCGTCCTGCATCCGGAACATGCCGATCGCCCGGCACAGGATCAGGCAGCCCGGGAAGGTGGGCTCGTCCAGCAGCACCAGCGCGTCCAGCGGGTCGCCGTCCTCACCCAGCGTGCCCTCGACGAACCCGTAGTCCGAGGGGTAGCGAGTGGAGGTGAACAGCATGCGGTCGAGACGGATCCGGCCCGTTGCGTGGTCGACCTCGTACTTGTTCCGGTGCCCCTTGGGGATCTCGATCGTGACGTCGAACTCCAACGGGTTCCTCCGAGTTGTGGTGTCCTCTCGCTAGTCTCCATCACAACAGATCGCGATGTGGACGGAGGGGGTGAGATGACGGAGTTCCGCAGGCTGCCACTCGTGCAGCTGATTGTGGCCGGGCTGAGCGTCGTCACCCTGCTCGCCGCCCTCACCACCCTGGTCGTACGCGGTGGCAGTGGCGCCGGTGCCAATGCTGCGAAGCCGACACCCACCGCGACCGGCACCGCTCCGGGGTCCGTCACACCGACCGCGACCACACCGCCTGCTCCACTGGCGATCGCCGCAGCGCCCAAGCTGCTGCACGCCCTCAAGGCCGACGCGGTCGAGCCGCCTCAGGTGAGCGCCGCGATCAGTGGGCTGCTCGGCGCCTCGGCACTGGGCACGGGCGTGACCGTGGATGTCGTCGACGTCCTGACCGGCCAGCCGCTGGCCTCGGTCGGCGCCGGCACCATGGTGCCGCCGGCGTCGACGGCCAAGCTGCTCACCGCCGCGGCAGCCCTGCGTGCACTCGGCCCGTCGGCCACCCTCTCGACGACCGTGGTCAAGGGAGCCCTACCCGGCCAGATCGTGCTCGTCGGCGGCGGCGACCCGACGCTGGCCGGCGCGGCTGCCGACGCGCCGGGCACCTACCCGGTCGCCGCATCGCTGGCTGCGCTGGCCAAGGCGACCGCCAAGGCGCTCGCGGGCAGGAAGGTGTCGGTCGCCTACGACGCGACCCTGTACGGCGACCCGGCGCTGGCCGAGGGCTGGAAGCCGACCTACGTCACTGCCGGCAACGTGGCCCCGGTCAGCGCGCTCGAGGTCGACGAGGGTCGGCAGGCCGGCAGGACCTCGCGGTCCGGCGATCCCGCGCTGGCGGCGGCTCAGCAGTTCGCGGCCCTGCTGAGCCAGGACGGCGTCAAGGTCACCGGCACGGTCACCGCCGGCGTCGGTGCGGCCAATGCCAAGCCGTTGGCCAAGGTCTCCTCCGCGCCGGTCTCGGCACTGGTCGAGCGGATGCTGCGGGTCAGCGACAACGACCTGGCCGAGTCCCTCGCCCGCCAGGTCGCCCTCAAGGAGCACCAGCCGCCGACGTTCACCGGGTCGGCGCAGGGCATTGCCCTGGCGCTCGCCCCGCTGGGGGTGGACCCCGCCGCGCTGCACCTGGTCGACGGCAGCGGCCTCTCGACGAACGACACCGTGCAGGCCTCGGCCCTGGTCAAGGTGCTCGTCGCCGCCTCCGCGAAGACACACCCCGAGCTGCGCGCCGTGCTCACCGGACTGCCGGTCGCCGGCTTCCTCGGCACCTTGTCGACCCGCTACGTGACGTCCGCCACCGCCGTCGGCGTCGGCACCGTACGGGCCAAGACCGGCACGCTCACCCACGTCACCTCACTCGCGGGCGTCGTGGTCGACGCCGAGGGCCGTCAGCTCGCCTTCGCCGTCATCGCTGGCCACGTCCCGTCCACCTCGCCGCTGGACGCAGAGGCCGCCCTGGACAAGATCGCGGCCGTACTCGCCGGCTGTGGCTGTCGCTAGCCGGCACTACGCCAAACGGGTCAAGAAACCGGCCCCCACGCCGATAGCCCTGATGAGGCGTTGGCGTCCCGACTGCCCTGCGATGCCCGGATTCCGGTGCTGCGCAGCGAAGGGACCGGCCGCGCCGACCGGAGCGGAGGAGCAGCGTGCGGCTGGGTACGAGGGACACGGGAGCGCAGGTTGCCCCGGCGGAGGGCAGCAAGCGGCTGCTCGGCGAGATCCTCGTCGAGCGGCAGCAGCTCACCCCCGCGCAACTGTCCGAAGCACTCGTCCAGCAGCGGGTCTCCGGCAAGCGGCTCGGCCAGCTGCTGGTGGAGCTCGGCGCACTCGACGAGCGTGACCTCGCCGAGGCTCTCGGCGAGCATTTCGGCGTCCCCGTGGTCGACCTGCGCCGCGAGGCGCCCGAAGAGGCCGCGATCGCGCGGATCCCCGAACGGACCGCCCGCAGTCTGTCGGTGGTCCCCCTCAAGCTCGTCGACGGCATCCTCGAGGTCGCCGTGGCCGACCCGTCGGACCAGCTCGGCCGGGACCTGCACCAGGTGGCGGGCGTACCGATCCGGATGATCGTCGCCTCCACCAGCGACATCCGGCGGGCCACCGACCGGGGCTACCGCGCCCTCGCGGCGCTGCAGCAGCACGTCGCCGCGTTCCAGGCGGCCAACCCCGCCGGCGAGGCCGTCGGTACCCAGGCAGCGGTCAACTCGGATGCCGCGCCCGTCGTGCAGGTCGTGAACCTGCTGCTCGCCCAGGCGCTACGTGACCGCGCGTCCGACGTCCACGTCGAGCCGATGGGTGCCACCGTACGGGTGCGGTTCCGCATCGACGGGGTCCTGCACGAGGTCGTCTCGCTGCCCGGCAGCATGGGCGGCGCGATGGTCAGCCGGCTCAAGGTCCTGGCGGGCATGAACATCGTCGAGCGCCGGCGGGCCCAGGACGGCCAGGTCGCGATGACCGTCGACGGCCGGGCGATCGACATCCGGGTGGCCACCACGGGCACCGTCGCCGGAGAAAAGGTCGTGCTGCGGCTGCTGGACAAGAGCCGGCCGATGTACCAGCTCAGCGACCTCGGCCTGCCGGACAGGACGCTCGACGAGCTCAACAGCATGGTCCGCTCACCGTTCGGCATGGTCGTCTGCGCAGGGCCCACCGGCAGCGGCAAGACCACCAGCCTGTACGCGACCCTCTCGGCGCTCAACTCGCCCGAGCGCAACATCATGACGATCGAGGACCCCGTCGAGTTCGCCTTCCCGAGCATCAACCAGATCCAGATCAACGAGGCGGCCGGGGTCACCTTCGCCAGCGGGCTCAAGTCGATCCTGCGCCAGGACCCGGACGTCATCCTGGTCGGCGAGATCCGCGACACCGAGACCGCGACGATCGCCGTTCAGTCCGCGCTGACCGGCCACTTCGTCGCCTCGTCGCTGCACTCGACCGACGCTGTCTCGGCACTACTTCGCCTGCTGGACATGGGGATCGAGCCGTTCGTCGTCAGCTCGGCGGTCCTCGGCGTGCTCAGCCAGCGCCTGGTCCGCCGGATCTGCGAGGAGTGCAAGGTCGTCTACCAGCCGAGCACCGAGGAGAAGGCGTTCTACCGCTCCTCCGGCGGTGTCGTGCCCAGGACCGGGTTGTGGCGCGGCGAGGGCTGCATGTTCTGCGCCAACACCGGCTACCAGGGCCGGATCGGCGTGTACGAGCTGCTCCGGCTCACCCCGGAGATCAAGGCACTGGTCGCCGGGCGGGCGGCGTACGAGCAGGTCCGCGAGCTCGCCGCGGAGCAGGGCATGCGCACAATGCGCGCAGAAGCCGTCCGCCTCGTCGCCGAGGGTGTCACCACCATCGCCGAAGTCGTCCGCAGCATCTACGTCCTATGAGCCTCCCGCCGTTCGGCCGCCGGGCGAAGGGGGAGCCCTCCGCCGCGCCGCAGCAGCCGGCCGAGGACGCCGGGCTGCTCGCGTACCCCGCTCCCGTCGTGGGTGCGTACAGCCAGGGCATCGTGTACGGGACCCAGCCGGTGGCGGCTGCCCCGGCACCGGTCACCGCCGAGGGGTCGTTCTTCGACAAGCGGGTGAAGCCCAAGGAGCTGATGCAGTTCTCGCGTCAGCTAGCGGCGTTCGTCAGGGCCGGCATCCCCATCCTGGACGGGCTCGCCCTGCTGCAGGAGGACACCCCCAACCCGACGATGCGCCGGGCCATTGCCGACATGGAGGACTCGCTGCGTCGCGGTGACACCCTTTCCTCGGCCCTCGAACGCAGTCCCAAGGTCTTCTCCAAGGCTTACCGCAGCATGTTGCGGTCGGCCGAGCTGACGGGCAACCTCGACACCGTCCTCGAGCGGGTAGCCGGCTACCTCGAGCGCGACGTCGAGGCCCGCAGCAAGATCAAGGCCGCCAGTGTCTATCCCGCAGTCATCGTCGTGATGTCGATCGGGGTCGTGACCTTGCTCGTGGCGTACGTGCTGCCGAAATTCACCGTGTTCTTCAACGGTTTTCACACCAAGCTGCCGCTGCCGACGCGGATGCTGATCGGCTCGACCAGTTTCCTGACCCAGTGGTGGTGGGCTTTGGTTGCGGTGAGTTCGGCTGCCGCATTCGGGCTGGCGTTCGCCTGGCGGCAGCCGCGTTCCCGCTACACGATCGACCGGCTGATCCTCCGCACACCCGTGATGGGGCCGCTGCTCCGCTTCGCCATGGTCGAGCGCTTCTGCCGGGTGCTCAGCTCGATGCTCCAGGCCGGGGTGTCGCTGCCGGAGGCGATGACCGTCGGCGCGCAGGCGATGAACAACCTCGTGGTCGAGCGGGCTCTGGGCGAGGCGCGCGAGGGCATCATGCGCGGCGAGGGGCTGGCCGGCCCGCTGGGTCGTACGGCGCTCTTTCCGCCTGCCGCCCGCCAGATGCTCAAGGTGGGCGAGGACACCGGCTCGATCGACGCCCAGCTGGAGGCGGCTGCCCGCTACTACGAGCGCGAGGTCGACGACAAGCTCAAACGACTCACTTCCCTGTTCGAGCCGGCGATCCTGATCGTCATGGGCGTCATCGTCGGCTTCGTCGCTATCGCCCTCGTCTCCGCGATGTACGGCATCTTCAACGCGCACGGCGCCACGAAATGACGCCGGCGCGCAGGCGCCGCAGCGACGAGGGCGTGACGCTGATCGAGCTGGTCATCTCGATCGCCCTGCTGGGCATCACCTTCGTCGCGTTCCTCGGCGGCATGTTCACCTTCCAGACCAGTGCCACCAACCACACCCGCCAGGCGGACGGAGCCAACTACATCCGGCAGTACGCCGAGGTGGTCTCCGCGCTGCCGTACCAGGTCTGCCCGGCGTCCTACACCGCCGCAGGTTTCGCGGTCCCGGCCGGATGGACGGCCTCGCTCAGCACGACGTACTGGAACGGTGCGGGCTTCACCGCCGGCTGCCCCGCGGTCGACAGCGGCCTGGCTGGCGTGCACCTCATCCTGGCCTCGGCCGACGGCAGGGACACCGAGACCCTCGACGTCGTCAAGCGGGCGCCATGAGCCGGCTGGACGACGGATTCACCCTGCCCGAGCTGCTGATCTCGATCACGGTCCTCGGCATCGTCGCCCCGGCCATGGCGGGCGCGATCGTGCTGGGGCTCAAGATGACCTCGTCCACGTCCAGTCAGCTCGCGGCCTCGCACAACCGTCAGGAGCTGGCCGGCTTCTTCACCTCCGACGTGCAATCGGCGGTCACGATCGCCGACCAGACCTCCGTCGACACGACCACCTGCCTGTCGAGCGGGCAGACGCTCGTCGGCCGGTTGAGCTGGACCGACGTCGACTCCGCTGCGACCTCCACCAGCAGGGTGGTGACCTACGTGTCGGCGACCGTCGGCGGCGAGAGGCAGCTGATCCGCAACATCTGCACCGGAGCCACGATGCTGTCCGTGGTCGCGGTCCATGGCGCGGTCAGCAGCAACCTCGCTTGCACGAGCACGACGTTCGCAGCAGCGGCCTGTGCCACCGCTGCCGGGGCAAAGCTCACCGTCGCGGACGCGGCAGGCACCTGGGTCGACGAGGGGCTGACCCGATGATCGCCAAGCTGTGCAGGCAATCCCGCGACGACGACGGCACCGTACTCATCCTGGCTCTGGCCTTTCTGGGGCTGTTCGGGCTGGTGGTCGGCACGATCCTGGGCCTGGCCACGACCAACCTCAGGACCACCACCGTCGTACGGGACCGGGCCGCTGCCACGTACAGCGCCGATGGGGCCGTCGACGGCGCCATCAACGCCGCCCGCAGCCAGCCGGCGGTCGGGGTGGCCGGCTACAACAGCACCTGCTTCTCCCTCCCTGCCGGCGCAGTCAACGGCAGCGGACAGGTCGACGTGAAATGCACCGGCCGAGCCGGCTCCGGGACCTCCACCTCGCCGTTCCCCGGCAACGCCTCGACGCCCGCCAACGCCATCCTCGCCCCGACCGTCGCTGTGGACACCGCGGAGGGCCTGACGATGCTCAACGCTTCGGTCGCCCGCGTCCAGGGTCCGATCTCGGTGGCCCACACGCTGGCCGAGGGGACGGGGAGCACCTTGACCGCCGCGCCCGCCGCGTACTCCCCGGTCAAGGCCGAGGCCTGCACCGGCACCGGCGTTGTCGCTCCCGCGCCGAGCTGTGCCGCGGCCGTGGCCACCGACCCGGGCTACGCACCGAGCGTGGACATGTCCACCTACGCCGGCACCTTGCAGACGTTCGGCTCGACCCTGAACACCGCACTGCCGACCTGCAACGCCAACAAGGTCGCGACGTTCCAACCTGGCATGTACACCAACCTCACCGGCATCAACTCGCTGCTCACCAGCTGCGCGGGCGGTGCGTTCTACTTCAAGCCCGGCATCTACTACTTTGACTTCCTGGACACGACCGGCACGGGCTCGACACATGACTGGACGCTGAACGATGCCAACGCTGACATCGTCGGTGGGGCCTACACGGGTTGGGACCCGACGACGTATGTCGCCACCGGGGCGGCGCAGCTGCCCTATCCGTCCTCCGATGCAACGGCGGCGACGAGTGCCTGCGACCCGGGCCAGCCCGGGGTGCTGTTCGTCTTCGGCAACGACAGTCGCTTCACCCTCGCCAAGGGGCACGTCCAGCTGTGCGCCTACACCGTCAGCGCCTCCGCCCAGCACCTGGCCGTCTGGAGCCCCTCAGCCAACACCACGATCGCGGGCAGCTCCGCCAACGTCATCGCCGGCTCGAACACCACGGACACCACCGCGGCGGGTGGTGCGGCCTGGACGAATGCCCAGAACGGCTCGGTGATGGGCTCGGGCCTGCTGGCCAACGTCACCGCCAACAACACGGTGCCCTCGACCCTGACCGAGGCAGCGAACCAGTACACCGTCCCGACCGCCCAGATCCCCTCCACGGCGACGATCACCTCGTTGACGGCCAAGGTGTTCGAGACTCTGACCGGCACCGGAAAGTCGACGCTGACCTTCAAGCCGCCGACCGGCACGGCGGCCATCACGAAGACCGTGCACGACTGCACCGCAGGTTGTGCCGGGCCGACGTACAGCGTCCTCACCGAGACGGACATCACCATCCCGCTGACCGCCGCGTCACCGACTGCCGAGGTCAACGGCATGGGCTGGGTCTACTCGGTGACCGGGGCGACCGCCTTCATCGACGGGATCGAGTTCGTCGTCGGCTACACGTTCCCGCTGCGGGCGCCGGCCGGGGTCGTGGCCGCCCACCCGTACGTCTTCGGCTCGGCCGGCACCGACGCGGTCTGGGCGGTCGCAGCCCCGCTCACCACCGACCGGCCGGTGATGGCCGTCCACGGCACGGTGTACGCGCCGAAGGCCGCGGTCAGCTTGGCCCAGACCGGCGTGGCCGACGACATCGTGGACCGCGGCATCATCGCCCGCGAGGTCTACCTCGGCCTCGCCACACCGGCCGTCGGCTACACGGGACCGCACGTGGCCATTCCGACCGTGGCCACGACCACGACACCGCGGGATGTCGTGTTCACGGCGTCCGTCGGCGGAGCCGACGTGCTGCGCTCGGAGGTCACGTTCAGCGACGCCTCCGGCTCTTCTGACGGGACCATCCCGAAGGTGCTGACCTGGAGCCTGCAATGACCATCACCTGCGCGATCTTGTAGCCCCATCGGGTCATACCAAGTTGGTCAGCACGCTTCATCAACCCTGCGGTCATCGAGTCGATTATCTCTCCAGATAACCCATTCATTCTTTGTTGCCTCGAAAGTAGGACACATGCTCGCCAAGATCCGCCAGATGAAGGAGGACGAGGGCTTCACGCTCGTTGAGCTCCTCGTCGTCATCGCCATTCTCGGCATTCTTGCCGGCATCGTGGTCTTCTCGGTCGCCGGCATCACGAACAACGGTCAGGCCGCGGCCTGCGTGACGGAGAAGTCGACCCTCATCACCGCTGAGGAGGCCTACTTCGCCCAGAACAAGACCTACGTGGCCGACTCGGTGCTCAAGTCGTCCGGGTTCCTGGGCAGCGTCCCCAGCTGGTACACCGTCACCGGTGGTGCCTCGTACACCGTCACCCGGAACGCTGCCGGCGCCACAGCCAGCTGCGCGCCGTGATCTGAACTTAAAGAAAAGGGCCCGGCTTCGGCCGGGCCCTTTTCTGTGTTCGCGACGTGCCCAACAAATGGGCCGGAACGCCCCCTCGTGGCGGCCGTTTCTGGTTGAGTGATCGGGACGTCCCCCCGCAGCCGATCGGACCCACATGCGCCGCACCGCCGCCGTCCTCGCCGCCTCCGCCCTGGTCATCGCCGCCGCGCCGCCGGCGTCGGCGTCCTCGTCGGTCTCCGCGCTCGGCGCGACGCTGGCCGCCAAGCTGTCCGCCAGCGGGGCCACGGCAATGTCCGTACGCGTCGATGTCGCGGGCAGGGGGACCGTGTTCACGCACTCGGCGTCGCTGGCGCTCAACCCGGCGTCGACGGAGAAGCTGCTCACCGGCTACACCGCCTTGCGCGTCCTCGGCCCCGGCCATCGCTTCGTGACCAGGATCGGCTCGACCGTCGCCGCCGACCCGCACGGCGTCATCCATGGCCGGCTGGTCGTCACCGCCGGGGGCGACCCGACCCTGTCCGCCGCCGGACTGGCCTACCTGGCAGCGCAGCTGCGCAAGTCGGGCGTACGGGCCGTCACCGGCGGCATCCTGCTCGACGACACGATGTTCAGCCGGGTCCGGTTCGCGCCACGGGGCACGACGACGCTGGACGCCGGCGATCCCGGTCCGCTGTCGGCCTTCGCGGTCGACAAGAACAACTGGCGGCTCGACCCCAGCTACAAGGCCAACCCCACGGTGGGCAACCTGCAGGCCCTGCAGCGGGCGCTCAGAAGGGCCGGCATCTCGGTGACCGGCCACGTCAGCGTCGGCCGGCCCGCCGTCGCACCACGTCCGCTCGCCAGCACCTCTTCCCACCCGCTGTCCACCATCGTGCGCGACATGCTCAAGCGGTCGGACAACTTCTACGCAGAGATGCTGCTGGAGGACATCGGGGCGGCCCGCGGCCACGGGACTCAGCTCGGCGGGGTCAAGGTCATCCGCTCCGTCGCCGCAGCCTTGGGCGTACGGCTCGGCGGCAACATGGTCGACGGCTCGGGGCTCTCCACCGACGACCGGCAGAGCGCCAACGGCGAGGTGGGCTGGCTCGAGGCGGTGAGGGCCGACAGGACGATCGGGCCGCTGATGTTCGCCGGGGTGCCGACCGGCTGCGTGGACGGCACGCTCGTCCACCGCCTGTGCGGCACCCACGGGCTGGTCCACGCCAAGACCGGCGGGCTCGACGGGGCACGGGCGCTGAGCGGCTGGGTCACCGACGCCGGCGGTCACCTGGTGACGTTCGCGTTCATCCTCTCCGGGCCCAAGGCCGCCCTCCGCTCCGCCAACGACGCGATCGACCGGGCCGTACGCGCCCTGGCCGCCAGCCACCTCTAAACCACCCGCTGCTCGAAACGATCTTGGACTTTGCGGTCCCATCCGCGCCGAATGGGAACGAAAACTCCAAGATCGTTTCACCCACGTCCGCCCCCCGATGCAGCACTGCGGATCGGGCGTTCAAGGGCCCGCTGTGCAGTACTGCGGGGGATTGGTTCAGGCGGGGCGGCCGACCTCGTGCGGGTACAGCGAGGCAGCAGCGGCGTCCTCGTACGGGACGACACCGGACATCACCAGCTCGGTCAGCGACATCTCGATCGTCTGCATGCCCTCGCGGGTGGCCGTCGCCATGGCGTTGCGCAGCTGCCGGGTCTTGCCCTCGCGGATCAGGTTGCGCACCGCGGAGGACGCCAGCATCACCTCGAACGCCGCCACCCGGCCGCCGCCGACACGGGGCAGCAGCCGCTGGTAGACCACAGCCTGCAGGGCGTTGGCCAGCTGCACCCGGATCTGCGCCTGGGCGTCGCCGGGGAAGACGTCGACGATCCGGTCGATCGCCTGCCCTGAGTCGTTGGTGTGCAGGGTCGCGAACACCAGGTGCCCGGTCTCGGCGATGGTCAGCGCCGTCTGGATCGTCTCGAGGTCGCGCATCTCGCCGATCAGCAGCACGTCCGGGTCCTCCCGCAGCGCCGAGCGCAGCCCGCGGCCGAACGACTCCGTGTCCTCGCCGACTTCCCGCTGGTTGACCGCCGCGACCTTGTGCCGGTGGACGTACTCGATCGGGTCCTCGATGGTCAGGATGTGGCACGGCCGGGTCGAGTTGATCGCGTCGATCATCGAGGCCAGCGTCGTGGACTTGCCGGACCCGGTCGCGCCGGTGACCAGGACGAGGCCCTGGGGGAGCTGGGTGAGCGACCGTACGACCTCGGGCAGGCGCAGGTCGTCGAAGTCCGGCAGCGCGTACGGGATCATCCGCAGCGCGATCGCCACACTGCCGCGCTGGCGGAACGCGTTGACCCGGAATCGGGCCTGGTCGCGCCAGCTGAAGGAGAAGTCGAGCTCCTTGCGGGTGTTGAACTCCTCGAGCTGCCGCCCCGACAGGATGCTGTGCAGGAGCTGCTCCGTCTCTGCGGGCAGCAGCGGGGCCCAGGCGGGGAGCCGGACCAGGTCTCCGTCGATGCGCACGATTGGCGGCGTTCCGGGCGTGATCAGCAGGTCGGAGCCCTTGCAGTCCCACAGGGCGAGCAGCAGCGACTCCATGCTGCCCGCCTCAGGGGCAGCGTCAGCGGAGCTGACGGGAGCCGGCCGGGTCTCGGCCATCGGTTCTCCAGGGGGACTGGTGTGTGCCCGGTGCCCAGCATCCTGCCAAGCCTCACCCGAAGGTATCGGCAGGAATGCCGCGATCGTGAGCCGGCCGGGCGGCGCTCGTACGGGCTGCGGACGTAGGCTCGTCCCATGACCGCTGACCCGATCGCCAAGCCGCCGGCCCTGGTCGACTGGGACGTCGCGGTCGCCACCGCGGCCAAGCTGGTCAAGCCCGGCCCCAAGGTCACCGCCGAGGAGGCTCGTGCCGTCGTGGCCGACCTGCGCCGGCTCGCGCTGGAGGCGGAGGAGCACGTCCGCGCGTTCACCGGGCTGACCCCCGTCGGCGACCCGGGCAAGGTCGTGGTGGTCGACCGGCCGGGCTGGGCGGCGGCCAACGTGCAGGGGTTCCAGGTGCTGCTTGCGCCCGTGGTCGAGAAGCTCGCCGCCAAGCGCGGCCAGCCGGGACCGATGACCCGGGCCGTCAGTGCCAAGCTCAGCGGCGCCCAGGTCGGGCTGATCCTCAGCTATCTCGCCGGCAAGATCCTCGGACAGTACGAGATCTTCCTGCCCGCCGGCGCCGGTCAGGGCCGGCTGACCCTGGTGGCGCCCAACATCGTCGCGGCCGAGCGCGGGATGAACGTCGACCCGCGGGACTTCCGGTTGTGGGTCTGCCTGCACGAGGTCACCCACAAGGCACAGTTCACCGCCGTTCCGTGGCTGCGGGACCACCTGCAGTCCGAGATCACCGGCTACCTCGACTCAGCCGAGCTCGACGCGGCCGCGATCCTCAAACGGCTGCTCGGTGCCCTCGGCAGCGTGGCCGAAGCCATCCGCGGCGACGAGTCGGTGAGCCTGATGGAGGCCATCCAGACCCCCGAACAGCGCAAGATCCTGGATCGGCTGACGGCTGTCATGACGCTGGTCGAGGGTCATGCGGAGTACGTCATGGATGCGGTCGGTCCTCAGGTGGTGCCGAGCGTCGTCAAGATCCGCAAGGTTTTCGACGAACGACGCAAGCAGATGACGCCTTTCGACCGCGCGGTGCGGCAGCTGCTCGGTCTCGACGCCAAGATGCGGCAGTACGCCGAGGGTCACGTGTTCGTCCGCACCGTGGTCGAGCAGGTCGGGATGGAGCAGTTCAACCGGATCTGGACCTCGGCTGAGACCCTGCCCACCCGCAAGGACATCACCGACCCGCAGGCCTGGATCACCAGGGTTCTCGGGGACACGTCGCACGTCCCTGACCCGGGCTAGAGCATGACCGGCCCGGCGCCCGCAGTCGCCGCCACCAGGCTGGCCGTACGCCGGTGCCTGCGGGAGCTCTCCGGCACCGTCGTCGTGGCGGTCAGTGGCGGAGCCGACTCCCTGGCGCTGCTGTCAGCGGTTGCGTTCGAGGCGCCCAAGCTGGGCCTCCGGCCCGTGGCGGTCACCGTCGACCACGGGCTGCAAGGCGGGTCGGCTGAGCAAGCGGCGGCGGTGGTTGCGCAAGCGGCGACGCTCGGCGTGGCCGCGCGGATTGCAGTTGTTGCGGTGACCGGGTCTGGCGGGCCGGAGGCGGCGGCCCGCACGGCACGGTACGAGGCTCTGCACAGCGCCGCCGAGCGAGTCCAGGCGAGCGCGATCCTGCTCGGCCACACCCTCGACGACCAGGCCGAGACGGTGCTGCTCGGGCTGGCCCGCGGCTCCGGCGCCCGGTCCCTCGCCGGCATGCCCGCGACCGCCGGGCTCCTGCGCCGGCCGCTGCTGGGAGTGCGCCGGCAGCAGACGCTCGACGCCTGCGCGGCGCTGGGGCTGACCCCCTGGCAGGACCCGATGAACCACGATCCCGCCTACGCCCGGGTACGCGTACGGGCGCAGGCGCTGCCGGAGCTCGAGGCCGCGATCGGCCCGGGCGTGGCCGAGGCACTGGCCCGTACCGCGGCGCAGCTCAGCGAGGACGCCGACGCCCTCGAGGGCTGGGCGACGCAGGCGTTGGCCGCCGCGACCGACGAGGTCGGCGGCCTGAGCGTCGAGGTCCTGCTGCCGCTGCCGTCGGCGATCCGGTCCCGGGTCCTGCGCGCAGCGGCGGTGCGGGCGGGCGCGCCGGCCGGCTCGCTCACCGCGGCCCACGTGCGCGAGCTCGACCGGCTGGTGACCGACTGGCACGGCCAAGGACCGGTCGCACTACCCGGGCCGTACGGCGCCGTACGCGACTGTGGCAGGCTCCTGCTGGTCATCCCCTGACCGGACCGCCGCACGACCCTGCCTGACAAGGAGCTGCCCGGGTGCTCGACGACGACATCGAGGCGACACTGATCTCCGCCGAGGAGATCCAGGCCAAGATCAAGGAGCTGGCGGCGACGATCGACGCCGACTACGCCGGCCGTGAGCTGCTTCTGGTGGGCGTGCTCAAGGGCGCGTGCATGGTCATGGCCGACCTGGCCAGGGCGATCACCCTGCCGGTGCAGCTCGACTTCATGGCCGTCTCGTCGTACGGGTCGGGCACGCGGTCCTCCGGCGTCGTACGCATTCTCAAGGACCTCGACAAGGACATCACCGGCAAGGAGGTCGTCGTCGTCGAGGACATCATCGACTCGGGGCTGACCCTGTCCTGGCTGCTGCGCAACCTGCGCTCGCGCGGCCCGGAGTCGGTCGAGGTGCTGGCGATGCTGCGCAAGCCGGAGGCGGCCAAGGTCGACGTCCCGGTCCGCTACATGGGTTTCGACATCCCCAACGAGTTCGTCGTGGGCTACGGACTGGACTACGCCGAGCGCTACCGCAACCTTCCGTACGTCGGCACGCTCAAGCCGGCGATCTACAGCAGCTGACCCCGCTTTCCTGAGCGTCGGCTGAGAAGACGCCGCCGCGCGTCGCCGGGGGGAGGAACACGCTCAGCGCCGCGTACGTTGGCCCCCTGCAAGCGTGGTCACCGGATCGGCGTCCGGCGGTCGCGCGGTGTACCGTCGCACTCGACATTCCTGCGGTGACAGACCCAGGGCCTGTGCGTTCGACCGGGGGTCACCGCCAGGTGATCCCGTGACCAGTGGCAGGAGGGACGGGGCGTCCCAGCGGCGACCCCGAGTCAATGGATCTCAAGCGCTACTTCCGCGGGCCGTTCGTGTGGGTCATCGTGCTCGCCGTCGTCGGCCTCTTCCTGATCAAGGTCGTCAGCGTCGGCAATGCTCCCAAGCCGGTCTCGACCTCGCAGGTCATGACCTACCTGGCCAAGGGGCAGGTGGTCAAGGCGACCATCAAGGACAAGGAACAGCAGGTCGTCCTCAAGCTCACCGACAAGAGCGAGGTGCAGGCCTCCTACCCCGTGCACGGGGACACGCTGATCCTGCAAGAGATCCAGAAGGACTGCAAGCCGACCGCGTGTGACTACACCACGACGGTCACCCACGACTCCATCCTGTCCACGCTGTTCTTCTCGATCTTCCCGATCATCGTGGTCGTGGGCCTGCTGCTGTTCTTCATGAACCAGATGCAGGGCGGCGGCTCCCGGGTGATGAACTTCGGCAAGGCCAAGGCCAAGCTGGTCACCAAGGAGACCCCCAAGACCACGTTCGCCGACGTCGCCGGTGCTGACGAGGCGATCGAGGAGCTCCAGGAGATCAAGGAGTTCCTGGAGAACCCGGCCAAGTTCCAGGCCGTCGGCGCCAAGATCCCCAAGGGCGTCCTGCTGTACGGGCCTCCCGGCACCGGCAAGACCCTGCTCGCCCGAGCCGTCGCCGGTGAGGCCGGCGTGCCGTTCTACTCGATCTCCGGCTCGGACTTCGTCGAGATGTTCGTCGGCGTCGGCGCCTCCCGTGTGCGCGACCTCTTCGAGCAGGCCAAGACCAACGCCCCGGCGATCATCTTCATCGACGAGATCGACGCCGTCGGCCGGCACCGCGGTGCCGGTCTCGGCGGTGGCCATGACGAGCGCGAGCAGACCCTCAACCAGCTGCTCGTCGAGATGGACGGCTTCGACGTCAAAGGCGGCGTCATCTTGATCGCCGCGACCAACCGGCCGGACATCCTCGACCCCGCTCTGCTGCGCCCCGGCCGGTTCGACCGGCAGATCGTCGTCGACCGCCCCGACCTTGAGGGCCGCAAGGGCATCCTCGCCGTGCACGCCAAGGGCAAGCCGTTGGCAGCCGACGTCGACCTCGACGTCATCGCCCGGCGCACCCCCGGCTTCACCGGTGCCGACCTGGCCAACGTCATCAACGAGGCCGCGCTGCTCACCGCTCGGATGGACCGGCACGAGATCGACGGCAAGACCCTCGAGGAGTCGATCGACCGGGTCATGGCCGGCCCCGAGCGCAAGAGCCGGGTCATGTCGGATAAGGAAAAGAAGATCATCGCCTACCACGAGGGCGGCCATGCCCTCGTCGCGCACGCGCTGCCCAACAGCGACCCGGTGCACAAGGTGACGATCCTGCCGCGCGGCCGGGCCCTGGGCTACACGATGACGCTGCCGACCGAGGACAAGTTCCTCACCACCCGCTCCGAGATGGTCGACCAGCTCGCGATGCTGCTCGGTGGCCGCACCGCCGAGGAGCTGGTCTTCCACGAGCCCACCACCGGTGCCTCCAACGACATCGAGAAGGCCACCCAGATCTCGCGGGCGATGATCACCGAGTACGGCATGAGCGACCGGCTCGGCGCCCGCAAGTTCGGCACCGGTGACGGCGAGGTGTTCCTCGGCCGTGACATGGGCCACCAGCGCGACTACTCCGAGCAGATCGCAGCGGCGATCGACGACGAGGTGCGCGGGCTGATCGAGTCGGCGCACGACGTGGCCTGGGAGATCCTGGTCCAGTACCGCGACGTCCTCGACGACCTGGTGCTCAAGCTGATGGACAAGGAGACGCTGACCAAGGACGAGGTCCTCGCGATCTTCGCCCCCATCGAGCGGCGGCCGTTGCAGGCGTCCTACACCGGCTGGGGCAAGCGCAAGCCGTCCGACCAGCCGCCGGTGCTCACGCCGCGCGAGCTGGCCCTGCTCGGCCCGTCCGACGTCCGCGAGCTGACCGGTGACACCAACGGTGTCGGCCTCGGCAAACCGTCCAGCGGCTCGAACGGCTACGGGAGCGGCCTCGGCGTCCCGGCCAGCCCGCCGCCGCCCGCCCCGGGCCCGGTGCCGACCACCGAGCCGCCGAGCTCGCAGCCCGGCAGCTAGCCGCATGGTCTCGGTCTAGCGATGGTTGCCGAGCTGCGGTCGGGCGAGGTCGCTGGACCTGTCCTGGCCGCCCCCTCCACCGGTTTCGATGGCGCGCGGGTCGAACGGGCCGTACGCGAGCTGCTGCTCGCCATCGGTGAGGACCCGGCCCGGCCCGGCCTGCTCCAGACGCCGGCCCGGGTCGCCGGGGCGTACGAGGAGATGTTCGCCGGCCTGGGCTCCGACCCCGGCGAGGTGCTGGCGCAGACGTTCGACGAGTGCCATGACGAGCTGGTGCTGGTCAAGGACATCGCCGTCTACTCGGTCTGCGAGCACCACCTGCTGCCGTTCCACGGGGTGGCGCACGTGGGCTACATCCCCAACGAG
This sequence comes from Frankiales bacterium, assembly GCA_033851545.1. Lineage (GTDB taxonomy): Bacteria > Actinomycetota > Actinomycetes > JAWWOL01 > JAWWOL01 > JAWWOL01. The sequence goes on along the minus strand of JAWWOO010000036.1, from coordinate 26,692 downwards.
TCCGGGCACATCACCGGCTTGTCCAAGCTGGCCCGGCTGGTCGATGTCTTCGCCCGCCGGCCGCAGGTCCAGGAGCGGCTGACCAGCCAGGTGGCCGATGCCATCAACGACCGGCTCACCCCGCGCGGCGTCATCGTCGTCGTCGAGGCCGAGCATCTGTGCATGTCCATGCGAGGGGTACGCAAGCCGGGTTCGCGTACGGTCACCTCGGCGGTGCGGGGGGCCTTCCGGGACTCGCCCTCCACCCGTGCCGAGGCGATGAGTCTCATCATCGGGCGGTGAACGCGGCCATGGACACGCCGGTCGCCGGACGGTCCGCGGTGGGCAGCGAAGCGCTGGACCTCAACCCGCTCGGGGTCCCCGAGGGCCTCGACCGCTGGCTCCCGTTCAGCGAGCGGCGGACCCGGCACCCCTGGGTGCCCAGGCTGGCTGCGTTCCTCGCCGCCTTCATCGGGCTGGTCGACCTGGCGAGTGCGCTGACCCGGCCGTTCCACAGCCGGCTGGTCGAGCTCAGCAAGGTCGTCCCCGGGGCGCTGACCCGCTCCGCCGCCGCCGCCACCGTGGTCACCGGGCTGCTGCTGCTGATGCTGGCCAAGGGGCTCCGGCACCGCAAGCGCCGGGCCTGGCAGGCCGCTTCGCTGTTGCTGGTCGCCAGTGTGCTGTTCCACCTCGTCAAGGGCCTTGACTACGAGGAGGCCACTGTCGCCCTGCTCCTCCTGGCGGCGCTGGTCTACTACCGGCGTGACTTCTACGCGGTCGGCGACCCGCGTACGAGATGGAGTGCCCTGGGGGCCTTCGTCGGGCTGTTCGTCGTCAACACCGCGGTCGGCTATGTCCTGATCATCACCCAGCTCGAAGCCGTGGTCGGATCGCACACGACCTGGCAGGTGCTGCAGCAGGTCTGGCTCGGGATGGTGGGCATCGCCGGGCCGCTGCGGTTCGCGCACGAGCAGTTCCAGGACGTCGTCGCCGATGTGACGCTCGCCCTGGGGATACTGCTCGCCGTGGTGACGGCCTACCTCGGCCTGCGCACCCCCGAGCCGCCCGGCCTGCTGGGGCCCGAGGACGAGTCCAGGCTGCGTGACCTGCTCGACAAGCAGGGCGCCCGCGACTCGCTCGGCTACTTTGCCCTGCGCCGGGACAAGAGCGTGCTCTGGTCGACCTCCGGCAAGGCCGCGATCGCCTATCGGGTCGTCTCCGGCGTGATGCTGGCCAGTGGTGACCCCATCGGCGACCCGGAGGCGTGGCCGGGTGCCATCCGCCGTTTCCTCGAGGAGGCCGACCGGCATGCCTGGGTGCCGGCGGTGATGGGCTGCAGCGAGGTCGGCGGTGAGGTCTGGACCCGCGAGAGCGGGATGGACGCCCTCGAGCTCGGCGACGAGGCGGTCGTCGAGGTGTGCCGGTTTTCCTTGCAGGGCCGGCAGATGCGCAACGTCCGCCAGATGGTGAGCCGGGTCGAGCGGGCGGGCTACACCACCACGGTCCGCCGGGTCGGTGACCTGGGCGAGGTCGACTGCGCCCAGCTCCGCGAGCAGGCCCACTCCTGGCGCGGCACGGAGACCGAGCGCGGGTTCTCCATGGCCCTCGGGCGTTTCGGTGATCCCGCCGACGGCAACTGCGTCGCGGTGATGGCGTTCAAGGACGGACGGTTGCGGGCACTGCTGCACTTCGTGCCCTGGGGGAGCGACGGGCTGTCCCTCGACCTGATGGTCCGCGACCGTACTGCCGAGCCCGGCCTCAACGAGATGCTCATCACGGCTGCCCTGAAAGCCGCGCCGGAGATGGGCATCCAGCGGGTGTCGCTCAACTTCGCGGTGTTCCGCTCGGCGATGGAGCGCGGCGGCAAGCTCGGCGCAGGTCCGGTGCTCCGTGTCTGGCGCTCGTTCCTGGTCTTCGTCTCCCGGTGGTTCCAGATCGAGTCGCTCTATCGGTTCAACGCGAAGTTCAGCCCGGACTGGGAACCACGGTTCGTCTGCTATCCCACCGTGCGTGACGTGCCCCGGATCGCGATTGCCGCCCTCGAGGCCGAGGCGTTCATCGTCTGGCCCCGGCCACACCTGCGGTTCGTCCGCCGGCTGGTCGGCAGCGGGTCGGCATGACCGCGCTCGCCGGCTTCCCGGTCCTCGACAGGTGCCGGGTCTTCGCCATCATCAACGTCACGCCCGACTCCTTCTCCGACGGCGGCCAGCACGCGGATGCCGCCGCGGCCGTACGGCACGGGCTGGCCATGCTCAGCGCCGGCGCGGACGTCCTCGACGTGGGCGGCGAGTCGACGCGACCTGGTGCGGTCAGGGTCTCGGAGCAGACCGAGATCGGCCGGGTCCTACCCGTGGTCGAGGCCCTCGCGGCCGCTGGGGCGATCGTCAGTGTCGACACCATGCGTTCCGGGGTCGCACGGGCGGCTCTCGAGGCCGGCGCACGCATCGTCAACGACGTCTCCGGCGGCCTCGCCGACCCCGAGCTGCCCAAGCTCGTGGCCGAAGCCGGTGTCCCGTACGTGCTCATGCACTGGCGCGGCCACAGCGAGACGATGCAGGAGCACGCGGTCTACCGCGACGTGGTCGCCGAGGTGCTGGCCGAGCTCGAGCAGCGGGTCGAGGCGGTGGTCGCTGCCGGCGTGTCGCTCGACCAGATCGTCCTCGACCCGGGGATCGGCTTCGCCAAGACGGCTGAGCACAACTGGACCCTGCTGGCCCAGCTTCCCGCGCTGCTCGAGCTGGGCCGCCCGGTGATGGTCGGGGCGTCCCGCAAGGCGTTCCTCGGCCGGCTGGTCGCCACCGACCCCGACGTGCCGCGCCCGGTCGACGAGCGCGAGGACGCCACCACCGCCGTGACCGCCCTGGCCGCCCACGCAGGGGCCTGGGCCGTCCGCGTGCACGAGGCGCAACCCGCTGCCGACGCCGTACTGGTCGCGCAGGCCGTACGGGCGCACGAACGGAGCAACCCGTGAACGACGTGATCGCCCTGCGCGGCCTCGCCTGCCACGGCCGGCACGGCGTCTACCCCGATGAGCGACGCGAGGGGCAGACCTTCGTCGTGGATGCGTTGCTGATGCTCGACACCCGCAAGGCGGCATCGACTGACGCCCTGTCCGACACGGTCGACTACGGCGCCCTGGCCAAGGCCCTCGCTGCGGTCGTCGAGGGCGAGCCGGTCGACCTGCTCGAGACCCTGGCGGCCCGCCTGGTCGCCGTCTGCCTGGACGACCAACGCGTCGACGAGGCAGAGGTGACGGTGCACAAGCCGCAGGCCCCGATCCCCTTGTCCTTCAGTGATGTCGCAGTGACCGTACGTCGGAGGCGTTCCCCATGAGCCGTGTCGTCTTCGCCCTCGGAGCCAACCTCGGGGACCCGCACGCGATGCTGTGCCGGGCGCTGAACTTGCTTGCCGCGCATGACGAGTGGTTGCTGACGGCGGTCTCCTCGGTCTACGTCACGGAGCCGGTCGGTGGCCCCGAGGGCCAACCGCCCTTCCTCAACGCGGTCGGCCTCGCCGAGGTGCCCTTCGGCCCCCGTACGACGCTCGGCCTGTTCCACGTCGTCGAGGACGCCTGCGGCCGGGTGCGCGACGAGCGTTGGGGCCCGCGCACCCTCGACCTCGACCTGATCGCCTTCGACGACCTGAGGTCCGCCCATCCGGCGCTGACCCTGCCGCACCCGCGCGCGTACGAGCGCGGCTTCGTGGTCCAGCCGTGGCTCGAGGTGGACCCCGATGCGGCCCTGCCGGGCATCGGCCGGCTCGACGCGCTGGCGGCCGCCCGGCCGGACGCCGGCGTGCGCAAGCGGCCGGACCTTGCGCTGCTTGCACCGGCTGGGGTGCTGCGATGAAGCCGACCAGCGTGCGCTGGCTCGTCCTGGTGGCCGCGGTGACTGCCCTGCTGGTCTTCCTGATCGTCGACATCAGCTACGGCTCGCTGCCGCGGGTGCCGACCTATGCCCCGGTCAGCCTGGTGTTCCTCGCCGTGGCCGAAGGGGTGTCAGCGGCCTCGACCAGGGCCCGGCTGGCCGGCCGCCCCGGCACCCGGCCGGTCGAGCCGCTGGCGGTCGCCCGGTTGGCGGCGCTAGCCAAGGCCAGTGGCCTGGGGGGTGCGCTGATGACCGGTGGCTACGCCGGCATGCTGGCCTACTCGGTGCAGCACATCGACCTGCGGGTGTCCGGGCACGACGCGGTCGCCAGCGGGTTCGGGGTGGCTGCGGCAGTCCTGCTGGTGCTGGCGGCACTGCTGCTCGAACGCGCCTGCCGGCGTCCCGACGTGCCGCCGGGGGACGACAATCGGCCGCCCCGCGAGTGGGACCCGCTGCGTGACCTGCACGGGGGAGACGAGCGGCCGCCCACGCCGTGACCGCAGGGCAGTGCGTACAACGAGGAGCGGTCTGGCAATCTGGTCGTCATGACCGACACTCCGATCAGCCCTGAGACCTTCGCCGCGCTCGACGCCCTCAGCACCGAGGAGCTGCGCCAGCGGGCGTTCAAGCTCGCCGAGCACAAGCACGACCTCGGCTTCTTCTGGGACGTGGTCAAGCACCTGCCCGAGTCGGGCGCCCTTGCCAGCGAGGACGGTTCGCTGGGCAACCTCACCGGAAGCCTGATCGAGACCGTGCAGGCCGCCCACGAGCTGTTCGGCGGCCACATGGACGAGCTCGGGGATGCCGAGCCGTTGCTGCGGGCGAAGTTCATCGACTATCTCGGCGCAGACGCCGTGGCCGGCTAAGGCCGCCCGACCCCGCACCACGAACGCGGTAGCGTCCAACCTGTGCCACGACCAGGAGTGCTCCGTACGGTGACCCTGGTCACCGTCCTTGCTCTGGCCGCCGGCTGCCAGAGCAAGGCCTCCGGCGGCTCGGGGGCGGGACCCGCAGCGAGCGCGTCCGCGTCCTCGTCCGACGCGGCGTTTCCCGGGGCCTCGAGGACCGCTGGGCCGAGCACGGCGGTCCACGCGACCCGCGGCCCGCTGACGATCGGCTCGGCCGGGTTCACCGAGAGCGAGGTACTGGCCGCCGTCTACTCCGCGCTGCTGACCAAGGGCGGCTACGCGGTCAAGATCAGCACCATCCCGACCATCGACCTGCTCGAGTCCGCGCTGGAGAAGCACCAGGTCGACGTCGTCCCGCAGTACGCCGCCGCGTACACGGACCAGCTGAACGCCCTCATCCGCGGGGCCGGTGTCACTGCCGTGGCGTCGGGCGACCTGGCCTCGACGATGGCGCAGCTGGCACCACTTGCGGTGTCCCGAGGGGTCACCGCGCTCAAGCCCACGCAGGCCGTCGACGAGCTCGCGTTCGCCGTCGGCAAGAAGTTCGCCACGAAGTACTCGCTCAGCACGCTCAGCGATCTCGGACGCCTCGGGGTGCCGGTCAAGCTGGCGGCCGGTGCCGAGTGCGCCACCGCCCCGGAATGCCAGCCGGGCCTTCTGGCGACGTACGGCATCCGGGTCTCCGCGCTCGACCCGAAGGGCGTCGACACGCTGGTGGCCAAGAACGCCGTCCAGAACGGCAAGGACCAGCTGGTGGCCGTCCGCACCACCGACGGCACGCTGGCCGCGTCCAAGCTCGTGCTCCTGACCGACGACAAGCATCTGCAGCCCGCGGGCAACATCGTGCCGATCGTCAACAAGGCCAGCCTCGCGAAGCACCCCGACATCGCGACCGTCCTGAACAAGCTGGCCGGTGTCCTGACCACCGAGGACGTCGCCAGGATGATCGCCGCGGTCGAGGTCGCCCGGCAGCGGGCCGAAGACGTCGCGAGCGCCTACCTGCGGTCCAAGGGCCTTCTCTGACGCCGGCGCCTCGATGCGGCTACTTGTCGCGGCTACTTGTCGATGTCGCCGACCACGAAGAACATCGAGCCCAGGATCGCGATCAGGTCCGGCAGCAACGTGCCCGGCAGCAGCTCCGAGAGCACCTGCACGTTGTTGAACGACGCGGAGCGCAGCTTGAGCCGCCAGGGTGTCTTCTCGCCGTGGGACACCAGGTAGTAGCCGTTGATGCCGAGCGGGTTCTCGGTCCAGGCGTAGGTGGCCCCCTCGGGGGCCTTGACCACCTTGGGCAGCCGTACGTTGATCGGCCCCGGCGGCAGCTCGGCCAGCCGGTCGAGGCAGGCATCGGCGAGGTCGAGGGAGACGTGCACCTGCTCGAGCAGGCACTGGAATCGGGCCAGGCAGTCGCCCTCGGTCCGGGTGACGACCCGCAGGGTGTCCCGCAGCTCCCCGTACGCGAGGTAGGGCTCGTCCCTGCGCAGGTCGAGCGCGACGCCGGAGGCCCGGGCGATCGGCCCGCTGACGCCGTACTGCGCGACCAGCTCGGGGGAGAGCACGCCGACGCCGCGGGTGCGGGCCCGGAAGATCTCGTTGCCGGCGATCAGCGCCTCGATGTCCCCGACGCCGTGCCGGACGTCGGCGACCGCGCGCCTGGCCCGCTCGCGCCAGCCGTTCGGCAGGTCCTCCTTGAGGCCGCCTACGCGGTTGAACATGAAATGCATCCGGCCGCCGGAGATCTCCTCCATCACGGCCTGGATCGCCTCGCGTTGGGTGAACGCGTAGAAAACCGGGGTGATCGCGCCGATCTCGAGCGGATAGGAGCCGAGGAACATCAGGTGGTTGAGCACCCGGTTCAGCTCGGCCAGCAAGGTGCGGGCCCAGGTCGCCCGGACCGGCACCTCCATGCCGAGCATCCGCTCGACGGCGAGGACCACTCCCAGCTCGTTGCTGAACGCCGAGAGCCAGTCGTGCCGGTTCGCCAGCACGACGATCTGTCGGTAGTCGCGGACCTCGAAGAGCTTCTCGGCGCCGCGGTGCATGTAGCCGATGACCGGGTCGGAGCGCACGATCCGCTCGCCGTCGAGGGTGAGTGCGAGTCGCAGTACGCCGTGCGTAGACGGGTGCTGCGGTCCGATGTTGAGGGTCATCTCGGCGGTGTGCAGGCCACCGGCCAGACTGCCGTCGAGAGGCGTCGCGAAGCCGGCGGCGCCTGCGCCCATGCCGATCGTCAGCTCGCGCAGCCCTTGCTCCATCGGGCTATCGAACCACGACGCGGCTCAGTCGCCCCTGCGCGGGATCGCGATGCGGAACGTCGAGCCCTCGCCGGCGACCGACGACACGTCGACCCGCCCGCCGTGCAGCCGTACGAAGTGCCGCACGAGGGTCAGCCCGATGCCGAGGCCGCCCTGCTCGCGGGTCGAGCCTCCGTCGAGCTGCAGGAACGGGTCGAAGATCTTCTCGATGTCGCCGGGCAGGATGCCCATGCCGTGGTCGATGACGGAGATGACGATCTCGGTCGGGGCCGTGCTGACCCGTACGGTGACCGGTGACTCGTCGCCCATCGAGAACTTGGCGGCGTTCGACACCAGGTTGAACAGCACCCGTTCGATCTTGGCGGCGTCCGCCTCGCTCACCAAGGCCTCGTCCGGCAGCTCGAGGGTCAGCGGCCGGCCGAGGCGGTCCTCGAAGTCGGCGATCCAGCGGGTCAGCGTGCTGGTCCAGTCGACGAGGTCGAGGTTGAGCCGGCTCTCCCCGGACTCCGACAACGCCAGCTCGAGCAGGGACTCGATCAGGTCGCGCATCTGCCGACTGCGGCTCACCAGGGCCTGGCGGACCTGCAGGCTCTCGTCGAGGGAGAGCCGGTCCCCGGCGCGCATGAGGGTGCGAGCGGCGAGCTCGATGGTGGTCGCCGGCGTGCGCAGCTCGTGGGAGATGGTGGCTAGGAACTCGTCCTTGCGCTGGTTGAGCTCGCGCAGCTGGCGGCTCACCTGCTGTTCCTGGAGGGCTGCGCGCGAGCTGCCGAGCGCCAGCCCGAGCTGCTCGGCGACGTCCCGAAGCCGATCGCTGCTCTGCAGGTCCAGCCCCTGGGGCTTGCGGCGGAAGACGACCAGCACGGCGATGATCTCGCCGTGGTAGCGGATCGGCACGCCTGAGTAGCGCGTGAAACCGTTCCGGCTGGCCGGGTAGTCGCTGGCGGTGACCTCGATCACCTCGCCGCCGGTCTCCCCGTTCTTGCCGCTGCTGGCGACCCGGTCGAGCAGGTCGCCGCGACCCTTCGGGATGAGGCTGCCGACGTAGGAAGCAGCCTGGGCGGCGGGCAGCCCGGCGATAGCGGTGACCCGGTAGCCGTCCGGCTCCACCATGTTGACGCCTGCGCCGTCCCAGCCGACGGTGGCCCGAGCCACCTCGGCCCCGCGGAGCGCAAGCTCGTCCGGCGACAGCTCGAGGATGGCGCCCTCGAGCACCGAGTGCAGCGAGCGGTGTGCGGTCATCGCCTCCCGCAGCACCTGCGCGAGCTGGACACCGAAGTGGGCCAGCAGAAGCAGGGCCGCCAGGCGTACGCAGGCCGTTCCGGCGTCGATCAGGTGGTCGGGCCGCCCGGCGACGTACTCGATGACCGCGACGTAGACCGGCAGCGCGTACCGGCCGGCTGCCCTCGTGAAGAAGACCGCCGCGAAGATGATCGGCAGCACGTGAACCAGGCCGAACGCGGTGATGTTGCGGCTGATGATCTCGGCCAGCGTGATCTGCGACGAGTAGAGCATCAGCAGGCTGAAGACGTGGGCGTGCCTGGCCCGCTCGACGAATCCGGTGCGGACGGCGAGCTCGGTGAAGACGAGAGCGAGCAGGGCGTCGCCGGCGACGGAGAGGCCGCGCCACAGTGGGTGCACCCCGAGCAGGCCGCCGACGGCGACGACGACCACGCCGAGCCGGGCGAAGATGGGCACCAGCGCACGCATCCGGGCGTCGATGTGCCGGTCGGCGAAGAAGCCGGCCTCGGGATCCGTCGTCTCCGGTCCCAAGGCCGGCTCACCGACGAAACGGGGCCACCTCACACAGGCGACGTTAGGGCACGGACGCCGGATCCGTCGCCCATCCTGCGAACGACGTGCCCGGCGACGGTCACGGGCGGCGAGGCTCCCAGCGGAACCTCCGGACGGCGAACACCGCGGCCACCACGAGCCACGCAGCCATGACGAGCATCGAGCGGCCGTCGAAGCCCAGTCCGTGGGTCCGCGGGTCGAACACGGCGAACAGCGCCTTGGTGAACGGCCGCACCGGGAGGTAGTCGGCCACCTTGGAGATCACCGACGTGTTGGTGATCGGGAAGAAGGTGCCGCTGAGGATCAGCACCGGGAACACCGCCAGGTTGACGATGGGCCCGGCTGCGTCGGCGTTGGGCACGAGGTTGGCGACGCTGACGCCGAGCGCGCAGAAGCAGGTGCTGCCGAGGATCACGGTGCAGACGAGCGCCAGCAGGTGGCCGTGCCAGCGCAGCCCGAAGGCCAGGGTGCCGAGCCCGAGCGTCAGCACGATCAGCAGCAGCGCCACCAGAAGCGAGTTGGCGATGTAGCCGGTGATCGCAGCCCAGGAGGGCAACGGCGTCGCCCGCAGCCGCTTGAGCTGGCCGGAGTCGCGACGCAGCGGGATCTGGATGCCCAGGGCGGTGTAGCAGGCGGAGATGACGCCGTAGGCCGTGATGGCCGGAACGAAATACTGGTTGTACTTGACGTTGCCGAGGTAGTCGATCCGGTTGCTGCTGAACACCGCCGCGAACATCACCAGGAACATCAGCGGGAAGGCGAACGTGAAAAGCGCCGCGGGCGGGTTGCGCCAGAATGCCTTCTGCTCGTACTTCACCTGGTGGGCAAGCAATTTCGGCGGACTCATGGTGGTCATGCGGACACCCCGGCAGGCGCTTCGTCTGCGGCCGTGGTCAGTCGGAGATAGACGTCCTCGAGCGACGGCCGGTCCACGCTGAGCCCGGCCAGGCCGACCCCGCGCTCGAGCGCCCAGCCGGTCAGCCGGTGCAGCACCCGCAGCTCGTCGTCGGTGCTCAGCACCACGGCGCCGCCCATGGTGACGATCTCGGGCTGGTCGGGCAGCTCGTCGACCGCAACTCCCGGGGGGAGCTGGAACCGGATGTACGCCGCTGCGGTGTCGCGGCCTCCGAGCGACTCCGGCGTCCCCTCCGCGACGATCTGTCCCTTGGCGATGATGGCCAGGCGGTCGGCCAGGGTCTGCGCCTCGTCCATGTAGTGGGTGGTCAGGATGACCGTGGTGCCCATGTCGGCGAGGTCGCGAACCAGTCCCCAGGCCTCCCGCCGGGCCGATGGGTCGAACCCGGTCGTCGGCTCGTCGAGGAACACCAGCTCCGGTCGCCCGACGATGCCCAGCGCGACGTCGAGCCGGCGCCGCTGACCGCCGGACAGCGCCTTGACCCGCTGGTCCGCCTTGTCCTCCAGCCCGACCAGTGCGATCACCTCCGGCACCGGGCGCGGCGCTGTGTAGTAGGCCGCCGTTCGCTCGAGCACCTCGCGCACCGTGAGGTAGGCCTCGACGGCGGTGTCCTGCAGCACGATGCCGACCCGGCTGCGCAGGGCCAGCGGCTGGCCGGTCGGGTCCATCCCGAGCACGCTGACCGAGCCCGCCGTACGCTCGCGGAAGCCCTCGAGCACCTCGAGCGTGGTCGTCTTGCCGGCACCGTTCGGCCCGAGCAGCGCAAATACCTCGCCGCGGCGGACCTCGAACGAGATCCCGCGGACCGCCTCGAAATCCCCATAGCTCTTGCGCAGCCCGTCGACCGCGATCGCAGCCGAGCTGTCCGTGGTCGCCATTCGTCACACCCTCCTGTGGCCTCAACCTATCGATCGGGCGGCCGCACTGAAGACGTCGGGGACCCGCAGGTTGCGCGGATGGAGCAGCCAGCCGAAGCCACCGAGGCCGTACGGGTCCAGCAGCTCGCCGGCCTCGCTCGTCGCCGCGAGGGCTCGCAGGTAAGCCGCCGGGTCGGTGCTCGCGAGCTCCCGGACGGGCAACCCGGCGGAGACGCCGAGCAGTGAAAGTGCGTCCCGCTGGGTCATCAGCGCGCTGCCGGGGTGAGCGCAGGACTCGAACAGGACGTGCGCTGTCAGGTCACACGACCCGTCCGGAACCGGGGGCACCTGACGCCCATCGCGGTAGCCGGTCAGGGTTCCGGTGTCGTGCCGCCCACCGCCGAAGGCGTAGTCCACCGCGACCGCCAGCCCGGCGCCGATCTTGCCGGCAGCCTCGGCCCAGGCATCGTCCCTGGGCCAACCGACCTCGATCCGCTCGCCGAAGGCGGCCCCCCACTGGGAGCACCAGGCCAGGTCACGCTCCGTTGGCGGCCCTCCTGCCCGCTCCGCGCCGGTGGGGTCGACCTCGACCAGTCGTCCGTCCACGATCACGTCGAGCGGGATGTTGTCGAGCCACTCGTTGGCGATAAGCAGTCCGTGCGGCAGCGGCTCCAGCTCGTCGAGCCCGCTGCGCCACTCGATGCGGTGGGGCAGCCCGTCCGGTCTGTCGACCACGTCCACGCCGATCAGCCGCCATCGGGCCGGCACCAGGGCGGCGAGCCGCTGCAGCAGCTCGCCTCGACCTGCTCCCAGGTCGACGACGGCGAACTGTGCCGGCTCGCCCGACTCCCTGCAGACGCCCACAGCGAGCCGGGCAACCGCCTGGGCGAACAGCGGCGACGCGTGCACGGACGTCCGGAAGTGCGCCGCCGGTCCGTCCGGGCGGCGGTAGAAGCCGTCAGGTCCGTACAGCGCGGTGGTCATGGCGTCTCGCCACGTCTGCCAGGTCACGGGGTGACAGTACGGCCGGCGCCCGCAGACGACAGCAGCCCGGCACCCGCCTGTGGACAGCCCGGTCTGTGGGCCATCGTGTGTGCCCGGGCACACACGATGTTCCACGGACTGGGCGTCAGCCGGTGGTCCCGTCGCCACTCTCCATGAGCAAGCCCGTGCTGTCGCTCTCGATCGCCCAGCTCGCACAGGGTCTGGGCACCGACGGCGTGCCCGGCGGCCCGACAGGCAGACACGTCTGGCCGGTCCAGACGAACACCCAGACCAGGGCGTTCTGCGTCTGCTGCGACGGGTTCGTGGTAGCCATGGCAAGGCTGATCGTCGGCCCGGCCCCGATCGTCGGCGGACCGAGGGCTACCCCGGGCGCAAGCAGCGCGACACAGGCCTGCTGGGCGCCCCGTCGAGGCGTACGGCCGGGCGGCGGGGCCACCAACCCGAAGCCGGTGTCGGAGAGCACCCCGGTCGCGCTCACCAGCCGGCCGCCGGAAGTCGCGTACGGCTGCCCAGTCGGCCCCTTGATGCGATCACCCATGGCCGGCACCGGGTCGTCGGCGGCCGCGACCCCGGGCCGTCGGGCTGAGCCGGATCGGTGCACGGCCCATCCGGTGCCGGCGACCACGACGAGGACCGCAAGCGCCGATGCCAGGACCGCGCGGCGGCGGAGCCGCTGCCCGCCTGCAGCTGCCGGCACCTGCGCGTCGCCCGGGCTGCGGAGGTACGCCTCGAAGTCGCCGCTCGGCGCGCTGCTCATCCGCAGACCTCCCGGCATCACTATCCCGCAGGAAGCGGATCCGGTTGCCTCGAGCGGACAAACTGGGGAGCGTCGATGGTTGGATTGCCGCAGCTGCCGGGCAGGCCGGCCGGGAAGTCCAGGAGGGTCGATGGCTGACGACACAGCTGTCGTCGTGGTCGGCGCAGGTCGGGTGGGCACCGCCCTTGCCGCGCGGCTGCTCACGGGCGGACGAGAGGTCTCCCTGGTCACCAGGTCCGCAGCGTCCCTCGTCAGGGCGTCGGCTGCCGCGCCCGACGTGCCGGTCGTCGGCCTCGAAGCGGTCACAGCAGCAGAGGTGGTGCTGTTGTGCGTCGCCGACGACGACCTGCCAGCGGTCGTGGCCTCCCTTCCGACGACAGCACCCACTGCCCTTGTCGCGCACACCAGTGGTCGGCACGGCCTGTCGGTGCTCGGCGCACTGGCCGGCCACAAGGCGGCGATCCACCCGGTGATGACGTTCAGCGGAGGTCGCTTCGACCTGACCAACCTCGACGGCATCGCGTACGGGGTGACGGCGCACGGCCCCGGCCTCGCGGCGGCAACAACCCTCGTTGCCGACCTCGGCGGCGTGGTCGAGCTGGTGCCCGACGAGCTCCGGCCGCTCTACCACGCGGCGTTGTCCCACGCGGCCAACCACCTGGTGACCCTGGTCGCGGACGCCGCCGACCTGCTGCGCCAGGCCGGCATCGAGGACACCTCCCGGATGCTCGGCCCGATCACCGGGGCGGCGCTGGCCAACGTGCTCGCGACGGATCCGGCGACCGACCGGCCGGCCGGCGACGCTGCGCTGACCGGCCCTGTCGTACGAGGCGATGCCGGCACCGTCGCCGCCCACCTCGCAGCACTGCGCGGCTCCCCGGCGGAGGCGGCCTACCGGGCGATGGCGCGCCGTACGGCTGAGCGGGCCGAGCAGGCCGGCCGGCTGTCCCACGAGTCGGCGCTCGCCATCATCGAACAGCTCGCGCCGCCGGACTGACGGGAATGTGCCGCGCGTCAGCCGCGTCGCTCTCGGTAGGCTGACGAAGACGTCCGGTACCCCCGCTCAGGACTGGAACGCACTACCATGGAACTCGCAGCACCATCCGAAGTCACCGACCCGCAGGCCCCGCCGCGGCTCGCCGATCCGGTCGTCGTCACGACCAGGGCCGAGATCTGGGACGCGCGGTGGCGGCTGCCCGGCCGGGTCGCCGTCGTTCCGACCCTGGGGGCGCTGCACGAGGGACACGTCGCGCTGATCCGCGCCGCCCGCAAGGCCGCTGATGCCGTCATCGTGACGATCTTCGTCAACCCGCTGCAGTTCGGCGCCGGCGAGGACCTGGACCGCTATCCGCGTGACCTCGACGCCGACCTGGCCATCTGCGCCCGCGAGGGCGTCGAGGTCGTGTTCGCGCCGTCGGTGCAGGAGATGTATCCCGAGGGCGAGCCGTCCGTGCGGGTCGTCGCCGGCCCCCTGGGCGCCCGGTTCGAAGGCTCCAGCCGGCCCGGCCACTTCGACGGCGTGCTCACCGTCGTCCTCAAGCTGCTGCACCTCTGCCAGCCTCAGATCGCGGTGTTCGGCGAGAAGGACGCCCAGCAGCTGACCCTCGTACGGCGGATGGTGGCCGACCTCGACCTGCCGGTTCAGGTGCTGGCAGTACCCATCGTGCGCGAGGACGACGGGCTGGCCAGGTCCAGCCGCAACCGCTACCTCGACCCGGAGCAACGCGAGTCCGCAGCCGTCCTGCGCCGCGCGCTGCTGGCCGGCGCTGCGGCGGGTGAGTCTGGTTCATCGGCCGTCCTGAACGCGGCTCGCGAGGTGCTGTTGTCCGAGCCCGGCGTGCGCCTCGACTACCTGCGCCTGGTCACGCCGGCGTTCGACGACGTGCCGGTCGCCCAGCACGGGCCGGCGCTGCTGCTGGTCGCCGGCTACGTCGGGTCCACCCGGCTGATCGACAACATCGCGGTCACCCTCGGGCAGCCCGCGGACCAGGTGGCCCCGTGACGCCCGACCCGGTGCCGCCGCCCGAGCCCGGCGGCGCCCTGCCCGGGCGGCTGAGCGCGCCGGCCCCGGGCTGGACCTCGTACGCCGACGTCATGGTGATCGGGTCGGGGATCGCCGGGCTGACGGTGGCGCTGCGCTCCGCAGCGTCCGGCTCGGTGCTGGTGGTGACCAAGGACGTGCTGGCGGCCGGCTCCACCCGCTGGGCCCAGGGCGGCATCGCTGCAGCACTCGGCCCCGGCGACACCCCGGAGGCGCACCGGATCGACACGCTGACCGCCGGCGTCGGGCTGTCCGACGAGGCGGCGGTCGACGTCCTGGTCACCGAAGGCCCGGAGTCGGTGCTCGAGCTGATCGGCCTCGGTGCCCGCTTCGACCGCAGGTCCGACGGCTCGCTGTCGCTGACCCGCGAGGGTGGCCACCACGCCGACCGGATCGCGCACGCGGGCGGCGACGCAACCGGCGCCGAGGTGCAGCGGGCACTGGTCGACGCCGTCCACGCCGACCCGCGGATCGAGGTCATCGAGCACGCACTGGTCCTCGACCTGCTGCTCGACGACGACGGCTACGCGGCCGGCGCGACGCTGCACGTGATGGGCGAGGGTGCGCGCGACGGGGTCGGCGCGGTGCACTCCAAGGCGGTGGTCCTGGCCACCGGCGGCATCGGCCAGGTTTACTCCGCGACCACCAACCCGGCGGTCTCCACCGGCGACGGGCTGGCACTGGCGCTGCGCGCGGGAGCAGCCGTACGGGACCTGGAGTTCGTGCAGTTCCACCCGACCGTCATGTGGCTGGGCACGGCCTCCAAAGGTCAGCAGCCCTTGGTCTCGGAGGCCGTACGGGGAGAGGGTGCGTTCCTCGTCGACGACGATGGCAACCGGTTCATGCAGGGACAGCACCCGCTGGCCGACCTCGCCCCCCGTGACGTGGTGGCCAAGGCGATCATGCGCAAGATGATCGAGACGGGTGCCGACCATGTCTGGCTGGACGCTCGTGAGTTCGGCGAGGAGAAGTGGCGGACCCGGTTCCCCACCATCCTGGCCAGCTGTCTCGAGCACGGCATCGACCCGGTGCGCGAGCTGATCCCGGTGGCGCCGGCGAGCCACTACGTCTCCGGCGGTGTGCGCGCGGACCTGTACGGCCGCACCTCCGTTCCCGGGCTGTACGCCTGCGGCGAAGTCGCCTGGACCGGCGTCCACGGCGCCAACCGGCTGGCCTCCAACTCCCTGCTCGAAGGCCTGGTGTTCGCCCGCCGGATCGCCCAGGACCTGGCCGCCCGGCTGGCCGGCAGTCACGTGCGGCAGGAACCGCGCAAGCGGGACGACCGGCCGATGGGCCTCTACGCCCCGTCGACCAGGGCGCTCCTGCAGCAGACCATGACCGCGGGTGCGGGCGTGCTGCGTACGGCCGACAGCCTCAAGGCCACCGACGTCGCGCTCACCGAGCTGCGGGCAGAGGCCGGTGGCGAGCCCGGGCTGGAGGCCTGGGAGACGACCAACCTGCACATGGTCGCCGCGGCGCTGGTCGCCGGCGCCCTGGCCCGGCAGGAGACGCGCGGGTCGCACTGGCGCGAGGACTTTCCGCAGCGCGACGACGAGCACTGGCTCGGCCACCTCGACGTCACCCTCGACAAGGGCAACGGCCTCACCCTGACCTACGAGCGGAAGACCTGATGAGCGACCATCCCCTGCCCGCGGGCTACGGCGCCGGGCTGCTGCGCGACGCGCTGACCGAGGACCTCGCCGGCGGGGTGGACGTGACGAGCGTCGCCACCATCCCCGCCGGCCACCTCTCGACCGGCCGGTTCGTCAGCCGCGGGCACGGCACGGTTGCCGGGCTCGCGCTGCTCCTTCCCGCGCTGGCCGAGCAGCTCGACGAGGTCGTGGCCGCCGTCGACGACGGGGCACGGGTAGGCCCGGGCGACGTGCTGATCACCGTGACCGGCCCCACCCGTACGTTGCTCACCCTCGAGCGGTCGGCGCTCAACCTGCTCGGCCACCTCTCAGGCGTCGCCACCCTGACCAGCCGATGGGTCGAGGCGATCGCCGGTACGGACGCCCAGATCCGCGACACCCGCAAGACCACACCCGGGCTCCGGCTCGCCGAGAAGTACGCGGTGCGCTGCGGCGGCGGCACCAACCACCGGATGTCGCTGTCCGACGAGGCCCTGATCAAGGACAACCACGTCGTCGCGACCGGCAGCATCACCGCCGCGCTGGACGCCGTACGCGCGCAGTTCCCCGGCCTGGCCTGCGAGGTCGAGTGCGACACGCTCGCCCAGGTGGCCGAGGCCGCGGACGCGGGAGCCGAGATGATCCTGCTCGACAACATGGACGTCGTGACCACCGGGGAGGCAGTCCGGCTGGTCGGCGGCCGGTCCCGTACGGAGGCCAGTGGTGGCCTGACCCTCGAGTCGGCGCGCGAGATTGCGATGACCGGGGTCGACTACCTCGCCGTCGGTGCACTCACCCACTCCGCCCCGGTGCTCGACATCGGCCTGGACCTCGGTGACGCCTGATGCTGCTCGCGGTCGACGTCGGCAACACCAACACCGTGCTGGGCCTGTTCGACGGGTCGCGGCTGGTCGACCACTGGCGGATCTCGACCGAGGCCAGGCGCACCGCTGACGAGCTCGGGCTGACCTTCGCCGGGCTGCTCGGCGACCGGGTCGATGAGGTCACCGGCCTGTCCTGCTGCTCGACCGTTCCGGCGGTCCTGCACACCGTCCGCGAGGTGTGCTCCAAGCGGTTCCCGGGGTTGCCACTGGTCATCGTCGAGCCGGGCGTGAAGACCGGTGTGCCCATCCTGTTCGACAACCCCAAGGAGGTCGGCGCCGACCGCATCGTCAACGCGCTCGCCGCCTTCACCGGCTACGGCGGCCCGGCGGTGGTCGTCGACTTCGGGACCTCGACGAACTTCGACGTGGTGTCCGCCAAGGGCGAGTTCGTCGGGGGTGTCCTGGCCCCGGGCATCGAGATCTCCGTCGACGCGCTCGCGGCCAGAGCTGCCCAGCTGCGCAAGGTCGAGCTGGCCCGGCCGCGGACCGCCATCGCCAAGAACACCGTCGAGGCCCTGCAGTCCGGCATCCTGTACGGCTTCGCCGGTCAGGTCGACCGGATCGTGGAGGAGATCCTCGCGGAGCTCGGCGACCCTTCGGGTGTCGCCGTCATCGCGACCGGTGGCCTGGCGGCGCTGGTCGTCGACGAGTCGCGCCGGATCACGGTTCACGATCCCTGGCTGACATTGGTCGGGCTTCGTCTCGTCTTCGACAAGAACCTCTGACGCCAGGTCACGTGCTCCCGGCCGCCGACAGCGGCGACGGCACGACGCCGGCGTCGCCCCGCTCGACGTGGTAGTCGAGCTCGTCCGTCTCGTCGAGCACCGCACCACGCGCGCGCAGCATCGGGCTGAGGATCGCGGCGACGAGCAGGTTGATGATGACGGTCGGGATGCCGATCCAGATCGCCGCCTTGGTGTCGATGCCGATGTGCGACAGCGCCCAGTTCGCACCCCCGAAGTGCTTGTGCCTGGTGAGCGGGTTCGGTGTCAGCCACAGCATCCAGATCGACAGCGCCATGCCGACGACCCACCCGGTGAGCAGTGCTTTGGCGTCGAGCCAGCGGGTGTAGAGCCCCACCACCACCGACGGCAGGATCTGGATGATGATGATCCCGCCGATGAGCTGGAAGTCGATCGCGAACTGAACCGGCAGCGAGAGGATGATCAGGAGCGCCCCGAACTTGACGACCAACGACACGATCTTCGAGACCTGCGCCTCCTCGCGTGGCGACGCAGCCGGCCTGAAGTACGGGCGGTAGATGTCTCGGGTGAAGGTGTTGGCCGCAGCGATCGACATGATGGCCGCCGGGACGAGTGCACCGATCGCGATTGCAGCGAAGGCGATCCCGGCGAACCATGAGGGGAACTGCTGGTCGAACAGCATCGGGACGATCGTGTTGGTGTCCGGCTTCCCGTTCGCGTCCGCCACCGGCTTCACTCCCGCCGCGATGGCCATGTACCCGAGCAGTGCCAGGAAGCCCAGCATCAGCGAGTACGCCGGCAGCAGCGCCATGTTCTTCTTCACGGTGTCCCGGCTCCTTGCGGCGAGGATGCCGGTGACCGAGTGCGGATAGAGGAACAACGCGAGCGCAGAGCCGAGCGCGAGGCTGGCGTAGGCGAGATACTGCGGCTCGTGCAAGGTGATGTCGCCCTTGTTCGGCTTCAGCGGCAGCGCCTTGTGTGCGGCGTCGAAGATCTTTCCGTAGCCACCGAGCTTGTACGGGATGTAGATGACCGCCACGATCACGATCAGATAGATCAGGGTGTCCTTGACGAATGCGATGAGCGCCGGCGCGCGAAGGCCGGACGAGTACGTGTACGCCGCCAGCACGACGAAGGCGATCACCAGCGCGACGTGGGGGTTCTTGAAACCCGTCGCCTCGAGAACGGCTTGGATGCCGACCATCTGCAGCGCGATGTACGGCATCGTCGCCACGATGCCGGTGAGCGCGATCGCGGCGGCCAGGCCGCTCGACCCGTACCGACCGCGGACGAAGTCGGCCGATGTCACGTAGCCGTGGCTGTGCGACACCGACCACAGCCGGATCGCGACGAGGAAGACGATCGGATAGGCGACGATCGTGTAGGGCACGGCGAAGAAGCCGATCGCGCCGGCACCGAAGACGAGGGCCGGAACCGCGACGAAGGTGTACGCCGTGTAAAGGTCGCCGCCGACCAGGAACCACGTCACCCAGGTGCCGAACTGCCGGCCGCCCAGCCCCCACTCGTCGAGCTGCATCAGGTTGTCGCCGCGCTTCCAACGTGCCGCCAGGAAGCCCATGGCGGCAACGATGAGGAAGAGCAGGACGAGGACCGTGAACTCGACGGCGTTCACGCCTTTCATCAGCGTTCACCCCTCGTCGTCGCGTAGACGATGTAGGTGATGGTGACGCTGATCGGGATCCACAGCAGCTGGTACCAGTAGAAGAACGGCATGCCGCCCAGCCGGGGATGGTCCTGGTTGTAGAACATCGGGATCAAGGTCCCGATGAGGGGGATCAGCAGCAGGAAGTTCGCCGGGCGGATGTGGACACCGCGCCGGGCGGGAACCTCCGCCCGCTCATCGCGGTACGACCCTGACGGAGTTGCCACGTGAACCTCCTCTGCCGCTCGTGTGTGGGTAACTGACGCGATCTCGTCCCGTCCCTCGCTACCAAGTTGCGCCAGGGGTGCAGGGGTTTACCCCGTACGACGGGCAAATCCGCGGGGTCGCCGAACCCGGCGCTCAGGAAGCTGGGGAGCGGAGTCAGGCGCGTTTTCGATGCATGAGCCGCGGCAGGTGAGGCATCACAGCAGGAGTCGTTGATCGTGAGGTCGTCATGAACGAGCGGATCGCCCAGGTGGCCACTTCGTCCTGTGCGCCCGGCAGCGATGCGCATGCTCCGCTGGCGACCGGCATCGACCTGCGTGACGTCCAGCGTGAGGCCGCGCTCACCTCGTTGTTCGACCGGTATCACGGTCAGATGCTGAAGCTTGCCGTGCTGCTCGGTGCGGGTCCGGACGCCGAGGACGTCGCGGCCGAGGCGTTCTGCGAGCTCCACCGGAGCTGGGCCCGGTTGCGCGCGCCCGATGCCGCGCCGGCCTACCTCCGCGCCGTGGTGTGCAACCTCGTCAGGATGCGGCTGCGCCACCTCGACGTCGTGCGACGCCACCATGAGTGGCCGGTCCCGGACGCGTCCTCCGCGGAGGCCGAGGCAATGCTGCGCGAGGACCAGCGGGAGGTCGTGGCAGCGCTGCGCGAGCTGCCCGAGCGGCAGCGACAGGCGCTCGTCCTCCGGTACTGGCTCGACCTCCGTGAGCAGGAGGTCGCCGACGCCATGGGGATTTCCGCCGGGGCGGTGAAGGCGCACGTGTCCCGGGGGATGGCTGCGCTGACCCGATCGCTCGGGGCGTGCAGGTGATGGTGGCTAGGGACGCTCACCGCCGGTCCGAACCAGCCGGCAGCTCCTGCGACAATGTCCGGCGTGACTTCTCCTGACGCGCCCCTGCCCGACCTGCCCGCCGCCGAGCAACCCGCCGAGGGCCTCGAGGACCTGCCCGAGCAGATGCGGGTCCGGCTGGAGAAGCTCGACCGGATGCGCGAGGCCGGCCTGGATCCCTACCCGCCCGGCTTCCCGCGCACCACCGAGATAGCACCGCTGCGGGAGAAGTACGCCGACCTCGGGGCGGATGTCGCCACTGGCGAGACCGTCGGCGTGGCCGGTCGGGTCATCCTGAGCAGGATCGGTGGGAAGCTCTGTTTCGCGACCCTGCGGGACGGTTCGGGCGACCTGCAGGTGATGCTCAGCCTCGACAAGCTGGGCGAGGAGTCGCTTGCCAGGTGGAAGTCGTTCGTCGACCTGGGTGACCACGTCGGCGTGACCGGCGAGGTCATCACGTCGCGGCGCGGCGAGCTGTCGGTGCTGGCCGACGCCTGGGCCATCACCGCCAAGTCGCTGCGGCCCCTGCCGGAGAAGCACAGGGGGCTGGGCACCGAGCAACGGGTCCGCATGCGCTACGTCGACCTGATCGTCAATCCGGAGGCGCGGCGGATGCTCAAGACCCGCAGCACCGCTGTCCGTGCAGTCCGCGACTCGTTGGTCTCGCGCGACTACATCGAGGTCGAGACCCCGATGCTCCAGGTCGTCCACGGCGGGGCGAATGCCCGGCCCTTCCGGACCCATATCAACGCCTACAACATGGAGTTGTACCTCCGCATCGCTCCCGAGCTGTTTCTCAAACGGCTTGCGGTTGGCGGCGTTGAACGGGTGTTCGAGATCAACCGGAACTTCCGCAACGAAGGGGTCGACGCCTCGCACAACCCGGAGTTCACCATGCTCGAGGCCTATCAGGCCTATGGCGACTACGACCAGATGCAGACCCTGACCCGTGAGCTGGTCCAAGAGGCCGCTACGGCCGCATTTGGTTCGACTGTCGTGACCCATGTCGACGGCTCAGAGCACGACCTCGGGGGTATGTGGCGTTCCGTCACCGTATATGAGGGTCTTTCAGAAAAGCTGGGGGAGGAGATCGGACCCGACACGGCGGTCGACGAGCTCCGCCGGCTGTGCGTGGCCACCGACATCCCGCTCGACCCGGCATGGGGCCGGGGTCAAATCGTCCTGGAGATGTACGAGCACCTGCTCGAGGAGGGCACCCTGGAGCCCACGTTCTATCGCGACTTCCCGACCGACGTCAGCCCTCTCACCCGGCAGCACAGGAACGATCCGCGGCTGGCCGAGCGTTGGGATCTCGTCGCGTTCGGCAAGGAGATCGGGACGGCCTACACCGAGCTGGTCGATCCGGTCGAGCAACGGCGCCGGCTGACCGAGCAATCGCGGCTGGCCGCCGGCGGAGACGTCGAGGCGATGGCACTGGACGAGGACTTCCTGCGTGCCCTCGAATACGCCATGCCGCCCTCGGGCGGAATGGGAATGGGCATCGACCGGCTGCTGATGCTCCTGACCGGCGCCAGCATCCGGGAGACAATCCTGTTTCCCTTGGTGAAGCCCGAGTAGCCGGGCGGATCTTTCGGTGCAATGCCGGGTCCGGAGAAGGCCCCATAGCCCTCGAGTCGGCCAGATTTTTGCCGGTCATTGGGTGTCGGCTTTTGCCATCGGGCTTCCGGGGCATTACCGTATCGGCATCTCGGCACACCAACCGCTGAAAGGTCCGCCCACAATGGCGCAACGCGTTCAGGTGCTTCTGGTCTGTGACGTCCACGACGACGACACGACGCCCGGCACCGAAACCATTTCGTTCTCCCTCGACGGCACCAACTACGAGATCGACGTCTGCGACCTGCACGCCGCCGAGCTCCGGGACGCTGTTGCCCCCTATGTCGGCGCCGGTCGCCGCATCGGTGGCGCCCGTTCCGGCGGCCGTCGCGCCGCGGCGGCTCCCAGCCGTGCAGTTGCCCGTCCCGCAGCCGGTTCCGACCGTCAGCGCGCCGGCGACATCCGTGCCTGGGCCAAGGCCCAGGGTCTCAATGTCAACGAGCGGGGTCGCATCCCGGCCGCGATCGTGGAGCAGTACCAAGCCGCTCACTGACAGCGACTTCTGCAACGACCAGAACCTCCCGGCGGCCTGTCCGCCGGGAGGTTCTCGTCGTCCCGCGCCACCTGGCCAGCCTCAGCGCTGCTCCGCCGCCGCCCGGGCGATCAGCGAGGTGCCGAGCTGCTGCATCTGGGCCGGCGCCAGCTGCTCGGCCTGTGCCTGGACCAGCCGCAGGGCGTTGCCGTCCGCCCGCTGCTTCTCACTCGACTGCAGGAGCACCGTGCCCGTACCGGTGAAGTCGTACTGCCGCTCCTCGCCGGACTCGCGGCCGAAGTGGCCCTGCAGGGCTCCGAGGAACCCGTGCATCCAGCTGGTGTCGTAGTGGTGTGACGGGCTCGGGCAGTCGGCCCAGCCGAGGAGGGCCTGCGGGTCCACCCGTACAGGCGGCTCCAGGAAGATGACCGGCCCATTGGACGAGGCCAGGAACTTCCCGGTGCCGAGCAGGGTGACGAAGCCCGGCACGATCGACTGCTTGAGCTCGAGGGTGGTCTCGAACGCCAGCAGGTTGGCGGCGCGGATGGTCAGGTTGCCCTCACCGAGGTCGTAGGAGTTGATGTCGAACCCGCGGTCGCCGAGCACCAGCTTTCCCTGCCCGGTCGCCACCACCCAGTCCTGGACGTAGAGCGGGGAGGAGAACCGGGCTGCGACGAAGGACGCGACGCTGGCATAGGCCGAGAGCGACTCGAACCGCATCTGGCCGTAGTAGGCGATCATCGCCCCCTTCTGCATGAACCACTCACCGTGCAGGTCGATGCAGAAGGAGTACGGGTTGATGTTGTCGTCCACCGGCAGCGTCTGCGGGTTCAGGGGTTGCGCCATGACCGACTCCCTGTCAGATCTTCTGCTCGGAGGCCTGGACGTAGACCGTGCCGGTGCCGGTGACCTTGAGCTGGATCGCTTCGCCGGAGCCGCGGCCGACCGCGTCGCGCCAGCCGACGCTGGCCGTGACTTCGACGTGCAGCGGGCCGGTGTGGGCCACGTAGGCCTGCGGGTCGACCATCACCGGCCGGTCCGGGGTCACGGGCAAGGCGATCGTCCCGCCGTGGGCGAGGATCGCGACGCAACCGGCGCCGCCCAGCTGGGTCGTGAACAGACCCTGCCCGGTGACCGCTCCCCGTACGGCCCCCTTGAGCCCGCCCTGCTGCGCGAGGAAGACGACGGACGCTTGCAACGTCGCGTCGTACGCGAGCAGCCGGTCGGACTCGACGCTCATCGGGCCGGCCGGGTCCAGCACCACCACGCTCGTGTGCAGGCCGCGGTAGCCGTAGTGGATCGTCCCGTCCCCGTCCGCCAGCATCATCGCCGAGCTCTCACCGGCCAGGTGACGGCCGAGCATGCCGCCGGCTCCCTGGCCGGAGGTCAGCGGGGAGAACACGATTCGCCCGGAGTAAGCCAGCATCGCGCCGCGGCGGGCGATCACCTGCTGGCCCTGGCGCACCTCGGCGGTGATCACCTTGTTGTTGACCTGCGCGAACTCGGGCACGCCTCAGCGCTCCGCTGGCTGGATGTAGACGAGGCCGGTGCCGTCGAACCTCAGGCTGTAGGCCTCGCCCGATCCCTCGCCGGTGAAGGTCTTCCACGACACGTCGGTCACGAACGACTGGGTGAGCTGCCCGCGGGACGCCACGTAGGCGTCCGGGTCGACCACCAGCGGCCACTGCGGGGACACCTCGAGCACGATGGCCGGCCCGTCGGACAGGATGGCCACGCAGCCGTGGCCGCTGACCGTCGTCGTGAACAGGCCCTGGCCGCTCGACGCGCCGCGCAGGCCGGTGAACGTCACGTCGGTGTTGAGCCCGCCCTCGACCGCGAGCAGGGCCGAGGACTCGACCTGCAGGACGTCCCCGGCGAGCTCGATCAGCTCGACCTCGGTCGCGTTCTGGGCGAGGTAGACGACACCGGTGCCGCTGCACTCCATCATCGACATGCTCTCGCCGGACAGCTTGCGCTTGAACGCGCCCTTGAGCCCGTCGCCACCGCCGAGCCCGGCGTTCTTGAAGGACACCTGCCCGTCGTAGGCGACCATGGCCCCGGTCACCGCCCGGATCGTGTCCCCGGTGAGGGTCACCTCCAGCACCCGCGACCCGCTCTTGCGCAGCTGTGCCACTCGCCCTCCCCGCAGTCGCCGCCCACTCTAGAAGCACGAGGCCGGTGTTCGCCCAGAGGCGAACGGTTTCGAGTGGGGAATCCGCGCCTCGCGTGGCAAGTTGGGATGCGTACGGCAGTCGGACAGGTGCAGGGCGTAAGTTGAGTCAAGCGCTCAGGTCCGTCGGCCGGCCGCCGAGGTATGCAGCACACGTACACAGGTAAAGCAGTGCAGGCAGCAACGGCAGGGCACGGGACCCGGTCCCGGGTCACGTCATCCGCAACACGCGGTCGACTTAGCAGGGTTACCATGCGGAAGGAAGGGGACCAACCGTCTCCGACCGCCGCTCTGTAAGGAGCGATCATGTTCGAGAGGTTCACCGACCGCGCCCGTCGGGTTGTCGTCCTGGCTCAAGAAGAGGCCAGGATGCTCAACCACAACTACATCGGGACCGAGCACATCCTGCTCGGCCTGATCCACGAGGGCGAGGGCGTCGCAGCCAAGGCGCTTGAGAGCCTCGGCATCTCGCTGGAGGGTGTCCGCCAGCAGGTCGAGGAGATCATCGGCCAGGGCCAGCAGGCTCCGAGCGGGCACATCCCGTTCACCCCTCGAGCCAAGAAGGTTCTCGAGCTGAGCCTGCGTGAGGCGCTGCAGCTCGGCCACAACTACATCGGGACCGAGCACATCCTGCTCGGCCTGATCCGCGAGGGCGAGGGCGTCGCTGCCCAGGTCCTGGTCAAGCTCGGCGCCGACCTCAACCGGGTCCGCCAGCAGGTCATCCAGCTGCTGTCCGGCTACCAGGGCAAGGAGGCCGCCGCCGCCGGTGGCCCCGCCGAGGGCACGCCGTCGACCTCGCTCGTGCTCGACCAGTTCGGCCGCAACCTCACTCAGGCCGCCCGGGAGAACAAGCTCGACCCGGTGATCGGTCGTGAGAAAGAGATCGAGCGGGTCATGCAGGTGCTCTCCCGCCGTACGAAGAACAACCCGGTCCTCATCGGGGAGCCCGGCGTGGGCAAGACCGCGGTGGTCGAGGGACTGGCCCAGGCGATCATCAAGGGCGAGGTGCCCGAGACGCTCAAGGACAAGCAGCTCTACACCCTCGACCTCGGCGCGCTCGTGGCCGGCAGCCGCTACCGCGGTGACTTCGAGGAGCGGCTGAAGAAGGTCCTCAAGGAGATCCGCACCAGAGGCGACATCATCCTGTTCATCGACGAGATCCACACCCTCGTCGGTGCCGGTGCCGCCGAGGGCGCCATCGACGCCGCCTCCATCCTCAAGCCGATGCTGGCCCGCGGTGAGCTCCAGACGATCGGTGCGACGACCCTCGACGAATACCGCAAGCACCTCGAGAAGGACGCTGCGCTCGAGCGCCGGTTCCAGCCGATCCAGGTCGGCGAGCCGTCGCTGGCGCACACCATCGAGATCCTCAAGGGGCTGCGCGACCGCTACGAGGCACACCACCGCGTGTCGATCACCGACGCTGCGCTGGTCGCAGCCGCCACGTTGGCCGACCGCTACATCAGCGACCGGTTCCTGCCGGACAAGGCGATCGACCTGATCGACGAGGCCGGCTCGCGGATGCGCATCCGCCGGATGACCGCGCCGCCGGACCTCCGGGAGTACGACGAGCGGATCGCCCAGGTGCGCCGCGACAAGGAGTCGGCGATCGACGCCCAGGACTTCGAGAAGGCTGCCAACCTCCGCGACAAGGAGAAGCAGCTGCTGGCCGAGAAGGCCCAGCGCGAGAAGGAGTGGAAGGCCGGCGACATGGACGTCGTCGCCGAGGTCACCGACGAGGAGATCGCCGAGGTCCTCGCGACCTGGACCGGCATCCCGGTGTTCAAGCTGACCGAGGAGGAGACCGCGCGTCTGCTCCGCATGGAGGACGAGCTGCACAAACGGATCATCGGCCAGGAGGACGCCGTCAAGGCCGTCTCCCAGGCGATCCGTCGCACCCGGGCCGGTCTCAAGGACCCCAAGCGTCCCGGTGGCTCGTTCATCTTCGCCGGCCCGTCCGGTGTCGGTAAGACCGAGCTGTCCAAGACGCTGGCGGACTTCCTGTTCGGCGACGAAGAGGCGCTGATCCAGCTCGACATGAGCGAGTTCATGGAGAAGCACACCGTCTCGCGGCTGGTCGGTTCGCCGCCCGGCTACGTCGGCTACGAGGAGGGCGGGCAGC
>JAWWOO010000025.1:0-32133 GCA_033851545.1 Frankiales bacterium | reverse complement strand
TGATGGAGATCCTGGCCAAGACCAACTGGTCCAAGACCGTCGAGCTGCCCTACGTGTTCGAGAACCGCAACGCCGGCAGCACCTCGTTCAGCACCCGCGAAGTCTGGCGCTTCTTCCAACACCTCGGGCGCGTGGCCAATCCGGGCGCCCAGCTCGAGCGGCGGCGCAACACCCGGCGACGGATCGCAGCGTCGGCACAGCGCTAGCCCACGGACGCGCTCGACGCATCCTTGAAGCCCATCCTCGTACACCCGAGCAAGGACCCGGACCAGCCCTCCTGAGGCGTCCGCGGGCAGCGGGGACTGGAACCGTAGGAGAAGTCGAGGGCGGTTTTCGGCGAGGCGTTCCCGGTCACAGGAGGGCACGGCACGCCGGGCCGGACACTGATCAGCCTGTCGCGGCCACCGCAGGACCGATCTGGACACTCAGGACGCACACCTGGGCATCCTGCGGTGCGTTGACGTAGACCGCGGTGGCCCTTGTCGGCGCCAACGGCACCAGGAGATCGCTGACGCCGGCCGGCAGGTCGACGAGTCCATTCGTGTCGGTGGCGAAGGCCGGCGACGCACTCTGGTCCCGAGTCCACAGCCGCACTTGGACCGGCTTGGGCTGGTCCGTCCGCAGTCGCCAGAACAGCGACCGGCCTTCGACGGGGTGGCTGAGCTTCAGCATCTTGGGCCCGCTCCAGCACTGCCGCGACTGTGTCGGAGACCAGGAGCCCTGCACCTGGAGCTGTCCGGGGACCAGGTGCCCGGCCGGGTCGACGACGTACTGCGGCAACGACTGTGTGTCATACGTGAGGTGCGCGTAGCCGGTGCCCAGGACCGCGGACAGCCGGTCCAGCGATGGGTAGTCCGGCTGAATGAACGACGACGGCGCTTTGTCGTCGAACACGGAGAAGACGTGACCTGTCTGCCGGAGTGCGGCAGCGGTGGTCTGCACGTTGTGCGTCCAGGCGTTGACCGCCCGGCCGGGGTAGACGCTGTACGTGTCGGCGGCCGACGTGGCCCCACGCACGGCCGCGACCACGAGCACCACGGTCACCAGCCCCACGCTCACCAGCTGGGCCTGCCGAGGCCTCGCCGGTCGTAGGGCCTCGCCGGCCGGGTAGTCGACCGGATCCGGCCGGCGAACCGCGCACGCCAGCGCTATTGCCAGCAGCCAACCCGACTCGTACACGTAGAACGAGTCGTTACCGAGGGAGGCTCCCCAACCGGCCCGACCGTAGGCGACGAGGCCCTCGTGGATCACGAAGGAGCCGATGAAGAATGCCCATGCCCGCCACGCGGCACGCCGCCAGACGATGGTCACCACGACCAGCGCGCAGAACAGCAGTTGGGCGACACACCTGACCAGCAGCCCCGCCTGGGGCGCGCCGTACACGCTCGGGGCGCCAATAAGGCTGGGCCAGAGGTTCTTGAACCACGCCACCCACAGGAAACCCGCCCACTGGCTCAGGGACGGCTTCGGCACGGTCGTCCCGTACGGTCCGGCCGCATAGCGGGCCAGCCACGCCAGGCCTACGAGGGCGAACCCCGCCCACGCCTGCCAGAGGTCGGCGACCTCGCGCCATGCCACACGCCAAGACCAGCGGGACGGCAGCACGAAGCCGACCAACGCGACGAGCCAGACAGGAAGAAGAGCCGTCTTCTCGTAGAAGGTGAGCCCGATCGCCCAGAACAGCAGCGACGCGACGAGCGTCCAAGGTCGCCGGCTGCTTCGCCAGACCAGGAAGCGCTCGGCGGCCACCAGCGTGAACAGTGTCGAGAAGATGCAGTCGGCGGCAGCGGACAACCACGTGAACGCGGCCACCTGGACAGCGCTGACGGCGAACAACGACGCGAGAACGGCCGATGCCGCCGGTCGCCTGCTCAGCAGCGTCAGGACCCGCGCCAGCACAAGGGTGACAGCGCCCGAGACGAGCACCTCGAGCAACAACGCCACGCGGTAGTGGCCGGGCGCGAGGTGCTGCAGCAGCCAGAACGTAAACCGGTGCCCGGGAGCCATGTGCCCGAACATGGGCAGCATCAGCTGATGGAGCGTGATGCTCCCGGCCCTGACCTGCGACAGGTAGAGAAGATCGTCGTACCAGTAGTTACTGTTCCAGCCCAGGACCGTGAGCACGATCATCTGGCCGGCGGTCACGCCCAGCAGCAGCAGGGCGGCGGGGGCGAGGCGAGTCCTTCGCCCGCCTTGCGTGGATCCGAGCAGCACGCTGGCTCGCCCTTTCGTCGCTGATCGTTGAGCCTGACTGTGCCGTGCGCGGCGCCCGGCAGTATCCTGCTGCGGCCGGCCGACGGAAGGCGGCGTTTGAACTGCCGGGGCGGCCGTTGCCTCGTGTAGTCTCCCACCATCGCGGTCGACCGGCCGTCGGATCCTCTGTCCTCCCTTCTGGAGCTCGGACGTGCGCAGCGCTGCCCCTTCGCCGCTCGGCAAGTCGACCCCGGCAGGCGCGATCCGAGCCACGGTGTCATACGGACGGCGGGAGCACTGATGGCTGCGGCGGCCACCGCGCCGAAGCACCAGCGAAGTCTGCCGCACCTGGACGGCCTGCGCGCGATCGCCGTGCTGTTCATCTTCGTTCGGCACGCGTGGGGCCTGTCGGCCCAGCCGAACGTGATGCTTGCGTTGCCGGGACACAAGATCAACGGTTCGGTCTACATCGTGATGATGTCCTCGGCTGTGGACCTGTTCTTCGTCCTCAGCGGGTTCCTGCTCGCGCGGCAGTGGCTGGTCGCTGACTACACCGGCAAGCCGAAGCCGTCGCTGCGTCGCTACGCTCGAACCCGATTCTGGCGGATCGCGCCGCCGTACTGGATCATCCTGCTGCTCGTCGTCGTGCTCTGGACGCCGGAGTTCATCGCTCCGAAGGCCGTCTGGAGCCTGCACGGTGCGGTTGTGCTCGCAGCTCACTCGGTGTTCGCGCAGGCGGCGTTCTTCCCGTCGTACGGATCCTTCGGCGTGGAGTCGCCGTTCTGGACCCTGACGGTCGAGGTCATCTTCTACGCCGTGCTGCCGTTCGTGATGGGCGCGTTCCTGCGTAGGCGCTGGCTGTGGTCACTGCCGCTCACGGTGGCGCTTACCGTGACCTGGCTGATCTTGATCCGCTGGTCGGCGGGGCCGCTGGTCGGACTCGTGCAGCACCACCTCGGCGGCCAGTGGCTGGGTGCCGACGCCAGCTACACGCGCTACTTCCTGTGGCACCAGTTCCCCGAGCACATGGTCGACTTCGCCTGCGGCATCGTGGCGGCCAACCTCGACGTCCGACGGTCGCTCAAGCTGGACGACCCGTTCACTCGACGTTTCACCTCACGCAACGCCGGCATCGGCTACCTCGTGGCCGGTGTCGTGATCGTGGCCGTCAACATGCGACTCCTCGGCACCTACTCCCTGCAGAACGGCTTCTACGACGGCATCTCAATCATCACCAAGCACAACCACCAGGCCGTTATCTACTACTTCTGCGAGGAGATGCCGTTCGGTGTCGGCTACGGGCTGATCCTGCTCGGGCTCGCCTGCGGTCCAGCGATCGCGCGGCGTCCGCTGTCTTTCCGCTGGCTCACCGGGGTGGGGGTCATCGGCTACTCGATCTACCTCATCCACATGCCGATGCTCTACCGGCTCAACCTTGCCCTGTACAAGGGGTCTTTCGTCTCGGGTGACGCTTTCAAGCACTTCCTGCAGCTGTCCATCCCCGCCGCGGTCGTCATCCTCGTGTTGAGCACGCTCTACTACCACGGCGTCGAAAAGCCCTTCATGATCCGCGGTCGCAGCCGGTCGGTTCCCGTGCCGGGTCCGGATGCCGAGCCGACGGGGCAGTCAGCCGCACCGGCTGAGCTGACCTCCGCGCACAAGTGAGGGATCAAACCTCCGCAGTCGCCAACGGGGAGCCCACTGCTCGACCGGGTTTGGAGCGTTCGCCTGCCCCGCGCGGCCGGGGGTGGCGACCACTGACAGCACTCCTGATCTTCCAGGCCGTTCTTGTCGGCATCCCCCTGGTACGCGGCGGCTGGTTTGCCGACGATCTGTTCAACGCGGCCGTGGTCCATGGAAAGCCGCTGAACTGGACGTTCATGTCACGCGACTTCTTCGGCCATTTCCTGCCGCTGGCGCAGGTGCCGCTCTGGATCGCAGGACACCTCTTGCTGCACCACACCACCGTTGTCCTGGCCGAGCTGGTGATGCTCCTGACGTGTTCGGCCCTGCTGGTCGAGATCCTTTTCCGGCTCGTCGGACCGCGGCGGCTGCTGGTCTACTCCGTCGCTCTGACCTACGTGACGACGCCGCTGACCCTGCCATCCGTGCTGTGGTGGGCCAGCGCTTTCGAACAGGTGCCGGCGCACTTCTGCACCCTGCTCGCCATTCTCTTTCAGCTGCAGTGGCTCAGGAGTCGTCGCCCGGTGGTGCTCGCGGGTCTGGCCGTAGCGACCGCCGTCGGCATCTGCTTCTGGGACGGGGTCAACCTCTTGATCGTGTGGCTTCCGGTCCTGACACTGACAGTTTCCTCCGGGTCCCTGACTCAACGCCTGCGCGCCGTGGTCAGCTGCTGGCCGGCCTGGATCGCCTTGCTCGTCCCACTCATCCTCTACCAGTACCTCTACTCCATGTCCAAGCATGGCTCCCCGACGACGCCTCATCTCGGGATGCTGCTCCGACTCATCGGTGTCGCGTGGGCGCAAGGCTTCGTGCCCGGCCTGGCCGGTGGGCCGCTGGCATGGCGGTACAGCGGCTACGGCTACTTCGCTGTCGCTGCCGCACCTTCATGGTTCGTCGTAGCTAGCGAGATCGCTTTCATCTGGCTGGTCGTGGCGACCGTACGGCGGAGCCGACAAGCTTGGTATGCATGGGGTCTGGTCGTCGCTGCGATTCTTCCGGCCCTGGCGTTGGTTGCTCTTGGGCGCCTCGGACTGCTCGGCACAGCCATCGGTCGTGACTACCGCTACCTCTCTCTGTCAACCATCCCAGCTCTGCTTGGCGTCGCTGTCGCGGTGGCCAAGGCATGGCCGGTGGGTTCCTTGTCCGCTGGGCGGATGAGCCTTGCCCTGCGGCGTCAGCAGGGCCTCGGCCTGGCTGCAGTAGGGGTCGTCGCAATTCTCGGGGTCATATCTGCAGTTCGCTACGACGTGGCTTGGGACAAGCTGCCGACCGATAGCTACTTCAGCACGATCGCCGCGGACGCGGGCAAACTGAACACCGCGACCAGGCCGATCACCCTGATCAACCACAACGTGCCCGCATCGATCCAAGTCGATTACTTCGGTCCCGGTACGGCGCGGCTGTCATGGATCCTCCCGCCGCTCGGCGTCCCCGGTCTGCGCTACGACGGGGTTGCTGACAAGCCGTACTGGATCGATACCGACGGCCACATCAAGCCGGCTGTGCTCGTCACCGAGGCCAAGCTGCCGGCCGCCAATGGGAGCTGCTCCCACGGCGGTGCCGCCGAGATGCTGCGCTTCTCCACGACGCAGCAACTGCCGTGGGTCAGCGAGTACGTCCTGCACGTCCGCCTGCTGCAGACCAGCGCTAGCACGGTCTCCGTCCGGATGCTCAAGGAGAACAAGTCAATCCCCTCGAACTACTACGACAACAAGACCGTCAGCGTGGGGGCCGGAGCACACGACGTAGTGCTGTACCAGAACGGCACCCCCTTCAACGGCGCTGATGTCATCATCAGGGCCAGGAAACCGGTCTGCGTTAGCTCGGCGGAAATAACTCGCCTCAAGCAGCCCTGACTCGATTGTCACGGCGACCACCGCTCGGCCAGGATGCCGTCTAGACGCGCTCAGGATAGCGCCGCTGGTCATCGGCGGTTACGCCCATCGTCTCAGCCGATGCGGCGACAACGGCGGATACCGGCTGGGTGCTGCGCAGGGTCAGCGAGTTCGGCTTCTGGCCCAGCAACGCAATCACGGCAGGCAACGGGTCGGCGCCTGCCTCGAGCGGCGAGCTGAACCCTCGGAACCCGCCGACGCCGACCGTGGAACCGTCGGGCGCGGTGCTCAAGCACACCACAGCCTGGTCCTGGGCCGGCTGCTCGAGCGCCGTCGTGGTCAAGGCGTAGCCGTAGCGCTGTGCACCCTGAACGACGATCGTTTCGAGTGCCTTGAAATGCATGTCATCGTTGGCGCCCGAATCAAAGAACTTCTGGACGTCCGTACGGAAGTCGGGATAACGCAGGTCGAGGATCGCCTCGTGCTCGGGAACCGTCGAATGTCCGGGCTTCAACATGCCTTCAGCGGCGGTAGAACCCTGACCGGCGTGGTAGACGAACACCGAAGGTGCCATCACCAGCCGCAGCCCGGCGCCCAGACAGCGACGACTCCAGTCGGTCTCCTCGCAGTAGCCGCGACCAAAGATCGGGTCCATGATGCCAACCGTGTGCAGCGCCTTGGCGGTGATCAGCATCGCGAACGAGATCCCGGCCGGGATGTCGACGCACTCCAGGCCAAAAGCCTCAGTCAGCCACCCGGTAAGCTCGTCGACGGTCTCTTGTGAGGACAGGAAGCGGTCCGGGTCGGCATTGGGCAGCGAGTAGATCGAGACGTTGTTCGACAGCGCCACCACGGACCCGATCCGTTCGTCGGTCTGGGCGACGGCCACCAACTGCTCGACCAGCGACGCCGGGTAGATCACGTCGGAGTTGCTGACGAGGACGTAGTCGTAACCGGCCTCGAGAGCGCGCAACAGGCCGAGGTTGACGTTGCGCACGATGCCCAAGTTGCGGGGCGTCCGGTAGTAGCCCATGCCCAGCTCGTCGGCCAGCTGGGCGATCTCCTCGCTGAACTCCGGCTGTGGGCTGGCGTCGTCGAGCATCAGGACGTCGACGTCAATGGTGTCCTGGCGCAGCAACGCTGCCGAGCGCATCGCACGCGGGACGATGTCGGTGCCGTTGTAGACCGTGATCGCGAGGAGTACGCGGGGCTTGCTCGTGGTGGGCATCGTCACCCCTTGAGTGCGTTGCGGAGATTCCAGATCCGGCTGGCCAACCGGAACGCCTGGGACCCCTTGACCTGGGCCCACACCTCGCGCTCGGCCACGATCTCGGCGCGGAGCTCCGCCAGCTCATGTTCGAGCCGGCCGTTCTCCTCCGCCAACGTGACCAGTCGCTGGGTGAGGTCTCGGGTGCGCGCGTTGGCCACCTCGAAGTCGATCAACGCCTGGCGCAGCGACAGGGCATCCATCTGGTCGGCAAGATCGGGCTGGGGGCGCCTCTCGTCGACCGTCCCCTCCGCCTCCTCGCCTGCGGCCACGGCAAGCGCGTCGACCGGCACTCCGGGCGCAGTGGTGGGTTCAGTGACCGACATCGTGGAGGGCCTTTCTCCTCTTGTGCTGCTCATCGTCGCGGGATGCTGAGCATGTGCCGATAGGCGGCAACCAGTTTTCGGGCCGTACGGGCCCAGGTGTAACGGCGGGCGGCGACCGTGAGCGCCGCAAGCTGGGCGGCGGCGACGTCTGGGTCGTACAGCAGGACGGCGACAGCCTCGGCCAGCGACTTCGGTGACCAGTCCGCAGCGGAGACCGGGAGGGCGCTGCCCGCCACCTCGCGCAGCGGACCGAAAGAGACGAACACCGACGGTGTCCCGAACTGCGCAGCCTCGTACGGGACCAGGCCGAACCCCTCGGCCGAGGTGGCGTAGATGACCACCTCGGCGTGCTTGAGCAGCCAGTTGCGCTCGTCCGAGGCGCAGTCCGTGATGACGAAGACGTTAGGCCCGTCGGTCTCGCCGAGGAGCCGGGCCTCGTCGACCCGCGAGGACCCGTACGGGACGTAGGCACCGACCATCACCAGGCACAGGCCCGGGTCCTTGCGCTGCAGCTCCTGGAAAGCAGCGAGGGCAAGGTCACGATTCTTGTGCGCGTAGTTGGTCCCCAGCGCCAGCACGAAACGACCGGCGACGAACCCGCGCGCCCAGAGCTCGGACGGCAGCCGCAGCTCGGTCGAAGGCGCGCCGGTCAGGTGGTCGGTGCCGTTCTGGACCACGTGGATGCGTTCCGGGCCGGCGGGCAGCCGCTGGAGCCGCAGCTGCTCGGCGACGTCGTCGGAGATGACCACGATGCCGTCAGCCTGTTTGACCGCAGTCGTGAGGTGGTTGCGGTAGGCCAGCCACTCACCGGCGCTCGCGTGGTAGGCCCCGTTGTTGTAGCCGATCATGTCCTGGATGGTCACCGAGATCCGCGACGCATGGTCACGCCACGGCCACAGGTCGAGCCCGTCGGCCGGCTGCAGCGGCCGGTGCGCGACGTCGACGTTGCCGATCGGGCTGAGGTCGCGCAGGTCGATCGTGCGCAGCTGGACCGACGGACCGGACAGGGCGCGGGCAGCGTAGCCCGGCACTGGCCCGGTCAGGGCAACCGTCACGGAGGCGACGTCGTCGTCCTGCGCCAGTGCGTTGATCAGCGACATTGTCTGGACCTGGGTGCCCATCTCCTGAGGACCGAGCGACGACCCGTCGACCATGACGCGGACCCCAAGGACCTTCGTACGGGCGACGGCGTGGCTCATCGCCAGCGGCGACTCGCCTCCGCGGATGGCTTCGTGGTAGGCACCCTCGACGTGCGGGTGCCGGTGCTGGATCCACAGCCTGGCAGGGTCTTCGAGCACATTGGTGCCCTTGGCGGTGACAGCGTCGAACGCCCGGAAGACGAACGTGCCGGGGTCGAGCAGGTTGACCATCCCTCGGCGATCCGCTTGCAGGCTGAAGTCCGCGATCACCAGGGCGGGGTCTTCCGTCTCGTCGGTCGGGGCGGCCATCCCCTGCAGCGCCCACCGGGTGAGCACGACCGCGGGCCCGGCGGCGAACGGGATCGGCGTCGGGACAGGCGCCGGCGTCATGCGGCGCAGCATCTTGGTGACACCCGCCTCGTCGATGCTGGCGACGGCATGGGGCACGGGGGTGTTGCGGTAGGGCAGGCTCAGGAACGCGGCGGCGTTGGAGAACAGCGACACCGAGGCGACCCGATGATCTGCCGCCATCTGGAGGGCACGGGTCACGGGAGCAGGCGGCAGGATGACCGGCTCGGTGACCAGCAGCAGGTGGGCCTCGGGGTACTCCTCGGCGACCCGGGTGATCGCCTCTGCCAGGTTCGCCGCCTTGACCAGCTCGGCGTTGGCACGGGACAGCTCTGGCCGACTCTCCCAGGTGTCGGCCGCCGGGCCGAAGACGAACAACGGCGTGTCGGCCTCGCTCAGCCGCAGCGACCGCAGCGTCGGCAGGTAGGCATCCAGCCCGTCGGCCACGACCAGCAGCATGACCAGGTCGGTCGCGGCGAAGCGCGGCACGGGGCTGAGCACCATCGGCACGGACGGCACGACCGCGTCGCCCGGGACTACCTCGAGCTCGACCCGCAGCCCCGACCCGAACCAGCGCTGGTACATGTGCAGCACGTCGATCACGATCTCGTGCCGTCCAACGGTGTCGGGGGCCGTGATCTCGATCGGTACGACGGTGGAGGCGTCGGGGGCAACGGGCGCCGGGAACGGCAGTCGGTAACCGTCCTGGACGGTGGCCGTGTCCTGCTCCACGCGGAACCAGCCCAGCACCACCCGGGGCCGGTTGGAGACGCCGCCCGGCCAGGCACGATCGCCGAGGTTGGTGACCCGGACGTACGCGACCTGCTGGCTGCCGGGCGTCATCCGGGTGGGGACGGTCAGCCCCTCGACGGAGGCGCGGTAGAAGTCCTCGCCCATGTCGGCGCTGTTCTCCGAGCCGCCGAACCAAAGGGCGTCGATCTCGGCGCGGCCGACGACAGTCGCCGTGTCCCACTTGGACTCGGTCGTCTCGCCGGTCTCGGAGACCGCTGGAGCGCTCAGGACGGCGCTGAGCAGCGCGCTGTCCTCGGCCGGCACGTCGGTCAGGGCGGGCGGCGGCTCGAAGTCCTCGGGGAGATACATCGTGTTGGGCCCGAGACCGGAAGGGCCGACGAGATCCGCACCATGCCCCTCGTACCCATCGACCTTGGCCCGGCGGCCCGGCAGCGGGCTCAGCGTGTCGAGGTGGTAGAGCGCGCCCTCGACGAAGCGGGCCGGCTCGGCGGGGGCTGCCGAGGAGTGCATCACTCCGGGGAACCACAGCGTGGCCGGGTCGTTGCGCACCAGCCGGACCTGGTAGTCCGGGAACCACGGCGGGTCGGACAGCCACTCTGACGTGTCGGGGAACAGCCAACGGCGGGGGTGCCAGTACTGCACGACATCACGGGCAGCAAGTTGCGCCTGCAGCTCGTCCAGGAGCAGCTGGCTGGGCACCTCGTCGCTGTCGATCCTGAAGATCCAGTCCCCCGAGCACTGGGCGTGCAGCCAGGCCAGCTGCCGCTCGGGCGGCGGGGCGTACTCATAGCGGATCACCTTGTCGGCGACACCCTCGAATGGCGCGAACTGGTCGATCGGCACCCTGGAGTCGATGGCGACCACGATCTCATCGGCGAGCTCGCGGAAGAGCGCCAGGGTTGCCGCGACCTGAGGGGTCGGACCGTGCGTGAAGCAGCAAACCGAGAGTGTCACGCGAGCACCTTGTCCACCCAGGTCACCAAGGCGTTCAGCCCGTCCTCGAGCGACCGCTGCGGAGCCCAGCCCAGCTCGCGACCGGCCGCCTCGATGTCGGCGAAGGCACTGCGGACGTCGCCGTCGCGGAACATGCCGGAGACCTCGGGCGCCGGGGCGTCGTACATCCGGGCGATGATCCGGGCGACCTCGAGCAGCGTCGTCGCCCGACCGGAGCCGATGTCGAGCAGCCGGCTGACCTGCGGCGGGGCGCCGATCGAGGCCACCACGGCATCGACCACGTCGTCGACGAAGACGAAGTCGCGCAGCATCAGCCCGTCCTCGTAGACGTTGATCGGCTGACCGGACTTGGCCACCCGGCAGAACAGCGTGACGATCCCGGTGTAGGAGTTGGTCAGCGACTGCCCGGGCCCGTAGACGTTCTGGAACCGCAGCGTGGTCAGCGGCACCTCGCGGGCAGCGGCCCAGGCACCGAGGATGTGCTCCTGAGCGAGCTTGGTGGCCGCGTAGATGTTGGCCGGCCGCGGCTGGATCGCGGCGGCGCGCTGGGCCAGCGCGGTGAGCGGAGCCCCGTCGGCGCCCACTGGCTCCCAGCGGCCGGCGACGAGGTCGTCGTGCCGGCGCGGCGGCGGGAGGACGACCGAGCCGTCCTTGGCCTGCCAGGCACCCTCGCCGTAGACCGCGCGGGACGAGGCCAGCACCAGGTGGTCGGGACGGTGTCCGGCCCTGGTGAAGGCATCGAGCATCTGCGTGGTGCCGACGACGTTGACCGAGCCGTGCCGGCTGGACTCGTCGAGGGACTGACCGGTGCCGGTCTCGGCGGCGAGATGGACGACCACGTCGGGCCGTACGAGCCGCAACGTGGCGTCCCAGTTGGCCGGCGAGGTCACGTCGCAGGGCAGCAGCTCGGCGGCGGCCGGCAGGTCCTGCGGGCGGCCGGGAGCGGAGTGGACCTGCGGATGGAGCACGTCGAGAGCGAAGACCCGGTCCTCGGCGTCGAGCAGCTGGGCGCTCAGACGCGAGCCGATGAACCCCGCTCCCCCGGTGATCAGCACCGTACGGCCGGCAGGCATCCGCTGTGCTCCTCTCGGGTCGGGGCGCCGATCCGGTCGCGGGCACGCCACTGTGATTCGTCGGCAGAGGCTACCGCGTGGCCGAGAACGGGCCCGAGCCGACACGCGACCCTATCCCGGCCTGCGTCAGCGTGTGGCGGCGAGTAGCCTTGACTATTGACGCTTGCGCCCCCGAGCCGTGGAAGAGGCATCACGTTGGACCCCCTGACGAAGCAGTCAGACCCGTTGGCAGGATTTGGCCCCAACGAGTGGCTGGTCCAGGAGATCTACCAGCAATGGCTGACCGACCCCAGCAGCGTCGACGAGGCTTGGTGGGAGTTCTTCGGCGACTTCAAGCCGGCAGCCCCCACTGCCCCCAACGCCCCCAATGGCTCCGCGGCCAACGGCGCTGTCGCCGCGCCTCCTCAGCAGGCCGCGCCCAGCACGAGTGCACCCGTGTCTGCCGCGCCGGCCCAGCCAGCAGCACGAGCCGTCGCTCCGCAAGCCCCAGCGCCCCAGACCGCCGCCAAGCCCGGCTCTGAGGGCCCCGCGCCCGCGGCCGGTGCGGCGACCAAGCCGCTCAAGGGCGTGGCGGCCAAGATCGTCTCGAACATGGAGCAGAGCCTCGAGCTGCCGACGGCGACGTCCGTACGCGCGGTGCCGGCCAAGCTCCTCATCGACAACCGCATCATCATCAACAACCACCTGCGCCGCGGCCGGGGCGGCAAGGTCAGCTTCACCCACCTGATCGGCTATGCGCTGGTCAAGGCCCTCGCCGAGATGCCGGAGATGAACTACTCCTTCGGCAGCGTCGACGGCAAGCCGGTGCTGGTGATCCCCGAGCACATCAACCTCGGCCTGGCCATCGACCTGCAGAAGGAAGACGGCTCGCGGACCCTGGTCGTGCCGTCGATCAAGGCCACCGAGGGCATGGACTTCGGCACCTTCTGGCGGGCCTACGAGGAGCTGGTCCGCCGGGCGCGCAACAACAAGCTGACCCTCGAGGACTACGCAGGCACCACCATCAGCCTGACCAACCCGGGCACGATCGGCACGGTCCACTCGGTGCCGCGGCTGATGCCCGGCCAGGGCACGATCATCGGCGTCGGCGCGATGGAATACCCCGCCGAGTTCCAGGGTGCGTCGCCGCACACGCTGGCCGACCTCGGCATCAGCAAGACGATGACGCTCACCTCGACCTACGACCACCGGATCATCCAGGGCGCCCAGTCCGGCGACTTCCTGCGCCGGGTGCACCAGCTGCTGCTCGGTGGCAGCGACTTCTACGACGACATCTTCACCAGCCTGCGGATCCCGTACGAGCCGGTCCGCTGGGTCACCGACCTGTCCTTCGACCGCGAGGACCAGGTCGGCAAGCAGGCCCGGATCATCGAGCTGATCCACGCCTACCGGGTGCGCGGCCACCTGATGGCCGACACCAACCCGCTCGAGTTCGAGCTGCGCCGCCATCCCGACCTCGACGTGGTCAGCCACGGGCTCACCCTGTGGGACCTCGACCGCGAGTTCGGTACGGGCGGCTTCGCCGGCAAGCAGCGGATGGCGCTCCGCGACATCCTCGGCGTCCTGCGCGACTCCTACTGCCGCAGCGTCGGCGTCGAGTACATGCACATCCAGGACCCCGACCAGCGCGCCTGGATCCAGGAGCGGGTCGAGACCGGCCACGCCAAGCCGGCCCGCGACGAGCAGCTGCGCATCCTGGGCACGCTCAACCAGGCCGAGGCGTTCGAGACCTTCCTGCAGACCAAGTTCGTCGGTCAGCGCCGGTTCTCCCTCGAGGGCGCCGAGTCCACCATCCCGCTGCTCGACGCCATCCTCGACGCCGCTGCGCACAACGGGCTCGACGAGGTCTGCATCGGCATGCCGCACCGCGGCCGGCTCAACGTGCTGGCCAACATCGTGGGCAAGAGCTACGCCCAGATCTTCCGCGAGTTCGAGGGCAAGATCGACCCGCGGACGGCACACGGCTCCGGCGACGTGAAATATCACCTCGGTGCCGACGGCACGTTCACCTCCTACGACGGGACCAAGATCCCGGTCTCGCTCGCGTCCAACCCGAGCCACCTCGAGGCGGTCGACTCCGTCCTCGAAGGCATCGTCCGGGCCAAGCAGGACCGGCTCAACAAGGGCGAGGGTGAGCACGGCTACTCCGTGCTGCCGTTGCTGCTGCACGGCGACGCGGCCTTCGCCGGCCAGGGAGTCGTCGCCGAGACGCTCAACCTGTCCCAGCTCCGTGGCTACCGCACCGGCGGCACCGTGCACGTCGTGGTCAACAACCAGGTCGGCTACACCACGGCGCCGCACGCCAGCCGGTCAAGCGAGTACGCGACCGACGTGGCCCGGATGGTCCAGGCGCCGATCCTGCACGTCAACGGCGACGACCCCGAGGCCGTCGTACGGGTGGCCAAGCTCGCGTTCGAATATCGCCAGGCGTGGCGCAAGGACGTCGTCATCGACCTGCTCTGCTACCGCCGCCGCGGCCACTCCGAGGTCGACGAGCCGTCCTTCACCCAGCCCCAGATGTACGACCTGATCGACGCCAAGCGCTCGGTGCGCAAGCTCTACACCGAGTCGCTGATCGGCCGGGGCGACATCTCGCTCGAGGAGGCCGAGCAGGCGCTGCGCGACTACCAGGAGCGGCTGGAGAAGGTCTTCGTCGAGACCCGCGACGCCACGACCGGCTCCGGCACCGCGCCGTCACCGGCGGAGCAGCCGGGCGACGACGCACCCGACACCGCCGTGCCGTCCGAGGTCATCCGGCGGATTGCCGCCGGCCAGCTCGAGGTGCCCGAGGGCTTCACCGTCCACCCCCGGCTGCTGCCGATGTTGCAGCGGCGGACCCAGATGCTGGACGAGAACGCCGTCGACTGGGCGATGGGCGAGACGCTCGCGTTCGGCTCGCTGCTGATCGAGGGGCGCCCCGTACGGCTGGCCGGGCAGGACAGCCGGCGTGGCACGTTCGGCCAGCGGCACTCGGTGCTCATCGACCGCGAGACCGGCGCCGAGCACACCCCGCTGCGCTACCTCGCACCCGACCAGGGCCCGCTCTATGTCTACGACTCGCTGCTGAGCGAGTTCGCGGCGCTCGGCTTCGAGTACGGCTACTCGGTCGCCCGGCCGCAGGCGTTGGTGCTGTGGGAGGCGCAGTTCGGCGACTTCGTCAACGGCGCCCAGTCGATCATCGACGAGTTCATCTCGGCCGGTGAAGCCAAGTGGGGCCAGCGCTCCGGCGTCGGCCTGCTGCTCCCGCACGGCTACGAGGGCCAGGGTCCCGACCACTCCTCCGCCCGCATCGAGCGGTTCCTGACCCTGTGCGCCGAGGACAACCTGACCGTCGCCGTTCCGACCACGCCGGCCAACTACTTCCACCTGCTTCGCCTGCAGGCCAAGCGTTCCCGGCGCAAGCCATTGGTGGTCTTCACGCCCAAGTCGATCCTGCGGTCCAAGGCCGCGACGTCGCCCGAGGCCGACTTCACCACCGGCGGCTTCCGGCCGGTGATCGACGACACGGTGGCCCGCGAGCCCGTACGCCGGGTTGTGCTGTGTGCCGGCAAGGTCTACTACGACCTGTTGGCGGCGCGGCGCAAGCGCGAGGGAGCCGAAACCACCGCCCTCGTACGGGTCGAGCAGCTCTACCCGCTGCCCGCTGCCGAGATCAACGCGGCGCTGTCGTCCTACCCCCACCTGCTGGACGTGGTCTGGGTGCAGGAGGAGCCGGCCAACATGGGCGCCTGGCCGTTCATGGCGATCAACCTGCCGGAGCACCTCGGCGGCCGGGCGCTGCGCCGGGTGTCCCGTCCGGCGAGCGCTGCGCCGTCCGCCGGCTCCTCGACCGTGCACGAGGCCGAGCAGGCTGCGCTGGTCGACGCGGCGCTGCGCCCCTGAGATGTACTTCACGGATCGGGGGATCGAGGAGCTGGAGGCCCGGCGCGGCGAGGAGCAGGTCTCGCTGGCCTGGCTGTCGGCCAAGCTCCAGCAGTTCGTCGACCTCAACCCGGAGTTCGAGGTGCCGGTCGAGCGGCTCGCGACCTGGTTGGCCCGCGACGACCAGGACGACGACTGACCCGTCGTCCTACGGGCGCAGGACGATCTTGCCGAACTGCTGGCCCCGCGCCAGCCGCTCGAACGCCTCCCGGGCCTCGGCCAGGGCATAGACCCGGTCGATCTCCGGCCGGAGGCCGCTGGTCACCAGGAACCGGAGCAGTGCCTCGAGCTCGGCCCGCGTACCCATGGTCGACCCGACGACGGAGAGCTGCAGGAAGAACACCCGGTTGAGCTCCGCCGGCGGCATCGCACCCGTCGTGGCGCCCGCGACGACGACCGTGCCGCCGGGGCGCAGCGACGCCAGTGAGTGCTTCCACGTCGCCGCCCCGACGGTCTCGATGACGACGTCGACGCGCTCCGCGAGCCGCGTACCGGGCTCCAGAACTTCTTGCGCACCAAGGCTTCTCGCCTTGTCCCGCTTCGAGGCGTCGCGGCTGGTGACGGTGACGTGGCAGCCGGCTGCCGATGCGAGAACCGTTGCTGCTGAGGCAACGCCGCCGCCGGCGCCCTGGATGAGCACGCGATCCCCCGGGCGCACCCCCGCCTTGGTGAACAGCATCCGGTACGCGGTCAGCCACGAGGTCGGCAGGCAGGCGGCCTCCTCGAAGGTGAGCTCGGCCGGTTTCCGGACGAGGTTGCGGGCCGGCACGCAGACGAACTCGGCCAAGGTCCCGTCATGCAGCTCGGACAGCAGCGTGCGTCTCGGGTCGAGGGTCTCGTCGCCGCCACCGGCGTCGAGGTCGCCGATGACGGCGTGGACGACCACCTCGTTGCCCTGCTCGTCCACCCCTGCCGCGTCGCCTCCCAGGATCATCGGGAGCCGGTCGGCGCTGATGCCGACCCCCCGCAGGGTCCACAGGTCGTG
This sequence comes from Frankiales bacterium, assembly GCA_033851545.1. Taxonomy (GTDB): domain Bacteria; phylum Actinomycetota; class Actinomycetes; order JAWWOL01; family JAWWOL01; genus JAWWOL01. Next base: position 15,656 of record JAWWOO010000025.1, on the reverse strand, counting down.
GTGGTTGAGGGCGGCGGCGCGGACCCTGACCCGCGACCAGCCGGGTGCGGCGACCGGGTCGGCCCGTTCGCCGACCTCGAGCGCGGACAACGGGTCGTCCGACGAGCTGCGTGCAGCGGTCACGGCCAGCATGGCCGAAGCGTACGCGGTCCGCTGCCCGACTCGTCCCGTTGGTGCGCTATCCGTCGTCAGCGGGCCAGAGGTCGACGCATTGCGTCGATGTATCCGCCTCGTGACGACTGGATCACGCGCCCCAATCTTGACCTCCCTGTGTCCTTTCGGTATCTCGAGCGCGGCATACTCGGGGGAATCGCGACGGCGAACCGAGCCGCCGCCTTGGCTGGAGGTCACGTTGAGGATCGTCACCCTGTCTGCCCGCCGTACCGGCGTCACCCTCGCCGTCGGCGCCCTCGCGCTCACCAGCGCGGCCTGCGGCAGCAGTAGCAAGTCCGGCGCCACGGGAGGCTCTGCTGCCGCCACCACCGCGGCCGCCACCAGCGCTGCCGCGACGTCGGCCGGCGGTGCCTCCGCTGCAGCGACAGGCAGCGGCTCCGCCATCGCCGGCGCCATAACCCTTCCCGACAACATCAAGAGCGCCGGCGTCATCAAGGTCGCGACGGACGCCTCGTACGCGCCGGTCGAGTCGTTCGCCAAGGACAACAAGACGATCGTCGGTTTCGACCCCGACCTCGGCGCGGCGATCGGCAAGGTGCTGGGGGTCAAGGTGGTCTTCACCAACACCGGTTTCGACGGCATCATCCCGGCACTCGCCGCCGGCCGCTATGACATGGCCATGTCGGCCATGACCGACAACACCACGCGCGAGAAGACCGTGGACTTCGTGGACTACTTCAGCGCGGGCACGTCCTTCATGATCAAGAAGGGCGGCAAGGCGGTCAACACGCTCGCGGACCTGTGCGGCCACAAGGTCGCGGTCGAGAAGGGCACCACGCAGCTCGACGACGCGACCGCGCAGAGCAAGAAGTGCACGCTCACCGTGCTGCCGTTCCCGGACCAGAGCGGCGCCAACCTGGCCCTCTCCTCCGGCCGCGCCGACGTCGTCATGGCCGACTCCCCCGTCAACGCCTACGCCGCCAAGCAGTCCAATGGCGCGTTCGAGATCGTCGGCACCACGTACGGCACCGCGCCGTACGGTATTGCCATCCCGAAGAAGTCGACCCAGCTGCGCGATGCTGTGGCGGCGGCCCTGACCAAGCTCATCGCCGACGGCACGTACAAGACGGTTCTGGCGAAGTGGGGCGTGAGCGACGGTGCTGTCACCACGGCGAAGATCAACGGCGCAGCAGGCTAACAGCGGCTGGAGACAACGGTGAGTACGTCGGAGACCCGGGACGCCACGACCGACCGCCCAGCGGACGAGCTCGTGGCGATCCCGGTCCGGCACCCCGGCAGGTGGGTGGCCGCTGCCGTGGTCGTCGTGCTGCTGGCCATGCTGGTGCACTCGCTGTTCGCCAACCCGCGGTGGGAGTGGGGGGTGGTCGGCGACTACCTGTTCGACCACACCGTCGTGCACGCCGTGCTCGTGACGCTCGAGCTGACCTTGCTGGCGATGGCCATCGGCATCGTCGGCGGCATCCTGCTTGCGGTCGCGAGGCTGTCGAAGAACCCGGTCGTGTCGGGGGCCAGCTGGTTCTACATCCAGTTCTTCCGCGGCACGCCGATCCTGGTGCAGCTGCTGTTCTGGGGCTACATCTCGGCGATCTTCCCCCGGCTGACGCTGGGCATCCCGTTCGGGCCGGCGTTCGTGCACTTCAGTGCCAACTCGCTGATCTCGCTGTTCACCGCAGCGGTGCTGGGGCTCGGCCTCAACGAAGCGGCCTACATGGCCGAGATCGTGCGCGCCGGGCTGCTGTCGGTGGACAGCGGCCAGACCGAGGCGGCGCACTCCCTGGGCATGACCTCCGGCAAGACGATGCGCCGGATCGTGCTCCCCCAGGCGATGCGGGTGGTCGTCCCGCCAACCGGCAACGAGACCATCTCGATGCTGAAGACGACGTCCCTGGTCATCGTGCTGGGCCTGACCATCGAGCTGCTCGGGACGGTGCAGCTCATCTACGGGCGCACGTACCAGACGATCCCGATGCTGATCGTGGCCAGCCTCTGGTATCTCTTCCTCACGTCGATCCTGACCCTCGGCCAGTTCTACATCGAGCGCTACTACGCACGGGGCTCGTCCCGGGCGCTGCCCCAGACGCCGTGGCAGAAGGTGCGCGGGGCGTTGTTCACGACGCACCGGGCGCCGATTGGCGTCGCCGACGTGCCCGTACCACCTCGTGAGGACCACCGATGACTACAGCAGCCCCGATGGTGCGCTCTGAAGGCGTGCACAAGAACTACGGCGCGCTCAACGTTCTCAAGGGCATCGACCTCGAAGTCCAGCAGGGCCAGGTGTTCTGCCTGGTCGGGCCGTCGGGGTCGGGCAAGTCGACGTTCCTGCGCTGCATCAACCACCTGGAGAAAGTCGACGGCGGCAAGCTCTCCGTGGACGGGCACCTGGTGGGCTACCGCCAGGCCGGCGGCAAGCTCTACGAGCTGAGGGAGAGGGAGGTCGCCGCCAAGCGGGCCGACATCGGCATGGTGTTCCAGCGGTTCAACCTGTTCCCGCACATGACGGCGCTGGGCAACATCATCGAAGCGCCCATCCAGGTCCGCAGGCTGTCCAAGGCCGAGGCCACGTCGGATGCCATGCGGCTGCTCAAGCGGGTCGGTCTGGCGGACAAGGCCGACGCCTACCCGGCCCAGCTCTCCGGTGGCCAGCAGCAACGGGTGGCCATCGCCCGGGCGCTGGCGATGAAGCCCAAGCTGATGCTGTTCGACGAGCCGACCTCAGCGCTCGATCCGGAGCTGGTCGGCGAGGTGCTGGACGTCATGCGCGGGCTGGCCGAGGACGGCATGACGATGATCGTGGTCACCCACGAGATGGGCTTCGCCCGCGAGGTCGGCGACGCGCTGGTGTTCATGGACGGCGGCGTCGTCGTCGAGTCGGGACATCCGCGGGACGTGCTGAGCAACCCCCAGCACGAACGGACGAAGGCCTTCCTCTCCAAGGTCCTCTGACCCCGCGTCTGACCTTGCAGGCTGCCGGATATCACGTGATCCCCGTGACGCCCGAGCAGATCCGGCGCCGGCCGACCGAGGTGCTCGCGGCCATCGTCGCCGCCCTGCAGGCCAGTGGCGCGGTGTGACTGCGGGATTCCCCTCGCCAGACGAGGGAAATCCCGCAACGAGGCGGACGGGCTGGCGTCGGACGGCGCCGAGGTTGTTGAGCAGGAAGCTCTCCACCTGGTCCAGGCCGACCCGCTGCTGGGTCATCGAGTCCCGCTCGCGGATCGTCACCGCCTGGTCGTCGAGGGTCTCGAAGTCGACGGTCACGCAGTAGGGCGTGCCGATCTCGTCCTGCCGGCGGTAGCGGCGGCCGATCTGGCTCATGATCGTTTGACCGGCCGCGCGGCGTGGCGCATCGGCGGGTTGGGTCAAACGATCTTGGATGCCGGCCCGGCCCCGGTCGTGGCAAGCCCCTGTCGGTAGGGTCGGCGCCATGGACGTACGCCCTCTCGACATCGCCGGCGCCTGGGAGTTCACCCCCAAGCAGCACGGGGACGCCCGCGGCCTGTTCGCCGAGTGGTACAAGGAGGACGTCTTCCGGGACAACGTCGGCTACCCGCTGCACGTCGCGCAGTCCAACCTCAGCGTCTCGGCCAGGGGGACGCTGAGGGGCATCCACTTCGCCCAGCTGGCCCCGTCGCAGGCGAAGTACGTGTTCTGCCCCAAGGGCTCCATCCTCGACGTGGTCGTCGACATCAGACCAGGGTCACCGACGTACGGGCAGCACGAGATCGTCCGGCTGGATGACGTCGACCGACGGGCGCTCTACATCGGCGAGGGTCTCGGCCACGGGTTCTACGCCGAGCAGGACGGGACCGCGGTGACCTACCTCGTCACCGCGCCGTACGCGCCGAGTCGCGAGTTCGGGGTGCACCCGCTCGACCCGGCCCTCGCCATCGCCTGGCCCCAGGACGTCGAGCCGCTGCTCAGCCCCAAGGACCTCGCGGCGCCGACCCTCGAGGAGGCCAAGGACAAGGGCCTGCTCCCGCAGTACGAGGAGTGCCTGGCGTTCTACGACAGCCTGCGCGGCCGCGGCCAGTAGCGCAGCACCGCCCGCCCGAGGACGGCCGCTTCGGGCAGCGGCCCGAGCTGGCGGCTGTCGGTGGAGAACGCCGCCGCGTCGCCCTCGACCCACCAGCCCTCGGCCGTGTGCTGCACCGCCCGCTTGACCGCCAACGGCCGCGAAGGCAGGGCGACGACGACCACGTCGGCGGGGCGCACCCGGCCCCCGTACGAGATCAGCAGCATGTCCCCCTCACGCAGCACCGGCTCCATCGAACGGCCGGTCACCAGAACGGTCCCCCATCGGCGCATCAGTCATCTCCCGGGTGCATCGCCGCGCGAGGCGCGGGTAGGGTCGAACCATCTGATCATCTGCACCGTCACGGGAAGGACGCGACCCCCATGCTCTCGCTACGTCGTCTGCTCACCCCCACCACCGTGGTCTCCGCCCACTGCGACCTGCCCTGCGGCGTCTACGACCCGGCCCAGGCCCGCATCGAAGCCGAGTCGATCAAGGGCATCGTCGCAAAGTACGAGGGCAACGCTGACCCGGTCTTCCGGACCCGCGCCATCCTGATCAAGGAGCAGCGGGCCGAGCTGGTCAAGCACCACCTCTGGGTGCTGTGGACCGACTACTTCAAGGCCCCGCACTTCGCGAAGTACCCCGAGCTGCACGGGTTGTTCAACGAGGCGACCAAGCTGGCCGGCGCCTCCGGGGCCAAGGGCAGCGTCGACCCCGACGTCGTCGAGCAGCTGCTCGCCAAGATCGCCGAGATCGACAAGATCTTCTGGGAGACCAAGCAGGCCTGACCGACCCTCTGCCCGGCACCCGCTCACCCCGCGGTGCCGGGCAGTCCCGTACCCAAGGAGCGCCCCAGATGATCAGGCCGATCCAGCCCGCCGACGTGCCGACCGCGGTCGAGCTGGTCCACGAGCTCGCCGACTACGAACGCGAGCCGCAGAGCTGCCACCTCACGCCCGAGCAGCTGACCGAGGCGCTGTTCTGCGAAGCCCCGGCGCTGTTCGGGCTGGTCGCCGAGGAGAACGGCGTGGTGGTCGGGACCGCCCTGTGGTTCCTCAACTTCTCCACCTGGCGCGGCAAACACGGCATCTACCTCGAGGACCTGTACGTCCGCCCCGCCGCGCGCCGCGGCGGGCACGGCAGGGCGCTGCTGCGTGAGCTGGCGCGGATCGCCGACTCCCGCGGCTACGACCGGGTCGACTGGGCGGTCCTGGACTGGAACACCCCGGCGCACACGTTCTACCGCTCCCTGGGGGCCGAGCCCACCGACGAATGGACCGGCTGGCGGCTCCAGGGCCACGCGCTCAGCAGCTTCGCGGCGGGCTGACAGCGGGCCGTGCACGCCCGTCGCAGAGAGCGGCCCGCTCCAGGTGTCATCGGCCCGCATGGACGGTACTTTGTGGCGCGAGGGCGTGCGTAGCGCCCGGAAGACCCGACGACGCAGTGCAGGAGGCTTCCTTGGCCCTCAATCGGCCATCACAGCTCGGCGGCGACACGATCGCCGTCCCACCCGGCGGCAGTGCTGACCGCGACATCGTCAGCGTCAGCCTCCCGGCGGTGGGTGCCTACCTCTCCGTCCTGCGCACAGCCACGGCCGGCCTCGCGGCCCGCCTCGACTTCACCCTCGATGACATCGAGGACCTGCGAATCGCCGTCGACGAGGCCTGCGCCATGCTGCTCGCCCAGGCAGCGCCAGCGGCGAGCCTGGACTGCACCTTCGAGCTGCTGCCGGACACCATGAGGATTGCGGTCAGCGTCGTCACGACCGATGGCCTGCAGCCCTCGCGGGACACCTTCGCCTGGACGGTTCTCTCCGCACTGGCCGGCGCCGTCGACAGCAGCGTCGACGCCGACAACCGGGTGACCATCGTGCTGCAGAAGCAGCGCCCGGACCACAGCGGGGTGTCATGATCGGGACCACCACCGAGCCCGGGCCCGAGGACCTCACCGCAACCGCTGCGGGGGAGGTCACGGTGGTCGAGGACGCGATCCCCGTACCCTCCGAGTCTCCTGACCAGGAAGCCGCTCCTGCCCAGGTCACCCCGCCCGTCGGCGAGCAGAGCGAGCGCACCCGGCACGACCGGGCGCACGCCCGCGAGCTGTTCGCGGAGCTGGCAACGCTGGCGGAGGACGACCCGGCGAGGGCACGGGCCCGCGACGAGCTGGTCGAGATGCACCTGCCCCTGGTGGAGTATCTCGCCCGCCGGTTTCGCAACCGCGGCGAGCCGCTGGACGACCTGGTCCAGGTCGCGACCATCGGCCTGATCAAGTCGGTGGACCGGTTCGACCTCGAGCGGGGGGTCGAGTTCTCGACCTACGCGACCCCGACCATCGTCGGCGAGATCAAGCGGCACTTCCGCGACAAGGGCTGGGCGATCCGGGTGCCGCGCCGGCTCCAGGAGCTCAAGCTGCTGCTGACCAAGGCGACCAGCGAGCTGGCCCAGAAGAACGGCCGGTCCCCCACGGTGGCCGAGCTCGCGGCCCACCTGCAGCTGACCGAGGAGGAGGTGCTCGAGGGCCTCGAGTCCGCCAACGCCTACTCCGCCGTCTCCCTCGACGCCCCCGACGGCGCCGACGACGACTCGCCGTCGGTGTCGGACAGCCTGGGCATCGAGGACGAGGCGCTCGAGGGCGTGGAGTACCGCGAGTCGCTCAAGCCGCTGCTCGAGAAGCTGCCGGCGCGCGAGAAGAAGATCCTGCTGCTGCGGTTCTTCGGCAACATGACCCAGTCGCAGATCGCCAGCGAGCTGGGCATCTCGCAGATGCATGTCTCTCGACTGCTTGCCCGCACCCTGGCCCAGCTCCGGCAAGGCCTGCTCGTCGAGGAGTGATCAGCTCTCGTCGTCGGCGTCGCGGGTGACGATCCGCCGGCCGGCCGGGCTGAACAGCGCGACGACCGCGATCAGCGCCGGGACGCCGACCAGGGCGGCGTACAGCCAGCGGTGTCCCTGCGCGAGCCCCCACGAGACCGGCAGGCAGATCAGCTCGAGCAGCAACAGCGGCGAGTAGGCGCCGCGGCTGCCGGCCGCGAGCGCCCGACCGAGCCAGGTCCAGACGAGGCCGGTGAGCAGGCCGAGACCGAACTCGAGCTCCGTCTGCGCAAGGCCGTGGTGCTGCTTGTGCCCGCCCAGCGCGTAGATCGCGAAGCCCAGGCAGACCGCGCTCAGCGCCACTCCCTGAGCCTGGATCAACCAGGAGACGCGGGTCAGCAGCCGGTGGTCGGCATCGGTCGTCAAGGTGTCGTCCACGCACCGGAGCCTATCCGTACACCGCACAGGTAAGATCTGTTCATGAGAGCGGTGCTCATCGTCAACCCCAAGGCCACGGCGACGTCTGCCCGCGGACGCGATGTGCTGGCCCGAGCCCTCGCCAGCGACCTCAAGCTCGACGTCGTCGAGACCGCCCACAGAGGCCACGCCTGCGAGATCGCAGCGGACGCCGCCCGCGACGGGCTCGACCTGGTGGTCACCCTCGGCGGCGACGGCACCGTCAACGAGGCGATCAACGGTCTGATGACCGTCGACACCGCGCACCGGCCCGCCTACGCCGCGGTCCCGGGCGGCTCGGCCAACGTCTTCGTCCGCGGTCTCGGCCAGCCCGAAGACCCGGTCGAGGCCACCAGCATCCTGCTGGAGTCGCTGCGCACCGACCGCCGGCGCACCATTGGGCTCGGCTCGGTCAACGGCCGCTACTTCTCGTTCTGCGCCGGCATCGGCTACGACGCCGAGGTGACCGCGCTGGTCGAGACCAGGCGCCGCGACGGTGCCAGGTCGACCCCGGGGCTGTACGTCCGCACCGCCGTCCGGCACTTCTACGACGGCAGCACACGGGCAGAGCTCAGCGCCGACAGCATCGACGGCGAGCCGCTCCACGGTCTCCAGATGGTCGTGATCTCCAACACCTCGCCGTGGACCTACTGGGGCTCCCGCCCGCTGCGCCCCTCACCCGAGGCGAGCTTCGACACCGGGCTCGACCTGTTCGCCATGCGCAAGATGCGGCTGGTTCCGACTCTCCGGACGCTTGCCCAGATGGCCAGTCCCGACCCCGAGGGTCCCCACGGTCGGTCGGTCACCCGCAGGCACGACCTTGCCTCGCTGGTGCTGACCAGCTCGGCTCCGGCAGCGCTCGAGGTGGACGGTGACCATGTCGGTGACTTCGATCGGTTCGAGCTGATCAGCGTGCCGAAGGCGTTGACCATCTTCGCCTGACCGCCTGCCGGCTCGATGCGGGTCTGCACCCCCCACAGATGGTTTCGGCCAGCGCTCGCAGGACCGTCAGATATCCGGGTGATTCGGGCGCTGAGGGCGGCATTTGTTGGTAACCATCTGCCTCAAACCTGCCTGGACCGAACATTACGGATGACTCGCCAACCGGGCCGTCCACCGCCCCGTTGTTCGGTCGCCGAGACAGAATCGTGACCTAGGACACAGGGGCTGGAATTTCGGCAGCAGGCCGACTAGCGTGGCCCCCGAACCGCTACACGGGGGTCCGGGTTGACCGGGCCCTAGCGCTTTGCCCGGGCTCGTGAATTGCTTCACAAGCTTTTCACATCTTCTCGGGGCACGGACGGCACCACCCGGCACGACAGCGACGGGCTCACCCAGCGCCCGCCACTTACCTGAGGAGTTGGCCGTAATGGACTGGCGCCACCGCGCTGCCTGCCGCGACGAAGACCCTGAGCTGTTCTTCCCTATCGGCAACACCGGTCCCGCCCTGTCGCAGATCGAGGACGCCCGCGCGATCTGCCAACGTTGTTCGGTCGTCGAGGACTGCCTGACCTGGGCCCTCGAGAGTGGTCAGGACGCCGGCGTGTGGGGCGGCCTGTCCGAGGACGAACGCCGCGCGCTCAAGCGCCGTCAGCGCACCGCCGTCCACAGCAGCTGAGCACCACCGGCCGGCCTTGAGCCGGCCGCGCACGACCAGGCCCTTTCCCACCGTCCGGACCACTTCGCGGTCCGGACGGTGCATGCTCAGACTCTGACCGGCAACGGCAGCTCGAGCACCGCCTCGGTCCCGCCGCCCTCGCGGGGCCGCAGGTGGATCGAACCCGACAGCTCGCCGACCACCAAGGTCCGGACGATCTGCAGACCAAGCCGAGGCGACGCCTCGAGGTCGAAGCCTTCGGGCAGCCCGCCACCGTCGTCGCCGACGACGACCAGCAACCGGCTCGCCGGCTCATCGGTCGCCCGCAACGGGACGCCAGCCGTGACCGACGCGGCGACGTGGATCACGCCGCCGTCGGCTCCCAGCCCGTGCTCCACCGCGTTCTGCAGCAGCTCGGTGAGCACCAGTGCCAGCGGTGTCGCGACCTGGGCCGGCAGCACGCCGAAGCTGCCGGTACGGCGATGGGCGACCGGCGCCTCGGGTACGGCGACGTCGCCCACCATGGCCAGGATCTGGTCCGCGATCGCGTCGAAGTCGGCCACCTCGTCGTGGGCGAAGGACAGCGTCTCGTGGACCAACGCGATCGAGGCGACCCGGCGTACCGATTCCTCCAGCGCAGCCCGGGCCTCCGGCGAGCTGAGCCGCCGCGCCTGCAGCCTCAGCAGTGCGGCGACGGTCTGCAGGTTGTTCTTGACCCGGTGGTGGATCTCGCGGATGGTCGCGTCCTTGCTGAGCAGCTGCTTGTCCCGCAGCCGCAGCTCGCTCACGTCGCGGACCAGCACGATGGCGCCACTGCGCTGGCCGGCCGGCAGCAGCGGGATCGCCCGGACCTGCACGACCGCGTCCTCGGCGGCGAACTCCCGCTCGCGGGGGCTGCGACCCTCGAGCGCCGCGGCTACCGGCTCGTCGAGCGGCCCCTCCTCCCGTACGAGGTCGGCGGTCAAGGCACCGAGGTGCGCGCCCATGAGGTCACCGGTGAGGCCGAGCCGGCGGTAGGCGGACAGCGCGTTGGGGCTGGCGAAGATCACCCGGCCCTCGGCGTCGAGTCGGATCAGCCCGTCACCCACCCGGGGGCCGGCGCTGAGCTCGGGATTGGCGTTGCGCAGCGGGAACCGCCCCTCGGCAACCATCTGGGTGAGCTCGGCAGCGCTCTGCAGGTAAGCGATCTCGAGCCGGCTCGGCGCCCGCGCCGTCGAGAGGTTGGTGTGCCGGGCGACGACGGCGATGACCCGTTCACCGCGGCGTACGGGGATCGTCTCCTCGCGGATCGGCACACCCTCGCGCCACTCCGGGTCGCCCTCCCGGCAGATCCGGCCCTCCGCGAACGCGGCGTCGATCAGCGGCCGCCGACCGGCGTGGACGACCCGGCCGACCACGTCGTCCTGGAACGACGTCGGCCCGGTGGTCGGGCGCATCTGGGCCACGGCGAGGAAGTCGGGCGCCTCGCCGAGGTCGGTCCGCATCGGCGTGTAGAGAAGCAGGTCGGCGAAGGACAGGTCGGCGATCAGCTGCCACTCCGCCATCAGCAGGTGCAGCCACGCCAGGTCGTCCTCGTCGAGGTCGGTTCGACTGCGCACCATGTCCGAGAATCTCGCCACGCGACCAGCGTACGGGTGGCGGCGGCGCGGACCCGACATGGGAGACTGCGCCGGTGAGCATCGACAGCGAAACCCTTACGGCCTCGTTGGTCGCTCGTGACCTGGCCAGCGTCTGGCACCCGTTCACCCAGCACTCGCTGTGGCCGGGCGACGAGCCGCTGGTGATCGACCGCGGTGAGGGGATGTACCTCGTCGACACCGACGGGCGGCGCTACCTGGACGGGGTCTCCTCGCTGTGGGTCACCGTGCACGGGCACGGCGAGCCGGCAATAGATCAGGCCGTACGGGACCAGCTCGGCCGGCTGGCGCACTCGACGTTCCTGGGCCTCACCCACGAGCCGGGCATCGAGCTGGCGGAGAAGCTGCTCGCGTCCGCACCGGCCGGCCTTGCCAAGGTGTTCTACGCAGGCGACGGTGCCTCCGCGGTCGAGGCCGCGCTGAAGATGGCCTACCAGGCGGCGGCCCAGCGCGGCGAGCTCCGGCCGCTGTTCGTCAGCGTCGCTGAGGGTTACCACGGTGACACCTTGGGCGCGGTCAGCGTCGGCGGCATCTCGCTGTTCCACGCGACCTACCGGCCGATCCTGCTCGAGACCCGGCAGGTCTCCTCCCCGGGCCTTCCGTTTGGTTCGGCTGCGCGCGCGCTCGAGGTGGTGGCCGAGCTGCGGGCGCTGATGGAGCGCGAAGGCACCTCGGTGTCGGCGATCATCGTCGAGCCGATGGTCCAGGCCGCGGGCGGGATGCTGACCCACGACGCTGTGTTCCTGCAAGGCGTACGGGCCCTGTGCGACGAGTTCGGCGCGCTGATGATCGCCGACGAGGTGGCCACCGGCGTGGGCCGGACCGGCCGGATGTGGGCGATCGAGCACGCTTCCGTCGCCCCGGACCTGCTGACATGCGGCAAGGGGCTGACCGCCGGCTACCTGCCGCTGTCGGCCGTACTGGCCACTTCCTCGGTCTACGAGGCCTTCCTGGGTCGGCCGGAGCAGGGACGGACGTTCTTCCACGGGCACACCTACACCGCCAACCCGTTGGCCTGCGCGGCCGCGGTCGCCAACCTCGACCTGATGGGCTTTCGAAATACTGTGGGTGCTGCTGCCGCGATCGGGCTGACGCTAGGGAAAGCTTTGGAACCACTCTCGCAAGAGTCCGGTGTTCTGGAGATCCGCCGGATCGGGACGATGACCGGCATCGAGATCGGTCCGTTCGATCCGGCCCTGCGGGCCGGCATGCGGGTCTGCCGCAAGGCCCGCGACCGTGGCGTCATCGTCCGGCCGCTCGGCGACGTGATCGTACTGATGCCACCACTGGCGATCGGCGCCGAGGACCTGGCGCTGCTGGTCGACGTGGTGAGTGACTCCGTACGCGAAGTCCTGGCGGAGCTCGGGTGAACCCGGATCCCTTGGCCTGGCTGGCTGCTCGCGAGGCCTCTCGTCGCGCGGAGGGGCTGCGTCGCTCGTTGGCCCCGCGCTCGTCCGCCGGCGATGGTCTCCTCGACCTTGCCAGCAACGACTATCTCGGCCTGGCAAGGCATCCGCTCGTGGTCCAGGCTGGCTGCGATGCGCTCTCTGTGTGGGGTGCGGGGTCCACCGGCTCCCGGCTGGTGACCGGGTCGACCGCGTTGCATGAGTCGTTCGAGGCTGATCTGGCTGCTCACACGGGGTTTGCGGCAGCCCTGACCTTCTCCTCCGGCTATCTGGCCAACCTCGGGGCCGTGACCGCCCTGGCTTCTGCCGGCGACCTGGTCGTGTCCGATGCGACCAACCACGCGTCGGTCATCGACGCCTGCCGGCTGTCCGGCGCCCGGGTCGCTGTCGTTCCCCACCGCTCGGTTGCCGCTGTGGCCGAGGCACTCTCGTCCCGTACGGAGATCAGGGCGCTGGTGGTGACGGACGCGGTCTTCTCGGTCGACGGCGACCTCGCGCCGCTTGCCTCGCTGCTGGAGGTGTGCCGCTCGTACGGGGCGGTGCTGGTCGTCGACGAGGCGCACTCTCTCGGTGTCGTCGGTGATCTGGGCCGGGGGGCGGCGTACGAGGCCGGCCTCGCCGGCGCTCCCGACGTCGTGCTGACCGTGACGCTGTCCAAGGCCCTCGGCAGCCAGGGCGGCGCCGTCGTGGCAAGCCAGTCGGTGATCGACCACCTCATCGACACGGCCCGGTCATTCATCTTCGACACCGGCCTGGCACCCGCCTGCGTCGCCGCCGCCGACGCCGCACTCTCGTTGATTACCAAGGACTCTGGGCTCTCCGCCTCAGCTCGAGTCAACGCCAGGCTGCTCGCCTCGTACGCCCGCGAGCTCGGCTTGGAAACCTCGACTCCGGCGGCCGCCGTGGTGCCGGTCGTCATCGGCGAGCCGACCGCAGCCCTGGCGGCACAAGCCTTGTGTGCCTCGACCGGGGTCCGGGTCGGCTGCTTCCGCCCGCCATCGGTGCCGGACGGCCGTTCGCGGTTGCGGCTGACCGCGCGCGCCGATCTCAGCGGCGAGCAGCTCGCCCAGGTCGACGCTGCGCTGACGGCCGTGTCGAGAGCTGCTCGTCCCTGATCGGACGCTGGGACAGGTATTTTTTCGGCCGCCTCGGCCTCAACTGTGAGACAGCATTCACGAAGCCCGCCCCCGCCGATCGACGCGGAGCGGGCTGCGCGCTTCTCACAGGACGGAGACTGGCCGTGGAGACCAGCGAATATGGTGAGCGTTGGACCAGGGACGAGGCCCCGCCCGCGGCCGGACCGGCCGGGCCGGTCGAGTTGTTCGACGCCCTCGAGCTCGACCGGGTCTACCGCGGCCGGACGGTCGATCTCAAGACGTTGCAACCCGATGAGGCCAGCCTGCAGACCCTGCGGGACCTGACAATCCGTTGGAGCGACCGCATCTCCGATCGCCCCGCCTTCACCCTGGCGTGGCCGAGTGGCCTCTACATCCCGGGCGCGGCCGACTGGCGGCAGTACTGGATTACCAAGCCACCCGGCGGCAATCTGTTCAAGTACGCGTGGACCGGCGCGACCGGTCCCGCTCCGGGGACATTCGCCGACAAGGACCATGGCAACCTCGCTGCCGTCATCAGCCCCACCTCCCTGTCGGGCACCTTCCAGGCGTGGGCCGGCATCGCCTCCGAGTACACCCCGTCAGCATTGCTGTCACAGGTGCGATTCACCGCCGACGTGACGGCGCTGGGGGTCGAACAGCTCACCCTGTTGGCCGAGCACCCGATCGGGCAGGTCCAGGTGAATCTCTTCGCCGATCTCTTCCTCATGGGCTGGGAGATCAACCCGGTCACCGGCGGGTGGGACAAGCTCTCCCCCTTCCTGAGGCACAACGTCTACAGCAGCCCGCACTCAGGCGAGCAAGGTGGCCCCAACCTCTACCACCCGCTCTCGCTCACCGGCTCGACCCTCGGGGTCAACTTCCTGGTGGAGCGCGGCAAGCGGTACGCCTTCGGCCTCGTCGTCGAGACGGCCGTGGTCGCGGATGTGCGCCAGCCCAACGGCCGATCGCCCTACGTGCCCCAACTCGGGGACAACGTTGCTGTCGAAGCCCGGCTCGGCGGCACCATCACCCAGATGAACGTCGACACCACCATCGTCTACCAGGCGTGACCAGCGGGCGCCACAGGGCTCCTGGCCGCGCCGAGGTGAACAACCACGACGCGGACTGGTCGACCTGTCGTCGCCCTTTGTCTAGGTCGCGAGACCCGATCAGCTGGGAGCCGCAGAAAAATTCTTCAATGTTTTCAGGGGATCTGCCTTCGAGGCGTCGTTCGGGGCCGGAAACTGTCGGACCCCTGCCCTAGTGTCCTTGGTATGGACGACGTGACCGCCACCGACTGGGCTGAGGCCCCGTGGTGGCTGGACGCTGTCGCCGAGACGGACACCGTGGGCTGCCCGGAGCAGTGGGCCGAGATGGGCGACCTGGGTCCGCTGTCGGTGCCGGAGACCCTGCTGGCGGTCGCCGCGGCCGGTCCCGGGCCGGAGGCGGCCCGGCTGCTGGTGTCGTTGCGCGGGCAGCCGCTGACCGACGAGCAGAAACTTTCGGTGGTGGGGCTGTGGCAGCCGCAGCTGGCCTGGACGACCGCCGCGGAACAAGCCGCGCTGCTCGACCTGGTCGGCCCGGACCCCGACCCGCACGACACCCAGGCGGTGCTGACCGACGAGTTCGCCCCGCTGGAGCTGGCCGCCGCGCTGCACAGCACCGTGCCGCACGCGGCCGGGCGGATCCGCCACGCCCGGCTGATGGCCTCCACCTTCCCCGCCACCCAGCAGCTGCTCGCCGAAGGCCGGATCGACGGCTACCGGGTGTGGCTGATGCTGCAGACCCTGACCACCCTGCCCCCGCACCTGGCCGCCCAGGTCGAGGCGGAGATCCTGCCCCGCGCCGCCGGGATGACCGGGGCGGAGCTGCGCACCGCGGTGCGGGACGCCGCCCGCAAGGTCGACCCGGACTGGGGGGTCCGGATGTTCGCCAAGAACCGCAAAACCCGCCGGGTCGGCTTCGACCACCGCGGTCAGGACGGGTTGGTGCTGCTGTACGCCTACCTCCCGCCCGTCGAAGCAGTCGCCATCCAGGAACACCTGCACCGGGCCGCCGCGGTGCCCAGCCCGCACCCCGACGACCGGAACGCCGACGAGCGGATGGCCGATGCGTTGATCGGCTGCCTGCTCGGCTCCACCCCCGGCGATCCGACCACCCCACTGGCCCCGAAGGTGATCACCCGGCTGCTGATCTCACTGCCCACCCTGCTCGGGCTGCGCGAGGACACCGGGGAGCTGGCCGGCTACGGCAAGATCCCAGCCGGGATGGCCCGCCAGCTGGCCACCGACAGCGAGTTCCAACGGATGATCTACCACCCGGTCGACGGACACCTCCTCGACTACCACACCCGCACCTACCGACCACCCAAAGACCTCGACACCTACACCCGGGCCCGGGACCGGCACTGCCGGTTCCCCGGCTGCACCCGACCCGCCGAGCACTGCGACCTCGACCACACCCAACCCTTCCGACACCAGCCGGACCCCGACGACCAAGGCGG
>JAWWOO010000012.1:0-56999 GCA_033851545.1 Frankiales bacterium | reverse complement strand
GTCCGCACCGGCGGGCCTCGAGATCGAACAGGTCGGCAAGGTTTATCCCGGGGGGACCGCGGCGCTCAAGGGTGTCTCGCTGCACCTGCGACCCGGGCAGGTACACGGCCTCGTCGGCGCGAACGGGGCCGGCAAGTCCACCCTCATCAAGATCATCGCGGGCGCGGAGCGGCCAACCGCCGGCGCTCTGCGCTGGCAGGGCGAGCCGGTCGACTGGCGGCGCCCGGCCGACGCGCAGGCGGCCGGAGTGGCGGTCGTCCACCAGCAGAGCCCGGTGTCGCCGGCAATGACGGTGCTGGAGAACGTCTACCTCGGCGCCGGTGCGGGCACCATCTGGAACCCCGGAAGACGGCAGGCCGATTTCGCCGAGCTGTGCGCCAGCATCGACTTCAGGATCGACCCGGACGAGGTCGTGGCCGGCTTGTCCATCGGTGACCGCCAGATGGTGTCAATCCTGCGGGCGCTGGCCAGGCGGCCGCAACTGATCCTCTTGGACGAGCCGACGGCCTCGATCACCTCAGCAGAACGTACGAGCGTGCTCGGCGCGGCCCGGCGCCTTGCCGGCACCGGGGTCGCGGTGGTTTTCGTCTCGCACTTTCTCAATGAAGTCGCCGAGATCTCTGACGTGGTCAGCGTGCTCCGTGACGGCGCCCTGGTCGACTCCTTCAGCGCCGAGGAGCTCACCGAGGAGCGCATGGTGGCCGGCATCGTCGGCGATCGGCTCCGCGCGGTCGAGAACACCCATGTGTCGCTCCCGCCCGGAGAGGCGGTGCTCGAGGTGCGCGGCTTACGCTCGGTGGCCATGGCCGAACCGGTCGACCTGACCGTTCGGCGCGGCGAGATCGTCGGCCTGGCCGGGCTGCTCGGTTCCGGCCGGACCGAGCTGCTCAAGGCGATCTTCGGGGCCGACCGGCGGGTCGCCGGAGAGGTTGTCCTCGACGGGCAACCGCTGTCAGGAGGGCCGGCCGCAGCGGTCAAACGCGGGGTTGCCTTCGTCCCGGAGGACCGGCTGGGGCAGGGACTCATCGGTGACTGGGAGATCTGGCGCAACGTGTCGCTTGCCGATCTCGGCAACCTGTCCGCCCGGTTTCGGCGACTCGTCCCGTCGCGCGAACGGGCCCGGGCGGCGCAGGCCTGCGCCGAGCTCGGTGTGGTGGCGCCGTCGATCGACACCCTGGTGCGCGACCTGTCCGGCGGCAACGCCCAGAAGGTCGTCTTCGCCAAATGGATCTACAAGACGCATGCGGTGCTGCTGCTGGACGAGCCGACTGCCGGGGTGGATGTCGGCGGCAAGGCGGATCTGATCACGCTCATCCGGGCGCTGGCCGCTCGAGGAATGGGGATCGTCGTGGTGCTCTCGGAGTTCGAGGAGCTGCTCAGCGTGGCTGACCGGGTCGTGGTGATAAACCGCGGCGCGGTCACCGGTGGTTATCCGAGCGACCAGGTGTCGGTGGCCGAGCTGACGGCCGCGGCTGGGGGGCTGTCATGACAGTGGCCACCTCGAAGCGCGGATCAACACCCCCTCGCGACCGCGCCCCCGGCGGCTCCGAAACAAGTGCGCTGGCCCGGATCCGTCCGGCACTGGCTGGGCTGCGACCGCAGCGGGCCGGAGTGGTCTACGCCCTCGCGCTGCTGGTGCTGGTGCTGGTGATCGCCACCTCGGCAAAGCACCTGCCGGCGTACCTGTCGAGCGTCAACGTGTCGAACATCCTGAGTCAGGCAGCACCGGACGCCATCCTGGCGGTGTTCATGACCGTGGTGCTGATCTCGGGCAACTTCGACCTGTCCGTCGCCTCGGTGGCCGCTCTCGCCGCCGCGCTGGCGCTGAAGACGATCGACAGCATCGGGACCGCACCGGCGGTCATCCTTGCCCTCGCGGTCGGAGTCGCCGTCGGGGCAATCAACGCGGTCCTGGTCCAGAAGATCGGCGTGAACGCGTTCATCGTCACCCTCGGCAGCATGACCGCCGTACGCGGAATTGTGCTGACCGCACTCGGCGGCGAGAGCGTGACGGCCCATTCCCGGGCCCTGGTAGCGCTGGACAGCACTGTTTACAAGGTCCCGCCAATAGTGGCCGTGTTGGCTGGCGGGCTCCTGCTGGTGCTCGCCGCGATCCGGCTGCGCCGCCTGAGCGAGGAGAACGCCCCACCGCTGGACGGATTCTTCCTCGCGGTGGTCGGCTGTGCCGTCCTTCTGGTGGTGGTCGCCGTGATCGCCCCCGCGCTGCTGTCCCAGCCACTTCCGGTCTGGTTGATGATCTGGGTGACGGTCGGCGTCTCTGCTGCACTGCGCTTCCTGGTGCCAGGTCGCAACCTCTATGCGGTGGGCAGCAATGCCGAGGCGGCGCGACTTTCCGGCATCAATGTCGATCTCTACAAGATGGCGCCCTTCGTGCTGACCGGGCTGGCCTCGGCCGGGGTGGGTCTGCTGTACGCCGGCCGATTCAACTCGGTCGACCCGAACGGGCTCACCGGAACCGAGCTCACAGTGATTGCGGCTGCCATCCTTGGCGGCACGTCGCTGTTCGGCGGTGCGGGTCATGTGGCCAAGTCGGTCCTCGGCACCATCGTGCTGTTCACCTTGTCGAACGGGTTCAACATCCTGAACCTCGGGTCGAACTACCAGTACGTGGTCCAAGGTGCCGTGCTGATCGCCGCGTCCGCGGTGTACACGATCGCCGCCAAGGCGCCGGCCAGACGCCCGCGGGTCGACGCCCCGCACCCAGTAGTGACCGAATCATGACCGGCGTCATCGTCGAGCGCGACGTATGGATCCCCATGCGGGACGGGGTCAGCATGCAGGCGGACATCTGGCGCCCCGCGGACGACGGCCGCTACCCGGTGCTGCTGCAGCGCACCCCGTACAACCGGGCTGATTCGTTCGCCGTGATCGTCAACGCCGGCATCGAACCGCTGCGCGCCGTAGCCGAGGGATTCGTCGTCGCCATCTCCGACACCAGAGGCCGATTCGGCTCCCAGGGCCGGTTCGACCCGTTCCGTACGGAAGCCGCCGACGGCTACGACACGGTGCAGTGGCTGGCCGAACAGGCCTACAGCAACGGCCGGATCGGCATGTACGGTGCCTCCTACTACGGGGCCACCCAGCTGCTCGCCGCGACGGCCCGGTCGCCGGCGCTCAGGGCGCTCGCCCCGCAGGTGACCGCCTCGGACTACCACGACACGTGGGTGTACCAGGGCGGTGCGTTGCAGCTCGGCTTCACCGTCTACTGGGCACTCGGGCTGGCCGCGGCCGAGCTCGTCCGGAGGCAGCAGGCCGGTGAGTCACTCGATGGTGAGGCCAAGGAGCTCCAGCAGCTGCTGGCCGACCCGCAGCTGGCATTCCGGTCGCGGCCGCTGGCCGACATCGGCGCCTTGGGCACACTGCTGCCGGCCTGGCGGGACTGGCTGGAACATCCCGGGCGCGACGACTTCTGGCGGGCTGTGAGCATCGCCGAGCAGCACCCCGCCCTCCGCCTTCCGGCGCTGCACGTCGGTGGCTGGTTCGACCTGTTCCTGCGCGGCACACTGGCCAACTTCGCGGGCATGTCGGCCACCGGCGCCCAGCAGCGCCTCATCATCGGGCCCTGGTCGCACGCGGTCTACCACGACGCCCTGGGCGAGGTCGACTTCGGCGGTGCGGCCGCGGTGGCCGCCCTCGACCTGACCCGGATCCAGCTCGACTGGTTCACCGCGCACCTGGCCGAGACGCCGGTCCGGCAGCCGGAACCCACGGTCTCGATCTTCGTCATGGGCGACAACGTCTGGCGTACCGAGGACGCGTTTCCGCCCGCGCGGGCTCGGACCGAGCGCTGGTACCTTCACCCGGAACCCGACGGCTTCGGCCGGCTCGACACCGAGACGCCCGACGCGGCCGAGGAATTCTCCGGCTTCGTCTACGACCCGGCCGATCCGGTGCCCTCTGTCGGTGGGGCGACCCTCCTGCCCGGCTTCTACGTCGGCTTCAACGCCGGTCCGCGCGACCAGCGCGCAGTCGAACGGCGGCAGGACGTCCTGACCTTCACCAGCGCCGTGCTGCACGAGTCGCTCGAACTGTGCGGTCCAGTCAGCATGGTGCTGCACGCAGCCACTGACGCGGCCGACACCGACTGGACGGCCAAGCTCGTCGACGTCCACCCGGACGGCCGGGCGCTGAGCGTCTGCGACGGCATCATCCGAGCCCGCTACCGCGCGGGCGGCGAGCGACCCGAGCTCATTCCACCTGGTGCGGTCACCGAATTCTCGATCGACCTGGGCGCCACCAGCCTGGTCCTGGCGCCCGGGCACGCGCTGCGGGTGGAGATCTCAAGCTCGAACTTCCCCCGATTCGACGCCCATCCGAACACCGGCGACCCGATCGCTGCTGTCCCCGCCCACGGGCTCGTCGCGGCGTACCAGCAGGTTTGGCACTCGGCAGAGCACCCGTCCCACCTCGAGATCACCACGGTGCCCCGGCCCTGATCGTCGACGTGATCCGTCGACCCACCCGGCACCGTGCCTTGTTCCGAGCCGCTTCCCCGTCCGGCCAGCGCTTCTCGATCCGTCCAGCCCGTCAGCCACACCTGAAAGCAGGCATCCATGGCTCGCATCGTGAAGGCCGAACTTCGGCTCGTCGACCTGAAGCCGCTCACTCAACGCACCGACGCGATCCAGTCGTTCGTCAGCCAGGAAACGCCCATCCTGACCCTCACCGACGCCGACGGCGCCACTGGGACCGGCTACAGCTACACGATCGGCTCCGGCGGTTCAGCGATCGTAGCCCTGCTCCGCGATCACCTGCTCCCGCAGCTGATCGGCATGGAGGCCGAGCACATCGAAGGCAACTGGCGCACCCTGCTCTACAGCATGCATGCGCTGGCCGTAGGCCCGGTCAGCTCGCTGTCCCTGGCCGTGATCGACATCGCCGCCTGGGACCTGCGCTGCCGCCGCGCCAGTTTGTCGCTCCATCAGGCCGTCGGCGGCGCCTACGACCGGCTGCCCGTCTACACGACCGAAGGTGGCTGGTTGAACCTCGAGGCTGAGCAGCTCGTCGAGGACGCGGTGCGCATGCAGCGCGAGGGCTTCAAGGGAGCCAAGATCAAGATTGGCAAGCCGCGCAAGTCCGAGGACGTCGAACGGTTGGCCGCCGTCCGTGCCGCAGTAGGAACGGGCTTCGAGTTGATGGTCGACGCCAACCAGGGCCTGCGCCTGGACGACGCCCAGCGCCGGGCGCACCTGCTGGCCGAGCTCGACCTGGCCTGGATCGAGGAGCCAATGCCGGCTGACGATATCTCAGCCCACAGCCGACTGGTGGCCACCTCGCCGATCCCCATCGCCGTGGGCGAATCCCTCTACAGTGTGAGTCAGTTCAAGGACTACATGCATGCCGGTGCATGCTCAGTCGTGCAGGTCGACGTCGCCAGGATCGGTGGAATCACACCGTGGCTGAAGGTCGCCCATCTTGCCGACGCCTACAACATGCCGGTGTCACCGCATTTCCTGATGGAGCTGCACGCCTCGCTCGCGTGCGGGGTGCCCAACGGCCAATGGGTTGAGTACATCCCGCAGCTGGAAGGCATCACCCGCACAGGCCTCACCGTCCGCGACGGCTACGCCTATCCCGCAGAGAGTCCCGGCATCGGGATCGACTGGGACTGGGACGCCGTGGACGACCAGCAGCTGCCGCAACACTGGTCCATCATCACGTGACCCGCTCGCCGCAACACGGCACGACGGACGAGGAGGAATTCTGCAATGCGCATTGCCCGAGTTTCTGTTCGGGAAAAGGGACAAGGAAATGAACGGGGGCGCGGCGCCAGCAGACGGCAAGGTGGACCCGGCGCTCCGTCACAGGACCCACATCTGCCCGTACAACGGACCGTACTTCGGGTTGGACTGATAGTCGCCGACCCGCTCCGAAACCACGACGGTGGTGTAGGGGGCGAACAGGCTGAGCCAAGCCGCGTCGTCGGTGAGTGCTCGGTCGAGTGCCGCCCAAGCCGTGTAGGCCAAGGCCTGGTCGGTGAGCTGCGTCCGGAACGCCGTGTCGAAGAGGTCGTCCGTAGCGGTATTGCAGTATCCACCGGGCCTGGGTGAGCCGCAGAGGAAGCCTCCGAGGAGGTCGCTCGGGGCCGGGTAGTCCATGTAGAACGTGAAGACTCCGATCTGCCCCCGGTTGTCCGCCGAGTAATAGTCACCGCCGGCGTCACCGAATTGGGCCTTGTACCCTAGGCTCGCGAGCACCTGCACGACGTAGTTAACGGTGGCAAGCGATGTCCGGTCCATCCCAGGCGAAACCACGGTGACCGGCATGCCGCGGGTGCCCGAGCGGGTGACCAGGGCCGCTGCTCTGGCGGGGTCCGGTCCGTGGTACAGCCCGTCCGGGCTGGGGTTTGCCGTGTAGGGGCAATAGCGACGATAGCCGGGGAAGTTGGGCAGGAGGATCTGACAGGTAGGTTCAGCCGACGAAGCGCCGCCCACCAGCTTGACGAGCTTGTCGCGGTCGACGGCGAAGTTGATTGCCCTCCGGGCGTCGAGGTTGTTGAACGGGGGGATGGTCGTGTTGAGGAACATCGGGTTGACCCTCGCGGTGAAGTCTGAGTGGAATTGCTCGGTATGACTTCGTTGCAAGGCCGGATAGTCGTCCGCCTCCTCGGCGTATTCGTACACGTCCGCGGTCCCTGCGAGGACGTCGTGGACGGCCTGTGTGGCATCACCGTTGAGGGTCCACACGATCGTGTCCGGGTAGCCGTCGGGCTGCGCTGCGGCGGACCACTGGTGGAACATCTTGTTGCGAACCAGCGTGAAGGTGGTGGCGCTGTTGTAGTCACCAATCCTGTACGGGCCGGTCGCCGGTCGGGGGGCCACCGCAGCAACGCCCGGTTCACCCTCGGGTGTTGCGAACATCGGTTCGGTCAGCTTGTAAAGGAAGTCCGGATCAGGGTTGAGGAGGTTGATTCTGATCTCAAAGGTGTCGTCATTCGTGACAACGCCCCGCGAGAGGTCGCAGACCGTCTTGATCCGAATGCATTCCTTGGCTCCGACGATGTTCGCGAGCCGCTCTACCTCCGTTCCCACGGTCAGTTCCTGTTGCAGGCCACGCCTGATGTCGTCGGGCTTGACCTCGAGGCCATTGGAGTAATGAATGCCCCGGCGCAACGTGGCCACGTAAGTCTTCCCACCGGGCAGCGGCTGTGGCAGGTTCTCTGCAAGATCGGGCACGAGGGTCAAGCCTGCTGCGCCCTCGGTCCGCTGCAGTCCGACCAACCCGTCGTAGACCAGCGAGAACATCGTGAACGCCGCCGACGTGTCGGCGCTGGACGGATCGATGCCGAAGTCGCCCCAGGTGTTGGGCAGGCTTCCGGTGGCGATGTGGAGCGTCCCGCCACGGTGTCCTGTTCCCAGTAGGGAACTGGTCGCCGCATAGGCGGAGTGGCCGTCACTCACGAGTCCACGGATAGAGGCGGTGGTCCTGATCCGTTTGACGACACGATCCCTTTTCGGGTCGATCATCGTGAGGGTGCCGTCGAACTCGTTGGACACCCACGGCCGGTTCCCTACCAGGGTGACCGCCGTCGGTCCGTCCCCGACCGGGATGGTGGCCACGACGCGCTGGGTCTTGGGGTCGATACGGCTGACCGTCTGACTCAACGAGTTGGCCACCCATACGGCGCCATCGGACACGGCAATGCCGGCTGGTCCGGCGCCGACGGCAATCGAGCTGCCCACTTCGTGCGTCCTTGCGTCGATCGGGGACACCGTTCGGTCGCCGGTGTTGGACACCCAAACCGTTCCAGCACCCACGGCGATCCCGCTTGGACGAAAGCCGACCGGGATCGGCTTGCCCCTCCTTGTTCCTGTCCTCGGGTCGATCATGACGACGGTGTCGTCGGCGGTGTTGACAACCCAGATTTCGCCCGCGCCGATTGCGATCGCGGACGGCTGATTCCCGACAGCAACGGTATCAATGACCCCGTTGGTCTTGAGGCTCAGCCGTGACACGGTCCCGGCACCACTGTTCACCACCCACAGATCCGAGCCGGAGACCGCCAGCGCCTCCGGGGCGGCGCTGACCGGCGTCCTCTGGACGACGACGTGTCGCTTCAGGTCGATCTTCGACACCGAGTTGCCACCCGTAATGGCGACCCAGGCTGCTCCTCCTGTGAGGACCACTCCGTCCGGGCGTACGCCGAGGGCGACCGCGTCCCGGAACGACCCGTGCGAGTCGATCCGGACGATGCTGTTGGCAGGCAGCGACCTGAGGCCGGAGGGTGCTGAGTAGCGCACCGTCAGCCCGACCGCCGCCACTAGAGCAACCACGAAGACTGCGGCCGGCGCGATTAGGCGCCACGACTTCCCCCGCGCGCGTGAGGAAGCAGCAGGCCTCCGCTCCTGGACCCCAGGGTCAACGGCGGCCGGTGGGGGTTGGACCAGCAGACTGGCGTCCTGGTTGAGGATCGACTGATGAAGGCTCGTCAGCTCTGGGCCGGGTTCGATCCCGATCTCGTCCATCAGCCGGCGACGAACCTGACGAAACGCCTCCAGCGCGTCGGCCTGCCGCCCGGTGCGGTACAAGGCCAAGATCCGTTGCGCCTGGAGGTGCTCACGCAGTGGATGCCGCTCCGCCAACGCGTTCAGCTCGGCGATCTTCGCCGCGTGGCGCCCGAGCGCCAGGTCCGCGTCGGTCAGCAGCTCGATGCCCCGCAACCGCAGCTCGTCCAACCGGCTGGCCAGCCGGGCCACGAAGTCGTATCCGGCCAGGTCGGCCAGCACCGGCCCCCGCCAGAGCGACAGAGCGCGCCGGAGTTCTGACGCGCCCTCAGCCGGCAAGCAGCGCCCGACCAGGCTCTCGCCGGTCTCGATCAGGTCCTCGAAGGCGGCTGCGTCGACCGATCCGGGCTCGATTCTCAGGCGGTATCCGCCGGGCTCAGTGACGATGACGCCTGGCGGTTCCCCTTTCGACCGTCCGGGCTCCAGCACCTCCCGGAGACGAAAGATGTAGGTCTGAATCGTCGCCGCATATCCGGCCGGTGGGTGTTCCCCCCACAGCGCGTCCGCGATCTGGTCCACGGAAGCCGTTCGTCGCGGCTCCGCAACCAGAAAGGCGAGCACCGCCCGTTGCTGAGCACCGCCGACGCTTATCGGGGTGCCCTCGCGCAACACCTCCAGCGGTCCAAGGATGCGGAACTCAATCCGGTGGTGAGCGCCTGCGTCGTTGCCGCCCACGGCCACACCACCCTCGTGCTACGCGGCCGGACGAGCGGTGCATCGAGCGGCGCCGACATCAAAGTCAACCACTAGGTGTCGGCACTGCATAGTGCGCGACGACGAGACCGCGGCGCGCTCGGCAGCCCTTCGCTAGTCCGACTTAGCGGGCCTTGTCGCCCCCCGTGGAAGGGCTCCAAGCCAGTTCCAAGCGAGGGCACGCAACGTGCCAGCCAAATCCGACCGGGGAGGGCTGCACTGAACTGGTCCCAACCTCGCATCTGGAGGCCCACCATGAAGGTCAGGACCGTACTCACCGCCGCCATCGTCGCACTTTTCGGCCTGGCCCCATCTCTCGCATCGGCGTCGCCGGGCGACACCCCCCGGACGGACACCCCGAACTCCTGCATCGCACGAAACCAGGGCGACTGGAATGCCTGCAATGTCGGCAACAGCGGCAGCGGTGCCGCGCCGTACCAGCCCTTCAGCGCGCAGGCCGAGTGCATCCGCCTCAACCAGGGCGATTGGACTGCCTGTAATGTCGGCAACAACCGGTGATCGCCCGCAGGGCCGGCACATTTGAGCTGAACGCGGTGCGCATCGATGATAATGCCGCCAGGCGAATGAATATCCGCACGCCGAGTGCACGTTGCTGAATCAAGCGGGTGTCACGTAACCGGTTCCGGGTCTTCGATGTCTCAGCGTCATCGGCCTGGATGCCCTGGCGCAGCAGTGTCTCGATGCCGAGGACCCGCTTGCCATCGGCGTACCAGCG
The DNA here is from genome assembly GCA_033851545.1 of Frankiales bacterium. Lineage (GTDB taxonomy): Bacteria > Actinomycetota > Actinomycetes > JAWWOL01 > JAWWOL01 > JAWWOL01. Next base: position 47,045 of record JAWWOO010000012.1, on the reverse strand, counting down.
GGCCGCGAGGGCCTCGTCGAGGTCGCTGAGCGTTCGGTGCTTCTTGGCCCCACCGTGATCGACAGGCTGGCGTGGTGGCGGTCGTCCTTGAGGTACGCGACCGTACGCTGGCGGAATATCGGCGGCGCTGCCCTTGGCCAGAGCGCCATCAAGACGACCCACGGGCCGAGGCCGGAAGCGGGCCAACTGCTGCGTAGGGCTCCCGCCAGACTGCCGCTGCGAGACGTAACGGCCGGGTTATCCTGGTGGCGCAATCCGGACGTGCATACGTTCGCCGGGTCGACCGTAGATGCTCAGGATCTCAGCGGGCTCGTCGCCTGTGCTACCGAACCAGTGCGGTACTTGGGTGTCGAAATCGGCAACGTCGCCTGGCCCGAGAACCGAGTCCTGGTCACCCAGCACGAGCCGCATGTGCCCAGACAAGACGTAGATCCATTCGCTGCCGTCGTGCGCGCGCAACTCAGGAGTTGCCTTGCTGATCGGGATCACGATCTTCCACGCCTGCACGCCCCGCGGTTCCCTCGTTAGCGGGATCACCGTTCTTCCCTTGACGCTGCCGGGCCGGAGCCTGATGCGAGGGTCGCCCTCTTCGGGTGCCGCCACGAGATCGTCCAGCGGCACCCGGTAGGCATGGGAGAGGGCGAGGAGGAGTTCGAGGGTGGGGCGCCTTTGCCCGTTCTCGAGCCGCGACAGCGTGCTCTTCGAGATGCCGGTGCTGCTCGCAAGCTCGGTAAGTGTGATCCGACGCTGCGTGCGAAGCCGCCTGAGCCGGGTCCCGACGTGTTCCAGCGCGGCGGCGATAGCCGCCGACGCTTGGTCCTCCACGGTGGTCATACAACTACTGATTCCCAGAAACAGCAACGTTCGTAGGCGAAGCCCTCGCACGGCCCCAACCTTGAGTCATGAGTCAATACGACGTAGCGATCATCGGCGGAGGCGCCGCTGGACTGTCCGCAGCCCTGGTCCTCTCGCGTGCCCGCCGCTCGGTCCTCGTGGTCGACGCCGGCACGCCACGCAACGCCCCGGCCAGCCACCTGCACGGCTACCTGTCACGCGACGGCCTCCCCCCAGGCCAACTGCTGGCGGCCGGCCGCGCCGAGGTGAAGGCCTACGGCGGTGAAATCCTCACAGACACTGCCACAAACCTGGTTCCTGACGGAAAGAGCGGGTTCAGGGTCCGCCTCGGCGAGGGGCAGCAGATCTCGGCGCGGCGACTGCTGGTCACGACAGGCCTGTGGGACGAACTGCCGGACATCCCGGGGATCCGCGACCGGTGGGCCCGCGACGTCTTGCACTGCCCCTACTGCCACGGTCACGAGGTCCGCGACCGCCAGCTCGGCGTGCTCGGCGGAACTCCGGCTGCCGTCCGATACGCGCAGATCGTCCGTCAGTGGACCAGTGACCTGGTTTACTTCACCCCCCCAGGCGCCCTTAGCGGCACTGAGAGGGCAGAACTGCTCGCGCGCGCTATCGGGGTCGTGGAAGGCACCGTCGAGCAGCTCGTCATCGACGACGACCGGCTTCGCGGCGTGCAGATGAGCGACGGCTGTGTCGTTCCGCTTGACGCGATGTTTGTACCTCCGCGCTTCGTTCCGAACAGCGGCCTGCTCGTCGGCCTTGGCTGCGACGTCGACCGCGCCGGCTGGGTCATCGCCGACAGTACCGGGAGCACGAGCGTCCCCGGGGTCTGGGCCGCCGGCAACGTCATCGACCCGCGAGCCCAGGTCATCACCGCTGCTGGCGCCGGATCGGCGGCCGCCATCGCCATCAACGCCGATCTCGTCCTGGAAGACGTGCGTCAAGCCGTCCTCGACTTCAACAACGGGACCTTGCCTCAACCAACCATGAACACCGACCCGAAGGAGACACCGTGACCACCCCCACCTCGAGCACTGCCCTCGGTTCGCCGGCCGTAGCCGCTGGACCGCCGACGAAGCACCAGCTTGCCCTGATGATCTGGCTAGCCGTCTTCCCGACCCTGACGATCCTCAACCTTGCGCTCGGCGACTGGCTCAAGACGCTGACACCGGTCGTGCGCACCTTCGTGCTCGCCACCATCGCAGTGCCGATCGTCATCTACGGGCTGATGCCCCAGCTGCACCGGCTCCGCAGACACCTCATGACCCGCACCCCACGTTCCTAGCTCCAGCCGCACCCCCCGTGTCTTCCGCACTCCCACAGGAGTTCCCATGGAGCGTCTCGCCCGGGTCGTCATGCATCACCGCCGAATCGTCAGCGTGATCTGGCTGACTCTTTTCGTCGGCGGCTTGTTCTCCTCCGCTCAGCTCACCAACAGGTGGACGTTCGACTTCTCGCTGCCCGGCCAGCCGGGCGACAAGGCAGAGCACCAGCTGCTCGACACCTACGGCGTGAGCTCGATGAACACCTACGTCGCTGTCGTCACCGTGCCAACGGGGACGACCGTCGAGGCCAACAAGAGCGCTGTCAGCAAGGTCTTCGCCTCGGCCGTGCGCGCCCTGCCGGACGTGAAGCTGCGATTGGTCGACCTGGCCAGCACGGGCGACCACGGCTTCGTAACGACGGACGGACGCACGACCTACGCCCTGATCCAAGCTCCTGTCGCGACAACCTTCGGGCCCTACATCGAGACTCAGCTGGACCCCGCACTGTCCGAAAGTGCCGCGGCACAAGGCTTTCACAGCGGCCTGACGGGATACGGCCTGCTTGCCGCCGGTGACAACAGCGGAGGCACCGGCGTCCTGCTCGAGGTGCTGCTGGCCGGCGCTGCCGCACTCATCGTGCTGTTGTTCGTGTTCGGCTCCTTCCTGGCACTGCTGCCGCTGCTGATCGCCGGGGTCTCCATCCTGACGACGTTCATGTTGGTGCTCGCGTTGACCACCTTCGCCGACGTCAGCATCATCGTGCAGTTCCTCATCGCGCTCATCGGGCTCGGCGTCGCGCTCGACTACTCGCTGCTCCTGGTGTCGCGCTGGAGGGAGGAACGCGCCCACGGACGGACCAACGAGGATGCGGTCGTGGTCGCGATGAGCACCGCCGGCCACGCCGTCGTCGCCTCGGGCGTCACGGTCGCGGTCAGCCTGCTCGCCCTGCTCGTCGTACCCGTACCGGCGCTGCGCAGCGTCGGACTCGCGGGTCTGCTGATCGCCCTGGTCAGCGTCGCGGCCGTTGTCACCCTGCTGCCCGCGCTGCTGTCGAGCGTCGGACCACGGATCGACTACCCCCGCCTTCGCCACGAGGGCACGGCGTCACGCGGCTGGACGGCGTGGGCCCGCACCGTCGTCAGGCATCGGGTGGTCGCCACCGCCGTGGCCGGGGCGATTCTCGCCCTGCTCATCATCCCGGTGTTCGGCCTCAAGATCGGGCAGACCGGAGTCGCGGCGCTGGCCAGCAACGGCCCCCGGTACGACGCACTGCAGACCCTGGTCCACGGCGGAGTCGGCACCGGCGTGCTGACCCCCATCGAGGTGCTCGTCCCGGCGAACAAGGCCGAGCAGGCAGCAGACGCGGCCGCCGGCGTCAAGGGCGTCCAGCTGGCCGTCGTGGGCACGACCGTCGGCGACAGCGCGGTTATCGACGTCCTGCCCACCGAGCCAACCGTCGACAACACCAGCTCGGCCCTCGTCGACCAGGTCAGGTCAGCCGTCCAGGACTCCGCCGGGGTCACGGTCGGCGTGACGGGGGTCGGGGCAGGCGTCGGTGACTACCTGCGCGCGGTCTACGACAGGCTCCCCTACGTCCTGGCCCTGATCGCGGTGATCACCTTCGTCCTACTCGTCCGGACATTCCGATCGGTTCTGCTGCCGCTAAAAGCCGTGCTGCTCAACCTGATCTCGATGTCGGCCGTCTTCGGCTCCGTGGTGCTCTTCTGGCAGCAGGGCCACGGTTCGAGCGCGATCTTCAACGTCTCCGCCACCGGCACCATCAACAACTGGCTCCCCGTGGTGATCTTCGCGTTCCTGTTCGGGCTCTCGATGGACTACGAGGTCTTCATCCTGTCCCGCATGCGCGAGGAGTACGACCGCACCGGCGACACGAACACGGCCGTCGTCACCGGCATCGGCCGGACCGGCAGGCTCGTCACCTCCGCGGCACTGATCCTCTTCTTCGCCTTCTCCGCCCTCGCCTCCTCGCCGGGCACAGACGGCAAGATCATCGGGACCGCGCTCGGCGTGGGCATCCTGATCGACGCCACCGTGGTTCGCGCCCTTCTTGTGCCGGCGCTCGTCAGCCTCTTCGGTCGCTGGAACTGGTGGCTGCCCGGCTGGCTCGCCCGAGCTCTGTTCGTGCAGCCCTCGCCCCTCCGCCCGCGCTCGGATGCCGGCCCCCAACCCGAGCTGGAGCCTGCGGCACTCCCCGTCGGCGCCGGCTGAGCACCTTCACCCACCCACCAGAGAGGAACCGAGCAGATGAGCCACAACCATGCGGTCAGCTTCGCGGTCGACTACCCCGACCGTGCGCTCAACCGCGCCACGACCGCCTTCCGGGTCTTCGCCGTCATCCCGATTGCGATCGTCCTGGCGAGCATCGGCGGATTTCGAGAGCGGCAGCCGGACCGGCTCCAGCTCCGGCTCCACCGTCCTGGCCGTGGGCGGCACAGGGCTGCTGTTCCTGCCTCCTGCCCTGATGATCGTGTTCCGGCAGAAGTATCCGCGCTGGTGGTTCGACTGGAACCTCGAGCTGCTGCGGTTCGTCAACCGGGTCGGCGCGTACGTCGCGCTGATGGACGACGGCTACCCGTCGACCGACGAGCAACAGTCGGTGCACCTGGACTTCGCCTACCCCGACGCCAGGCAAGGGCTGAACCGGTGGCTGCCGCTGGTGAAGTGGTTCCTCGCGATCCCGCACTACGTCGCCCTCGTCGTGCTCTACATCGGCGTGCTGTTCGCCACGATCGGGGCGTGGTTCGCAATCCTGGTCACCGGCCGCTACCCACGGGGCCTGTTCAGCTACGTCGAGGGCGTGATCCGCTGGCACAACCGCGTCGTCGGCTACGCCTTCATCCTGATTACCGATCAGTACCCGCCATTCCGGCTGCGCCCATGAGCCAGGGAAATCGCGTGTGAGGGCACCAATGGCCACGTGTGGACGAGGGCGGAGGCAGGGTGTTCCAGGGGTGCGGCAGCGGTCGGGAACGCGCGGGACATCGGCCATAAACGCAGACAAGCCCGGCGCCGAAGCGCCGGGTTTGTCTAATGTGGTCCTGCCGCCATTGAGGCCGGCGTCGTAGCGGGGGCAGGATTTGAACCTGCGACCTCTGGGTTATGAGCCGCATTTGACCGGGCCGGGTTGCACACCTGGATAGCATGGGGCACATGCATAACTGCAGGTCAGACGGCTATCTGACGTCCGCCGATGCTCGCCTCGGGCTGTCCGTGTCCGGGTGCGTCTGCGTACATGCCGCGTACATGGCGTCTCGGATGTCGGCATGAGTTGGGTCATCACCCGCAGAGAAGCCGACGCAACGCGCCGCTACATGGCTGCCTATCGCGACCCGTTGGGCCGAACGCGCTCGGCAGGAAGCTTCGTCTCGAAACGGGACGCGGAGAGGGCCGGCCGTCGCGCGGAGGCACGGGTCGAAGACGGCTCATGGATCGACCGAAGCGCTGGCCGAATCACCTTCCGCGACTACGTTGAGAAAGTCTGGTGGCCCAGCCGGCACCTCGAAGTCAGCACCATGGCCGGCTACCGGGCAAACCTCGATCGCCACTTCCTGCCGTACTTCGGACACTTCCCGATGGCAGACATCCTTCCGTCCACCGTCCAAGCGTGGGTGACCAAGGCCATCGGCGAGGGGTTGTCCGCGCGCAGCACCGTCAAATACCACGTAATGCTGCATGGAGTCTTCAAGCGCGCGGTGCGCGACAGAGTCATCGCCTACAACCCGTGCGCCGAAACCGAGTTGCCGAAGGTGGTCGCGAGGAAGACGAGGACCCTGACCCCCGAGGAGTTCCGGCGCCTGCTCGCGGCCATCCCTGACCGCTTCAAGCTTTTGGTTCTCACTGAGATCGAGACTGGGCTCAGGTGGGGTGAGCTGATTGCGTTGCGGCCCAGACACGTCGATTTCCTTCGGCGAACCATCACAGTGGAAGAGACCATCGTCGAGGTCTCCAAGAAAGTCTCCCCGACGGGCGAACGCATGATCGTCAAGCCCTACCCAAAGGACGACGAACCCCGCACCCTCGGAGTGCGGCAGTCTCTACTGGACGAGCTGGCGGCGCGGATCGCCGCGCTCCGTCTGGATCGCGACGATCTACTTTTCCCATCCACAGAGATTGCACGGGGAAAGCCCCTGTCCCGCAATACGTTTCGCACCCGCGTGTGGCTACCAGCGGTCGAGAAGGCGCAGATCGACTTCGGTGTCCGAATGCACGACCTACGACATGCGCACGCCTCATGGCTCCTGGCCGGCGGAGCCGACCTCAAGGGTGTGATGGATCGGATGGGACACGCACAGATCCAGACCACGCAGAAGTACCTGCACACGCTGCCTGACACCGACCAGAAGAACCTCGACGCGTTCGAACGGATACTGCGCAACGAGCGGGATTGACGCTGTTGTCGGCGGTACCTAAAGCAGGAGCTTCGACTTCCCACGTCGTTTGCCTGGCCCGCCCGCTCCGCCCTGCTCCATTGAGCCCCAAATCGGTTCCGCCGCCTGTCGTAGGCCGTGTCGCTACCAACACTGTGATTGACCGTCCCCTGTGGACAACCGCGGATCGATGGGTGCGTCGCACGGCAGAATGGCGGCGTCCGGTCGGCGAGGCCACCCTCGATCGTCCCGGCCGCGGCCACGGCACGTGGGGGAAATCGTCGGGAGGTCACCGGCCGGACCCTGAACCGCTTCCGGTTCCGACCGGGGGGCACCTCCGGAGTGACCAGGGTTGATGCCGTCGGTAGCCAAGGGTGTCAAGGCCCTCGTGCCCGCGACGGCGGGGTCACCAGCGGGATCCCGTTCCGGGTGATCACCCCGGCCGCTTGAGCCACGCTCCGGTGATCCTGAGTTGGACCTATTCGACGTTCGTCATCAACACCAACAAGGCGACGGCGCTGACCCATCAACGCGCAACCAGTGGCACTCGGCGTCAGCTTTGGTCGGTCGTGCGCGCTGACTCGGCGGGGTTGGCCGTGGCCGCCCAGCTGCCGAGGAGCTTCAGTGTTTCTTCGGAGCGCGAACCGGGCTCGGCTGCGTAGGTGAAGATCGTCAGTCCGTGGTCGGCCGGGAGATCCAGCCGGGTGAGGCTCAGGCTGAGGTCGCCGACAACGGGGTGGTGGAAGTGCTTGACGCCGACGTTATGGAAGCGCACCTCGTGCGCGGCCCAGCGAGTGCGGAACGCCTCGCTGTGTGTCGCGAGCTCGCAGACGAGGTCTGAGAGGTCGTGGTCGTGCGGGTCACGGCCAGCGGCCAAGCGCAGGGTCGCGACGCACCAGTCGGCGACGCGCTCCCAGTCGTCGTAGAACGTCACCGCTCGCGGGTCGAGGAACACGAACCGGGCGCTGTTGACCGGTCGCGTGGGTGCGGCGTACAGCTCGGAGAACAGTGCGCGACCAAGCTCGTTGGCGGCCAGGAGGTCGAGACGGTCGTTGCCGACGAACGCGGCGGCACCGGTGATCGCGTCGAGCGTCCACTGAACCTCGGGCCGGACGCGCGGCCTGACCCGGCGCCGACGAGGCCCCGCTCCCGTCGGCTGCGCGGCGTGGGCGAGGTCGAAGAGGTGAGCCCGCTCGGCGTCGTCGAGCCCCAGCGCGCGAGCCAGCGCCTCCAGCACGGCCTGCGAGACGCCTTTCATCTCACCTCGTTCAAGACGGGTGTAGTACGGAACACTCACGCCGGCCAGGACGGCAACCTCCTCGCGGCGCAGTCCGGGAACTCGGCGACTGCCGTAGGACACCAGTCCAACCTGCTCCGGTGTGATCCCTGCGCGGCGGGAAGTGAGGAACTCGACAGCCTCGGCCGGCCCCGACGTCGTTTCGGAGCAGACGAGGGAAGTATGGGACCGGCTGACGCGGCGGCTGGGCCAGGAGCAGGCGAACCGGCAACTGACAGTGCTGCATCGGCCGGCAGAGGAGATGTCGCCGGACGGGTATCTGCAGACCCGTTGTGTTGAGCTGGCGGTGCTTCTCGAGGACCAGGCGCTCAGTGTGGGCAGTCAGCTCCGTGCACCTGATGGTGCGGTAGCGGTCGCAGTGGACGTACTTGTCGAGGCCGCGCAGGCCCGGCATGGCGACAGGGCGGTGTTGAACGCCTTGGCCAGGCGTGAGCGGGACGCGGCCGAGGCGCCCCGGGTCTTGTAGGTCGGCCCGCAGCCATGCCCGGAACGCTGATGTGAGTGTGTTGGCGCCGCTCGATATCCGGTGCGACCTCAACCGGTCAGCGCAACGCCCCGTCGAGTGAATAGGCGGCGATGGCGGCCCGCGCTGCGGGTATGACCTCGGTGGCGAATCGATTCAGTTGCTCGACACTGTCGTCCTCGGGCACGAAGGTGATGGTGTCAAAGCGTTCTTCGTGGACGAACTCGGTGATGATGCGTGCCCAGCCGTCCGGCGTGGTGCTGATCCGCTGGCCTCCCGGACCGGTGCGGGGTCGCTTGATGGTCTCCACGCGATCGGTGACGGCACCGACGGGCTGGATGACCCGGCGGATGTCGGTGGGTTTGCGGCCAGCCGCGCGTGCAGCAGCGTCGATACGGTCCTGGCCCACAGGTTTAGTCTCGTAGGCGGTGCCCGCGGGTGCGATCCACCCGTCGGCCTTGCGACCGATGAGATTCAACATGCCGGGTCCCATGGCACCGAGCCAGATTCCGATGTCGTGCGCCGGGGCGGGCCCGGGCTCGGCGTTGACGAGCGAGTAGTGCTGGCCTTGGAAGTTCGCGATGTGCCCGGGCGTCCACAAAGCGCGCAGCACGGTGATGGCCTCGTCGGTGGCGGCGACCACCTCGCCGGGGGGTAAGACGGGGACCGCCGAGCCCGGCGATCTGCGGCCAGAGCCGGCCGCCGCCGAGGCCGAGCTCGAACCGGCCACCGGACAGGAGGTCCAGCGCTGCGCTGGTCTTGGCGAGCATCGCCGGCGGCCGCAGGGGCAGGTTGGCCACGTTGGGTACGAACCGCAGCCGGCTGGTCCGCCCGAGCAGTACTCCGATCAGCGCGAAAGTGTCCAGGACCGCTGGCGCGTACGGGTGGTCCGGGATCGCCGCGTAGTCGAAGCCGGCCACGTCCGCGGTGTGCACCGCTCTTGCAGCCGCTGGAGGTCGGTGTGTTGGGGCGAGACGAACACTCCGAACTGAACGGGATTCATGGGTTCCTCCTGGGACTGGATGGACCTTGTCGGGCCGCGGACGTTCACCGGCCCGACCTCGCACGCTCGGTCTGCGCTGGCGTCGCGGGATCGCTGGCGCGATCCTCTAGGTTGCCGGGCGCAGGCTGTGCCCAGCGCTGACCCCAGGCGACCAGCGGCTGGAGGGAGCGCATGAGGTCGGCGCTGCGAGCCGTGAGGTGGTAGCGCACCTGCACCGGGGTGCTGGCGATCACCTCGCGTTCGAGCAGGCCCGCGGTCTCCAGTTCTTTCAAGCGTTGCGCCAGCAAGCGATCGGAGAGACCGGATACCGCCGCGATGATCTCGGTGAATCGCGTGGCCCCCTGGGCCACCGCGAGGAGAATGCCCGAGTTCCAGCGTTTGCCCACGAACTCGACGATGGACTGCACGCTGCGGCATTGCTCGTCGTTGATGCGCTGTCCTGCGTCGCTCACTTACCCAACGTAAGTCGCTTACGTGCTGTTTGCAAGGCGAGGTGGGGCGACCCAGAGTGGGGGTGTGCCTGATTACGGTCAACCCCTGCTCTTCGGGACCTTCATCACCCCCACCAACGGTCCGGCGCAGCAGCCGGTCGAGCTTGCTGTGCTCGCCGAGGACCTGGGCTTCGACCTGGTGACCTTTCAGGATCACCCGTACCAGCCGGCCTTCCACGACACATGGACCCTCCTTGCCTGGGTGGCCGCACGCACGGAGCGGGTGCACGTCTCCGCGAACGTGCTGAACCTTCCCCTGCGGCCACCCGCCGTGCTGGCGCGCGCGGCCGCGAGCCTCGACCTGCTCTCGGGCGGCCGCTTCGACCTGGGGCTCGGCGCGGGAGGCTTCTGGGACGGAGTCGAGGCGATGGGCGGGCGCCGGCTCACATCCGGCCAGGCCGTCGACGCGCTCTCGGACGGGATCGACGTGATCCGCAGCGTCTGGGACCAAGGCGATCGCCCCCGCTTCGATGTCGACGGCGAGTACCACCGGGTGAGCGGTGCGATGCGTGGACCCGCCACCGCGCACACCATCCCGATCTGGCTCGGCGCCTACAAGCCGCGGATGCTGCGCCTCACCGGCCGCAAGGCCGACGGCTGGCTACCATCCCTCGCCTATTTCAAGCCCGGCGAACTGCGGAAAGCTCACGCGATCGTCGACGCCGCGGCGGAAGAGGCGGGCCGCGACCCCCGGCAGATCCGCCGCCTGCTCAACGTCGGCGGGCGGTTCTCGCCAGCGCGCGCAGGGATGCTCCACGGCCCAGCCGAGCAATGGGTCGAGGAACTGCTGCCGCTCGTGCTCGAGGACGGCGTCAGCACCTTCATCCTCACCAGCGACGACCCCGCGACGATGCGCCGGTTCGCGACCGAGGTGGTGCCGGGCCTGCGGGAGCGGGCGGCGGCCGAACGCGGCGCCGGCGGCGCAGCCGGCATCGTCGAGGGACCGGTGCGTGGTTCGGCAGCGCTCGCGAAGCGCCGCGGCAGCATCGACTACGACAGCATCCCGGAGTCGCTCGCCGCCGACGCGGTCGAGCCGGGGGATTCCGGCTACTCGCGCGTGAGCTCCACCTACATGCGTGGTGGGTCGCCGGGCCTCGTGCTACGCCCGAACACCGTCGAGGAGGTCGTCGACGCGGTCACCTTCGCCCGGGCGAACCGTGAGGTTCCGCTGAGCGTGCGCAGCGGTGGGCACGGCATGAGCGGCCGGTCCACCAACCACGGCGGGATCGTGATCGACCTCAAGCGACTCAACGCCATCCAGGTGCTCGACCAGAGCACCCGCCGTGTGCGAATCGGACCAGGGGCGCGCTGGCTGGATGTCGCCTCGGCGCTCGAGGCTCACGGCTGGGCGATCACCTCCGGCGACTACGGCGGGGTAGGGGTCGGCGGGCTCGCAACCGCCGGCGGCCTCGGATGGTTCGCGCGCGAGCACGGCCTCACGATCGACCTCCTCCGCGCCGTCGAGATCGTGCTCGCCGACGGTTCGATGGTGCGCGCGAGCGACCACGAGAACCCCGAGCTGTTCTGGGCCGTACGAGGGGCCGGCGCCAACTTCGGGATCGTCACCGCGTTCGAGTTCGAGGCCGCCGAGCTCGGCCACGACGTCGGCTACGCGCAGCTGGCATTCCAGGTGAGCGATACCGCCGCCTTCCTCCATGGCTGGGGTGCGGCAATGGAGGCCGCCCCTCGAGATGTCACGACGTTGATCGCCATGGGCGGTGCACCGGCCGGCCAGCCGCTCGTCGCGCAACTCATGGGTGTGGTCAACTCCGACGATCCTGACACCGTGATGCAGCGGCTGCAGCCCCTCGCGCAGGTGGCGTCACTGGTCGACCAGAGCGTGCAGCTCATCTCCTACTCGGGACTCATGGCGAACCTCGTGCAGGAGGGCGACCAGCACGGCCAGGGCGAGCCGCACATGCGCTCGGGGCTGATCGAGCACCTCACCCCCGAGTTCGCGGAGGCCGCCGCGAAAGCACTCGCGACCGGGGCCCTGCACTTTTTCAGCCTGCGCTCATTGGGTGCCGCAGTGGCCGACGTCGGGCCTGATGCCACCGCATACGGCGACCGCTCCGCCAACTTCCTGGCCGTCGCGCTCGGATCGAACGACGCCCGCCTCGACGAGGCGTGGGCCGAGCTTCGCGGCTTCTTCCGCGGCATGTACATCAGCTTCGACACATCCCTTGCGCCGGAGCGCCTCGAGCGGGCCTGGCCGGACGGGCTGCTCGATCGCTTGCGCACGCTCAAGGGGCAGTATGACCCGAACAATCTGTTCCGCGATAACTTCAACGTCGTGCCGGCCGCTTGAGTGATTCGCGGCCGGTGGGCGCGACCGAGGGCCACGGCACGGTGGACGCTGGCTGGCCTCGGCCGGCTGTCCGGCGCCGCAATGACCGTGCCGTCGTTCATGTTTCCGTTTTCTACTGGTCTTCGCGGGTGGCCGCGAGGCCGGGCAGGCAGGGGTGACGCAGCGGACCGGCACGACTGATCAATGTTGGGACGGAGGTCAGAAAGACGTGTGCGCCCGAAGGGATCCTGGCGGCACGGTTTGCTAGCTCGCATTTCGACTAAGCACAGGTGGAGCCCTGCCCAACCGGCCTTGTAGAGCCGGTTGCGTGTGGTGGGCCGGGAAGCGAACCGCAGGTCAGGGCCTCGCCGTCCCGTTCACTGTCGTTCGAGATGACGCCGTGTGCCATAGATCTGCCAGTACCGGGCTGGCTTCCGCCTCCAGATTGTTGCACCGAATAGGACGACAGACGCCGCTTCTCGAGTGTGAAGCTCAAACCCGGCAGTTGCCGGTTGGGGCGATCGGAGAGTCCGTCGGGATCGGTGTGGCGTTGGTCCGATTCCTCCTGGCGGTTCGGCGATTCCGCAGTGCTGCGGCTGCTACGGCGAGTGCTGAGACGCCCGCAGCTACTGCCCCAACCAGAGCCGGGTGTTCAAACACGAGGGTCGCTCCGACGCGGCCAGCCAGGCTGGTGATGAGCGCCCAGAGCGTTCCGGTGACGGCGAGGGGCGCGAGCAGTCGCGCCATCGGTAGTGCGGAGCGGCCTAGCCCAAGCGTGACGGCGGTTCTCCCGCCGGGAATGAACCTGGCCAGTAGCAGAACGAGGTACAGATTGTGCTGCACGCGCGACTGAAGGTCCGCCCCGATGGCTCGGGTCAGTAGGCGTTCCCGGCCACCGGGTCGAGCCGCGCTCTCGTCGCGCCGTGGGAGGACCCGGCCCAGGGTCGCCGATGTCAGGTCACCGGAGACCGCGCCAAGGGCTGCCGAGCCGATGAGCGGCACGAGGTCGAGGTGGCCGTGAACGGTTAGGGCGCCGGCGGCCAGTACGGTCGTTTCGCTTGGCAGGACTGGCAGGATGGCGTCACCCCAACGACGCCAGCCCTTCCGCGACTGACAGCGACCTTTCCTTCTAGGCGTGTCATTGCGCTCTCCTCCTTCTTAGGATGTGTTCACGCAGCTGGTTTCGGTTCCGGCTGCTCACTTCCGCCCCGTTGGGGCACCGGGAGGTCATGGGGGTCGGAATCGCTCGGAAATCGTCGATGGCGATCGCCCTCATTGCGTCTGTTCCGTCTTGTCGGTGTAGCGGGCGGCGGCCCGGGACATGTGGGCTACCTGTGGAGCGGTTCGGGTTGGCGTTCGGGTGCCGGCTGGTCGGCCTGGTGGGCCGGGTTGTCGAGGTGGCGGCGTAGTGCTTCGCCTTCGACGTCCACGTTCGGCAGGATCCGGTTGCGCCAGCCGGGCAGCCACCAGGCGGTGCGGCCGAGCAGCGCCATGACGGCGGGCACGATGGTCATCCGTACGACGAACGCGTCGAACGCGATCCCGATGGCCAGGGCGAAGCCCGTCATCTTGATGAGCGGATCTGAGGAGAGAAGGAACCCGGCGAAGACGCTGATCATGATGATCGCGGCGGCGGTGACCACCCGGGCGCCGTGGCCGAATCCGGTCACGACGGCCTGTTCGGCGGGTGCGCCGTGGACGTACTCCTCGCGCATCCGGGTGACGAGGAAGACCTCGTAGTCCATGGCGAGCCCGAAGACGATGCCGATCAGCAAGATGGGCAGCACGCTGACGATAGGGCCGGTCTGGCTGACGCCGAACAGGCCGCCCAGCCAGCCCCACTGGAACACCGCGACCACTGCGCCGAAGGTGGCAAGGACGGTGAGCAGGAACCCGAGGGTGGCCTTGAGCGGGACCAGGATGGAGCGGAAAACCAGTGTCAGCAATACGAACGCCAGGCCGACCACGAGCAGCAGGTAGGGCAGGAGCGCGGCGCTGAGCTTGTCGGACACATCGATGTTCACAGCGGTCTGCCCGGTGACCGCGACGTCGGTGCCGGCACCGTAGTCGCGCGCGCTGGCGGCCACCGGCACAGGGGCGTACTGCCCAGCCACCGGACCCTTCGACGGCGTCGGGCCACCGCCGGGCAGGCGCGTTGACGACTGGAAGAATCCGCTCGGACGAACTTGTCGGTGCTCCCTGATCGTCGGGACTGCTTAGCCTCACGTCGGCCCCCTATGGGCCGATCACTCTGACGTGGCGCGATGCGAAGAACAATTGCCGCGTCGTCGATCAGCGGCTCCGTCGGTTCGACCAAACCCTTGTGGCATGAACGAGATCGTGATTATGGGACACGATCAGCCAGGGGCAGACGGGGTGGTTCGCAGGCGTTTCGGGGACCGGCATGCAAAGGCTTTCGATCGGACGCGGCAAACGCTCGAGACGCATCGCTCCGTGGTTTGCCCCCAGCGTTGCCCTAGGAGTTGCCCGGCAAGTTGCCCGAAGCGTTGCCCGACCGGATGGAACGGTTGGGCTGGTTCGAGGTCTAACTGCTCGAACTCCATCCGGGGGGTGGTTTTCAAGAGCCCGCGTGGAGCGCCCGCACCGACGTTGGATACCCAGCCAAGCGGTCGCCGCGAGTACCCGGACAAAGCTGCCAGGCATGGATCTCCGCGGGCAACGCCCAGGGCAACTTCGACACTCATCCTCACAACCGATGGGCCAGAGCTCGACCCCGCACAGAGGAGGCCAGCATGAGTCACCGAACGACCATAAACGACGCCATCGAGCCAGCCATCCCTACGCGTGGTCGTCAAGGGCACCACCTGGCTAACCAGGAGAGAGCGGCGCAACGGCTGCTCCTCACCGTCTCCGAGGCCGCTCACCGGCTCGGCATCGGGAGAAGCCTGCTCTACGAGCTGCTAGCCGACGGCCAGGTCGAATCCATCCACGTCGGCCGGCTCCGCCGCATCCCGACCGACGCCCTCGCCACCTACATCGATCAGCAACGAACAGGCACGCCCAGCTCTGCAGATTGATCTGCCACGCGGGACCACCGACGACGCGAAATGCCGCGCGCGAGCCACCGTCCATCCCACACTGTCCACGGCTGTTCGTGGCCATCCGGCGGCGACCCATGCGTGCAATGGTGCGTACATGAAAGAAAGTGGCCCGGTCCGAAGTGTCCGGACCGGGCCTCTGACCTGCACTTTCTTTGGTAGCGGGGGCAGGATTTGAACCTGCGACCTCTGGGTTATGAGCCCAGCGAGCTACCGAGCTGCTCCACCCCGCGTCGGTGTGTCCCCCACTATAGCCACCCCTGCAGGACCGGCCAAACCCTGGCAGGTCAAGATGTCCGCATGAGCGACCACCTCACGTCTGTCATGACCGAGATCGAGCAGTACGTCGCCTCGGCCGGCTGGGACCAGAAGGCCCGGCTGTTCGCCCTGGTGGAGACCGCCGATCTGGTACGCCGCGAGCCGGCGATGGCCGCGCGACTCGGCCTGGACGGCGACGCGGCGACGGACGCGGTCGAGGGCTCCCTGACCCCGGTCGAGCAGGACGGGCTGGAGGACCAGCCGCTGGACGAGCTACTCGCCCGGATCGGCTGGCCGGCGGAGGTCGTGGGCTGCGCGGTCGTCGACGAGGTGCTGGTGCTGCCGCCCGGGGCAGAGGCCGAGGCGCCCGAGGAGGCCGACGACGAGGCCACTGCCGCATGGGTCGCGGCCCACCCTGCCCGGCGGGAGGTGCGCCTCGCGGTGGGGGTGCTGCGCGACGGCACCAGGATGGCCACGTTGCGCCTCCGCGCTGACGGCGAGACCGCGGCGGACGGTTACGCCGACGACGTCGTGGTCGGCCCGGACCTCGCGCCAGGCCTGGCCGAGGCGCTGCTGGAGACGTTCATCGAGGACTGACGCGGGGGCGCCCTCAGCTGGCGGTGCACGGCGGCAGCGTCGAGGCCTGTCCGGCGGCGATCGCCTTCACGTCGGCCAGCGCGTCATGCAGCTTGTTGACCTTGATCACCTGCAGGCCCGCCGGGATGCCACCCTTGACGACGTCGTTGCAGTTGGCTGCCGGGGCAAGGAAATACTCGGCTCCCTGGGCCCGGACCCCGTACATCTTCTGGGTGATGCCGCCGATCGGGGATACGTTGCCGGCGTCGTCGATCTCGCCGGTGCCCGCGATGAACTTGCCGCCGGTCAGGTTGTCCGGGGTCAGGATGTCGATCAGCCCGAGCGCGAACATCATCCCAGCGCTCGGGCCGCCGACCGAGTCGACGTGGATCGAGACGGTGAACGGCCACGACGGCTGAGGCGTGAAGCCCACCACGGCGTGGGGCGGCTTGTCAGGCGAGGCGATCGTCCCCAGCGACAGGGTCATCGGGGTGCCCTTCCGGGTGATCCCGATGCTGACCTTGTCGCCCACCTTGTGCTTCTGGATCAGGTCGTGCAGCGTCGTGACGTCGGCCACCGGCGTGCCGTCGACGCTGAGGATCTGGTCCCCCGGCTTCAGCACGCCGAAGGCCGGCGTCTTGGCCTCGACCTCGAAGACCTGGACGCCGGTGGGCTTGATCCCGAGCTCGCTCAACGCAGCGACCTGGGCAGAGCTCTGCGACTGCTGCATCTGCTGGTTGTCCTGCTGCTGTACCTCCTGCGAGGTCTGGCCGGGTGGGAAGATCTCACTCTCGGGCACCAGCTCGACGTGCTTGTCGAACAGGTAGCGCAGCGCCTTGGTCAAGTCCATCGGGTAGTGCGGGCCGCCGCTCACCGACACCGTCACGAGGTTGAGGTGGCCGGCTGTCGGCGGGTAGGTCTGCCGACCGGACACCGAGATCAGCGGCTGGCCCTTGGCATCCTTACCGAGCGTGTTGTAGGTCGGTCCGGGACCCAGACCGGCGTACGGGACGTGCATCTGGGCACCCGCGACCACCATCGCCAGAACTAGGGCAGCAGACAGGACGAGGGTCACCACGCGGCGGGCCATTGGATCAGCCTAACTGGCCGGACGGTGTCAGGCCCGCTGTAGCAAGACGCGGCGGCAGCGACACCCGCGGGGTGCCGCTGCCGGCGTGCGGCCGCCGCCCAATCAAGGGGGCAACCGGTGGATCTGGTGGATCAGCCGCCGAAGTAGCCGAGGCCGCGCGGGCCCTCGCGGTGGCTGGTCGCGACGGGCTCGTCGTCGGTCTCGCGAGCCACCGGGATAGCCGCGGCCGCCAGTTCCTCGATGGAGGAGACGTCCGAGGGGATCTCGGCCACGTCGATCGGCGGCAGCTCGTCGGTGCTGGGGGCCTGCTCGGCGACGGGCACCTCGGGGACCTCGGGCACCTCGGGCACCTCTGGCGAAGGCTCGGCGTGCTCGACCTGTGGCGCGGGCACCTCAGCCTCAGGGTGCTTGGCCAGGTCACCGTGGGCGATGTCCTTGGGGATCAGGTCGGTGAAGTCGGCGGGGATGAGATCGGTCAGCGCGGCCGGGGCCTCCTCGACGGCGTCGTACGCACCGGTGTCCGAGGCCGGTGCATCGTCTCCGTCGAACAGCAGCGGCCCGGGGGCCAGCGTCAGCGGCGGCAGCTCGGATGCGCTCGACTCGTACTGCGGGACCGGGATGCCGTCCTCGGCGAAGGGTTCGATCCCGTCGATCTCAACCTGGGCGGCGTCCGCGTCGAACGGCTCGATCTCGAACGGCTCCGACACAGCAGCCGTCTCGGCAACCGCCTCCGTCTGGTCGGTCTCGAGGTGGAACACGGCAACCGGCTCGGCGGCGAAGCCTTCGGCCTCGGTGGACGGGTCCACATCGACGTCCGCGCTCGGGGCTTCGGGCGCCTCATAGTCTGCGAACAGCTCGAAGAAGTCGCTCGGCGGCGGGGGCGGGGCCGGCAGCTCGGCGACCGGCGCCACGTCGTACTCGACTTCCAGGCGCTCGGCGGCCGGCTCAGACTCCTCGCCCGGTGCGGGATCCTCCAGGTCGAGTTCCGGGGTCTCGAGCGGCGCCGCGTCCCCGATCGGGGCTACCTCGTCGAACGGTTCGACAATGTCGGCAGCGTCTGCGCTGTCGTCCGGCTCGAGTGCGGTGGATTCGGTCTCGACGTCCACTGCAGGCTCAGCCTCAACCGGCTCGGCGAACTCGGCGACCTCAACCATCACCGGCGTGGGCGGCGGCGGCGGGATGGACGGCTCGTCGAAGGACACGTCGAAGGGCTCGGGCTCCGACACCGGCAGCTCGACGTGGACGTACGTACGGAAGGCCAGTGGAACCGCGTGCAGGGCGAAGACACTCACGTCCCCGACCCCGTTGTCGTTGCGCAGGCGTTCGACGAGGCGGACAGCCTCCTCGAGGTCCGCCGCTCGGCGGAACGCCTCTGCGCCGTCGGCGCCCGGGTAAAAGACGACGTGCTCCACGGGGCGGGCCCCTCTCGATCAGGTCGATGACCCTCAGGGCCTCGGCACCCCGGCAGCCGATGTTGAGCGATCCGGCCGTACGGGCCCGAAGGCTGATCGGCGCGGATCGCCCAGCTGGAGCAGGTGGGAGCCAGCGGCGGCTCAGCGCCGGGTGCGCCCCATCGACGTCGAGCGCCGCGGCGGCGGAGCGGGGACGGGCGTCTCGAGCACCTGCAGGAAGCGCTCGTGCGCCTGCATGCTCTCCTTCGGCGTCAAGGGCGCCGAAGGGCGGTTGGCGATCCGGTAGACAACCCACGCGACGATCGTCACCACAAGGGGGACCGCCAGCCAGGCGAGGATCTTCATAGCCAGCTTCCGTTCGAGGGGTCATGCGACAGACACCATGGTAGGCGCATCGGCGGACACCGTCAGGGGCTTCCCACCCAGGACTCACCACCGTCGAGGAACCGTTGGTGTTTCCAGAGCGGCACCTGCTCCTTGAGGTCGTCGATCAGCCGCCGGGCGGCCTCGAACGCCTCCCCGCGGTGCGCGCACGACACGGCGACGACGACTGCGAGCTCACCGACGGTGAGGTCGCCCGTACGGTGCAGCGCCGCGAGGCCGTACACCGGATAGGCCGAGACGACGGCCTCGGCGACCCGGCGGAGCTCGGACAGCGCCGTTGGGTGGGCGGTGTAGCCGAGTTCGGCCACCGGACGCGCCTCGTCGTGGTCGCGGACAGCGCCAAGGAACACCACAACTCCCCCGGCCCTGGGATCGGCGACGGCCGCGAGCACCTCGTCGACCGACAATGCCGTGTCCCGGATGTCCAGGAGCCGGATGGCGTTGCTCATCAGCTCCTCCGCCGCTTGCGGGCCCGCCGTACGAGGGCGGCCGTGCCGACGAGGGCGACGGTGGCCGAGGCCGCGGCGGCCCGGGTGGCATCCTTGCGGTCGACCCGGCGAGTGCCCAGAGCCGTGTGCCGCGCCGACTCCTCGAGCAGCACCTCCAGGGCCGCCTCGTTGTCAAACACCGGCACCCAGCCGGCTGCGGCCAGCGCCGCCGTGGTCACCACCAGCGGATGGACCAGGAAGGACAGCTCGCTCGACGCGGCAGGGGTGATGCCCATGCGGTGCAGCCGCTCGGCGGTGGAGATCGCGACCGAGGCCGGCAGCTCGATCCGGCGCAGCCCGCTCACCCGCTCGACATCGTCCTGGCTCAGCCACCCCTTCCCTGCCACGTTGGCCGAGGTGAGGTACGGCCCGGTCGCGGCCAGCTCGAGCGCAGCGACCAGGTCCTCGACGTGGCAGAACTGCCACAGCGGCGCCGACCCGCGCAGGACCAGCAGTCGAGGCGCCTCGAAGTGCCGGGTGACGACGGAGTCGATGCCGGGCCCGACCAGGGGCGCCGGCCGCAGGATGGAGATCTCGAGCCACGGGTGAGCGCGACGGGCGCGCGCCGCCACTGCCTCCATCTCGACCAGGTCACCGAGCACCGAGTCGTCCGGGTCGGCGAGCACCTCGGCGTCGTCGCCCAGCGGTCCGTCGTGGGGCACCTGCGACCCGTACACCATGGCGCTCGTGGTCAGGACCACCCGCTTGACCCCGGCGGCCGCAGCACCCGTCAGCGCGACCGTCGTGCCGCGGACGTTGAGCGCCCGGCGCTCGACCGCCGAGGCGTCGACCCCGAGATCGAGCGCGAGGTGGACGAGAACGTCGATGCCGGACAGCTTGCTGGCGAGGGCAGGGTCGCGTACGTCGGCGATCCGCCAGGTCGCGTCGGGCAGCTCACCCCGGTGGTCGTCGATCGCGATGACCTTGCGTACGCCAGGGTTGGCCACCAGCCGGGCGGCGAGCGTTGCCCCGATCCCGCCGGCGGCGCCGGTGACCGCGATGACCGGTTTGCGAGTGCGCCCTGCGCGAACGGACGTGGGCTGGGAACTCACAGGCACCATGCCGCGGTTACCGTGGAGTGGCGCATCGGCGCCAGCCTGACGCCAGGCGCGAGGTGGCCGTACAACCGGCCGCGATCCTTCGGATCGGGAGTGACCAAGTGAGTGACCTGCCTTTCGGCTTCCAGCCTCCTCGCGACGACGGGGACGGATCCGGTGGGTCCGGTGACAACCCAGCGGACCCGTTCGCCATGTTCGGCGGTGGGGGTGCGGATCTGTCGGCTGCCCTGCATCGTTTCGCTGACCTCATGTCGTGGACGGGTGGACCGGTCAACTGGGATCTTGCCCGAGATGTCGCGACCGACTCCGCTGGGGAGTCCGATCTGATGGTCGGACCGGCCCAGACCCAGGCCGTCGACGAGGCGCTGCGGCTGGCCGACCTGTGGCTCGACGGGGTCACGCCGTTGCCCACCGGCATCCGGACGACCGAGGCGTGGAGCCGCAAACGGTGGGTGCAGGCGACCCTGCCGGTGTGGTCCACCCTTGCCGACCCGGTGGCCGCGCGGGTGGTCGAGGCGCTGTCCGCGTTGTCGGCGCCCGGCGGGGATCTCGCTGCCCAGCTGCCGCCCGAGATGGCGTCGATGAGCGGCGCGCTGGGCGGGATGTTCAAGCAGATCGGCGGGGCGATGTTCGGCAGCCAGGTCGGGCAGGCGCTGGGCATGCTCGCCACCGAGGTGGTGAGCTCGACCGAGATCGGGCTGCCGCTCGGCCCGGAAGGCGTCGCGGCCCTCGTTCCCACCAACGTCGCGGCCTTCGGCGAGGGCATCGGAGTGCCGGCCGACGAGGTTCGGCTCTACCTCGCCCTGCGCGAGGCCGCTCACCAGCGGCTGTTCGGGCACGTGCCGTGGCTTCGTTCGCACCTGCTGGCGCTGGTCGACGAGTACGCCCGCGGCATCAGCGTGGACATGAGCGCGATCGAGTCGGCGGTAGCCGAGCTCGACCCGACCAACCCTGAGGCACTCCAGAGCGCACTGGCCGGCGGCCTGTTCGAGCCGCAGACCACGCCGGCTCAGCAGGCGTCGCTCGAGCGGCTCGAAACTGCCCTCGCGCTCGTCGAGGGCTGGGTCGACGAGGTCGTCGACGCCGCCGCGTCGGCGCACCTGCCGGGGGCGGGGGCGCTGCGCGAGACGACCCGTCGCCGCCGGGCAGCCGGTGGGCCGGCCGAGCAGGCGTTCGCGACCCTGGTCGGGCTCGAGCTGCGCCCGCGTCGGCTGCGGGATGCCGCGACGCTGTGGGCGATGCTGGCCGAAGCCCGCGGCACCGATGGCCGCGACGCGGTGTGGGCGCACCCGGACCTGATGCCGGACACCGCCGACCTCGATGACCCGGCCGCATACATCGCCCGCGACAGCGGTCCTCTCGACCTGTCCTCGCTCGGCGACCTCGACGCCTCTGCCGCCCCGACCGAGCCGTCAGCCGCCGAGCGCCGCGAGCTCCGCGACGGCAAGGACGGGCCTACCGACTGATCGGCTTGCCGTCGGCCTCGCCGTAGCCCTCGACCGCGAGCGCCACAGCGCGCCACTTTGCTTTGCCCTTGGGCAATGTCACCTTGTACGTGCCCTTGGCACCGAGGCGGACCGTCTTGACGGTGACCCAGCCGTGCGCGGTCGACTTCTGCAGGGCGACCGGCTGGTGGGCGCGGAAGGTGACGACCTTGCCGGACAGCACGGAGCCCTTGACCGACTCGCTGATCGTCCGGCGGACCGGGATCGGCACCAGCGACACCAGCCCCGTGCCGCTGTTCTGGTCGTACGAGACGAAGCCGCCGCCGTCGGCAGCGGTGGCCCCTCGCAGGTGGTAGCCGTCGGACGCCTTGAGAACCATCGGCTTGGCGAAACCCTTGAGATCGCTGGCCCGGTAGGTGAACACCCGACGGGTGTCCGAGTAGGCCACCGCGGTCCGTCCGGACGCGTCCTCCCAGAACGTCGGGAAGATGACGTCCTGGCCGGCCGGCGTGATGAACGACGGGGCGCCGAACGTCGAGCCGTTCCACTTGCGAACCTGGAACCGGGGCGGGATCTCGTTGTCCTCACTGAACAGGAACACGCCTTTCCTGCCGCTGGCCAGCTCGGTGAGCTGGCCACCGGACTTGGGAGAGCTGGTCCCCTGCGCGGTGAAGACGGTCGACCAGGAGGAGTCGACGTTGGGGTCGCCGACACCCGAGAACTCGGAGACGGCCATCGTCTTGGGCCCGGCGCCCACCCAGTCGTAGTGCGCCGCCAGCACGGCCCCGCTCGGCAGGACCGCCAACGAGCCGCCATAGTCGTCGCCGCCGAGCTTGGCGCTCCGTTCCATCAGCTCCGGTGCCGAGCCGTCGAGCGCGTCCCGCTGGACGCTGACTCCCGCAGTGACGACGTCGTCGATCGTGTAGACCGTGCCGTTCGGCCCGAGCTGAGCGTCCCCCGCCGCGCTGTGGGTCCCGACCAGCTGGGGCGCGGCAAAGGTCTTGCCGCCGTCGGTGCTGCGCAGCAGCTCGGTCAGCTTGCCGGCCGGCGCCTGAGCGGCGGTGAAGCAGCAGCGGTAGGACAGCAGCAGCACTATCGAGCCGCCCGGCAGGAACACGTAGGGCCGCTCGCCGATCTGCTCGCCGGGCAGCACGAACGTCTGTAGTCCGACGCAAGCGCGCTTCCCGCGTGGCACCCGGCAGTACTGGATCTGGTCGGCCCGGCCCGGGCTGCTCTGGTGCACCCATGCGACGTGCGCCGTGCCGTCAGGAGCCACCGCGATGTCGGAGTACTCGCCATGACCGAGCACGAAGTGGGAATTTCTCGGCGGTGCCGCCGAGGCCGTCGAGGGCGCCAACGGGGTCACCGCCAGGGCGGTCACCGCCAGCACCGATGCAACATTGCGCCGCCACGAGCCCGACATCCACCAACCGTGCATGATCCCCATCCCCCAGTGTCATCCCAACCCGACGGGTCGGGCACGGCCCATCTTGCACCTTGTGGCGGCCCTGTTGGCTAGTCGCGCGCGGGAACCGACAGCAGGGCCCTGGTCGAGGCCCAGCCCTCGAGACCAGGGTCCAGCCGCCGTACGTCGGCCGGGAGCCGAAGCCGGTGCCAGCCTGGGCCGCTGGCCACCCGACGCGGGTCCCCTGCAGCAGCCGACAACCGCTCGACGACTCCGCCGGCAGGGTCGTCGAGCCCGGCAATCTCGGCTGGCAGCCAGTCCGGCGCGGGCAACCGCGCGGCCAGCGCCACCAGCTCGCCGTCCTCGGTGCTGCTGACGGCAATCTGCGCCGAGCCGAGCGCCCGGAACAGCTTGCCCAGCAGCAGGCCCGGCAGGTCGGGGGCGTCGCCGGCCACCACAGCCGCAGCGTCCGCCCCCGCGGCCGTGGCGAAGGCCAGCCCGGTCAGCACTGCCGCACCGCCGGAGTGCGAGCCTTCGACGGAGGCCGCCTCGGCCAGCGGCGTCCCCGGCCAGCAGAGCGCGGCCACGTCCTCGGCCCAGCGAAGGTCGCCTCGGGAGCGGGTCAGGACCGCGGGGGTCACGATGCTCAGCTCGCCCACCAGCTCGATGACGTCCTCGCACATCGCCAGCGCGTAGGCCCGCCCGTCGATGCCTGGCGGCGCAGCGGCAGCCGCCGCCGCGTCGGCCAGGATCACCGCCCAGCGGGTGACGCCGTCCGGCGAGGTCTCACTCATGCGGCCGGACCCTCCTGCACGTCGTCGTCGAGGAGGTCGCCGGGAGCCTCGTCGCCGTCGACATCGGGGGAAAGCTCGAGCCCGGCGGTCAGCGCGACGCCCTCGAGGAAGCCACGAGCCCGCTCGGTGCGGGGATAGAGCTCGACCAGCTCCCAGAAGCGTGGCCCGTGCCCTGGGACCAGCAAGTGGGCCAGCTCGTGCACCAGCACGTAGTCGATCACCCAGGCCGGCATGCGGCGCAGCTTGTGCGAGAGCCGGATCGTCCCCTCGGCCGGGGTGCAGGACCCCCAACGGCTGTTCTGGTTGGTGACCCATCTCACGTTGGTGGGCTTGGCCCGGCCGCCGAGGTAGCGCTCGGACAGCGCCTGCGCGCGCTCGGCGAGGTCGGCATCGCCCACCCGGGTCCGGGCGTCCCGCTTGGCCAACCGGGCCACCATGTCCGTGACCAGACGTTGCTCCTCGGTCCGGGACAGCCCCGCCGGCACGTGCACGATGGTGCGGTCGCCCTCCCGGTAGGCCGACACCGTGCGGCGACGGCGACGGCTCCGCACGATCTCGACGAGGGGCTCGGGGACACCGCCATCAGGCGGGGTAGCGAAGGTCATGGCGACGACGCTAGGGCCCGGCGCCGGTCGGCGTCCACCCGATCCACGACCTGGGGAAAACAGTGGGCGGCGGAGCCTGCGGGACGTGTTCTCCACAACCGGTGGACAGCATCGCCGCAGGTCACAGGCCTACGGCCCGGTCTTCCCCAGAACTATCCACAGCCTGTCCCCCCGCCGTCCACAACAACACTCCGGGTCGTCCCCACCCTGTCCCCAGCTGTGTCCACAGCCCGGCACGGCGCGTCGCGCCGAACTCGTTGACTCCCGCCACGAGGCGCCCGTAGCGTCACCTCCATCGCAGCCCCCGCCCTGGGGACGGTGCCGGCAAGGGGAAGGCCGGCGCTGGCTCCGGGGTCGGGGGTTTCGACTGTCGGGGGCGCCCAGCCGGGCCCTGGCCGCCCACCCTCCGCGGCGCGCCGACGGCGTGGCAGCGTGACAAGGACCGGGTTCACGCTCGCAGTGAGCGTAAGGTGGGCCGCGCATCCCGACCGAGGGTGCGCCTGTGCCGGGGCCCTCACAGACTCCGGCGATTTTCCGACAGGCGCGAATCCTTGGGTAAGGTTGCCCCCGTCCTGGCCACGATCGGTGGCACCAGGCACCGTCGAGACCTGAAGGAGGACCACGTGGCTGAGACCTACGAGGGCTACTGCGTGAAGTGCAAGGAAAAGCGCGAGTTCCAGGGTGAGGTTTCCGTGAGCGACTCCGGTCGCCGGATGGCCAAGGGCACCTGCCCTGTCTGCGGGACCAAGATGAACCGCATCCTCGGCAAGGCCTGACGCCCGCAGCTGGGCAGCACGCACAAGTACGACGACTCAGGGACGGCACCGTAGGGTGCCGTCCCTTGGTCATGCCCGACCCTCGCCCGGCTGTGGACAGTCGACGCACATGTGGACGACGGCGGCACGAAGGGCTCCGCGCTGCAAGGCTGTCTCCGGACGAAGGAGGCAACCGTGCGACCCATGCTCAAGCCGGCGTTGGTCCCGATGTGGCGCAGTGACAGCGCCCTGCAGCTCGGGCTCGACCCTGCGCACGCGCGCATCGTCGAGGGCTTCGACCAGGCCGCCCGGCTGGTTCTCGCCCTGCTGGACGGCACCCGCGACGTCGACCAGATCCGAGCCGAGGCCCGCGCCTCGGGAGCGAGCCGCGCCCGCGTCGACGCGCTCCTGCGCACCCTGGGTCGCTGCGGGCTGCTCGATGACGCGTCGCTGGACGCCGGTCCCCTGCGCGAGCTCGACCCGGCGTCTCGGGACCGTCTCGGCCCCGAGCTGTCAGCGCTTTCCCTGCTCCGACCCGGTCCCGGCGCTGCGCTGGCCACCCTCGGCAGACGCCGGCAGGCGCGGCTCTCACTGGCCGGGCCGCCCGTCCTCACCGACCGGATCGTCGAGCTGCTCGACGCAGCCGGGGTGCCGCACGTCAGCGTCTACGGCTCACTGGCCGAGCTCGCCCCGCACACGGTCGGTCGGCGCGCCCCGGACTTCGTCGTGCTGGCCACTGTCGGCCTGCTCGACTTCGATGCCTTCGCCGTCCTCGACCACGTGACCATCCCGCACCTCGCAGTCTCCGTACGGGAGCTGACCGGCATCGTCGGCCCGCTGGTGATCCCCGGCCGCACGTCGTGCCTGCACTGCCAGGAGCTGCAGCGAGCCGACCGCGACCCGCGCTGGCCCAGCCTGTCGCTGCAGTTCCGGCAGGTCACCGACGGGTTGCGCTGTCCCGCGACGCTGGCGGCGATGGTCGCCGCCACGGCGACGGTGCAGGTGGTCAGCCACCTCGACGGCGACTCGCCGGCCACCATCGAGGGTTCCCTCGAGGTGACGCTTCCCGACTGGAAGCTGCGCCGCCGGTCCTGGCGACGACACCCGGAGTGCCCGTGCGTGCTGTCGGAGACCGGGTGAGCCACGGCCGCGCATCCGCGCCGGACCCAGCACACGGCCGTCCGGCCCGGCATGATGGGACAGTGACCGACATCCCGCGCCGTACCGTCTTCCGGACGGCCAAGATGGCCAGCCTGCCGCTGGGCGTCGCCGGCCGGGCCACGGTCGGTCTCGGCAAGCGGATCGGCGGCCGCAACGCTGAGCTCGTCGCCACCGAGATGCAGCAGCGCACGGCCGAGCAGATCTTCAAGGTGCTCGGCGACCTCAAGGGCGGCGCCATGAAGTTCGGCCAGGCGCTCTCGGTGTTCGAGGCGGCCCTGCCGGACGAGCTGGCGGCCCCCTACCGAGCCGCCCTGACCAAGCTGCAGGAGTCGGCGCCGCCGCTGCCAGCCGCCAGCGTCCATCGGGTGCTGGTCGACCAGATGGGCAGTGAGTGGCGCTCCTACTTCCAGTCCTTCGACGACACACCGGCAGCCGCGGCGTCGATCGGCCAGGTGCATGCCGCGGTGTGGAGCGATGGCCGCCCGGTCGCGGTCAAGATCCAGTACCCCGGCGCCGGCCCGGCGTTGCTCTCCGACCTCAACCAGCTCGCCCGGCTGGCCAGGCTCTTCGCGGTGGTCTCCCCCGGCCTGGACATCAACCCGCTGATCAAGGAGCTCAAGGCCCGGGTCGCCGAAGAGCTCGACTACCAGCTCGAGGCAACCTCGCAACAGGCCTTCGCCGCGGCCTACGACGGCGACCCGGACATCCTGGTCGCGCCGGTGGTGGCCTACACACCGCGGGTGCTGGTGAGTGAGTGGATCGACGGCACGCCGCTGTCGGAGATCATCCGTGAGGGCAGTCAGGAACAGCGCGACCGGGCCGGGCTGCTGCTGCTGCGCTTCCTGTTCTCCGGCCCCGGACGCGCCCGCCTCCTGCACGCGGATCCACACCCCGGCAACTACCGGCTGATGGCGGACGGGCGGCTGGGTGTCATCGACTTCGGCGCCGTCAACCGGCTGCCAACCGGGCTGCCGGAGCCGATCGGGCGGCTGTCCCGGCTGGCCCTGCAGGGCCGGGCCGAGGACGTGTTCGAGGGGCTGCGCCGCGAGGGCTTCGTCAAGGAGGGCGCCCAG
Organism: Frankiales bacterium; assembly: GCA_033851545.1. Lineage (GTDB taxonomy): Bacteria > Actinomycetota > Actinomycetes > JAWWOL01 > JAWWOL01 > JAWWOL01. Next base: position 19,430 of record JAWWOO010000012.1, on the reverse strand, counting down.
ATCGACGCGGAGGCGGTGCTCGACTACCTGCTGCCGATCCTCGTGCCGTTGCAGGAGGAGACCTTCACCTTCAGTCGGGCCTGGCTGCGGCAGGAGGCACTGCGCCTCGCCGACCCGCGCTCCCCTGCGGCCGCCCTGGGCCGCCAGCTCAACCTCCCGCCGGCCTACCTGCTCATCCACCGGGTCACGATCGGCGGCATCGGCGTGCTCTGCCAGATCGGCGCCACCGTGCCGGTGCGGGCCGAGATGGCCCGGCTGATGCCGGGGTTCCTCGACGACGACGGACGGCTCCCCGACGGGATGTTGCCACCGGATGACGTGCACGCACTGGACTGAGTCGACGTACGACGACGCCCCGGTCATCGCAGAATTGCGATGACCGGGGCGTCGTAGCGGGTGTTCGCCTTGAGGTGGCGCGAGGGTCAGCGGGTGTTGCCGAACGCCACCAGCAGCCGGGCCCGCGAGGCGGCGCGCGCCACTCTGCTCCGCTCTGGCCGTACGCGCCTGGCGCGGGCGATGCGGGCCCGCCGCACCGCGTCCGCCTCGTCCAGGCGCTGAGCTATTCGCGCCCTTGCGAGATCTTCTTGAACTAGCAACATCGAACGACTCCTGGTCTGCGAACCTGTCTGGGAATGTGCGCGGGGGGTGCCGGCGGTGATCATGCGGCCACTGCCTGCTTGTCGGCCGGGTCGGCCTGGGCCGGGGGCATGTCCTGCGGGGCTGCGGTCGTTGCCGCGACCGTCGCGGCGACCGCAGCAGTCTCGAGGCTGTCCTTGCGCGGACGGCCGCGTGGCCGCTTGCGGGCCACGACGACACCCTGCAGCACCAGCTGGCCGCCCCAGACTCCCCAGGGCTCGCGCCGATCGAGTGCCCCTTCGAGGCACTCGGTCTGCACGGGACAACCAACACAGAGCGCCTTGGCGCGCTCGACATCGGCGGGGGACTCCGCAAAGAACAGCTCGGGGTCGGTGCTCCAGCATGGGAGCTCGACACCGGTCCGTTCGACCAGCGCGAGAGCGCTGTCGTACATCTCGGCCACCTCCTGGCGACTTCGTGCTGTTGGTGGTGCGTGACTAGTGACGGTTTTCGGTGGTCCGGCTCATCGGTGGCTCCCTGTTGACACGAAAAAGGCCGCGGATCCCGTTGAATCGGGTTCCGCGGCCTGGAGGTCGTCCGGCTAGAGGTGCGCTAGCTGGGCGGTACTCCGGGTCGGTTCCCGGGCGGGAAGATGTCATTTCGCGTGACGACGGGCTTGTTGGCCTGCTTCGGCGCGGCGGCGGCCTGCTGGTCGCCCGCGACGGCCGCGGCCGTGGCGGTAGCCGCAAGGGTCGACGCGGCGAACGGCAGGGCAGCGAACGGAACGGTGGCGACTACGCCGGCGACGGCGTGCAGGGCGTCAGGCGCGACATGACCGCCGCAGTTGAAGCCGGCCATCGCGCGCCCGGTCATCGCGGTGATCCCGCTGAAGCCGAGCCTGCCGGTTGCGCCGGCCGGGGCCAGATAGCCCTGCCAGCTCACGCCGGCGTCGGGAATCGGGGACACGGGAGGCATCAGGCCTGCGGACGGCGCCGAGACGACGATGGTCTTCATAGCGCACCTCCTCGGCAGGCTGTGGCTGCTCGCGCAGCTCCCCCGGTCACCCTGCGTGCCGGTATACGCAGGTTAAGGCAGGCGCCGCACCCGGGGCAACGTATTATTCGCGATCTCTTTCAGAAGCCGTCAAAATGTCATGCTCCCGATACCTGCCGGCGGCTTCTGGGCGCCCGGGGGCCGTAGGGCACTATGGGATGCATGGACCTGCTGACCAACGCGATCCAGCCCTACGCCTGGGGGTCCCATTCGGCCATCGCCGGGCTGCAGGGCAGGGAGCCGTCCGCCCAGCCCGAGGCCGAGCTGTGGATGGGCGCCCACCCGGGCGCCCCGTCCCGGCTGAACCGCGCGCCGACCCTGCTCGACGCCATCGAGCGGGCGCCGAGGGAAGAGCTGGGCGACGCGGTGGTCGAGGCGTTCGGCGTCCGGCTCCCCTACCTGCTCAAGGTGCTCGCCGCCGACCGCCCACTGTCGCTCCAGGTCCACCCGAGCAGCGGCCAGGCGCGGGCGGGCTTCGACGCCGAGGAGGCGCGAGGCCTCCCGCGTGACGCGCCCGACCGCAACTACCGCGACCCGTACTCCAAGCCTGAGCTGATCGTCGCCCTCACCCCGTTCGTCGGACTGTGCGGCTTCCGCGATGCGACCGAGCTGGCCGAGCTGCTGGACGAGCTGGCCGTGCCCGCCCTCAAGGAGTTCGCCGACAACCTGGCAGCGCGTCCCGACGAGGCTTCGGTACGCGGCATGCTGGCGTCGCTGCTGCGCTGGCCGGAGCACCAGCGGGCGGCCTTGGTCGCCGAGGTCGTACACGCGTGCGAGCGTCGCGGCCCGGGGAGCCGGTTCGCGGCAACGTACGAATGGGCCGTGCGCGTGGCAGGCGACTACCCAGGCGATACCGGCGTGGTCGTGGTCCTGATGCTCAACCTGGTGAGCCTTGCGCCTGGCGAGGCCGTCTTCCTCCGGCCGCGGACACTGCATGCCTACCTGAAAGGCGTCGGCGTCGAGATCCTGGCCGGGTCCGACAACGTGCTGCGCGGCGGCCTGACGCCCAAGCACATCGACGTCGACGAGCTGCTCGGCGTGCTCGAGTTCAGCCACGGACCGGTCCAACTCACGCCGGCCGAGGTCGTCACGCCGGTCGAGCAGGCGTGGGTCACCCCGACACCGGAGTTCCGGCTGTCCCGGCTGTTGCTGACCGGTGAGGCGGTTCGCCTCGAGGGCGGCAGCCCGCAGATCCTGTTGTGCACGCAAGGAACCGTCCGTCTCCAGGAGGGCGGCGAGGTGCGCGAGATCGGCGGCGGCGAATCGATATTCCTCCCGGCGAGCTCGGCGGGCGTACAGGTGAGCGGCGAGGCGACCGTGTTCCGGGCCAAGCCCGGCCTGTGACCGCCCGGCCGGCGCCCGGTCGCGGCTGACACCCGGCCACCGACTTTTCGGCTAGGTTCGGGCAGCACAGGGCGGCACCGGGTAGTACGGGGGGAATTGCATGCAGGTCAGGGCTGGATCAGGGTCATCCCCGGTAGCCGCACGGGCGGCCACCCTCGAAGGTGGGCACATGACCTCGACCGGCGCCCGACCGCCCCGATGACCGCCGCCGACCTGGCCGTCGACATCAGCGGGCTGCGCAAGAGCTATCGCAAGAACCTGCGCAGCAAGCCGCGACCGGCGCTGGACGGGCTCGACCTGCACATCGCCGCCGGCGGCAAGGTGCACGGCTTCCTGGGGCCCAACGGTTCCGGCAAGACCACAACACTGCGTGTCCTGCTGGGGCTGATCCGTGCCGACGCGGGCGAGGTTCGGCTGCTCGGGCACCGCGTACCCGACCGGCTGCCGGTGGCCATGCCATCGGTCGGCTCGCTGATCGAGGAGCCGAAGTTCTTCCGGCCGTTCACCGGCCGGCGCAACCTCGAGCTCCTCGCCGATGTGGCATCAGTCCCCCGCGCGCGCCTCGACGAGGTCCTCGAGACCGTCGGCCTGGCCGACCGGGCCGACGAACGGGTCAAGGGCTACTCGCTGGGCATGCGACAGCGGCTCGGGATCGCCGCGGCCCTGCTCAAGTCACCGAGCCTGCTGATCCTGGACGAGCCGTCGAACGGCCTCGACCCGGCCGGGATCCGCGAGATCCGCACCCTGATGCGCAGGTTGGCCGACAGCGGCGTGACCATTCTGGTGTCCTCGCACCTGCTCGCCGAGGTGCAGCAGGTCTGCGACGAGGTGACCATCATCTCCCGTGGCCGGGTCGTCCGCAGTGGCCCTGTGGGCGAGGTCCTCGCGCCGGATGGTACGGCCGGCCGACTGCGGGTCGGCGTCGAGAACTTGTCGGCGGCGACCGGGATCCTCGTAGCAGCAGGGCTTTCCGTACGCAGAGACGGTGCGGCCCTGATCGTCGAGGGAGCGCCGAGACCGGCGGACGTCACGAGGTTGCTCGCCGCGCAGGGCCTCTACCTGTCCGAGCTGCATGCCGAGACCGTCGACCTCGAGGACGTGTTCCTCGCCCTGACCGACGACAGCAACGATGCCGACATCGCCGAGGTGCCCGCATGATCCGGCTGCTCAGGGTCGAGCTCGGGCGGCTGCTCTCCCGCCGGCTGTTCCGCTCGGTGCTGATCGTCGGCCTGCTCGCAGTCCTCGCGGTCGACGGCCTGATCGCCGCGAAGTCGAGCAACAATATCGCCGCTGCAAAGGCGCGGGCCGACGTCCAGTTCCAGCAGCAATACCAGCAGTGCGTGAGCAGCATCAGCACCGCGCCCGGCGGTGGCCCCACGCAGGAGGACTGCAACAGCATGCTGCCGGCAGCCCAGCTGAAGTCGTGCCTGGCAGCGGTGGCCGAGAACAACCCCAACGGCCCGACGGCCGAGGACTGCCGGCGCACCGCCAGCTTCAACCCGTACTTCACCGACCCCCGGTTCCACTTCGCCGACCACGCAAAGGATCTGTTGACCTCGTCGACCTTTCTGCTGATGGCGGTGGGGCTCATCGTCGCTGCCAGCTTCGTCGGCGCCGAATGGCAGGCGGGAACTTTCGCCTCGCTGCTCACCTGGGAGCCGCGCCGGCAGCGGGTCATGGCAGCCAAGCTGCTGGCGCCGGTCCTCGCGATCGCCATCACTGGCGCAGTGCTGATGCTTATCCTCGAGTCGGGGGCAGCGCTTGCAGCCGGCACCCGCGGGACCCTCGACCTGACCACGGCGCACCTCATGCGCCAGGTGGCGGTGATGGGTGCCCGGGTGCTTGGACTGGTGGCGCTGGTCACCCTGATCGGCGGCGCCATCGCGGTGTTCACCCGGCACACCGTCGCCGTCGTCGGTGTCGTGGCGGGCTATCTCATCGCCGGCGAGATCGTGGGCGGGATGGCCAGCACGTGGTGGCACAACCACGGGCTCGCCGCACAGCTGCTGGCGTTCATCCAGGGCCGGTTCCTCTACTACGTCGCCCCACCCAGGGGCGTGGATCCCGGGACGTGGCGGGGCGAGCGCTACCTGCATGCCGGCTGGGCGTCCGTCATCGTCGTCGTCGTCGCGGTCACCCTCGTCGGGGTCGCCTCAGCCACCCTCAGCCGCCGCGACGTCGCCTGAGGCCCTTGAGAGAGGCGCGCCGCCTTGCGCCCTGCGATCGCTGGCCGACAGTGATGCCCCCGCAGATCAACAGCGCGCCGGCGACCTCGTTCCAGTGCAGGTGTTCTCCGAGCACAGCCGTCCCCGCAATCACGGCGACGGCGGGCAGGACGTAGGTCACGGAGCTCGCCACGCTGTCGCCCGCTCTGGCGATGATCTGATAGCTCAGGATGTAGGCCAGCCCGCTGCCGAGCACGCCCAGTGCCAGCATTCCCATGACCACGCTCGGCCGCCATGGGCGGTCAGGCCGGCCCCCGACGGCGGCAAAGGGCAGCAGCTGGCTCGTGGCACAGAGCAGCTGACCTGTCGCCAAGGACAGCGAACTGGCAGAGGAAGGCCCCAGGAAGCGTCTCGCGTAAGGAAAAGCGATGCCGTAGCACAGCACCGCGAGCAGACAGCTTGCGACCGCTGTCGCCCCGGCGCCGCCGATGCCGCGCCAGACCCCGAGCACGACAAGCACGCCGACGAACCCGCAGGCCAGGCCGGCCAGACGCCCAGCGGTCGGTCGCTCAGCGGGAAAGAACACCAAGGCCGCCAGGAGCGCTACCAGCGGAGTCGCCGCGTTGATGACGCCGGCAAGGATGCTCGAGAGATGGACCTCGGCCGCGGCGATCAGCGTGAAGGGGACACTGTTGAACAAGGCCGCTGCCACGAACAGCCGCCCCCAGGTCAGCATGCCGCGCGGCAGCCTCTGCCCGCTCAGGCGCAGCACCGAGAGCAGGGCGCCAGCCCCCAACGAGCACCTGACCAACGCCAGCTGGACCGGTGAGAAAGCAGCCAGCCCGACCTTCACGAAGAGAAAGCTGCACCCCCAGATGAGGGCCAGGGCGGCGAACGACCAGACCCAGCCGCCCGAAGCGAGGACAGTCGGCGTACGGGCCGCGGCGGGGAACTCGGCCGTCAGGCGGGCGCCTGCCTCGGCTCGTGGCCGCGTGTGCACGTCAGTAGCTCTTCAGCATCCCGCCGTCCACGGCATGCATCCTGCCGGTGATGTAGCCGAAAACCGGGGACGCCAACATGGCAACGAATGCGCCGAACTCGGCCGGGTCGCCGTAGCGCCCAGCCGGTATCGACTGCTCAGAGGTCAGCCGAATCTCGGCCTCCGACTTGCCGGTCGTCTGCGCGCGCGCACGGTCCAGCGCGGCCACCCGCGGGGTGTCGAACCTCCCTGGCAGCACGCCGTTGACGGTGACGCCGTCGGCAGCGACCGCCATGCTCACCGTCTTGAGCCAGGCGGCAAGCGCCGCTCGCCCCGCGTTCGAGTAGGCGAGGTTAGGGATGGGCTCGGCGACACCGGACGACAGCACGGCCAGCACTCGTCCGAAGTGTCGCTCCCTCATGCCCGGCAACAGCGCGGTCGCCAGCATGATCGGCGTGAGGGTCAGCATCTGCAACGCCGAGCTCCACCCCTCGGAGGTGGTGGCTGCCGGATCCACCGGAGGCGGACCTCCGGCGTTGAGGACCACGATGTCGACGTCGCCCTCCCGCAGAGCCGTCTCGGCAACAAGTTCCGCGGTTGCCGGCTTCTTCGCGTCGGCGGAGACCGTGATCACCGACACCGTGCCGCGGGCGGAGAGCATGTGAGCGGTCTCGTCGAGGTTCTCCTGGCTGCTCGACCAGAGGACGAGGTTGCATCCCTCGTCAGCCAACGCCACTGCCGTTGCGCGGCCCAGACCTGACGTGGCGCCGCCGACAATCGCGCGCTTCCCTTGCAGACCGAGATTCATCTCTGCACCTCCAAGCGGGTGGCGGCGGGCGTCACGCCGACACGATCGAACACGTCCGAGAGCTCCCGGGCGGTTGTCTCGTCGATACGAGGCGCGATCCCCCGCGTCGTCGCGGTGGCGATGACCCCCCTGCGGCGCAGGACCTCTTTGCGAATGGCCACGCCGACGACCGGCTGGGCCTCGAACTGGATCAGCGGCAGATAGCGGTCGAAGATGGTCCCCGCGAGCTGATGGTCCTTGTCCTCGACCGCCTCTCGCACGGCCCGGAGAACCTCCGGAAACGCAAACCCGGTCATGGTTCCGCATGCCCCTCGGGTCAGCTCACTCAGCGCGCTCACACCCCCCAGTCCGCCGAAGACCTTGAGGGCGCTGTCGGTCCCGAGGAGTGCCGTGATCTTGGGGGGTGTCGGCGGGTCCTCGAGCTTGACCACATCGGTGCCGGCTGCCTGCAGGCATCGCACCAGGACCGAGACCGGAACCAGCACCCCCGTGGCCGCGGGCTCGTCCTGAACCACGGCCGGGATCTGCGCCCCCATGAATGCCTGCTCGTAGAACCTGGGCAGCGCGTCGGTGTTACGAAGCAGCGGCGGCGCTGAGACCATGGCCGCCGCTGCGCCCGCGGCCTCGGCCTGAGCCACCCGCTCGCGTACGAGCCGGGGAGCCGCAGCCGAGCACCCGACCGCGACGGGCACCCGACCCGAAGCGGTCGCGATGATGCCGTCGAGGGCTCGGGCGCGCTCGTCGTCGGTCAGGCTCGTCACTTCACTCATGACACCGAGCACGGTGAGTCCGTCGACACCCCAGGCAATGGTGGCCTCGACGAGGCGGGCCTGGCTGTCGAGATCGAGACCGCCCTGGTCGTCGAAGGGTGTGGGCATCACGAACCAGGTCCCGTGCATTTCGGTCATAGCCGCTCCTTTGACGAATGGCTCAGCAGATGGTCGGCGATGTGCTTTCCGATCGCCAGGCACGAGGTCGCCGCGGGCGACGGCGCATTGCGAACCAGCGTGAATTGCCCGCTCGAATCGATGACGAAGTCATCGACGAGCGCGCCCGCCCGGTCCACGGCTTGAGCACGCACCCCGGACCAGGCAGGTTCGAGCTGCCGCTCTTCCAGATCCGGGATGAGTTTCTGTGCCTGCCGCGTGAAGTGCGTGCGAGACGAGACGCCCATCGCCTCCCGAAGGCCGGCCCGCCAGTTGCTCACGGACATCCGCCAGAAACCCTGCCACCTGGCCAGTTTCATGACATCGGTGAGCGATGCACCTCGCCGGTAACCCTCCATCGCCAATGCGAGGACGGCGTTCGGGCCTACCAGGACCTGGCCGGCCACGACCCGGGTGAAGTGGATGCCCAGGAAGGGATAACGCGGGTCAGGGACCGGGTAGATGAGGCCGCGAACCAGCGGACGGGCGGATGGCGTGAGCTGCCAGTAGACGCCCCTGAAGGGGACGATGCGCACATCGCCTGGCAGGCCGAGCAGAGCAGCGACGGAGTCGGTTTGCAGGCCAGCACAGATCACGACCTTGTCAGCGGTGAACTCCTCGAGTCCACAGGTGACGACGGCCTGAGCACCTCTCTGCGCCAGCGCGGTGACCCGCCTCCCGAGTCGAACCTCCCCTCCGCCAGCGACAATGTCAGCACACAGCGAGACCGCCACGGCCTTGTAGTCGACGATCGCCGTACGGGGTGATCGCAGAGCGCTGAGGCCGACGGCATTCGGCTCGAACTCCGCAATGTCGCTGCTCCGCAGCCGCTCGAGGTCGGGAACGCCATTGATCCTGGCCCGCCGCTCGATCTCGTCAAGTCTGGTTTCCTGATTGGCGGCTGTGGCGACGACGAGCTTGCCGACCTCGTCGAAGGCGATTTCCTTTGCTGCACAGTATTCACGAAGCATCACGGCGCCCTGGCGACACAGCCGCGCGCGCAGGGAACCGGGCGTGTAGTAGAGGCCCGCGTGGACCACTCCACTGTTGTGGCTCGACTGGTGTTCGGCGACCTGTGACTCCTTCTCGAGGACGGTCACGGCGCACCCGGCCTCTACGAGCTCGCGGGCAACCGCCAGCCCCACCAGGCCGGCCCCGACCACAACCACGCGTTCACTGCGCACCGAGGTCACCGTCCATCTCTTGGCTCGGCCTTGCCGGAGAGAGCCCGAGCAGGTCATAGGTGCGCTCGCCGGCCTCCAGCTGGGCGCGGAGGATCGCCTCCTTCGCCAGCCGCCGTTCCCCCGCATCCAGTGCTCGCTCTGCCCGTGAACGTGGAATCACCACCGCGCCGTCGGCGTCCAGGACGAGCACGTCGCCGGGAGAGATGTCGGCGCCGGCGACGACGACGGGCACGTCGATCTGCCCGTGCAGATTCTTGGTCGTGCCCCTGACGCGTACCCATCGCGACCAGACCGGCAGCCCCAGCTCGCGGAGCTCGTCAGTGTCGCGAACGCCGCCGTCAACGAGGATCGCGGCCACCGCCGTCCGCTTGGCCTGCCGAGCCATCAGCTCGCCGATCATTCCGTACGGCGCCGGCTCCGGCATCGTCAACACCAGCACGTCCCCCGCGTTGGCGGCGGCCAGCAGCTCGTGGACCGCCCGGTTGTCACCCTGGCCACAGGCTGCGGTGCGGACCGGTCCGGCGACCCGACTCCCCGGCACGATCTGGATCCAGGCCGCGTCCAGGATGCCGCAGTCGGGCTCGGCTTCGTGCACGGTGGCCGTACCCAGCAGGGCGAACCGCGCATAGCGCTCTGCCGCGATGCCCTCAACCGCCATGGGCAGGCCAACCCACATGTGGCGCACCCATCGAAGGACGTGAGTCCCTCATGAACAACACCACCACGAACGTCCCGGCAAGACCCGCCAGTCCCAACACCGGCCCAGCGGCGCCGAGGGTCAGCACCGACGCGGCGGCCGCACACAACAACGGACCGCTGGCGGTTCCGGCGTCACAGAAAAGCCGCCACACTGCGAGGAAGGGCGCCCGTCCGGTGGAGGGGGACCTGTCCGCACCCAGGGTCATGACAATCCCACTTCCCAGCCCGTTGCCGACCCCGAGCACGATGGCGACCGTCAGCAGCGCCCCGAATCCGTGGGTGAGCGGCAGTGCGAGATGACCGCACGCCAGGAGCGCGAGGCATGGTAGGGCCGCGGCCGACCGGCCGAAGCGATCCGAGATGACGCCCGCCGGGTAGAACAGGGCGAGATCGACGGCGGACGACAGGGCGAAGATCGCAGTGATCGACGCCAGGCTGAGCCCTAGGTGGGCTCCCCACAACGGGACGACGACCTGGCGACTGGCCCGCAACATGCAAATCGTGAAGGCGCCGACTCCTGCCGTCGCGAACTCGCGCCGGTGCTCGCCGACGATCCGCAGGGGATGGCTTCTCTCCGGGGCTCGCTGCCGGCCCTGACTGTCGTGCGGGTCGCGAGCCCGGCGCAGCAGCCCGAATCCCACGACGGCGCAGACCAGATAGATGAGGAAGGCCGACCTTGCCGGGCGCGAGGTCGCCAGTGCGAGGAGGAGGAACGGGCCCAGCACTGCGCCCGCACGCATCACCCCACCCAGAACCGAGAGCGTACGTCCCCTGGTGGCAGCAGGCGCAACCCGCGAGAGGTGCGTCAGGCGCACCAGCACCCAGACGGCCCAACCACACGAGGAAAGAAAGATCCCGATGCCCAGCAACAACAGGGAAGCGTTCAGAACCGCGATCAACAGGCCGGAGATGACCATGATCGCCGCCAACGTGCTGGCGCCCTGCTCTCCGACAGCGGCGACCAACGACCCGGCGCTGAGGTCGAAGGCCACCGTGCCCAGGCCGTTGGCGGCAACGACCAGGCCTGCCTGGCCCGAGGACGCTCCCAGGTCCCTGGCGGCGAGGGCCAGGACCGGGACGATCGCTCCCTGCCCCGTAGCGAACAACAGGCTCGGCAGATAGACAGGGACCAGGAGGGCTCGCAGAGAGGAGCTGTCCGGCAGTGACTGGGCTGTCACATTCTCGAGCCTCCAATCCTCTGTTCAGAAAGCCGGTCAGCCGACGCGGCCCGGCCTCGATCGCGACCGACGGCCACCCGAACGTGCTGCGGCGCCCGCCTAGGCACCCGCGGCGCCGGCCACACCGCTGCGCCGCAACCGATCGGCAGCGAGGCGGAACTGGTCTGCCATGACGACGGGATCGTCGAGCCGGAAGGGAATCCCTGCCGTGTTTCCGGTCTCGATCTTGGCCAGGATCAGGTGGAACCCGTGGCTCGTGAGCGCTGTGCTCACGGCCGAGCCGAGCTCGTCCGGCCCGTCAACCCGGACGGTCACCAGCCCGAGTCCGTCAGCAGCCCCTGCAATATCGACCTGGGCCGCCTGCGATGGCATCCCGTCCGCCGAAGCATGCTGACCGTTGTCCAGCACGATGACGGTGAGATTCGCAGGTGCGTAGCACGCGAGCGTCGGCAGCACGGAGAAGCCCATCAGGATGGACCCGTCACCGTCGATGACACCGACCGGCCCCGGGTGCGAAAGCGCGACCCCGAGGCCGACCGCGGAGGTCAGACCCATGGAATCAAGAAGCGGCAGATGGTTCGGCCGGCAGGAGATGGCCGCCAGCTCGCGGGCAGTTGCGCCGCACGTGACGATCAGCAGGTGCTCGGCGAACAGCCGGTCGATGACCCTCAGGGCATCGAGCCGGTTCATAGCGCCGCCTCCAGGGCCGGGTGCAGCGCCTCGAAGAGCGTCACCACGGGACGATGTTGCATCGTTGACAGCTCAGCTGCGGCCCGTGCGGACAGGCGCCATACGTCGACCGGGTCGCTCACCCCAAGCGTCTCGACACGGATGCCGATGGCTCGCAACAGCGCCGGCACCGGCTCCGATATCGACTGGATCATCGAGTTGTACTCCCCCAGACCACCCCGGGTGTTGGCGTAGATCGGAAATCCGACGTGGTAGGCCTGCGCAAACGTGGTAAGGGCCGTGAGCGCATTGCCGAAACCGTTGTCCTGCATGACGATCGCCACCTTGGCCCCTGCCAGTCGCATGCCTCCGGCGACTCCGACCGCCTCCTCCTCGCGGTTGGCCATGATCGGCCGGACACCAGCAGCCTCAAGACCACGGATCACGGGGGCGGAGTGCGAGGACGGGACGTACACGAAATCGGTGACACCCCAGTCGAGCATCCCGGCGACGAGTGCATCGAGGAATGCATTGGATGCCTTCACAGGCCAGTGCCTCCGTTAGCCGCAGGAAGCCGAGCGGGGCGCGGACCGTCGATAAGCGCCCGCCTCACTGGTGCCCCCGCGCACGGGGCGAGGTCGAGCGCCTGGACCGCGGCTTCTCGCCCGGGGTGGCAGGAGTCTCCACCTGAGAGAAGAAACCTCGCAGCATGGCGGCCGTCGCCTCGAGGTGGTCAGCCATGTGCAGCTGCGCGGCCTCCGGGTTGCGGGCGACGACGGCGTCGACGATCAGTCGATGCTGCTGGTTGGAGTGCTGCAGCTTCGTCGGAATGAGCGGCGTAGCCGCGAGCAGATCGTGCACGAACACCTCTGCCTCCGTTACCGCCTGGACCAGCAGCCGGGAGCCGGACATCTCAGCTATCGCCAGGTGCAGCCGTGAGTCGACCTGGCGGTAGTGGTCAGGTTGAGCCTCCGTCGTACGGTCGAGGCACCGGAGCAGGTGATCCCGGTCCTCCTCCGTCAGCGACCGGCCGGCAGCAGAGCGGGCCGCCTCCACCTCCACAGCGCGCCGGAAGGTCAGCACGTCGTAGAGAGACGGAGCCAAAGCAGGCCGGCCCGCCAGCCGCTTTGCCGACAGGTCAAGAGCATCCCGGCGGACGAAAGAACCGCCGCCCCGGCCCGGCCGTGACTCGATCAGCTCGGCCTCTCGCAGTGCCGCAAGTGCCTCCCGGAGGGTCGCTCGTCCGACCCTGAACCGGAGGACCAGCTCGCGCTCGCCCGGAAGCCGCTCGCCCGGCACCAGGATCCCCACCTTGATGGCGTGCAGCAGACGCTCCACGGTCTCCTCAAGCGCGGTCGTGCCACGGATAGCCCGGAACATCGTCTCCGAGACCTGCGCGGAGTCCGGCGTCGTGTGCAGCTCCTCAGCGAGAGCTTTCAGGTTGAGTGCCGCTAAGCGTTCTTGCTTGGCCATTACACGTCGCCCCCAGATCCGTAACCTGCCAGGAATCGCCAGTTGTTGGTCACCGACAACGTATGAATCCACTCGTCAGTCACACCGAGGGCACGCAGCATCGGCAGGAACTCCGAGATGACCGCTCCATAGCCTGCTCCCCCTCCAGCCTGAAGTCTCGTCACCATAGCCGTGTCGGTGGAGAGGACCACACGGTGGCCCAAGCCGGACTCGAGCAGTTGGACAAGACGCTCCGCTCTCACCTCGTCAGTCTGGTAGCGCAGGGAGTTGATGCGATCGAAGCCGAGCCAGGCGCCGCTTTCGACAACGCCGACGTGCGCGCTGTTGTCGTCCAGGCAGTCCATGTGGCCGATGATCACCCGGCCGAGGTCAGCGCCTCCGTCACGGAGCATCTGGACCTGCTTCTCCCAACCGACGCCCTGGGCCGTGTGAGTCATCAACGGCACGCCTGTCTGTGCCTGTGCCTGCGCGCTTGCGGCGAAGACCTTCTCCTCAAGGACGGTCGCCCGACCCTCCGTCATGCCCACCTCACCGATGGCTCCGGCCGTGATCCCCGTGTCCCCGATGCCAACCTCGATCTCTTTGACGATCCCACCCGCGATGGCGTCCTCGGACATCGCCTGGAGACCTTCGGGGAAGAATCCCTCGCGGTAGTGACCAGCCGAGGCGACGATGTGGACACCGCTCTTGTCGGCCAGGTTACGAAGGAAGACCGGCTCTCGCAGATGGCCACTGTTCCCGACATCGACAATGAGGCTGACGCCGGCGAGCCTCGCGGCCGCGAGCTCATCGGAAAGCATTCCCGGGTCCCGGAGGACATATTCGGGTCCGAACCCCGCAGAGAGGTCGCAGCTCAGGTGCTCGTGGATCAGCGCCATGCCGCCGCTGGCCTCCAGGGCCTCGATGTCAACGTCGCCCGACACCGTACGCAGGCGGGTTTTGTCGATCATCTTCACGCTCCATTTCTAGCGAAGTTCATGAACCTCAGGACGTTTCAGGTCAACGACGAAGTCGCAGGCCGCCAAGTACGGCGGTCACATCCGGAGTCGACTCAAGGTTGCCCAGGGCAGCCAGGAGGTCGCTTGGATCCCCGGCCAGCGACAAGCCCTGGGACGCGGCCAGGAACTTGCGCTCGATGTCCGCACGAGTCAATGGCGAGTCCGGATGCCCGGGTGGGGCGTCGGTGACGACGTGCAATGTCGTGCCGTCCTTCAAGGTGACGGTCACGGAGGTCTCACCCTCCTGGGCTGCCGGGTTCTCGACGACGTCGACCAACTCCTTGGCGAAGGCATTCACGTCCTGTGCCGCCAGTCGCTCCGTCGAGAACTGTTGCAGCCCGCATGCTTGGTCGAGCAGAACGACGGACGCGATGTAGCGGGATGACAACCGCGCCGTGAAGGAGTCGGGCCAAGGCATGTCGCCGTGCATCGCGAAGGCCTTGCTCGAGAGACTGACCACCACCCGCTCCACGGCGTCCCGATCGAAGGTGTCGTCTGACAGCACCCCGACGACGGCGCCGACGAGAGACTGCATCAGCGCCGCCACGGGCCAGGACCGCAGCGAGATCTGCATAAGCTGCCAGGTCTCGCCGAGACCCGCGGTGATCTGGCCGGCATCACCGCCATCGCTGTAGGTGTTGAGCAGCCCACCAACCGGGTTGGTGAGGATGTCGGTGCAGCCCGAGAACCCATGCTCTGCCAGGGTTGCCGCCATCAGGCCTGACACCGCTCCGCTTCCCTGGTGGAACTTCACCGCCATGGTTCCCCACTGGGCAAAGGTGCCGGAGGCCTCACTCCCGGCCAACCCCAGCGCCACGGCCTGCCGCGCGGGGTTGAGCCCCAGCAGCCTGCCCGCCGCTGCGGCGCCGCCGAAGGGCCCGGTCACACCGGGGGCATGCCATCCCCGAGCCCGCATCACCGGTGGCTTCAGTGCCAGGCCCACTCTGGTGGTGACCTCCAAACCGACGGCGAATGCGACCAGGAGGTCCTCGCCCGAGCTGCCCCTCGCCTCGGCGACCGCCATGCTCGGCGGCAGCACCTCCGGGGCGACATGGCACTGTGTGGGCAGGTGCGCGTCACAGATGGTCGCGGCCGTGACGAGGTAGCCGTTGACGAGGCAGGCCGCCATGGCAGACGACGGATGGCCGCCGAGAACAGTGCTGTCGCCCGCGCGCCCGAGCTCAGCCTGCATGCGGGCGAGCTGCGGTATCTCGCCCACCGACTGTCCCAGCAGTCCGCAGGCCACGGCGTCGATGAGGATGTCCACCACCCGCACCTGGACCGTCGACGGGATCTCGCTCCAACGAAGGCCGGCAACAAAGGCCGCCAGCGCCTGGGTCGGGTCATCGTTTTGCACAGCGGAGCCTTCCGACGTAGTGAACCCGACGGGCGCGTGCCACGTCCGGCTTGAACTCAGCCATTGGGCGTCGCCGCCGCAAGCTGGTCGGCAGGGATGGTCGCAACGGTCTCGTAATCGCTACCGGTGCCGGTCGCCCTGACCGCAATGAACGGACCGAACACGTTGTGGAACGCGTTGTAGTTGTAGGGACCGCTTGCACCTACGTAGGTGATCCTCTTTCCGGCCTTGAGCAGCTTCAGCGCGGACGGAAAGTCGTAGACCACGGTGCCCCCGGTGTCGGTCACCATCTTGACGGCGGCGATCACCTTGGCGCCATCGGTGCTGTTTGCCTGCTGCATGGCCAAGGCGTCGACGATGACTCCGTCGTAGCCGTAGGAGGAGTTGGGCAGCGGCTCCTTGCCGGACTGAGCCTTGACAGCAGCAGTGTAGGCGGCCGCCGCCGGGCTCTGGAACAGACCGCCCTCGAGGTTGACGAGCACCTGACGGGAGTTGGCGGCCCCGACCGCCTGAATGGTCGAGCTGCCGATCATGTCGTCCGTCCCGACGAACGGGGTAGTCAGATGACCGATGGCCGTGAAGTTCTTGAACACCACGGCGGCCGTCCCCGGGTCCATCTCCGTGAAGATGACGTCGGGGTGCAGCTTGACCACCCGACTGACCTCTGATGCGTACGAGGTGAGGTCCGGCTTGAGGTTGAACTGACCGAGCACCTTGCCGCCACCCCGCTGGAACGCCCCGACCGTCTCGGCCTGCAGAGCCTGCTGGACGGCATTGATGGTGAACATCGTCACGGCCGTCTTGTACCCCTTCGACTTCGCGTAGAGCGCCATCGCGATGCCGAGCTGGGAGTCCGACGGCGTCAACCGGTAGACGTACGGGTCCTTGTTCTTGTCGAAGAAGGTGTCCCCGCCTGCCGTGAACAGCGGGATGTGGTTCTTGCTGTAGACCGGCTCAACTGCCTCGGCTGACGCGCCGGCCTCTCCGATCTCCGACACGACGTGGTCGACGCCGATCTGCTTCTGGGCCACGGGGATCGCATCTACCGGGTCGGAGTTGTCCGTCCCTACGACGATGAAGAGCTTGCGATCCATGACACCGCCGGCGTCATTGACCACCTTCACCGCTGCCTGCATACCCTGCATCACGCCGCTGCCGAAGCCGGCCTTGGGACCCGTGAGCTCCCCCAGCCCGCCGATCTTGATCTGCGACTTCGAACCCGATGTCGACGACGATGACCCAGCACAGGCGCTCAGCGCGAGCGCTGCGGTGACCACCACGGCGATACCACTCATTCTTGGACGACTTCCAACACGCATTGAGATCAGCTCCATGACCGATTGATTCGGGGATGCACCAATGAGGGTTACTGCGCGCGCTTCAAGAGCGGCCCGCCACCACCTTCAGCGCCGATGTAAAGCTTGATCAGTTCCTCGTCCGCCAGCAGGTTCTTGCAGTTGTCCTCCCGGCTGACTTGGCCGTTGACCAGGACGTAACCCCGGTCCCCGATCTCCAGTGCCGCGCGGGTGTTCTGCTCGACGACGATCAAAGAGACCCCGGCGTGCCGCAACTGCCGCAGCTGCTCCCACACGACGTCCCGGTATCGCGGGGAAAGGCCGGCCGTCGGCTCATCCACCAGGATCACGTCGGGAGACACCATCAGCGCCCGGCCTAGGGCGAGCATCCCCCGCTGACCCCCGCTGAGCGTGCGGGCAGCACGCCGCCGGGCGTCAGCCAGGTCGGGGAAGATCTCGAAGACGACCTTCATCCGCTCTCGGGTCCTCTTTCGCGCGACGTACGCGCCCATCTCCAGGTTCTCCTCGACCGACAGCGACGGGAAGACGTTGGAGTGCTGAGGCACGTAGCCGATACCCGCCCGGATGGCGCGCTCGGGCGGCAGGCTGGTCACGTCGACGTCGCCGTCTCCGCGCAGGATCACCCTGCCCGAGGAGGCCGGCTGCACACCCGATATGCCCTTCATCAGGGTGGACTTCCCGCTGCCGTTCGGCCCGACGATCACGATGAACTCGCCCGGCCGGGCGACTATCGACACCCCCCGCACGATGGGGGTCGCGCCGTAGCCCACGACGAGGTCCTCGACGACAAGCTCGACGCCGCTCATGACTTCGTTCCCTTGGTCGAGGCACCGAGATAGGCGTCCGCAAACAGCTCTGTTGCAGCCAGCTCGTCCAAGGTGCCGTGCAGGATGATTTCGCCGAGCGACATACCGAGAACCGTCGTACAGAGGCGGCGGACGATGGGCAGGTCGTGCTCGATGAGCAGCACGGTGACCCCGCTCTCGGCGAGCGTCTCGATGCCGGAGACCACTTCGTCGGCGAGCACGGGATTGACCCCAGCCAAGGGCTCGTCGAGGAGCGCGACCGTGGCTCCACTCATCAGGATTCGGCCGAACTCGAGAAGCCTCGCCTGGCCGCCGCTCAATTCCCCGGCCCTGGCTTCCCGAAGCCGCCACAAATTGAGCCGCTGCAGCAGGTCCTCGGCCTTGTCCCGGTCCTCTGCCTCGACAATCCCGAGCCCTGCGGGTCGAAACACTGCCCGCAACAGCGAATTGCGGCCTCGAGCGGGAGCTGCCACGAGCAGGTTCTCCGCAACCGACATGCTCTTCCAGAGCCGAGCGCTCTGGAACGTACGTACGAGACCGTTGTTGGCACGCTTGTCCGGCGACCACCGGGTGATGTCATTCCCGGCAAGCCGCACCGTACCCCGGTCAGGCAGCTGAGTGCCGGAGAGCAGGTTGACCAGAGTGCTCTTCCCGCTACCGTTCGGGCCGATCAGACCCTTGATCCCGCCGGCGTGGAGCTCGAAGCTGCAGTTGCGGACAGCATGGACGGCCCCGTAGGACTTGACGACCCCGGTGACGACCAGCAGAGCCGACTCTTGTCTCACCGTGCGGGGACCGGGCGACGTGACCGCCTCGGACTCGGCGCTCATCGCTCGACCGCAACTGCGCCGGCCATCATGGGGGCGGGCTTCTTGCGCTCGTCGGACGGGTAGGGGTTCTGCACGTGCTCCGGGATCATCCCTTGTTTGCGGAACCTGAGGATGATGAGCACGAGGATGTTCAAGGCCACGGGATGCCCGATGGCCAGCGCGTTCGACGAGATGGGAATGCCCGGCACGTACGGGAGAAGCAGCTGGACACCCTCGCTGAACACAACGACGACGATCGCCGCACCGGCCATCACGCCCAGGTTGTTGCCGGTCCCGCCGACGAACACGCAGGACAAAGCGACGAGGGTCTCGCCGATCGCCCATCCGGACGGGTTGAAGGCGCCTGCGTAGACGACAGTGAGACTGCCCGCTACGGAAGCGATGACGCCACCGATGACATGTGCCTTGAGCTTCGTCCGGTAGATGTTGATGCCGTACGCGCTGGCGGCGATCTGGTCGTCCCGCACGGCCCGCATCTGCCGACCGAGCCCTGACCTTCGAAGGATTCCGCAGAACACGGCGACCACCAGGACGCAGGCGAACACCAGGACCACGAAGGCCACGGAGGTGGCAGTGGGTCCCCAAGCGTCGGGGAACGGGCTTCTGACACCGATGAGTCCCGAGAAGCCGTTGAACAGATTCTGCTTCTGCGAAATGAACTGGATCGAGGCCGAGGCGAGGACGAGGGTCACGATCGGGAAGTAGTCGGGCTGGAGTCGTGATCCCAGAAGGGCCGATCCGATGACCGTCGCCAGCAGACCCGCCGCCACGAGACCGCCCAGAGCGGCCAAGGGGAAAGGCCAGTGATATCCGAATATGTAGGTCGTGATGGGCGGCGAAGCCTTGTCCAGCATGAGCGTGCCTGTGACGTAGGCGCCAACGGCGTAGTAGATGAAGTAGGACAGGTTGAGCAGTCCGGCGTAGCCCCAGACGACGTTCATACCGAGCGCGAGAATCATCTGGAATCCGACGAAGACCGCGATTGTCAGGATAAAGTTGACCATCTTCGCCCCTACATGGCTTCTTTGAGGGGACCGAAGATCCCGCGAGGACGGATGAACAGGAACGC
>JAWWOO010000083.1:0-9846 GCA_033851545.1 Frankiales bacterium | reverse complement strand
TTCATGATGTTGGACTTCTGGATGCAGTGGACCCGCTTGCGGCCGGCACTCCGCGCGTACTCGAACGCGTAGCGGATGATCCGCTCGGAGCCGAACTCGCTCATCGGCTTGATCGAGATGCCGGACTTGGCCCGGATCTGCTTCTTCTGCAGGCTGTTCAGATAGTCGATGACCGCGTCCGCCTCGGGGGTCCCACTCTCGTACTCGATGCCCGCGTAGAGGTCCTCGGTGTTCTCACGGACGATCGTCACGTCGACGTGGTCGAACCGGGTGCGCACGCCGGGGTAGGTCTTGCACGGTCGCAGGCAGGCGTAGAGCTCGAGCTCGGCGCGCAGCGCGACGTTGACCGAGCGGAAGCCGGTCCCGATGGGCGTGGTGATCGGGCCCTTGATGGCGACCTTGTTGCGCTTGATCGAGTCGAGCGTCTCCTGCGGCAGCGGCGTGCCGGCGCTCTCCATGACGTCGACGCCGGCCTCCTGGACGTCCCAGTCGAAGGACGACCCGGAGGTCGCGGCTGCTGCCTCCAGGACGCGACGGGTCGCCTCGGTCAGCTCGGGTCCGGTGCCATCGCCGGGCACCAGTGTCACGCGGTGGGTCGTGCCTGCCATGCGCAATCTCCAGTCGTCTGCACCGGCCAACCGGTACACCGATGTCCGGTCGCTGGATGTAGTCGAAGGCTATCCGACCGGACGCGATGGCTCGCCACCGGCCCTTTTCGGCCTAGCCCGTACTGACTACCCCGAGCCAGCCGAAAGTCCACACTATGCCGTCGTCCGGCCTGATTGGTCGTCTGCCCGGTGCGCTGCCGGGTCCCGGGGCCTTACCGTCCGTTCCGGGCGCACCGGCGCCGCTCCGCCGTCGTCGAGGGACGTACTCATGCGCCTGCAGTCGCGTACGCGCTACCTGGCCGCGCTGGTCGCCGGCACGCTGCTGGCCGTCCCCGGGTCCGTTGGGGCTCACGCGGCACCGGCCCCTGACCGGCCGGCAAACCTCTCCCCGGACAACGGCAGCACCGCCACCGCCGGCAACCCGGTCTTCCGCTGGTCACCGGTGCACGGTGCGGCGAAGTACCGGTTCCAGATCTCGCCGGCCAGTGACTTCGCCACGAAGACCTACGACGTCGACACCACCCAGTGGACGGCGACTCCCACGACGGACCAGCCACCGTCCTCCGCCGGCAGCCCGCTCTACTGGCGGGTGGCCGCGGTCGGCGCGACCGGCACCAGCGGCCCGTGGGCCACAGCGCGGTACGTCCACACGTGGGACGCCTCGCCCTCCGACCCGGCTCCGGCGGACGGCGCCAGCGGCTTCGCCGACCTGCAGTACCCGTTCAACCCGCCCACCCTGTCCTGGGACCCGCTGCCGGGGGCCAAGACCTACCAGGTGGAGATCGACGACGCGAACGACTTCATCGGCGCCACCAGCTATGCGACCCCGAACACCGCGATCACCGTGCCGGTCAACCAGACGATCGGCCAGGTGTGGTCCTGGCACGTGCGAGGCATCTCCTCAATCGGCGCCCTCACCAGCCAGTGGTCGCCGACCTTGCACTACCGGCTGAGCTGGCCCCACACCTCGCTGCCGACGAACTACCCCGCGTCCTACCCGGCCGCGCAGACCGGATATCCGACCCTCGCCGAGCCCCAGCCGGGGGCGACGCTGAGTGAGGTGCGCTTCGTCTGGACACCTGTCGCGGGCGCCGCCGGATACCAGCTCGACGTGAGCCCCAACCAGGACTTCACCAACAACACGATCAGCACGGTGGTCAAGGGCAGCTCGTACTCGCCCCTGACCACCCTCGATGTCGGCGCCTACTACTGGCGGGTACGGGCGGTCGATGCACTCACCGGGATCCAGAACTTCGGCGCCTGGTCGCCGGGCCCGGGTTTCCCGCTCCGGTCGTTCACCAAGGGCCCGTACCAGATCGCGGAGACGGTCCCCCCGACGGTGCCTTCACTGGAGGAGCCGACCTTGTCGCCGCAGAGCGCACCAGGCGGCTACGTCACGATGTCCGAGCCCTCGTTGTCCTGGACGCCGGTCTCGCACGCGTCCGCGTACCAGCTACAGATCAGCGCCAACCCCGGCTTTCTCGAGAATGCGACGACGATGTCCTGCATCGTCAACCACACCTCGTTCACCCCGTACGTGGAGCCGCCCGGCACCAGGCCGTGTCCGGGATTCACGCCGTTCAGCGGCATCCCGTACAAGCTCACGCCTGGTACGCAGTACTACTGGCGGGTCCGGGCCATCGACGACGACGGGCCCACTGGCGTCGGTGCACCTGTGCACCTGGCCTGGTCCTTCCCCGCCTCGAGCTTCAAGCTGACCGCGCTGCCGGGCAGCACTCCGCAGTCGAGCATGCCGATCGTGCCGAGCAGTTCGTACGGCTCACCCGCCGGATGTACACCGGGATCGCCGTGCACGGTGCACGACACGCCTCGGCTGTCCTGGGCGGCGCAAGCCAACGCCGACCTGTACGCCATCTATCTCTCGCCCGACCCGCTGTTCTCGTCGAACCAGCTGCGGATCCTCGACACCGTCTACACCAGCCTCACGCTGGCCGACTCGCTCAAGGACAACCAGGCCGGCGCGAGCTGGTACTGGTTCGTCCGGCCCTGCAACCGGTCGACGCCGACCACTCTGGTCTGCGGGGCCTTCGACGAGTCGACGTACGGCACGGCGGGGGCCTTCCACAAGCAGAGTTACCCGGTCGTGCTGGACACCCCGGCGACCAACGCCACCGCCAACGGTCAGGTGGAGCTGCGGTGGCAGGACTTCCTCGCCACCAGCACCTCCGGCGTGACCCAGGAGGCGCGCAGCTACCACCTGCAGGTCTCGACGTCGCAGGACTTCTCGGCGGTGGTCGACGATGTCTACACCGATGCCTTGAGCTACACCCCGTACACCAAGACCTATCCCGAGGGACCGCTGTACTGGCGGGTGCAGGCCGTCGACGGCTCCAACAACCTGCTCACCTGGAGCGACCCCGGAGCCGTCACGCCGCACACCGTGCTGAAGCAGACCGCCCGGCTGGCCGGCGCCTCACCGGCGGACAACGCAACGGTCAAGGGACTCCAGGCATTCTCCTGGGTGCCCCAGCCCTACGCCGCAAAGTACGAGATCGAGCTGTACAAGGACAGCGGGCTGCTGTTCCCGAGTGCCAACCGGGTGGCCAGTGCCGTGGTGGCCCAGGCGTCGTGGACACCCACGCTGGCCCTGCCTGCCGGACGGTACGACTGGCGGGTGCGCCGCCTCGATGCCGACGCGCGCCCCGGCCCGTGGTCGCCCGGCAACGCCAGGGGCGCGGCCAGCCCGGACTCGGGCTACTCGTTCACCCTGCTGCCGGACGCGCCGACCCTGCAGTCGCCGGCCAACACCGGATACACGCACAACGGCTCGATCCTCCTGCAGTGGCTCGGCGTCGCCGGCGCATCGGCGTACGCGGTGGACATCGCGCCGTCCTCCAGCTTCAGCAGCGCAACCACGACGACGACGGTGAGCTCCGCCTGGGCGCCGGTCACGCACCTGATGGACGGCGTCCATTACTGGCGGGTCCGCGCCCTGAACGCGGCCGCCGGATTGTTCAGTGTCTCGGCGGTCCGGTCGTTCACCGTCAACGACCTGAGCCCGTACGTGATCCGCGCGCTGCCGCTCGCCGGAGCATCGGTGTCCGGGCCGTTCACCGTCATCTTCTCGGCCGCGATGCTGGGCGTCGCCCCGTCAACCTTCCTGGTTCGGCTCAGCGGCTCCACCAAGGCGGTCGCCGGCTTCGTCACCGGCTCCGGGACGACCTGGTCGTGGCGCCCGCAACGTCCGCTGGTGATGGGTGCTTCGTACGGCGTCGCCCTCTCGGCACGCATCCACAACAGCAAGGGCGTGGCGCTGGCCCCGTACCGCTGGACGGTCCGGACGGCCAGCACCGCCGACGACGCGAACGGCGGAGTCCTGCAGACCTGGGCGATGGTCCACAGCAAGGCCGCCTCCGGCGGTGGCTACGCCTGGGCAAACACACCCGGTGACGGGCTCACCCTGCGGTTCCGGGGCACGTCGGTGGTCGTGCTCGGTGAGCGGTTCCGCAGCGGCGGCCTCGCCACCGTCTACCTCGACGGCGCCAAGGTCGGCTCGATCAACAGCTACGGCGCTTCGGCCCACCGGGTCCGGCTGTGGAGCCGTAAGGGGCTGCCCCTGCGCAACCACGTGCTCCGGCTCGTGCTGACGGCCAACCATCCGCGTGGCAGCTCCGGCAACGCCATCGGTCTCGACGCCTTCGCGGTGGACGGCCGCACCTCGCAGGAGACTTCGAGCGCCGTGACCATGCAGTTCCGGCACGTCGCATCCCGGTCGGCTACCGGTCACTCCTACAGCGCCGCTGCAGCCGCGGGACCCAGGTCCGCTGCCAAGGCGACGTACCAAGGCCGGTTCCTTGGCTCGTCCATCACCTGGTACGCACTCAGCTGCCGCGCCTGTGGTCTGGCCCTGGTGACGGTGGACGGCGGGCACGCCCGCACCATCGACCTGTACGCGGCCCGGACGGCAGGTCCGTCCGCCGCCTACACGTTGACCGGCCTCACCCGGCGGGTGCACACGATCACGGTCAGGGTGCTGGGCAGGAAGCGGGCTGCTGCATCCGGGACGACAGTGACCATGGACAGCCTGCGGACAGGGTGATCAGCCGGAGCCGGACGCGGGGACCACGTGGGTGAGCACCAGCACGGCCACCCCCATGAACGTCAGCGCGAGGACATCGAACACCCGGCTCCGGACGACCAGGAGGCCGGCGTCGCGGCTGTGGAGCACGAGCCGCAGCACGGCAGCCACCAGTGCCGCCAGGCCGACCAGGAACATGCCCCGGCGCCAGTGGCTCAGAGTGATCGCGGCGACGCCACCGCCGGCGATCAGCAGCACGACGGCGACCGGGAGCTCGCCCAGCGGCCGCCGTACGCGACCGGTGTGGCTCTCCGGCTGGCTGGTCACCGGTCGCCGATCGGGACCCACTTCTGGTCCCGTTCGCCGATGTACTCGCTGTCCGGGCGGATCAGCCGGTTGTCCGCGTGCTGCTCGATCACGTGCGCGGCCCAACCCGACATCCGGGAGATGGCGAACACCGGGGTGAACAGGTCGGTCGGGATGCCGAGCGAGTGGTAGACGCTGGCGGCGAAGAAGTCGACGTTGGGATAGAGGCCCTTGACCTTGAGGACCGTCTGCTCCATCGCGATCGACATGTCGTAGTAGAGGGAATCGCCGGTCGCCCTCGACAACTGCTCGGAGAGCCGGCGCAGGTGGGTCGCCCGCGGGTCCTCGGTGCGATAGACCCGGTGGCCGAAGCCCATCAGCTTCTCGCCCCGGCCGAGCCGGGCGGTGACGTCGGCGTCCACGCCGGCCACCCCGTCCGGGATCGACTCGAGGGTCTTCATCACCTGCTCGTTGGCCCCACCGTGCAACGCGCCCTTGAGCGTGCCGATCGCAGCCGTCACGGCGGAGTGCATGTCCGAGAGCGTCGCGGCGCACACCCGGGCGGCGAACGTCGAGGCATTCATCGTGTGGTCGGCGTGCAGGACCAGGCACTCGTCGAAGGCCGCCGCCGCCTTGGCATCGGGGGTCTTCCCGGTGATCTGCAGCAGGAAGTTGCCCGCCGTGCCGAGCGAAGGGTCGGGGTCAGGAACCACCGATCCGGTACGCGCGGCCTGGTAGCTCGCCACCAGGACCGGCATCTGCGCCACCAGGCGTACGGCCTTGCGGGCGTTGGCCTCGGGGCTGTTCGAGTCCTTGTCCGGGTCGTCGACACTGCTCGCCGACAACAACGTGCGCAGCGCCTCCATCGGCGAGGCCTTGCCGGCGATCAGCGGCAAAACTTTGAGGACCGTCGGACCCAGCTCGCGGCCAGCGGCCAGCTCGGCAGTGATCGCGTCCAGCTCGGCCTGCGTCGGCAGCGTGCCGCGCTGCAGCAGGTGGACGCATTCCTCGAAGCTGATGTGGCCGCCGAGGTCGTGGATGTCGTAGCCGCGGTAGAAGAGCTTGCCGGCTTTGCCGTCGATGTCGGAGATTGCGGTCGAGGCCGCCACGACATCGGCGAGCCCGCGAGACGGCGTGTCAGCCATGGTTGTCCTCCCGGAGATCAGACCGAGTCTAGGTCCGTCCCCTGTGTGCACCAACTCAGGGGCGAGTGGATTGTCCGGTTCCTGTGAGGGGTAACCCAGCCGACAGACGGGGCTGACCCTCCGGCTACGGGGCCCGGTCGGTCAGGAACCCGTGACGCACAGCCGAGGAGGATCTGGTGGACACCCCGTACCTGCGCATCGAGGACACCGGCGCTGTTGTGGAGCTGACGGTGGACGTGACGACAATCGGGCGCTCGCCAGGGGTCGACATCCGGCTCCAGGACCCCAGCGTCTCGCGCCTGCACGCCGAGCTCGTACGCCGCGGCAGCTTCGTCTACGTGAGTGACCTTGGCCTGTCGGCCAACGGCACCCGGGTCAACGGCCGCCCGGTCGGCCGGCGGGTGCTCTCCGACGGCGACGTGGTCACGTTCGGCCTGGCCCGGTGCCGGGTCGGCGGGCTGGCCGGCTGCGAGGAGCTGGCCGACGAGACGGTCGAGGTCCGCCGGGTCGTCGCTCCCGAGCTGACCCGCCGCGAGGTCGAGGTGCTGACGTCGCTGTGCCGGCCGGCGTTGCAGGAGGACGCGTTCGTCGCGCCGGCCACCGCGCGTGAGATCGCGGAGGAGCTGGTCGTCACCGAGGCGGCGGTCAAGCAGCACCTGTTGCGGCTCTACACGAAGTTCCGGGTCCCCGAGGGAGTCAACCGGCGCGCCCGGCTGGCCAACGAGATCATCTCCGCGGGGATCGTCCGACCGCTGCCGGCCAACGACGACGAGCGAGTCCGCCGCGCCGGCTGACCTCGGCGCGCTGCCTCAGGCCGGGCGCTCGGCGGCTTCGACCACGTTGGTCATCAACATTCCGCGGGTCATCGGGCCTATACCGCCGGGGTTCGGCGAGAGCCAGGCAGCCACGTCCGCCACCCCCGGGTCGACGTCGCCGACGAGTACGGACGCGCCGTCCACCAACGCCCGGCTGACCCCGACATCCAGTACGGCGGCGCCCGGCTTGACCATCGCGGCGGTGATCAGGTGCGGCACGCCGGCGGCGGCGATGACGATGTCCGCCTGGCGCACGTGCGCGGCCAGGTCCCGCGTACCGGTGTGGCACTGCGTGACCGTCGCGTTCTCGCTGCGTCGGGTCAGCAACAAGGGGAGCGAGCGACCGACCGTGATGCCACGGCCGACGATGACCACGTCCGCCCCGTTGATCCCGACGCCGTGGCGGCGGAGCAGGTCTATGCAGCCACGCGGCGTGCAGGGGAGGGGGCCGGCCTGGCCGAGGACGAGACGACCGAGGTTCATCGGGTGCAGGCCGTCCGCGTCCTTGTCCGGGTTGATCAGCTCGAGCACCCGGTTGGTGTCGATGCCGGGCGGCAGCGGCAGCTGGACGATGTAGCCCGTGCACGCCGGGTCGGCGTTCAGCTCGGCGACCACGGCCTCGATCTCGGCCTGGCTCGCCTCGGCGGGGAGCTCGCGCTGGATGCTGTTCATCCCGATCTCGGCGCAGTCCTTGTGCTTGCTGCGCACGTACGCCCGGCTCGCGGGGTCGTCGCCGACGAGCAGCGTGCCGAGGCCGGGGTGGATGCCCCGCTCGGCCAGCGCAACGACCCGCTGCCTCAGGTCGTCCTTGATCGCCGCGAGAGTCGCCTTGCCGTCGAGCACCTGTGCCGTCACGTGTCGTAGGTTACCGATGACTCGGCGAGCCCGGGCCCGCCAGCTCCCACATTGCGGCCGCTGCCCTCTGCCGATTGCGCCGCTATCGCCGCGAAATGGGCCGCGCAACGCCGATAGCGCCGCTATCGGCGGCGCGGCTGCCAGACCAGACGCTCAGTGGAAGAAGTGCCGGACCCCGGTCAGGTAGAGCGTGACGCCGGCCTTCTGCGCCGCCTCGATGACCAGCGGGTCCCGTACGGAACCTCCCGGCTGGACGATGGCCTTGACCCCCGCCTCCATCAGGACCTCGGCGCCGTCGGGGAACGGGAAGTAGGCGTCGCTCGCCGCCACCGACCCCTTGGCGCGGTCACCCGCCCGCAGGACCGCGAGCCGGCAGGAGTCGACCCGGTTGACCTGGCCCATGCCGATCCCGACGGTGGCGCCGCCGGAGGCGAGCAGGATCGCGTTGGACTTCACCGCCCGGCAGGCGCGCCAGGCGAATTCGAGGTCGGCCAGCGTCTCGGCGTCGGCCGGCTCGCCGGTCACCAGCGTCCAGCCGTCGGGGGCGTCGCCGGCCTCACTGATCGTGTCGGTCGTCTGCAGCAGCAAACCGCCGCAGATCTGCCGGTACTCGACGCCCCCGGACCAGCCGCTCGGCGTCCGCAGCACCCGGATCGACGGCTTGCCGGCCAGGATCTCGACCGCGCCCTGCTCGTACGAGGGCGCGACGATCACCTCGGTGAAGATCTCGGCGACCTGCTCGGCCATCGCCACCGACACCGGCCGGTTGACCGCGATGACGCCACCGAACGCGCTCACCGGGTCCGAGGCGTGTGCCCTGCGGTGCGCCTCGGCCACGTCCGCGGCGGACGCGATGCCACAAGGGTTGGCGTGCTTGATGATCGCGACGGTCGGCGCCTCGAAGTCGTACGCGGCCCGCAGCGCAGCATTGGTGTCGAGGTAGTTGTTGTAGGACATCTGCTTGCCGTGCAGCTGTTCGGCCTGGGCAAGACCGTCCGCCTCGTTGCCGCTGAGGTAGAGCGCCGCACGCTGGTGCGGGTTCTCCCCGTAGCGCAGCACGTCGGCGCGCTCGTACGTCGCACCCACCCACGACGGGAAGCCGGTGTGCGCCCCGTCGACGACGTCGGTCGGCGCGAGCACGTTGGCGAACCAGCTGGCGACGGCTACGTCATAGGACGCCGTGTGCTGGAATGCCGCCCCAGCAAGGGATTGCCGCTGACTGAGGGTGAACCCGCCACCGCGTACGGCCTCGACCAGCTCGTCGTAGCGGGACGGCGACACGACGACGGCGACGTTGGCGTGGTTCTTGGCAGCGGCCCTGACCATCGAGGGGCCGCCGATGTCGATCTGCTCGACGCACTCCTCGGACGACGCACCGCTGGCGACGGTCGCGGTGAACGGATAGAGGTTGACGACGACGAGCTGGAACGGCGCGATCTCGAGCTCGGCCAGCTGGCGCTCGTGGTCGGGATTGCGCAGGTCGGCGAGGACACCGGCGTGCACCCGCGGGTGCAGCGTCTTGACCCGCCCGTCGAGGCACTCGGGGAAGCCGGTGAGCTGCTCGACCGGCGTGACCGGCAGCCCGGCGGCGGCCAGCCGGGCTGCTGTCGACCCGGTGGAGACGATCTCGACGCCGGCCTCGACCAGCGCCTTGCCGAGCTCCTCGAGGCCGGTCTTGTCATAGACACTGACCAGCGCCCGGCGGATCGGCGTGCGGCTCTCGCTGCTCACGGCAGAGTGACCTTTCTTCCTTCGGTACGGTGACCGCCGTGGGCCAGCCGGCCCACAGCATGGACGAGGAGCGTGCGCTCCGCGACCTTGATGCGCTCGTGCAGCGTGTCCTCGTCGTCGTCGGCGCGGACGCTCACCGCGGCCTGGGCGACGATCGGGCCGGTGTCGACGCCGGCGTCGACCAGGTGCACGGTGACCCCGGTGACCTTGACCCCGTACGCGAGCGCGTCCCGCACGGCGTGGGCTCCGGGGAAGGACGGCAGCAGCGCGGGATGGGTGTTGATGACCCGCCCCGGGAACCGTTCCAGCACCGGCGGACCGAGGATGCGCATGAACCCGGCCAGCAC
>JAWWOO010000077.1:0-26718 GCA_033851545.1 Frankiales bacterium | reverse complement strand
GTGCAGGGTGTCCCACGGTCGTCGCTGACCCCGGCAGCTGCCCGGTCAGCTTCGGCTGGGACACCAGCGGACTGACCGGAGCCCACCAGCTCCAGATGCAGTTCACCACCGACGCCCACACCGTCACGAGCTCGGTCGTCAGTGTCTTCGTCTTCAGCGCTACCCGGATGGTGCTGTCCCCTGTTCATCCGGTGCCCGCCGGTCACCGCCGCTCGGTGGTCGGACAGGTCACGACTGCTGTCGGTCACGCCCCGGTCGCCGGCGCGCGCGTCACGCTGACCTTCACACCGGTCGTCGGAGCACCACGAGCCGTTACGGTCACCACCAACGCGTCCGGGACGTTCTCCGCCCCCCTGGTCGCCGGCAGCGCGGGCACCCTTCGGGCAGTAGCGGCCGCATCGCCCAGGTACGGGCGCAGCATCGCGGCGGAGCAGGTATCAGTCCTCGCGCCCGTGACCTGCACTATCGGCGGAAGCGTGGCGACCGGCGCCGTGGACCACGGTCGGTGCCGGGTGCCACGAATGCCCAAGGGCACCGCAGTCACCCTGCAGTACAAGGCGCACGGCCAGTGGTTCCTGCTCGGCCAGGGTAAGGCGCCAGCCGGCGGCACATTCTCCTTCGGGGTCCGGTTCGGCAAGCCCGGCACCGTGTACGTCCGCGTAGTCGTGGGCTCGAGCAGCCTCTACACCCGGACGTACGGCCCCCCGATGAAGGTGACCGTCCGATGACCGCAGGGCGCACAGTGGCAGGGGTAATCGCGACAGTAGTGACCCTGAGCGGCTGCTCGGCGGTCAGCGCCATCCACGCCGCGACCTCCGACAGCACCTTCCGGGCCGACAACGCCACCTGCGAGCCCCTCGACAGCGGGGCAAAGATCTGCGGATTCCTTGCCTACTACGGCAACAGCAGCGACCACCCGATCAATGTCGACGCCTCCGGCACCGTGGTCGTCGACAGTCAAGGCCGCACATTCGCTGTGGATGACGGACCTGCCTCCGGGGACACGGCCTCGCAGATCACCGCATTCGGGTTGAACCCCGGTGCCCAGCAGTTCATGGAATGGCAGGTCGAGCTGCCCAACGACGCCCAACCCGTGAAGATCCGCTGGAACGGCTTCACGGTCGGCTGGGTCGCCCCGTCACCGACGCCGTCGCAGAGCAGCGCGGTCCTCTCGGACAGCAGCGCCCCCACGGCCGTGGCGCCTGAGCTGTCGGATCCAGCGCCACCGAGTGACGTGCCGCCGGTCGAGCCTTCGAGCGCCAACCCGACCAGCCTCGGCCCGGAGCCAACGACTCCCGCGAGCCCGCCCGCTTCGCCGACCAGCTCACCCACCAGCCGTCCGCCGGCAGTCCACACAACCCACCCCGGAGTCGACCCGACCAACCCCCAGGACGGGTCCGGTTCGATCGGCTGAAAGGCCGGGCACTGCCGCCAAGCCAAGCCCGGCGTGTCACCCAGGGGAGTTAGATCGTTCGGCGGACAGCCCCGCGGCCCGTCTCCCTACCCGTTGGCGTACCGCGGGCCATGGCGTCAGCCTGACGCGGTGGCGTGGCCCGCGTCGGCAGACCCGTGCACGTTCGCCGAGCCTGCGGACGGTCGCTGCCATGACACAGGAGATGAGCTCAACAGCGGAGGCTTCCACCCTCGAAAGCGACTTGCTGGGTCTGCTCGTCGGTTTGGGCGAACAGCGAGCCGCCGATGAGCGGCACGGTGGTGCGTTGTGGGCGGAGTTCTGCGACTGGTGCTGGGCGTGGGAGACCGTTCGCTCGCAGGAGTCGCTCGAGCCCTCACGGCGGACAGGTCGCTGCCACTGACCGACCGCCAGGTAGAGCGGCCGCGGGAGCTGCTGGCGCCCCGGGTTGGGCGGTCCCGGGACTGTGTCCAGGGGAGGCACGACGTCCCCGGCCGCACTGCCGTGTTCCGACACTGTGACAGCAGCCGTGCCCACGTCGTGGCCGTCGGCGGGTGACACCAGGTGGCCCGGCATGGCCCCTGAGCAGGGGTTATCCCCGGACATGCCAATGGCCCCGATAGGGGTCGAGGCCATTGGTGGGGAAGCTGCTACAGGTGTGCGCCCGGCGAGATTCGAACTCACAACCTTCTGATCCGTAGTCAGATGCTCTATCCGTTGAGCTACGGGCGCGTGGTCCTGGGACCGCCAGCGAGTGTACCGGTCGGCCCGCCCACGTCCCAACCACGTTCCGACAGGCGCTCAGTCACACCCACGTCGTAGGCCAGCTACGCCAGGCGGGGGACCCGAGGCACGCTCGTCCGCCGTTCACTTCCACTGCGCGCGACCACGCACGCGCTGAAGCAAACGCCGGAGCCACACATGCCGAAGACCACCACGCGCAGGCGGCGGGTGCGTCCGACGGCCGTAGCGGCAACGACCACTGCCCTGGTGCTTGCCTGTCTGTCCCCGGTCACGACCGCCCACGCAGCCGGCCCGATCACCAGGCACGTCAACGGCAAGGCCGCCTCCTGCACCAACACCGGCACCGGCACCACCGCGGCCCCGTACTGCACGGTCCAGGCCGCCGCCTCGGCCGCTCAACCCGGCGACACAGTGCTCGTGGCCAGCGGCACGTACACCGAGAACGTCACGGTCAACCACTCCGGCACCGCCACAGCGCCGATCAGCTTCGCCCCTGAGGTCGGCGCCAACGTGACGATGTCCGGCCAGATCCACGGCTTCACCGTCTCTGGCACCACCAGCACGCCCACCAGCTGGATCAATATCAGCGGCTTCAACGTGTCCCATACGACGCAGTACGGCATCTATCTCAAGTACGCGGCCCACATCACCCTCGACGGCAACCACGTCACCTACTCCGGGCAGCCGGTGAACGGCTCGTCCTCCCAGGGCATCTACCTGATCGGAACCACCGACTCACTGATCACCAACAACGTCACCGACCACAACACCGACACCGGCATCTACGCGACGACGGGCACGACCAACGTCGAGATCCGCGGCAACACGTCGTTCGCCAACGCCCGCCAGTACACCCGCGCCGCCACCGGCATCGACGTCCGCGCGCCGGGCAACATCATCGACCGCAACCGCGTCTACGACAACGAGGACTCCGGCATCCAGCTCTACAACGGAGCCGTCGGCACGATCGTCTACGACAACATCTCGTACGACAACGGCGACCACGGGATCGACGTCCTCAACTCCACCGGCGTCACCGTGGTCGCGAACAGCGTCTACAGCAACGTCACCGCCGGCATCAACTTCGAGGGCAATGGCAGCGCCCCCTCCACCGGCGGGACGGTGCGCAACAACATCAGCGTGGACAACGGCCTGAGCAGCGCCGCGACCAAGGGCGACATCCGCGTCGACGCCAACTCCATCCCCGGCACCACCCTCGACTACGACCTGCTCTACCTGAAGGCGACCGGGACGCTGGTGACCTGGGGGACCAAGCAGTACGCCACCCTGAGCGCCCTCGCCACGGCCACCGGCCAGGAGACGCACGGCCTGGACAACCAGAACGGCGGCGACCCCAAGTGGGTGTCGCCGGACACCGGTGACTTCCACCTGTCGGCCGGGTCGAGGGCGATTGACTCCGCCGCGTCCAGCGCGAGCAACCAGCCGGCGACGGACTTCGAGGGCAACGAGCGGGTCGACGACCCGTCGATCCAGAACATCGGCGTCGGCCCTCGCACCTACGACGACCGTGGCGCCCTGGAGTACCAGCCCGACCTCCCGCCGGTCGCGCGGCTCGACGTCTCACCCACCTCCGGCACCGCTCCCCTGACCGTGACGGCCGACGCCTCAGCGAGCACCGACGTCGACGCCACCCCGATCGCGACGTACGCGTTCGACTTCGGTGAC
The DNA here is from genome assembly GCA_033851545.1 of Frankiales bacterium. GTDB lineage: Bacteria > Actinomycetota > Actinomycetes > JAWWOL01 > JAWWOL01 > JAWWOL01. The sequence continues at coordinate 22,877 of JAWWOO010000077.1, read as the reverse complement.
GGCACGAGCACCGGCGCACAGGGCGGCCCGACCGCCTCGCACGCGTACTCGACAGCCGGCAGCTTCACCGTCACCGTCACCGTCGCCGACTCGGCGGGCAAGAGCTCCACCACGTCGCGTGCCGTCACGGTGAGCGCGGTCGACGTGGCCCCCCGGGCCTCCCTCAGCGTGACGCCCTCGGCCGGGTCGGCACCGCTCGACGTGACCGCCGATGCCTCCGGCTCGACCGACACCGACGCCACGCCCATCGCCTCGTACACCTTCGATTTCGGTGACGGCACCGCCGTCGTCGGACCGCAGCCGTCCGCCACCGCGACCCACACCTATGCCTCGGCAGGCGCCTTCGTCGCGACCGTCACGGTCAAGGACAGTGGCGGCCTGGCCACCGATGCCACCGCATCGGTGTCGGTCGGCAACGTCGTGGTCGACCAGGTGCACTACACCTACGCCTCGCGCACCTCCGTGGCCTTCGACTGGCACGGCGGTCCGAGCACGATCCGGTACGGGACCACCGGCTCGTACGGCAGCACGGCCACGGCCTCCGCGCCCAACCCGATGCCGTACTCCTCGGCGGGCCCGTTCTGGGAGGCCGTGCTGACCGGGCTGACGCCTGGCGCGACCTACCACTACTCGATCGGCGGGTCGTCGGACAGCGTGTTCACCACCGCGCCCACCGGCCCCTTCCGGTTCGACGCCGAGGGCGACATCGGCGACTCGGTGACCTACCCCACGGTCGGCACGACGCAGGGCCAGATCGCCGCCGACGCGCCCGACTTGGTGCTCGGCATCGGCGACCTGACGTACGGCGAGGCGCACGGCCAGGCCGCTGTCGACCAGCACTTCAACGACGTCATGGGCTGGAGCCGCACGGCGGCGTACATGCCGGCGTGGGGCAACCACGACTGGGAGACGAGCAACGACGACCTGCGCAACTACAAGGGCCGCTTCCTGATCCCGAACGGGCGTGCGTCTGCCAGCGCGCCGAGCCTGGGCTGCTGCGGTGAGGACTGGGGCTGGTTCGACGCCGGCGGTGTCCGGTTCATCAGCTATCCCGAGCCCTACACGACGAGCGCCTGGACCGACTGGGCCGCCCAGGCCGACGCGATCGTCGCGGCGGCGCAGGCAGACTCGTCGATCCAGTACGTGGTGACGTTCGGGCACCGTCCGGCGTTCTCCACCGGCAACCACACCGGCGACCCCCGACTCGCCGGACTCATCAACACCCTCGGCGACAAGTACTCGAAGCTCGTGCTCAACATCAACGGGCACTCCCACGACTACGAGCGCTTCTCGCCGATCCATGGCGTCACCCACATCACCGCTGGCGGTGGCGGCGCGACCCTGGAGCCGCCGTGGACGTCGCTGGACCCGAGAACGGCCTACCGGGCGATGCACCTCGCGCACCTGCGGGTCGACGTGACGGCGTCGGCGATGACGATCGCGGCGATCTGCGGGCCGCAGACGTCGAAGGACGACATGACCTGTACGCAGGGCTCCGTCATCGACACGGTGACCATCCAGGCGCCGCCGGCGCAGGACAGCCCACCGACCGCGGCATTGAGCCTCTCGCCGACGAGCGGACCGGCGCCGCTGGCCGTGACCGCCGACGCCTCGGCATCGACCGACCCGGACGCGACCCCGATCGCCTCGTACGCGTTCGACTTCGGCGACGGGTTCTCGGTGGGGACCCAGCCGTCTCCGACCGCGCAGCACACCTACACCACCGCTGGCACCTACACCGTCACCACGACCGTGACCGACACCGTGGGCCGGCCGGCCACGGCCACCGCGAGGGTCACCGTCTCCCCGGCGCAGGCCGACAACCCGCCGACCGTCGTGTTCTCGGCCACCCCGACCACCGGCTCGGTCCCACTCACCGTCAACGTGGACGCCTCGTCGTCCACCGACAACGACGCGACCCCCATCGCGACGTACAAGTTCGCCTTCGCTGACGGCACCGTCGTCGGGCCTCAGACCGGAGCCACCGCCTCGCACACCTACACGACGGCCGGGACGTACGCGCTGGCCGTCACGGTGACCGACACCGCCGGCAAGTCCGCGACGTCGACCGTGTCGATCACCGCCTCGCCGACCGACGCCCCACCGAGGGCCGCGCTGACCGTCACCCAGCTGTCCGGCCCGGGCCCGTACCAGGTGAGCGCCGACGCCTCGGCCTCGACCGACACGGACGCGACGGGCATCGCGACGTACGCGTTCGACTTCGGTGACGGCAGCACCGCCGGGCCGCAGTCCGGGGCAGTGGCGGCTCACCAGTACGCGGCCGCTGGCAGCTATCGCGTCGTGGTCACGGTGACCGACACCGGGGGGCTGAGCTCCACCGCCGCCACCACGGTCGCGGTGACCAACGACGCGCCCCCGGTGGCGACGCTGACCGTGACCCCCTCGACCGGGCGCGCCCCGCTTGCCGTGACGGCGGACGCTTCCGGGTCCAGTGACACCGACGTGACGCCGATCGCGTCGTACCGGTTCGACTTCGGTGACGGCGTCGTGGTCGGGCCGCAGGCAACGGCGACGGCGGTGCACACGTACAGCGGGGTCGGCAGCTGGACGGTGACCGTGACCGTGACCGACACCGCCGGGCAGCTGACGAAGGCCACTGCGCCGGTGAAGGCAACGACACCGACGGGCACGAACTTCGTCAGCAACGGCGGCTTCGAGACCAACACCACCGGCTGGAACGTGTCCGGGCGCGCCGGCATCACCCTGTCGCGTACGACCGACCCGCACACCGGCTCGTACGCGGCGGTGCTGACCAACACGACCAGCGCGACCGCCGCGGACTGCACCCTCAACGACTCGCCGGACTGGATGCTGAAGACCGACGCCGGCACGTACACCGCCTCGCTGTGGGTGAAGGCGCCAACCGCGGGTGCGAAGCTGACCTTGCGCATCCGCGAGTACAACGCCGGGACCTTCGTGGCGCAGAAGACCGTGATCGCCACGCTGAGCACCACCTGGGCCCAGGTCACGCTCGCGTACACCCCGTCGGTGGGCACTGACCTCGACCTGACCGCGTACCTCACCAACGCCGCGCCCGGCGTCTGCTTCCTCGCGGATGACGTCACCGAGGTGCTGTCCTGACCTGAAGTCGGTGATCACGCTAGGGTCGGCAGCCGTGGACCTCGTACAGAAGATGCTCGACGCCAACGCCGCCTATGTCAGCGGGCACGGACACCGTGAGCTGGACACGCAGCCGGCCAAGCACATCGCCGTCGTCACCTGCATGGACTCCCGCATCGACGCGTTCGCCGCACTCGGTCTCGACCTCGGTGAGGCGCACATCCTCCGCAACGCCGGCGGGGTGGTCACCGACGACACCATCCGCTCGCTCACGCTCAGCCAGCGTGCACTCGGCACCCGGCACATCGTGCTCATCCATCACACCCGCTGCGGCCTGCTCGGCGTCGACGAGGACGACTTCCGCCGGCAGATGCAGGACGAGACCGGGATGAAGCCGCCCTGGTCCCTCGAGGCGTTCACCGACCTCGAGGCCGACCTGCGCAGCTCGGTCACCCGGGTGCGCACGTCGCCGTACCTTGCCTACCGCGACTCCGTGTACGGGCTGATCCTCGACGTCGACAGCGGAGCGCTCACCCTGATCGAGGTCTGACCGCCGGCGGCTTCGGCCGGCAGCACCCCTGCCGCGTGTATGAGCTGCGGGCAGATCCGTCAGCAGCTCATACACAGTGAGAAAGGGATCCCCGCGGGGCGTCCCAGCTCCCCCAGGATCAGAGCCGGAACGGCTGGATGGCGACGACGGCGTCCGTACGGGAGCGGAGCGCCGCCGCCAGGATGAGCCCGCGCTGGTTGTGCAGCACCTGGTAGCGACGGCGCCGGGGCTCCACCTCCGCCAGCAGCACCGTCACCTGGTGACCGAGCGCCATCTGCGCGTGGACGAAGTCCACCATGGGCGGGACCAGGGTCCGGTGCTCGCTGGGCAGGATCACCAGCTCGAGGCCGCAGTCCCACAGCTCCCACTGCCGCCGCAACGCCTCGGTGGCCTCCGGGTCGAGGTCCACCTCCACCGGGATCACCCGCCCGCCGAGCTGCAACGCCGTGCGGAGAGCGAGCTCGGTCAGCCGGGTAACCCCGACGATCGGCACCACGACGACCGGACTGGCGCCGGCGTCGGGCATCGGAGGCGGCGGAAGGTCCCCGATGCCCAACGCCTTCGCCACGCCGGTGTAGTAGCGCTCGATGCCGGCGAACAGCCAGGTCAGGCCGGGGATGATCAGCAGCAGCACCCAGGCGCCCGCGGTAAACTTGCTGAGGAAGAAGACCACCGCCGCGACGGCGGTCAGCACCGCGCCGAACCCGTTGAGCGCCGCCTTGCCCGCCCAGCCGGCCGACCGCTCCCGCTGCCAGTGCCGGACGAGCCCTACCTGACTGATGGTGAAGCCGATGAAGACACCGATCGCGAACAGCGGGAGCAGCCGGTTGGTGTCGGCGCGCACCGCGATCAGCAGCACCGCCGCGCACAATGCCAGCGCGCTGACCCCGTACCGGTAAACAGGTCGCTCGCCGTGCAGCCCGAACAGGTGTGGCAACCGATGGTCCTTGGCCAGCAAGCCCATCAGCACCGGTAGCCCGCCGAAGCTGGTGTTCGCGGCGAAGCCCAGTACCAGCGTGACCGTCAGGTTCGTGAGGTAGAACGGCCAGCCGGTTCCGAACGCGGCCGCCGACAGCTGTGCGAGTACGGTCACCTGCCCGCGCGGCACCACGTGGTGCACCCTGATCAGCACGGCCATCCCGATCAACATGCCGCCGAGCAGGATGCCGAGGGACAGCTCGGTGCGCTGCGCCCGCTCCGCCGCCGGAGCCTTGAACGCCGGCACCCCGTTGGCGATCGCTTCGACACCGGTCAGCGCCGAGCAGCCGGCCGCGAACGCCTTGAGGATCAGCACCACACCGACCGCCTCGGAGGTATGGATCGGGCCCAGGCCGACGCCGATCGAGTCGACCGGATGTGACCGGATCAGCCCGACCACGATGATCGCGAGGATCGCTGCGATGAACACCACGGTCGGCAGCATCAGCACCCGGGCCGACTCCGCGATCCCGATGAGGTTGAGGACGGTCAGCACCGCCAGGCCGATCAGGCACACCGCGAGCAGATGGTGGTGCAGGCTGGGGAACACGCTGGCCAGGCTCGCGGCCCCGGCGGCGAGGCTGACCGCGACGGTCAGTACGTAGTCGACCACCAGGCTGGCGGCGGCGAGCAGCGCGGTACGCCGATCCAGCGAACGCTTCGCCACCGCGTACGCGCCGCCGCCGTCCGGGTGCACCGCGATCACCTGGCGATAGGAAACGACGAGCACGAGCAGGAGTACGACGATCGCGACGGTGATCGGCAACGTGTACCGGATGGCCGCGGCCCCACCGGCGGCCAAGGCGAGCACGATGGCCTCGGGCCCGTACGCGACGCTGGACAGCGCGTCCAGGGACAGCGCCGCGAGGCCTTCGACGGCGGTCAGCTTGTGGCCGTCGTCATCCGCCGTCCGCCGTTCCGCTGCGCCAGCCCCAGCAAGCCGCATGGGTTCAGGTTAGGGGCTGACGTACGGCCGCGACCGGCGGCTGGGGCCCTGTGCGCTGTGGCTGCGCCACGAGTACGGCAAGCACGATCGTGCCCAGCAGCTCCAGCTCGACGACGGCCTCGAGGTGCGATCCGAACTGAGACAGTACGACGCAGGCAGCCGCGCCGGTGACGAGCGCCGCCCGTGAGCCGATCCCGAGGGCCCGCCGGAACCACGCCTGGGCCAGCAGGAACACCGCCGTACCACCTGCCAGCGCCGCCGCCGGTCGCGCGTGCAGGTGCAGGGTCGGCGTGAACACCACGTCGTGCAGGCCGGCGGCCACCAGGACCAGCCCGATCACGTGGACCAGGTGCGCCATCGAGTAGCCCCAGAACGCGAGGTCGGACATTTTTTCCCCGGGCGCAGCGGCCAGCGCCTCGGCCCCCCGCTGGTCGTCGCCGCCGAAGTAGACCCACCACAGCGTCGCCAGCAGCGCCAGTGACAGCAGCACGGCCAGCAGCACCGCGCCGATCTTGAGCCGTCCCTGCGCACCGGCCCCAGTCGCCACCACCGTCTCGCCCAGCGCGATGATGATCAGCAGCTGGTGCCGCTCGGCGAAGTGTTCCGCCCGTACGGTGAAGCCCTTGCCCCGCACCCGTACGGCGGCCGCCGCGACCACCACGACGGCGATCAGCCAGCCGATCCACGCGTCGTCGTGCGGTGCCAGGAACGCGGCCAGCACCAGCGCACCGGCGATCGCGAGGTTGAGCGGCAGCACCTGCAGGATCGCCGTTGCCGACGATCCCACCGACGACCGGGCGAACTGCACTCCGTGCACCAAAACCACTACCACGTAAGCGATCGCGAACGGCCAGGCGCCCGAGTGGTACGCGTCCGGCGTCGCGATCGCCATCACCAGGAAGCCGGCCATCGCCACCAGCATCGGCAGCCGGGTCTCCAAGTTGGTCGGGCCGATGTTGTTCGCCAGCCAGCAGTACCCGTCGTACATCCACCAGGTCAGCACCAGGATCGCCAGCGCGGCAGGCACCCGATCGGCCCGTACGACGGAGGTCACCTGCGTGATCGTGTAGACGAAGACCAGGTCGAAGAACAGCTCGAGCGTCGTGACGCCTTCGGCGGCGCCTGGGGCGGCGACGGCACGCAGGGACCGGTTCAGCCGCATAGCCCCAGGTTAGTCAGGCGTGGACGTGCGACCCGATCACCGCGTGCAGCAGCCCGGGGCAGGCGGCCTCGAGGTCGTCCTGCCGGATCGACACCCGCCGGCTGGTCCCGACGAACTGGGTGTGCGTGACCCCGGCCTCGCGCAGCACCTTGAGGTGGTGGGACACCGTCGACTTGCTCAGGTCGAGCCCGGACAGCGCGGTCAGCGCCCCGCAGTTCGACTCGCCCACCTCGTGCAGTGCCTGCAGCAGGGCCAGTCGCGCCGGGTCGGCCAGGGCGCCCAGCACCGTCGGCAAGGAGATCTCCTCGCGCGTCGGCTCGTGCCACTCATCCTGCATGGCGCCACTGTAATACGGGTTTGCACATTGTTCGATAGGTGTCGTACGATGCTTCTTGTTCGATCTCTCTCGAACATCTAGGAGGCACCGTGAGCGACGTCCAGACCCTACCCGCCCAGTCCGCGCCACCCCAGAGCCGGCTCGAGGCGGTCGACTACCCCGGACGCTGGCGCGCCCTTCCGGTGCTGCTGGTCGCGACCTTCATGGCGCTGTTCGACATCTTCGTGGTCAACGTCGCCGCACCGTCGATCGGCGCCGAGCTGCACTCCGGTACAGCTGCGCTCGAGCTCGTCGTCGGCGGCTACTCCTTCACCTACGCGGCCGGTCTGGTCACCGGCGGGCGGCTCGGTGACCTGTACGGGCACCGCAAGCTGTTCGTCGCCGGGATGGCCGCCTTCGCGTTGGCGTCCCTGCTGTGCGGCCTCGCGAGCACGCCGTCCCAGCTGGTGATCGCCCGCCTGCTGCAGGGCGCCACCGCGGCACTGATGGTCCCGCAGGTGCTGGCCGTGATCACCGCCGTCTTCCCGCTGGAGGAGCGGGCCAAGGCGCTGTCCTGGTTCGGCCTCACGGTCGGCATCGGCAGTGTCTCCGGCCAGATCCTCGGCGGCCTGCTGCTCGACTGGAACATCCTCGGTCTCGGCTGGCGGGCGATCTTCCTGGTCAACGTCCCGATCGGACTCGTCGCCGCCGTCCTGGCATGGCGCGTCCTGCCGGTGACCCGCGGTGCCGTCGCGTACCGGATCGACCTGCTCGGCGTCCTCGGCACCTCGCTCACCATCGGCCTCGCCCTCGTACCCCTCGTCCTCGGTCACAGTGAGCACTGGCCGGTCTGGGGCTGGGTCCTGCTCGCCGCTTCCGTACCCGCCGGCTGGGTCACCCTGCGCCACCAGCAGCACCTGGCCCGTACGGGCGGCCACCCGCTGCTCGACCTGACCCTGTTCAAGCACCGTGCCTTTGCCTCGGGGCTGGCCGTCAACGTGTCCTTCTTCGCCGGCTTCTCCGGGTTCATGCTGGCCATGACGCTGGCGCTGCAGACCGGCCTCGGCCTCACCCCGCTGCACGCCGGGCTGACCTTCGCCCCGCTGGGGGTTGCGTTCGGTGCCGCAGCGCTTCTCAGCAAGAGCCTGGTCGGCCGCTTCGGCAGCCTGGTCGTGACCGCCGGCACGGCGATCAGCGTCATCGGGCTCGGCTATCTGCTGGGGTCGCTGCTGGTGAGCGGCAGCAGCTTCACCGCCGGTGAGACCCTGCCGGCGATGATCCTGGTCGGCATCGGCAACGGGCTGACCATCACCACCGTCATCGGCGTCGTGCTCTCCGGCGTCGCCCCTGCCCGCGGCGGGGTGGCGGCCGGGATGCTCGTCACCGCGCAGCAGTTCTCCGGCGCGATCGGGGTGGCCGGGCTGGGCACGCTGTTCTTCGGAGTGCTGGGCACGTCGGCCTCCCGCGTCGGCTTCGACCACGCCCTCGAGTGGGCGGTCGCCGGTGACCTGGTGCTGGCCCTCGCCGCGTTCGGCCTGTCGGCGCTGCTCCCACGCCGCGCCAAGGCCTGACCCGCCTCGGAACCAACGCGAACGGCCCGTCCCCCTCGCGAGGGACGGGCCGTTCGGGCTGCGGAGGCTCGGGGATTTGAACCCCGGATGGGGTTGAAGCCCCAAACCGCATTAGCAGTGCGGCGCCATAGACCGGGCTAGGCGAAGCCTCCATCTGCGTGGGTCAGATTACCGGGGCCGCCCCCCTCGCGGCAAAGCAGCGGCACCAGCGCACTCCTCGATCCGCTGCGTCAGGGCTAGATCAGCCGCGGCTGGGCACAAGGCCTGCCATGGCCGTACGGGACTGGATGCTGACTGCTGCGGAGCGACGAAACGACGCCAACCAGCTCGACCGGCGGCACCCGGGCGACGAGGCCTGGTGCGACGGCAACCTGGTCCGCCCGCTGGTGCACGGGGCCGCGTACTTCGCCCAGCTGCTCGAGGAGCTCCGTGAGCTGGGCGGGGGTGACCAGGTCTACCTTGCCGACTGGCGCGGCGACCCCGACGAGCTGCTCGACGGACCGGGCAGCGCGATCGGCGTCGAGCTGGCCAGGGCCGCCAGCGCCGGCGCGCGCATCCACGGCCTGATCTGGCGCTCGCACCTCGACCGACTGCGGATGAGCAGCGCCGAGAACCGGATGCTCTCCGAGGTGGTCAACAACTTCGGCGGCAAGCTGCTGCTCGACCAGCGGGTCCGCCGGATGGGGTCGCACCACCAGAAGTTCGTCGTCATCCGGCACCCCGGCCGCCCCGAGGACGACGTCGCGTTCGTCGGCGGCATCGACCTCAGCCACAGCCGCCGGGACAGCGCAGGCCATTACGGCGACCCGCAGGTGCAGCAGATGGCCCGCGTGTACGGACCGACGCCGCCCTGGCACGACGTGCAGGTCGAGATCCGCGGGCCGGCCGTCGCCGACGTCGAGACCTGCTTCCGCGAGCGGTGGGCCGACCCGGCGCCACTGCGCCAGCTGCACCCGTGGATGTATGTCGCCGACCGGATCCGCGGCGACAAGCTGAAGCCCACCCGGCTGCCGGACGAGCTGCCGCCCCCGCCCACCTGTGGCCCGTACACCGTGCAGCTGCTGCGGACCTACCCGAGCCACTCGCCGAGGTACCCCTTCGCCCCGCTCGGCGAGCGCAGCGTCGCCCTGGGCTACCGCAAGGCCATCGCCAGGGCAGAGCGGCTGATCTACCTCGAGGACCAGTTCCTGTGGTCGGCCGAGATCGCGAGCGTCTTCGCCGACGCCCTGCGCCGGTCCCCCGAGCTGCGGCTCGTCGCCGTGGTGCCGAGGCACTGCGACCGCGACGGCTTCAGCGGCGTGCAGTCCTCGGGTCTGACCCATCGCGAGGCACTGCACGCGATCCACCAGGCCGGCGGCGACCGGGTCACGATCGTCGACATCGAGAACCACGCCGGCACCCCGGTCTACGTCCACGCCAAGGTGTGCGTGGTCGACGACACGTGGGCCGCTGTCGGCTCGGCCAACCTCAACATGCGGTCGTGGACCCACGACTCCGAGCTCACTGCCGCCGTGCTCGACTCCTCGGGGGACGGCACCGGCTTCGCCCGCGACCTGCGGCTGCAGCTGATGGCCGAGCACCTCGACCGGGCAGCCGACGACGTCGCCGACCTCATCGACGCGGAGTCGGCCGCCGACACCGTACGGGCCTCGGCGCTGGGCCTCGACCGTTGGTGGGAGTCGGGGCGCGCCGGCGAGCGGCCCCCCGGCCGGGTGCGCTGGCACCACATCCCCCAGGTCGCGCCGGGCACCCAGCTGTGGGGCCCGATCCTCAACAACCTGGTCAATGACCCGGACGGCCGACCGTTCGGCTGGCGACGGGCCAACCGCTGGTAGTGATCTACAGTGACGGATGCCCGAGTACGACGCCGCGCCTGCTCAGGAGCCGGCGCCGGCTGCCGGACACGGCATGTCGGTGGGCCGGCTCGAAGCGTTCAGCGATGGCGTCTTCGCGATCGTCATCACGCTGCTCGTCCTCGACCTGCCTGGCCCACCCGCGAGTGGCTCGTACGCCAAGACTCTCGGCGACCATTGGGCCACGTACGTCGCCTATCTGGCGTCCTTCTTCGTCGCCGGCACGATCTGGCTGAACCATCATGCGACGTTCCGGCTGGTGCGGCGGACGACCTACCGGCTGCAGCTGCTCAACCTGATCCTGCTGCTGCCGGTCAGCATCCTGCCGTGGCCGACCCAGCTGATCGCGGAGGCGGCGCAGCACGGGTCGACCGCTGACAAGCGGCTCACCGTCGTCATTTATGGCGTGACGATGACGCTGGTGGCGTTCGGCTTCCATGCCGTGTGGCGCTACCTGCTCAACCATCCGGAGCTGCACCACCCGTGGGTGAGCCGGGAGCTGCTGACGACCCGCAACCGCCGCTACAACATCGGGCTGCCGATCTATCCGGCGGTCACGGTCATCGGCTGGTTCAGCCTGCCGGTGTTCCTGGCCATCATGTTGACCATGGCCACGATCTACCTGCTGCCGACCCCGGACATGGACGCGTAGCCGGCCGGGGGTATGCCTTCCCACTGTGTATGAGCTGCTGACCGATCTGCCAGCAACTCATACACGGGCCAACAGGCATCAGGTCCGCGGCCAGTTCACGCCAGATTTCGGTCAAGCGGCGATCGAAGCCCGGTCGCGGGAAGGTCGCGGACCCGGCAGGAACAGCATGGAGTCGCCGAACTCGTGCCACAGGTAGCCGTTCGGCACGGCGGCCTCGTACGCCTGCCGCACCAGGTCCGCGCCGGCCACCGCCTCCAGCAGCAGCAGGTGGCTCGCGTCCGGCGGGTGCAGACCGCTGATCAGGCCGGACACCACCCTGGCCGGCCGGTCCGGCCCGAGCACCAGGTCGGTCCACCCCTCATCCGGCCGTACGGTCCCGCGGTCCAGCGCCACCGTCTCCAGGGCGCGGACGACCGTCGTACCGACCGCGATGACGCGCCTGCCTGCCCACACGGCACTGTTGACCAGCCTCGCGGTGTCCTCAGGCACCGCGAAGCGCTCTGGCAGCGGCGGGTCGTGCAGCTCGCCGCTGGAGACCCCCGCGTGCAGGACGATCGGCGCCACTGTGACACCGGCCGCCATCAACCGGACCAGCAGGTCGGCGGTGAACGGCCGGCCGGCGCTGGCCATCTCGGCGCTGCCGGGCTCCGTCGCATAGACCGTCTGGTAGTCCGCCAGCGGAAAGCTGCCCGCGAGGTAGTCGTACGCGATCGGCCGGCCGTGCTGCCCGAGATAGCCGGCCAGCTGCCAGGCAGGGTCCGGCTCAGCCCGCCAGAGCCTGCTCCCCGGCACCGACCTGTCCGGGTAGGGGGAGTGCAGCCGCAGGGTCAGACCGCCTGCCAACACGACGTTCTCACCGTGGAATCCGTCCGACGAGGGGCCCTTGCCGTCCTCCCGGCGCAACTCGACCACCCAGCTGCCGTCGTCGAGCCGCGTCGACACGTGCACCGGCTGCACCCGGCCGTCGGCTCTGCGCCCGTCGACGGCCGCGGCGAGCGTCGCGGAGGTGTTCACGACGAGGAGGTCGCCGGGCCTGAGGAAGTCGGGCAGGTCCCGAAATGCCTGGTGGGCAACGGATCCCGGCTCGGCGACCAGGAGCTTGACCTGGTCCCTCGCCAGTCCCCTGCTCTCCGGCGTGCCCGTTGCCGCGCTGCCCGCCGGCAGGGCGAACCGGGTGTACGGGGACACCGGCTCCGCTCTCACGCCGGCACCCGCAGCTCGGCCACCGTATAGCGCCCGCTCGGCCGGTCCAGCAGGCTCAGCAGCGCCGGGACCACCGACTCCGGCGAGGGCCGGTCGCTCACGTCCTCGCCCGGGAACGCCTGCTGCTGCAGGTCCGTCGCCATGTCCCCGGGGTCGAAGGCGATCACCCGCAGGTCCTTGCGCTCCTCGGCGAGGATGGCGGTGACCTGGTCGAGGGCCGCCTTCGCCGAGCCGTAGCCACCCCAGCCCTCGTACGGCTCCCGTGCCGCGTCCGAGGAGATGTTGACGACGGTGCCGCCCGCCTTCGTCAGGAGGTCGTCGACCAGCTGGAACAACGACAGCGGGGCGATGACGTTGACCTCGTACACCTGGCGCAGCGCCGTCAGCGGGTAGCGGTCCAGGCTGGGCATCGGCGTGGGGCCGAGGATGCTGGCGTTGTTGACCAGCAGGTCCAGCCGGCCCTTGCCTCGTACGGCCTGGGCCAGCTCGCCACGGTGACCCGCGTCGGCCACGTCGCCGGCGATCGCGGTCACGCTGCCGGGTGGCCAGCCGCCGGCCGCGGTGCGCAACCGGTCGGCGTCCCTCGCATCGAGGACGACGTGCCAGCCGCGGGCGACGAGCTCCGTCGTCAGGGCGTGGCCGAGACCACGTGATCCTCCGGTCACCAGTGCAACTCGAGTCTCTTCAGTAGTTCTCATGAAGCCACACTGCAAGTTAAAGTGAGGTTGAGGTCAAGGGAGATGGCCATGTTGGGAACGGAGCTTCTGCCGATCGGGGAGGTTGCACACCGCGCTGGCATTGCCGCGTCGGCGTTGCGCTACTACGAGAGCGTCGGCCTGCTGGAGTCGGCACGCAGCTCGGGCGGCCGGCGCCGCTACCCGCGCAGCGTGCTGCGTCGGCTGGCGTTCATCCGGGCCGCGCAGAACGTGGGCCTGTCCCTCGACGAGATCAAGACGGCGCTGGCCACGCTGCCCGAGGCCCGTACGCCCACCGTCGCCGACTGGACCCGGCTCTCCCGCACCTGGCGGACCCGGCTCGACGAGCAGATCGCCGGGCTCACCGCCCTGCGCGACGGGCTGACCAAGTGCATCGGCTGCGGATGCCTGTCACTGCGCACCTGCGCGCTGTCCAACCCGCGTGACGTGGCGGGGCAGTTCGGCGAAGGTGCGATGTTCCTGCCCGAGACGCTGCGGGCGCACGACGAGGCCTAGCCTTGCGCTGGTTGCGGTAGAGCGACCGGCCTGGCCAGGGGCACGCCGATTTCGCACCGCTACAGTGCGTGGACCAGGCGCACTCAGGTCGCCCTGCAGGAGCGGAGCGAGCAGTGGCCGACGGGCGGCAGCGCGTACGGCTGCAGTGGGCCGACCGGCCGCTCGCGCCCGGGCTGATCCTGCTGGTGCTTGGTCTTGGGTACGTGGTCGCCCACCTGGTGCTGTCGGCGCACGGCGACGTGACCCGGTTCATCGTGGTCGGCCGGGACGGCACGATCGACCCGCCACGCTGGCTGCACGTGTTCCCGGGGGCCGGCTTCGACGGGCAGTTCGAGTACCGCCTCGGGCTCGCCCCGTGGGACTTCACCAGCCATCGTGGTGGCGTCCGGATCGACGTACCGTTCCGGGCCCAGCGGATCACCTACCCGTTCCTGGTCTGGCTCGCCTCGGGCTTCGGCCGTCCGAGGGCAGTCCCGTACGCGCTGGTCGCGGTCAACCTGGCGGCCCTCAGCACGCTCGGCGCGCTGGGCGGCAGGCTGGCCCGGTCGTACGGCCGGCACGCGATGTGGGGGCTGGCTCTCGGCGTCTACTTCGGATTCGTGTGGACGCTGAGCCGCGACCTCACCGAGCTGGTCGACGCCGCGTGTCTGGTCGCAGGCGTCGTCGGCGTACGCGAGCGTCGCTGGTGGCTGGCGGCGCTGGGCTTCTCCGCCGCCGTACTCTCCCGCGAGACCAGCCTCGCCGTCGTCGCCGCGTACGGCCTCTGGCAGCTGCCGCGGTTGCGGCGAACTCGCCGTTTCACCCGCGCCGACCTGGCCTGGGGGGCACCCGTTGCCGTGTTCGTGCTCTGGCAGGCGTACGGCCGGTGGCGGCTCGGGGTGTGGCCGATCCGCTCCGACCAGAGCAACGCCGGACAGCCGTTCGTCGACCTCGGCCACTACATCAAGCTGTGGCTCAGCCACGCCTTCGACAGCTTTTCGGCGCTGGCCCGGGCCACCGAGATCCTGACTGTCTTCGCCGCGGTGGTGGCCGCGCTGGTGCTGGCGCCGTGGCGGGACCGCGAGGGCTACCTCACCCTGAGCGTGGTGCTGCTGGCCGGCCTCGGTGCCTCGCTGTCGGGCGCGGTGTGGATGGGCCCGGCCGACCTCCGGGTGCTCGGGTCGCTGTACGTGCTGTGCGTGGTCGGCGTGCTGCGGTCGCGACGCCCGCCGGCCAGGTGGGTCCTGACGGCACTGGTCGCCGTGACAGCGGTCCAGGTGCTGGCGTCGGCCTACCACCGCGCGCCGATCACCTGACCGACAGCAGCCCGCCGACGACGAATCTGTCTAGTGGGCGCCGGCCTTGGCGGGGTGGAGCACCTCGACCTTTTCGCCGCCCTGCCAGATCTCCGCTGAGACGAGGTAGGGCGTCACGTCGCTGATGCCGTCGAGGACGGTGAACTCCTTGACCTCGGTGGCCCGGCCGGGGAACTTGTCGATCGCCAGCCAGGTGCTCGGGCCGCGACGGCCCTGCATGCCGATGGTCGCGCCGGTGTTGATCTTGGCCACGCGTACGGAGCCCTGGTAGTCGGCGAGCAGCCGGCGGCTGTCCAGCGTGAGCATCAGCTGCGGCTGACCCTCGGCGTCACGCACCCCACGGATCCGCTCGACGTCGGCCGGCTTCATGTAGAAGTAGACCCGGTCGTTGATCAGCCGGATGTAGTTCTCCGGCGTGATGCCCTCGACGAGGCGCTCGAGCTTGCTCAGCGTGAGCGGCTTCTGGTCGCGCAGCGTGGCGTGCCCCAAAGGGTCGGCCGGGTCGCCGATCACCTCGATCTGCTCCCGCGGGGCGGTGAGCAGGGCCGTGGCCCGCTCCTCGTCCAGACCGTGCTGGCGGACCAGCCAGGTGGCCGATCGCAGACCACGCTCCACGATCGACGGCCAGGCATCACCGGCACTGAGATGGAACAACTGGGGGGCCACCGCGGCCAAGTCACTGGTGTACATGCCCCCCACGCTCCCACAACTTGGCCCGAAGACGTACCGCTGGGCCTCACGGATCCGACACAATTGCGGCATGAGCACCCCTCCGGGCTGGTACCCGGACCCGCAACAACCCGGTTTCCTCCGCTGGTGGGACGGCGGTCAGTGGACGGCGCACGCTCAGCCCAGCCAGCAGAGCCAAGCCGGTTGGTACGGGACCCAGCCGGCTGCCTGGGCCGGCCAGCCCGGCGGCTACGGCTCCCCGCACCAAGCACCGGCCACCACCTGGGTGGCCCCGTCGAACGCCGGCCAGTGGGGTGCTG
Organism: Frankiales bacterium; assembly: GCA_033851545.1. Classification (GTDB taxonomy): domain Bacteria; phylum Actinomycetota; class Actinomycetes; order JAWWOL01; family JAWWOL01; genus JAWWOL01. The sequence goes on along the minus strand of JAWWOO010000077.1, from coordinate 7,070 downwards.
CGCCCGCGGTCTACTTCGCGCCGGGCAAGAAGCGCGGCAAGCGCTGGTGGTGGACCTTCGGCATCCTCGCCTCGATCGTGGTCCTGGCCGGCGGCGGCTTCGTCGGCCTGGTCATCGTCGAGGCGATCAACCAGATCCAGGCGCCGCAGCACGCTGCGGACAACTACCTGAACGACCTCAGGGCCGGCCAGTACGCCAGCGCGTACGCCCGGCTGTGCGCGGTCGACACCGCGCAGGTCAGCCTCACCCGGTTCAGCAGCTCCAAGGCGGCCCAGCACCCGGTTTCCTACCGCATCGTCAGCACCGACGTGACCACCACGAACGGGATCAGGACGGCGACGGTCACCTTCGACGAGACGACGTCCACCGGCCAGGACCGGCCCGGCTCCACGCTGCGGCTCGAGCACTCAGCGAGCGGGTGGTACGTCTGCCACCGCGGAGCCGACCCGAGCACCTGGGCTGGTGTCCCGAGCGCGGCAGAGACCGGGCCCACGCTGCCAGCGGCCTTCGGCAGGCGCAACGGCGCAACTGGCCTGGTCCTTTCAGACTAACCAGTGCGCGCGGCACCGCGTCGATGCCTGCCCGGACGATCCGGCTGGAGGCGACAAGGTGGTCAAGGAACGGTCCGCGTCGACGACGTGGACGTCCCGGCGCGGCCTCGCCTGGGCCTTGCGGCTCTCGACCGTCGTCGTGCCGCTCGGGGTCGCCGTCGTGGCGATGGTGGTGGTGGCGCGGGTCGTGCACCGGCCGGGCCACGGGCTGGCCGTCGCCGGCTGGTACGCGCTTCTCCTGGCCGTCAGCTATGCCGCGTCCTGGGCAACCGGCAAGGTCATGGACCGCACGCTGCCCCTGGCCGCCCTGCTCGAGCTGTCGCTGCGCTTCCCCGAACGGGCACCGTCACGGCTCGGGCTCAGCCACCGCTCCGGCAGCGCTGCGGAGCTGACCAAGCTCGCCACTGCCCGACCCGACGAGTCGACCCAGGACGCCGCCGAGCGCATCCTCAAGCTGCTCACCGCGCTGTCCTCGCACGACCGTTTCACCCGGGGACACGCCGAGCGGGTACGGGCCTACACCGACCTCATTGCCGACAAGATGAGCCTCCCCGCGGCCGAGCGTGAGCGGCTGCGCTGGGCGGCGTTGCTGCACGACATCGGAAAGCTGCGGGTGCCGGCCGCGCTGCTCAACAAGCCGGGGAAGCCCACCCGCGACGAGTGGAACGTGCTCCAGCAGCACCCGATCCAGGGATCGATCATTGCCGCGCCGCTGCTGGCCTGGCTGTCTCCGATGGACCGGGTGATCGCCGAGCACCACGAGCACTTCGACGGGTCGGGCTACCCGGTCGGGCTGGCTGGCGAGTCGATCAGCATCGGCGCCCGGATCGTGACCGTGGCCGACTGCTTCGAGGCGATGACCGCCGTCCGCTCGTACAACAAGCCGATGAGGCGTGAGGCCGCGCTGGCCGAGCTCGTCAATTGCGCAGGCTCGCACTTCGACCCCGTGGTTGTACGGGCCCTGCTCGCGGTGCCGCATCGCCGGCTGGTGTGGGCGATGGGCCCGACCGCCTGGCTGGCCGGACTCCCGATGGTCGGACAGGGATCCGTCGGTGCCCTTCGGGCCGCCGTCGGTCACGCCGGCACGACCGCGGTGAGCGCAACCGTCGTCGCGGTGGCCGCCGTGGCACCGACGTCGATCTTCGGAAGCCCGTCGCCTTCGCTGCAGCCGGTTGCGGCCGCTCACAGTGCGAAACCGGCCGCGACCGCGGCGACCAGGACCCCGCCGGTCACGACGACCAGGCCTGTCGGCAACGGGACGACGTCCGCGCCCACCTCGACGCCCGGCACCACCCGCCCCCCGACCGCGACGCCGCAGCCGACCGGCCGGACCACGAGCGCACGACCGGTGCCGACCACGACGCACCGGGCGACGACCACAGCCCCCGGCGTGACGACCTCCGCCGAACCGACCTCCCACGTACCCACGACCACCGCCGAGCCCCCCGTCACTACGCCAGCGCCGACGACCACCTCCGCGGCGCCGACCCGGACGGCGGCGCCCACGACCACCTCCGCGGCGCCGACCCGGACGGCGGCGCCGACATCGACGGCACGGCCGACCACGACCGGCGGACCCACCAGCGCCGCACCGACCAGCACGGCTGCGCCGAAGACCAGCGCGGCATCCACGACCACGGCCGCTCCCACGACGAGCACTCAGCCGACCGCCGCCGTGACGCAGAGCGGCCCGGCGAAGTGCACGGCGACCTACGCCGCCACGGGGTCGTCCGACAAGCTGCAGGCCACCATCACGGTCAAGAACACCGGAACCACGCTCAGCACCGGCTGGACCGTCATCTGGAGCTTCGCCAGCGGCGAGCAGCAGGTCACCTCGGGGACGAACGCCACCGTGACCCAGAACGGCAAGAGTGTCACCGCCAAGAACGGCCTGCTGAACGGGATCATCCTCCCGGGGGCCTCGACGACCTTCACCATCAAGGGGAACGGCAAGGCGGCCAGCCCGAGCCCGACGCTCACCTGCGTGCTTCGGTGAGAGCCGGGTGGCCTGCCGTACTCGTGCGGCCTACCGTGTCCTAGCGGGCTGGCCTCCGGCCGACCTGCCTATGCCCGAGATGGAGAACCGGCGACGATGGCCCCGAGGACCCGCTGCTACCGCAACGGCGTGCTGACCGACGAGAACTTCCCGGTCGAGGACGTCTCCGAGCACCTCGAGGACCCCGACGCCGTCGTCTGGGTCGACCTGTTCGCGCCCGACCTCAAGGACCTCGAGCTGGTCGCAGAGGAGCTCTCGCTGCACAGCCTGGCCATCGAGGACGCGACGAAGGGCCGCAACCGGCCCAAGCTCGACCGCTACCTCACGCATGACTTCCTCAGCGTCTACGAGGTGGACCTCGACGTCCGGTCCGGCGAGCTGAGCACCGACGAGATCACCGCGTTCATCACCAAGTCCGCGCTGGTCACCGTGCGGCCGAGGGAAGGCTTCGACATCGAAGGCCTGATGGTGCGCTGGGACGAGACCTGCGACCTGACCAAGCACGGGGTGGGCGGCCTGGTGTACGGGCTGATCGACTTCGTCGTGGACGGCCACTTCCGCGCCGTCGAGTCGATGGACGAGCAGATCGAGGGCCTCGAGGACCTGCTCTTCGACGGCAAGCAGCACGACGACGACGTCCAGCGGCGCAGCTTCGAGCTGCGCAAGAGCCTGGTCATGCTGCGCCGGGTGGTCACGCCGATGCGTGAGGTCGTCAACTCGATGATGCGCCGCGACGTGGGGCTGGTCACCGACGAGCTGGCCCCTTACTACCAGGACGTCTATGACCACGTGCTGCGCGCCAGCGAGTGGACGGAGAGCCTGCGCGACCTGGTCACGACGATCCGCGAGACCTCGCTGACCATCCAGGGCAACCGGCTGAACGTCATCACCAAGAAGGTCACCAGCTGGGCGGCAATCATCGCCGTGCCGACCGCCGTGACCGGGTTCTACGGGCAGAACGTGCCCTATCCCGGCTTCGGCAAGCCGTGGGGGTTCTGGGTGTCCTCTGCGGTGATCATCGGGGGCTCGCTGGCCTTATACACCGCCTTCCGGCGCAGGGACTGGTTGTAGAAGACCACCGGGTCGGCGCTTGTGTTTCCTCTCAGAAGGGCCCACTCTGGATAACGGCCCTCGTGCCGTTTACCTCCAGGTGACCCGAGGTTCAGCTCGCGGACACTGCACTTTCTGCACGGAAGTCTCGTACGTCCTCACGCACAGCAAGGAGACCCGGTGGAGCAAGGACTCGTCATGGCAGATGTGCTCGAGGCTCGCGGCCTTGCCGCAGCCGTCACCCAGCGCAAGGCCGCCGTCCTGGTCTGTGAACATGCCATTGACCTGGCGGACGCCGGCCAGCTGCTCGACATGCTGGGGCTGCGTCCGCCGTTGACCGTCGCCTAGCAACACCCGTACGCAACACCCGTTCGCAACATCCGTTCGCACCAAGGGACGCCGCAGGGGCCAAGGCCTCGGCGGCGTCCTCTTTTTCGCTGCCGGCTTCCCTTGCCTGCTCCCTGTCGGGCAGGGCCCGGCCGCCACTTGGTTACGGCCGGGTGTCATAGCCGTGACGCGGCGGCATCGTACAAGTCGTGGAGAAGTCCGGTCAAGATCGGGCAATCCTGGCCGTGAACGTTTCCGGCCTGTGACCATTTCATATCGTTCGCACCCGTTGACGTGGATACGTGACGACGCTATACAACGTGAATTAACTCGTGAAGTGAGAACCGGGTCGACGGGCTCGGGGTGGCTCACGCACCGGTTGACCGTCGCGTCGCGCCTGGGTCCGGCAGGACCGGACACGGGTAAGCCCCGGCACCGCCCAGGTGCCCCATCCCGATAGGCAGGCTCATGGAAGCCGCACAACGCAATCGATACAGATGGCAGTACAGCCCGTTCGCCCTCGTGGCGATCCTGGCGATGCTCGCTGCCGTGGTGCTGATGCCCTTCGGCCGTACGGCCAAGGCCGCTGACCCGCTGATCTCCCAGGGCAAGCCCACCACCGCCTCGTCGTCGGAGAACGCAGGAACCGCAGCGGCCAACGCCACCGACGGGAACACCGGAACCCGCTGGTCGAGCGCCTTCAGCGACCCGCAGTGGGTCGAGGTCGACCTCGGCGCCGCCGCCAACGTCACGCAGGTCGTCCTGAACTGGGAGGCGGCGTACGGCAAGTCCTTCCAGATCCAGACCTCCAACGACAACGCCACCTGGACCTCGATCTACTCGACGACCACGGGCGCCGGCGGCATCCAGACGCTGAGCGTCACCGGCAACGGCCGCTACGTCCGGATGTACGGCACCGCGCGGGGCACGGCCTACGGCTACTCGCTGTGGGAGTTCCAGGTCTTCGGCACCTTCCCGACCGGCGGCGGCTGCAACACCACCACCAACGCCGCCCAGGGCAAGACCGCCACGGCGTCCTCGATAGAGAACGCCGGCACCCCGGCCTCGGCCGCCGTCGACGGCAACACCGGCACGCGCTGGTCGAGCGCCGCCAGCGACCCGCAGTGGATCTACGTCGACCTCGGGTCCTCGCAGACGATCTGCCAGGTCGTCCTCAACTGGGAGACCGCCTACGGCAAGTCGTTCCAGGTCCAGACGTCACCGGACGCCGTGACCTGGACCTCGATCTACTCGACGACCACCGGCACCGGCGGTGTGCAGACGCTCAACGTCTCCGGCACCGGGCGGTACGTCCGGATGTACGGCACCGTCCGCGGCACCGTCTACGGCTACTCGCTGTGGGAGTTCGGCATCTACCTCGGGACGAGCACGACGACCAGCCCGCCGCCCCCGCCCGGCTGCACCGGTCAGTCGGACACGCCGAACTTCGGCCCGAACATGCACATCTTCGACCCCTCGATGTCGGCCGCCACCATCCAGGCGCAGCTGGACGCTGACTTCAACGCGCAGAAGGACACCAACACCGCGCAGTTCGCCAACGGCCGGGTCGCCCAGCTCTACAAGCCGGGCACGTACGCGGTGAACGACAACGTCGGTTTCTACACCTCCGTCGCGGGTCTGGGCCTCAACCCGGATGACGTCACCATCAACGGGAACGTGACGGTGGACGCCTTCAACGCCTCGGATGCCGGCAACGCGACGCAGAACTTCTGGCGTTCGGCGGAGAACCTGGCCATCAACCCGAGCAGCGGTTCCGACCGCTGGGCGGTGGCGCAGGCTGCTCCGTTCCGCCGGATCGACGTCCATGGCGGCCTGCAGCTCGCGCCGGCCAGCAACGGCTATGCCTCCGGTGGCTACATCTCCGACTCGAAGGTCACCGGTCAGGCGTCTTCGGTGTCGCAGCAGCAGTGGTACACCAAGGACAGCAACTTCGGCAGCTGGGCCGGCTCGGTGTGGAACATGGTCTTCTCGGGCGTCACCGGCGCTCCGGCGCAGAGCTTCCCGAGCCCGCCCATGACCACGCTGGCAACGACTCCGGTGTCACGTGACGTCCCGTACCTCTACGTCACGACGGACGGCAAATACCACGTGTTCCTGCCGTCGCTGCGCCCCAACGCGTCGGGCACCAGCTGGCCGAACACCCCCGGTTCGTCGCTGCCGATGAACCAGTTCTACGTGGTGAACTCGGGTGACACGTCGTCGACGATCCAGTCGGCGCTCGACGCCGGCTGCAACCTGTTCTTCACCCCGGGCGTCTTCCACCTCAGCTCGACGCTGAACGTCAACAACGCCAACACGGTGGTCCTGGGCATCGGCTACCCGACGCTCATCCCCGACGGCGGTGTAGACGCGATGCACGTGGCCAACGTGGACGGCGTACGGGTCAAGGGCCTGCTGTTCAGCGCCGGCACCACCAACTCGGCGTCGCTGCTGACCGTGGGCACCGCCGGCCAGACCGGCAGCCACGCGTCCAACCCGATCTCGCTCCAGGACGTGTTCTTCCGGATCGGCGGTGACGCCGCGGGCAAGGCGACGCAGTCCCTCGTGGTCAACGCGAGCAACACGCTCGTCGACCACGTCTGGGCCTGGCGGGCCGACCACGGCACCGGCGTCGGTTGGACGTCGAACACCGCTGACACCGGTCTGACCGTCAACGGCAACAACGTCCTGGCAACCGGGCTGTTCGTCGAGCACTACCAGAAGTACGAGGTGATCTGGAACGGGACCGGTGGCAACATCATCTTCTTCCAGAACGAGAACCCGTACGACCCGCCGAACCAGGCGGCCTGGATGAACGGCTCGCTCAACGGTTACGCGGCCGTCAAGGTGAACAACAGCGCAACCGGCTTCCAGGGCTGGGGTTGGGGCAGCTACTGCTACTTCAACGTCAACCCGTCTGTGAACAACTACCACGCCTACGAGGTGCCGACCTCCGGGGTGTCCCTGCACGACCTGCTCACGGTGTCACTCGGCAACGTCGGCACGATCACCCACGTCGTCAACGACACGGGTGCGCAGACACCGACGAACACCACTCCCAGCAACGTCACGACCTACCCGTGACCCGTACTGGCTGACGCGTCACCGCACCGAACTGGCGCCGGCCGGGGCCATCACCGGGGACC
>JAWWOO010000043.1:0-24642 GCA_033851545.1 Frankiales bacterium | reverse complement strand
CGAGCGCGTCCCGCACGGCGTGGGCTCCGGGGAAGGACGGCAGCAGCGCGGGATGGGTGTTGATGACCCGCCCCGGGAACCGTTCCAGCACCGGCGGACCGAGGATGCGCATGAACCCGGCCAGCACGACCAGATCGGGCTCGTACGCGGCGATCGCCTCCGCCAGCGCAGCGTCCCAGTCCGCGCGCACCGGATAGCCGGCGAAGGGGACGACGAAGGAGTCCACGCCGGCTGCCAGCGCCCTCGCAACGCCACCCGTGCCGGGCTTCTCGGCACCGACCGCGACCACGGTGCAGCCGTAGGCGGGGTCGAGGCAGGCATCGAGGAGCGCCTGCAGGTTGGTGCCGGTCCCGGAAACGAGGACGACCAGGCGAAAACTCATGCCCGTCTCCTCACGTCATCCGCTCCGGCACGTTGCCACCCTAACCATCGCCTCACGGGCCGCGCAGGCGGTACGCTGCGCGCGTCGGCCGCCGGGGCCGATCTCGGCGCCGAGGGGGGCGTGTGCACGGCATCGCTGTCTCCCGCGCGTCTTCGCCCCTCAGCGTCCCCGCCGGGTGGGTGCCGCTCCGCCGGTTCGCCGTCATGGGCGCCGCCGCGGTGGCGCTGGGCGCCGTACAGCTCCCCAACCGCCCGCACACCCTGTGCCTGCTGCGCGCGGTCACCGGGATCCCGTGCCCGCTCTGCGGAGGCACGACCGCTGCCGTACGGGTCGGCCAGGGCCACCTGGCTGCCGGACTGGCCGCGAACCCGCTGGCGTTCTTCGGCGCCATCGCCCTCGTACTGGCCGGGCTGCCGATGGGCCGACGCGCCGTGGCGGTCTGGCGCAGCCAGTCCCCGAGCGTCAGAGTGCTGCTCGGCACCGCGGTTCTCGCTGCCGGCGAATGCTGGCAGCTCGCCCGCTTCGGCCTGTTCTGACCCATCCCTGCACCACCGACGAGGAGAGACGATGACAACGCCCGACAACCCGTACGGCGACCCAGGTCAGAACCCGCCGCCACCCCCGACCTATGGACAGCAGCCGGCCTACGGACAGCCGCCGGCGTACGGTTCGCCGCAGTACGGGGCGCCCCAAGCCGGACAGCCCGTGCCCTACGGCCAGGCTCCCTACGGACAGCCGCCGTACGGCGCCCCGCCGGCGGGCAACTTCGGCGGCACCCTCGCCGAGTGGCTGACCCGCGTCGCGGGCACCCTGATCGACGGCATTGCAGTGGCGATTCCGGGGTTGGTTGTCTTCCTCATCGGCAGCGCAGCCAACGCGGGAATCATCGTCTTCCTCGGCGTCCTGGTCTGGATTGCCGCATGGGCTTGGAATCTCGTCCGCCAGGGCCAGACGGGACAAACGGTTGGCAAGCAGTTCATGGGCACCTACCTCGTGCGGGAGGCCGACGGCCAGTACGTGGGTGCCGGCCTGTCGATCCTCCGCTACTTCGTGCACATCATCGATGGACTTCCCTGCTATGTCGGCTACCTGTGGCCGCTGTGGGACGCCAAGAAGCAGACCTTCGCCGACAAGATCATGGGCACTGTCGTCGTCAAGCGGTAGTCACGGGCCGCCGTACGGCGGTGGTGGTGGAGCAGGGGCTGGCCCGCGGGCCGGCCCCTGTCCTGCTTCTGGCGGCGGGTTCAGGTCGATCTCGCCGAGCACGATCCGCCGAGCCTGCAGCCCCAGCGTCCGGATGTTCCTGGTGTGCGGACCGGCCAGCCGGCGGGCGAGCGCGACAAGTGCTGCTGCGCCGCCGATCTCCACCGCGGCGGCCAGTCCGGCCTGCCAGGCTGAAGGACCGACCGTCACCAGCCGGCCGCTGCCGGCCGGCCCGCCGGAGACACCGGTGAGCCCCGCCACCAGCAGGCCGGCCACCACACCGGCGCCGAGGCCGGCGAGCGGCACCTGCCACCAGGCAAGTTGGCGCGAGCGGGCACAGATCCGCCAGCCGGCGAGCATGCCGGCGAGGACCGGGAGCGCGATCAGCAGCGGCGCCCAGCCGGGGCTCGGGCCGCTGGGGGCGGCGGCCAGGATCGGCAGGTCGGGCACCGCTCCCAGATGGTGCGCGAATGGCGAGACGCCGGTGTGCACGCCGATCGAGAAGCCGGTGCCGACGATGTAGGCCATCGCCCAGACAACGGCGGTCAGCAGGAACGCTGCGTTGACCACCAGAAGCGTCGCGCCGCCGATGCTGCCGGCGTGCAGAGACTGACCCAGGGTGGTCGCCGTTCGGATGTGGGTCAGCAGCATCGCGACGACGAGGCAGGCCGCCGCGGCGAGCTGCAGGAGCACGGCCACCGAGCCGGCCCGGAGGCAGAGCCCTACGGTCGCCGGCAGTCGGCGCAGCACGCGCCGGCCGAGCCGATCCTGGCGCAGAGCCCCGAACGTCCCGCAGAGCATCGCCAGCGTCCACGGCACCAACAGGCTCTGCAGCGGCGCGGGCCGTACGAGGGTGGACGTGGTCATCCCGGCGACGATCCCGGCGATCGCCGCGTAGGCCGCCGCCATGCCGCCGATGGCAAGCCAGCCGTCGCGCCAGCCGTGGATGCCCACCACGCGAGCAAGGGAGGCGCCGGCTCGGAAGAGCAGGAAAGCGGGGAGCAGCAGCAGGCCGAGCGGCACGATGCCGAGGTGGATCGACGGCAGCGGGCCGACCGCCAGGCCGATGTGCTGGCTGAGCAGCCAGGCTGCCGCCGAGATCCGGAGCGCGCTCGCGGCACCGGACGACCCGCCCGAAGCCGCCCAACCCGCCATCACGATCACCGTGGTGACCACCAGACCCATCGCGGCCGCCCAGGCAGCAGCGGCCATCGCGGCAGTGAGGGTCGCCCGCCGCCCGTACGGGGGGGCCGGCGGCGCCGCGAGTGCCGTACGGTCCGCGAGGTCGGTCACCCCATTACTCTGGCAGCCGAGCCGGGTCTGCCACGGCTGCGACGCGCCCACCAAGAACACGGCTTCCGACGTCCGCCTGCACACGAGGAGCACGATGAGCGCACAGCCGCCGTACCGGCCGCCGACCTCACCGCCGCCTGGCTACCCCCCTCGCAACTCCGGTCGCGGCTGGGTCATCGCCGCCGCTGTGGTCGTGCTGGCCATCGTCGCCGGCCTGGCCTACTGGCTCGGCGGCCGCACCAACAACTCGACTCCGACCGCTGGGACCACCCCGACAGGGACGGCGGGCGCTCAGCGCTCAAGCGGCCAGCCGTCGGCCTCGGCAGCCGCGTCAGTTCCCCCCTCCGGTCCGGCGAGCACCTCCGCGCGGGTCTCCAGCGCCCCGGTGACCAGCGCCGGACCGACCACGACCAGCAGCGCCGCCAAGACGTCGGCCAGCCCCAGCCCCAGCCCCACCACCACCGTCCCGAGCCACCCGGACCCGGACTTCGGCTACGTGACGGCGGTCACCACCAGCGGCTCGATCACCAAGCTGTCCTTCGACCGGGCCACGCTGCTCACCGGGCCGGCCGCGTCCTCGGCCGCCACGGCCCACGGCGAGCAGATCCAGGACGACTACTTCATCGTCAACGACAACAAGCTGATCCGGACCTTCGAGCTGTCCTCGTCCGTCGTGGTCACCGGCAGTAGCAACCTCAGCGGCGACGTCGGCCCCAAGCCGTCGACACTCGCCGCCCTCAAGACCTGGGTCGCGGCCAACCCGAACTACCGCCTGCCGGTGGACCTGAGCTATGACGCGACCGGCAAGGTCACCAAGATCGCCGAGCGATTCTTCCCCTGAGACGCCGAAACGCCCTCCCCCGCAGGTGGGTGCGGGTTCGGGCGCCGGGCCTGGAGCTTGGTCGGACAGTCAGGCAGAAGGCGGCGGAGGCGTGGAGTCGTCGAGCGTGTAGTCACCTGCGGGCGTCGGCGTCGCCGGCGGGTAGGTCGCGACCGGCGGGGTTCCGTAGACGGGCGGCGGCGGGGTCGGCCCGCCGGCTGCCCGGTTGGCCTGCATCGCCTTGAAGTCAGGCATGACCTCGCCGGACTTCTTGAACAGCAGGAAGGCGGCCACCGCCTGCACGATCAGCAGGATGAACAGTAGATAACCACCCCACTTCACGCCGTAGGAGTAGCCGGGAAGGCTGGCATGTGGATAGGTCAGCTCACGGATGATGACGATGACAGTGCCGAGCGCCGAGAGCACGAACGTGAGCAGGTTGACCCCGATCGGCATCTTGGGCAGGTTGGCCGCAGCAAAGACTCGGACCGCGGCGATCGCGGTAGCGACGAGCACCAGAAGCATGCCGAACGCCGCGAGGCCGTGCCAGGCGCTTGTCGAGTTGCCCCCGCCGCCCAGCCCCTTGACGTTGACGCTGACTCCCCAGATCGGGAAGAAGATCGAAACGATCAGGCCGAGCACACCGGCGCCCAGCACCACCTGATCGAGGCGGTCCAGGTTCTTCAGATCATCTGTGGTCGGCATAGCAGGAACCCCCAGGCGTTTGGTGACGGAACGTGTCAGCGCATGGTGATCCCTTAGCCGCAGCTAATCAAGCACCAGCGCCCAACTCCATACAACCGTGACAGAGCGTGGGCGCCGCCTGGTGATACGTGGTTCGGGCGGATCAGCGGCCGCGCATGATCTCCGCCATCAGCTGAGCGGTCGCGCTGGGCGTCCGGCCGACCCGTACGCCGGCCTTCTCCAGGGCTGCCTGCTTGGCCTCGGCGGTGCCGGAGGAGCCCGACACGATGGCGCCGGCGTGGCCCATCGTCTTGCCCTCGGGAGCGGTGAAGCCGGCGACGTAGCCGACGACCGGCTTGGTCACGTTGGCCTCGATGTAGGCCGCGGCCCGCTCCTCGGCGTCCCCGCCGATCTCGCCGATCATGACGATGGCGTCGGTGTCGGGGTCGTCCTGGAAGGCCTGCAGCGCGTCGATGTGCGTGGTGCCGATGACCGGGTCGCCGCCGATGCCGACGCAGGTGGAGAAACCGAAGTCGCGCAGCTCGTACATCATCTGGTAGGTCAGGGTGCCACTCTTGCTGACCAGCCCGATGCGACCCGGGGGCGTGATGTCGGCGGGGATGATGCCGGCGTTGGACGCGCCGGGCGACGCGATGCCGGGGCAGTTGGGGCCGATGATGCGGGTGGCGTTGCCTTTGCTGGTGGCGTAGGCCCAGACCTCGGTCGAGTCGTGTACGGGCACGCCCTCGGTGATGATCACGCACAGCGGGATGCCGGCATCGATGGCGTCGATCACCGCGGCCTTGACGCCCTTGGGGGGTACGAAGACCACCGACACGTCGGCCCCTGTGGCCGTCATCGCCTCACCGACGGTGTTGAACAGCGGCAAGCCCTCGAAGTCCTGGCCACCCTTGCCGGGGTTGACGCCGGCGACGACGGTGCTGCCGGCGGCGAGCATGCGGCGGGTGTGCTTGCTGCCTTCGCGGCCGGTCATGTTCTGCACCAGGATGCGGCTCTGCGCGGTCAGCCAGATCGCCATGTCAGTTCCCCTTTGCGGCGAGCTCGGCCGCAAGGCGCGCGGCTCCGTCCATCGTGTCGACCCGTTGGATGAGCGGATTGCCCGCGCCGTCGAGGATCGCCCGGCCCTCATCGGCGTTGTTGCCGTCGAGCCGGACGACCAGCGGCTTGTCCACCGTCTCACCACGTTCGTCGAGCAGCCCCAGCGCACTGACGATGCCGTTGGCGACCGCATCGCAGGCGGTGATGCCGCCGAAGATGTTGACGAACACCGACTTGACAGCCGGGTCGGACAGCACGATCTCGAGACCGGCCGCCATCACCTCGGCGGAGGCACCGCCGCCGATGTCGAGGAAGTTGGCCGGCTTGACCCCGCCGAACTCTTCGCCGGCGTAGGACACGACGTCCAGGGTGCTCATCACGAGCCCGGCGCCATTGCCGATGATGCCGACCTCGCCGTCGAGCTTGACGTAGTTGAGGTCGCGCGCCTTGGCCAGCTGCTCGAGCGGGTCGTCGGCACCTGGGTCGGCGAACTCCGCGAACTCAGGGTGGCGGTAGGCCGCGTTGTCGTCGAGGGTCACCTTGCCGTCGACCGCGACGATCTCGCCGGCTCCGTTGAGGATCAGCGGGTTGACCTCGACCAGCGTGGCGTCGCCCTTGACGAACGCGTCCCACAACTTGGCCAGCACCTCGCCGGCCTGGTCCAGCACGGACTCGGGAAGGCGACCGGCCACGGCGATCTCACGGCCCTTGGCGACGTCGACACCCACCAGCGGGTCGATCGGGATCTTGGCCAGTGCCTCGGGACGTTCGACGGCCAGCTCCTCGATCTCCATGCCGCCCTCGACCGAGCACATGGCGAGGAAGCTGCGGTTGGCCCGATCCAGCAAGTAGGAGATGTAGAACTCTTGCCGGATGTCGCTGGCCGGCTCGATCAGCACCTTGTGCACAACCAGGTCCTTGATCGTCATGCCCAGGATGTCGCCGGCCCGGGCAGCTGCCTCGTCGGCGCCGTCGGCGACCTTGACGCCGCCGGCCTTGCCGCGACCGCCGGCCTTGACCTGGGCCTTGACCACGACCCGGCCGCCGATGGCCTTCGCTGCATCGCGGGCTTCGTCGACGGTGGTGGCCACACGCCCGGCTGGTACGGGGACCCCGTACGAGCCGAACAGCTCCTTGGCTTGGTGCTCGAACAGATCCACGCAGACCGCCTCGTGTTCGCCTGGCAACTCAGTGACGCCATCGGCGAGCCTATCGGGTCAGCTTTGGGCCGGACCCGGCGGGACATCCGGCATGAGGTCGCGGATGACCCTGACGATGGCGGCCTGGTCGGTCAGCTGCGCATGGCTGATCCGGTCGAGCCGGAACGCCCGGCCGTCGCCGCGCAGCCGGCACCAGCCGACGAGATACCACCCGTCAGTGCCGCGGACCAGTCCGGACGGCTCGACCTCGCGCCGGGTGCCGCTGCCGTCACGGTCGACGTAGTCGATGAGCACGACCAGGCGATCGTGCACCGCGCGGCGTACGACGTGCTCGACCCTGCGGTCGACCTGCTCGTCGCGACGGTGGAACAGGAGAACGGCTGCGGTTTCCCCGTACGAAACCTGCTCTGGCTGCGTGTTCGGCATGGTCGTAGGTCTACCTCCGCCCACCGACAGTTTTTGGATAGGGCATAGTCGCGGCGAGGAACCCGTACCCCGAGGAGCACCCGATGCAGCGCAGGCCCGAGCCGCTTCAGACCACCCGCATGCTGGGAGTCGGACTGGCACTCTGGTTCTTCTACGGGGTGATCTTCATCCTCGCGCCGCAGCCGACGTCGAGCCATTTGGTGGGTCTGCTCACGGCGACGACGAACCTGTTGCTCTACGGCGGCCTGATCTTCCTGTTCATCGGGATGTTCCTGCGGGCGACGGCCTGGGCGCAGGCGTGGCGCGAGGGCACCGATGGCGTGTACGAGCGGCCGGCCGACGTCGTCTCGGAGCGAGCGGACTTCCCGGCGGAGGACGACCCCGACTACTGAGCTGTCCGCTCATCGCTGCCGTCGGCCCGTCGTCAGCCCGTCGTCACTGCCCAGGTATCGGTGTTGCCGAACATCGGGCACTGGAACAGCGGCCATGGTGCCGGCAGTGCGAGCGTTCCAGCGGCGAGCGAATTGGCCCGGTACTGCTGGACCGCAGGGCAGACCTCGGCGCTTCGGGCATCGGTCCAGACGGCCGCGCCGTAGGTCCGTGTGGCGACCGCGTACACGTAGTCACCGATGCGCTCCTGGTAGATGTCGTGACCCGGGTACGTCCCCCGCAGGTCACCGAACGGCCCGACGTAGTTCGTTGCCCATCCACCCGGAGCACCATCCGTCACGGCGGCTGAGCGGAGCACGCCGTGGTAGGGGCGCGGCGACGTCATGTCCGCCCCGCGCCACGGCGAGGTGACCGCCTCGTACACCACGTACATGCTGTCGCCCGTCGGCGAGATGGCCGGCGCCGCGTACATCGGCCGGTCTCCTGGCAGCGACACCGCGCTGGGGCCGTGCCACCCGCCGTTTGCGTACCACGCGACCATGGCGTGCTCGTTGTTGAGACCGGCACTCGCGTCCGCCCAGGCGTCGACGATCTCATTCGTCGCGCCCGCGCCCGTGGGGGCACCATTCGCGATGTCGACGCTCGGCGCGGCACTGAGGTCGGTCCGGGCACCGGCGTAACCGTCCATCACGCAACGGCCCTCAACCGGGTCGACGAAGAAGCACGGGTCGGTGACCCGCCACAGGACGGTCGGCTTCGTCCAGTGCATTCCACCGTCGTACGACGCGAACATCACGTGCGCGCCGTGGGTCGGCAGCCCGACCAGCGCGGGGTTCTGGAACATCTCACCGAACAGGTAGACCACGCCGGTGCTCGTGGTGCGGATCGTGCAACCCGAGATGCCCCACTCGGTGGGTCCACGGCCGGTCGTGCCTGCCGGGGTGATCTGCTTCGTGGTCCAGGTGGTGCCGCCGTCGGGCGAGACCGACACAATGATCGGTGCCGGGAAGTTGGCAGGCAGGTGCTTGCCGACGCTACGGAACTGCGCGGAGCAGACGTAGGTGCGGCCGAAGTACGGGCTGCTCGACGCGTTGTCCGCCCAGATCTGCTCCTTGTCCTCGAACGCCGTCTGGCTCGCGTGCGTGTTGGCGATGACGGGGCGCATCCAGCTGTTCTTGTCGGTGACGCGCGACGGCGTCGGGTTGTCCAGGCGCGACACCCCGATGCCGGTGAACCCGCGGACAACTCCGTGGCTCGGGAACGCCGGGTTGAAGTTCTCGACCAAGTTGGCGTAGTAGACACGCGAGCCGTTAGCCCAGCTGAACCCGTTCGGACCAGGGCGCGGCCCAACCGCGACAGCGGGGTCGCCGCTGCTCGACAATCCGGACTCGTAATACCAGGGGAGCGTCACGATCGGCCCGAACTGCCCGGCACACGACGGGTCCGGTGGGCAGTTGCGCCCGGTCCACCCCGTGTACGTGGGCTGGACCCAGCTCCGTCCGGAGTCGAAGGAGAACCCGACGCCGGACAAGCCGATGCCGGCGGGACCGGCGAAGCACGTCCCGGCCTGGGTCGCCGTCTGCTGCGGGCACGGCATTGCGTCGCCCCACTCGTTCCAACCCGCGACGAGCACGTTGGGCTGGTGGGCGTCCACAGCCAGGGCCGGCTCGTTCTGATGGTTCTCGGGCGTCGAGGCGGAGGGCGTCGTAACGCTCACGAGCGACGCGGTGGTGACCGTCTGTGCGGCGACGGGTGCCGCCAGCGCGGCGACGGCGGCCACAACGGCCACGGCGGGAACGGAACGGAGAAGACGTCTGGTCATCGAGCACCGGCCTCAGGGAGCGGCTCGACGTCGTGCCCGACGGCCAAGGAGCGCCGACGATCCGAGTCTCAACGACATGGCAGCGGCTGAACGGTAGTCCCGGCCGGCGGCCAGGGCAATGCCCTCGGACCCGCCTGCCGCGGTAACGCGAGGCAACCGTGGCGTCGTCGCCAGCACACCGCCTTGGGCTGCAGGGTCAGAGCTTCTCGATCGGCGGAGAGTAGCGGAGCAGGAAACGCTTGATCCCGACGCCGTTGAAGTCGATGCGGACCTCGGGGTCGTCCGGCTTGCCGGCGATGCCGACGACCGTGCCCAGGCCGAACGCGTCGTGGCTCACCCGGTCGCCCGCCACCAGCGTCGGCATCGCCTTGCGCCGCTGGCCCGAGCCGAAGGAGAAGCCGCCGCCCTCGATCTTGCGCGCCACGGAAGCCTGCGCCGGCTGCGTACGGGACAGGGTCTCGGTGCGGCGCCAGTCGACCAGGTCGGCGGGGACCTCGTCGAGGAAGCGGGACGGAGGGTTCCACTGCGGCGCACCCCACGAGGAGCGGACGGTCGCGCGGGACAGATAGAGCCGCTGCCGGGCCCGGGTGATGCCGACGTAGGCGAGCCGGCGCTCCTCCTCGAGCTCCTTGGGGTCACCGAGCGAGCGCAGGTGCGGGAACACCCCGTCCTCGAGACCAGTGAGGAAAACTACTGGAAACTCAAGGCCTTTCGCCGTGTGCAGGGTCATCAGCGTGACCACGCCACCGGAGCCGTCCGCATCAGGGATCTGGTCGGCGTCGGCCACGAGCGCCACCCGCTCGAGGAACTCCGCGACCGTCCCGTCGGGGTTGGCCTCCTCGAACTCCCGGGCGACCGCGACGAGCTCTTGGAGGTTCTCGATCCGGCTCTCGTCCTGCATGTCCTCGGAGGCCTGCAGCTCGGCGAGGTAGCCGGACCTGGACAGGATCTCCTCGAGCACCGCCGCAGGGCCCTGGCCACCGATCACCAGCGCCCGCAGCGACTCGACGAGGGTGACGAACTCCTGGATCGCGTTGACCGACCGTGAGGCGATCCCGGGAGCCTCGGCGGCGATGGACAAGGCGTCAACGAACGGGATCTTGCGCCGTTCGGCGAGCGCTTCGACCGTGGCCTCGGCCCGGTCACCGATGCCCCGCTTGGGCACATTGAGGATCCGGCGAAGGGACACCGTGTCCGTAGGGTTGGCCAGGATCCGCAGGTAGGCCAGCAGGTCGCGCACCTCGCGGCGCTCGTAGAACCGCACGCCACCCACGACTTTGTACGGGAGCCCGACGCGGATGAAGACCTCTTCGAAGACCCGGCTCTGGGCGTTGGTCCGGTAGAAGACGGCGACGTCGCCAGGCGCCACCTTGTGGTCGTCGCCGAGGCTGTCGACCTCGCTGGCCACGAACGCGGCCTCGTCGTGCTCGTTGTCCGCGACATAGCCGACGATCGCGGTGCCGGAGCCGGCGTCGGACCACAGTTTCTTGGGCTTGCGATCGGGGTTGCGCGAGATGACCGCGTTGGCAGCGGTGAGGATGGTCTGGGTCGAGCGGTAGTTCTGCTCGAGCAGGATCGTCCGGGCCTCGGGGTAGTCGGCCTCGAACTCGAGGATGTTGCGGATCGTCGCCCCGCGGAAGGCGTAGATCGCCTGGTCGGCGTCACCGACGACGCACAGCTCTGCGGGCGGGACCTGCGGGCCGTCGGGCGTGGTGCCGGAACGCACGAGGTCGCCATCGACCGTACGCCGCTCGCGGTGCCCGACGGCACCGCCGACGAGCTCGCGGACGAGGACGTACTGCGCGTGGTTGGTGTCCTGGTATTCGTCGACCATGACGTGCCGGAACCGGCGCCGATAGTGCTCGGCGACGTCCGGGAACCCTTGCAGCAGATGGACTGTGGTCATGATGAGGTCGTCGAAGTCGAAGGCGTTGGCCTGCTGCAGGGCAGCTTGGTAGGCGGTGTAGATCTCGGCCAGCTCGCGTTCGGTGTGGTTGGCCGCCCCCGAGCGATAGGTGTCGAAGTCGACCAGCTCGTTCTTGAGGTTGCTGATCTGGGCGGCCACCTGGCGCGGCGGGTAGCGCTTGGGATCCAGGTCGCGGGCGCGCAGGATCTGGGCGATCAGCCGCTGAGCGTCCGCGGCGTCGTAGATCGAGAACGTCGAGGTGAAACCGAGCTTGGCGTGCTGCTCGCGCAGGATGCGGACGCACGCCGAGTGGAAGGTCATCACCCACATCCGGCGGGCCTGCGGGCCGACCATCGAGGCGACCCGCTCGCGCATCTCGCCGGCCGCCTTGTTGGTGAAGGTGATGGCCAGCACGGCGCCAGGACTGACCTTGCGTACGGCCAGCAGGTAGGCGATCCGAGAGGTCAGCACCCGGGTCTTGCCGGACCCGGCGCCGGCCACGACGAGCACCGGCGAGCCCTCATGAACGACCGCGGCACGCTGCTGTGGGTTGAGCCCCTCGAGGATGGCCTCGACGTCGATGACCGGGCGGCGCGGGCCCTGCCCGGTGTCATCCGGGGAGGGCGGCGGCTCGGGCAGCGGGAGGTCGTCATCGAACAGGGTGCTCATCGTGGGTTCGATCCTACGTTCGAACGGCGACGGTACGAGCGGCCCACGCCGGGTTGTGGAGAGACGCCTGTCCGAGACGCCGCCCTCGCCGCTGGCCGTCTCTGGACTTGCCCCATTCGAGATGATATGCCCTGTTTGCGAACATCGGTGTTCGCACCTGGGAGGGCAGCCGCATGCGTACGAGATCCAGCATCCACGGTCGGGGCATTCGCGCGCTCGTCGCGCTCGTCGCGAGCGCCGGTCTGCTCGGTAGCGCAATGCTCGCCCAGCCGGCAGCCGCAGCGAGCAAGGCCAAGGCAGCCCCGAACCCCCTGGTCAAGACCGGCAACGGCTGGCTCCGCGGCATCAGTGCCGGCGGGGCCGACCGGTTCCTCGGTGTCCCGTTCGCGGCCGCACCGGTGAAGGGGCTGCGGTTCCACGCGCCGGTTCCGCACTCATCCTGGAAGGGCGTCCGCGACGCGACCCGGCAGAGCCCGGCCTGTCTGCAGTTCCAGCCGACCGGCGTCCGCGAGACGCAGGCGGTCAGTGAAGACTGCCTCTACCTCGACCTCTACCGCCCCGCAGGGACGAAGCCCGGCGCCAAGCTGCCCGTCCTGGTCTGGTACCACGGCGGCGGCTGGACCCAGGGCACCGGTGTCATCTACGGCGGCCAGACAATGGCCACGCTCACCCACTCGATCGTCATCAGCACCAACTACCGGCTGGGTGCCTTGGGCTTCCTGGCCCTGCCGCAGCTCGACGCCGAGAGCCCGTCGGTCGGTTCCGGCAACTACGCGACGCTGGACCAGATCCAGGTTCTGAAATGGGTCCGGCAGAACATCAACGCCTTCGGCGGTGACAAGCGGCGGGTGACCATCTTCGGCCAGTCGGCCGGCGGTGGCTCGGTCTGCACCCTCCTGGCGAGCCCGAAGGCCAAGGGGCTGTTCAGCCGAGCCATTGTCGAGAGCCTCGGCTGCAGCCTTGGCACCCACTCGCTCGCCGCCGCCGAGACGACCGGCGCCAACTTCGCGAAGGCCGCCGGTTGCAGTGATCCCGCCATGCAGGTCGCCTGCCTCCGCAAGGCTTGGGCGCCGGCACTGATCGACGCCGCCCAGACCTACAACGTCGCGGGTGAGACCTATGGCACGGGGCTTGTCCCCGAACAGCCCACTGCCGCCATCGCGGCCGGGCACTGGAACAAGGTGCCGGTGATGATCGGCGGTGTCCGCAGTGAGGGGAAGTTGTTCATCATCTCCAACCCCGATCTCACGGCCGCGCAGTACACAGCCCAGATCACTGCGACGTACGGGGCCAACGCTGCGGCTGTCCTAGCCAAGTACCCGCTCTCCGCCTACCCGTCCCCGTTCTACGCGCTGGCCGCGGTCACCACTGACTCCGGCATCGCCTGCGCCGTCAACGCGTCTGCCAACCAGTTCGCGGGCGCGACCCCGACCTACCGGTACGAGTTCAACGACCCGACGTCACCCACCCTGTACGGGTTCCAGCCGCCGGGCATCGACATGTCGAACGCGCACAGCGCGGAGCTGGCCTACCTGTTCAACTTCACCTTGGGCGACCGTCCCCTGACCGCCAAGGAGAAGAAGCTCTCGGCACAGATGATGAAGTACTGGGCGGCGTTCGCCCGCACCGGCAACCCGCACGTGAAGGGGCTGCCGGCCTGGCCGAGGTACACCGCCGCGACGCAGAAGACCCTCGTCCTGCGCCCCACCGGCAACTCCGTGTCGTCCAGCATCGCTGCCGAGCACAATTGCGACTTCTGGGCAACGGTGAACACGGGGTGACCCCCGCGACCCGGGGCCGGTACGGCTAGATGAGCCGGCGGTCGGTGGCCCATCGCGAAAGCTCATAGCGGTTGGACAGCTGGAGCTTGCGCAGCACCGCCGACACGTGGGTCTCGACCGTCTTGACCGAGATGAACAGCTGCCTGCCGATCTCCTTGTACGCATATCCGCGGGCGATCAGCCTCAGCACCTCGCGCTCGCGCGGCGTGAGGACGTCCAGGTCGTCGGAGCCCCCCTCAACCGGCTCGACGACTTTGCCTGGTACTGCGGCAAAAGCATCCAGCACGAAGCCGGCCAGCCGGGGCGAGAACACCACGTCGCCGTCGGCCACCCGGACCACGGCGTCGGCCAGGTCCGCGCCGGAGATGGTCTTGGTGACGTAGCCCCTGGCGCCCGCCCTGATCACCCCGATCACGTCCTCGGCAGCGTCCGACACGGACAGCGCCAGGAACCGTACGGTCGGCAGCTCGTCCCGCAACGCCTCCAGCACCGCACGCCCACCACCGCCGGGCAGGTGCACGTCGAGCAGCACGACGTCGGGCACGGTGGCCCGGACTACGTTGATCGCGGTCGGCGCGTCCTCGGCTTCCCCCACGACCTCGACCCGCTGCCCCAGCTCGGCCTGCACACCGGACCGGAACAGCCGGTGGTCGTCGACGAGCACCACGCGGGGCAGGCTCACGTCGTCCTCCCGATCGGCATGGTCAGCGCCACCTCGGTGCCGTCACCCGGAGCGGTCCGGATCTGCGCGGTGCCCCCAAAGCGTTGCATACGCCCCACGATCGACTGCTTGATGCCGTAGCGGTCAGCCTCGACAGCGTCCAGGTCGAAGCCCCGCCCACGGTCGCGCACGAACACGCTGACCTGAGCGCCCTCGACCTCGACATAGACCGACATTGCCTGCGCACCAGAGGATTTCGCAGCGTTCACCATCGCTTCGCGAGCAGCCTGTACGAGACCGGACAGCGCCTCGTCGAGGACCGCGTCGCCGACAACGACCACGTCCACCGACACCCGGTAGGCGTCCTCGACCTCGCCGGCGGCCTGTTCGACCGCCGCCCCGAGCCGGTCGCTTGGCGCCGGCGTCCCCGGCCGGTAGAGCCACGACCGCAGGTCCCGTTCCTGTGCCCGGGCCAGCCGGGTGATCTCCCGCGGGTCGTCGATGTTGCGCTGGATCAGGGCGAGCGTGTGCAGCACCGAGTCGTGTACGCGGGCCGCCAGCTCGGCCCGCTCCTGGTTGCGGATCCGCTCACGGCGCTCGGCCGCCAGGTCGCCGGCCATCCGGATCAGCCACGGCCCGGCCACGACCGCGGTCCCGGCGACCACGGCCGCCGCGGCCAGCAACGCGTTGCGCATCTGGGTCAGTGCGCCGTGCGCGAGCAGGAACCCGGACAGCCCGGCGAGCAGCAGGGCTCCGCCGAGGATCACCCGCAGCAGCGCCGCGGCCGAGGACTCGCCCATGGGCCGCCAGCTGCCCCGGGCCGTCGTACGAGCGGTCGACAGCCAGCGCGTGCGCTGCGCGAGATCGGCCTGCCGCCAGATCAATGCTCCGCCGGCGGCGGCGACGAACACCGGCCAGGACGTGGCCGGCCCGACCCCGAGTCCGATCGCCTGCGCCAAGACCTCTCCGGCGATGCCGAGGAAGGCGAACCCGACCAGCTGACCGAGGTCGGCCCTGCGGACGACACCGCCGGTCTGCCGCTGCGGGACGAGCGCCCAGAAGGCCGCGTACATCAGCAGCCCGGCGCCGCCGGCGACCATCAGCAGGACGAACGCAGCCCGTACGACGACGACCGAGATCCCGAGGTGCTCGGCGAGCCCTCCGGCCACCCCCGCGATCAGTCGGCCGTCGTCGCTGCGGTAGTAGCGCCGGCCCACGGGCTCGACGCTGCGGATTGCCATACCCGATGGTCACACAGCCGGGCGCCGTACGGCTCAGGGTTCGCCCGGAGATGCACCCTTGGTCAGGGCGCCATGTCGTACGTGATCCACATCGTCCGCGTCGCGTACCGGTCGTACTTGCTGCGCGCGCGATGGTTGTCGTCGGCGGTGATCCAGCGGACCACGCTCCAGCCGTTGACCTGGGCCAGCCGGCGGAGCTCGGCCAGCAACGCATCAGCAGCGCCTCCGCCGCGTACGGCCGGGTCGACGAACAGGTCGTCGAGGTAGCAGCCAGTCGTCGCCGACGCCGGACGCGGGAACGGGCGGTAGTGGGCCAGGCCGGCGGGCCGGTCGCCGCCGTCCACGACGAGCAGGCAGCCGACCGGGTGGGCGGGGTCCTGGATCCACGACCAGACCAGCGCCGCCGACTCGTCGGTCTGCACGATCTGGTAGAAGTCGGTGTAGCCCTTGAACAGCTCGCGCCACCGGGCGAGGTCATCCGGCCGGGCGGGACGCACCTGCCACTGCTGCTTGGTCATGCAAGGCACGCTATCGGGTTCGCCCCAGGAGGCCCCATGGAGATCCTCGGCGTCGACAACATCCTGTTCGCGGTCGGAGATGTCTTGCAGGCGCGGCATTTCTACACCGACATCCTCGGCCTGCCCGAGTCGTTCGCCTTCCCTGAGGCCGGCATCGTCGGCTACCAGCTGGGTGCCGAAGAGCCAGGCCTGCTGATCCGCCTCGACCCTGAGCTGCCGCCGGGTCCGCCGCTCGCCACGCCTCGGCTGTGGCTCGAGGTGCCGGACGCCCACGCCGCGGAGCTCACGTTGCACGCGCGCGGCGTGGATCCGGTCGGTCCGGTACGGGAGCTGCGTACCGGCTTCATCATCGAAATCGCCGATCCGTGGGGCAACGTCGTCGGACTCGTGGACTACACGCTCGCGCCGGCGATGGCCCGGGAGGTCAACGGATCGGAGGACGACTAGATCCAGCTGGGGAACAGCATCCTGATGGCCCACTGACTGTGGCTGAGGGTCCCTCCGGTGAGGATCGGGAAGAGGAACCAGAAGTTCACGACCACCAGGGCGACATAGACGCCGACCAGGCCGGCCCCGAGCATCCGCCTGCGCAGCGCGGCACCCGGCGGCCCAAGCACGAACCCCAGGCACAGCGTGATGGCGAGCACCACGAACGGCAGACCGGCCAGCTCGTAGAAGAAGAACATCGTCCGCGACCTCGACCCGGTGCCCGGGATGTACGCAGCGAAGGGCAGCCATGGCAGGAAGGTCGTGGCGAAGCCGACGGCGATCGCCGACGCCCGCCAGTCCCGCCGGGCAACGGCCCACCAGGTGACCACCACCAGGGCGATCACGCCGGGCAGCCAGATCGCCGGCGTCCCGGTGCCCAGGACCTGGCGCACGCAGGTGCCCGATTTGCAGCCCTGTTGGCCAGCCTTGGGACCGGTCGAGTAGTAGAGCACCGGGCGGGACATGAAAAGCCACGAGATCGGCCGTGACGACCAGGGATGCGGCGAGTAGAGCGTGCGGGCGAACTTGAACGCGTCCTCGTGATAGTGGATCCAGCCGTGCAGGACCGCAATCGTGTGCTGCCAGGTGTTCTGGCCCGGTCTGACGAAGTCGTCATGCTCGTAGGCCTTGTTCCCGGCGAGGAACCAGCCCGTCCATGTCGCGGTGTAGAGCGCCACCGGCACGGCGCCCATCCAGGCCGGGATCCGCCACCAGGCCTGGCGCAGGGTGGACCGCCACGGCCGGTCGCCGCCCGCCGTGCGCCGCGCCCCGACCTCCCAGACCACGGCGAGCAACGCGTAGGCCGGGAGGAACCAGACGCCGTCCCACTTCGTCGCGCAGGCTCCGCCCGTGCAGATGCCGGTCATCAACAGCCACGGACGCCAGCCCGTACCCGAGAAGACCCTGCGGCCGGGCAGATCGCCCCGCTCGACTGCCTCGGCGAGCTTTTCCCTGGCGTGGTCACGGTCGCGAACCAGGCAGGCAAAGCCGGCGACGATCCAGAACATCAGGAAGATGTCCAGCAGGGCCATCCGGCTCTGCACGAACTCCAGCCCGTCCAGGGCCAGCAGCAGCCCGGCGATGGTGCCGAGCAGGTTGGACCGGGTCATCCGGCGGGCCGTACGGGCCAGCAGCAGGATCGCCAGGCTGCCGAACACCACGGACATGAACCGCCAGGCGAAGGCGCCGGTGTAGGTGTACGGCGGGATCTTGCCCTTGCTGAGGGCTGACGCCGGGTTGTAGGCGCTCATGTGCACGTGGAAGAAGTAGAAGCCGAGCGAGATCATCCACTTGCCCAGCGGCGGGTGGACGACGTACTCCCCTGAGGTGTCGCCGTTGTTCGGGGCGAGCTCGACACCGTCGGAGTGCATCGTGACGGCGTCGTGCACGTAGTAGATCTCGTCGAACATGATGTCGTGGGGTGACCCGGCACCCCAGACCCGCAGGACGAACCCGAGGACCGTGACGCCGATCGGGCCGGCCCATCCCGCCCACCGACTGCCCAGGAAGGCCGGGACCAGCCGATCGCGCAGGGTCTCGGCTGTGACCGCGGGCAGCACGCCGTCATCCCTGGCGCTGGTGGTGGCCGCAGCGAGCGTGGCAGACATCGGGACATCGTAAGGGCGCGGGCTGAACATCGGTCCCCTGGGCAGCCCGACCCGCCAGGATCGTGGAGCTGTCTGGTCAGGCGTACTCAACGTCCGAGCTGGCGCTTGAGGGCCTCGAGACCGGCCTCGGTGAGCTGCTCCTGGTGCAGGCTCAGCGCCCAGTCCCAGCGGTCGTCCGACCAGCGATGGCCGACGTCGTGCCAGCGCAGGTCCCACTCGGTGTCTGACCTCGGCCGGCGGGCGAGTGAGCCGTAGCCGGCCTCGCCGAGGCTGGCCTCGAAGGCGCCGGTCTCGTCGTCCCAGGCGTGCAGCTGCACGGTCGAGGCCAGCTCGACCCGCAGCGGCAGCGAGACGACGTTGGCCAGCAACCACTCGCGCCGCTCGGCCAGCTCCCGCTCGTGCTGCGCCATGGTTGCCGCCTGCGCGTCGGCCTCGGTGATCGAGGGGCCGTCATAGCTGAACAAGGCCGGCTCGAGCGGCTCTCCCACCACCAGCTCCACCCACTCGTCGACCGAGCCCAGTGTCGTGTTGTGGTCCTGCAGCAGGATCCCCGTCTCGGCGTCGACGACCCACCGGCTGTGGAACGCCTTGCCCGGCGGCGGCCCCAGCTCGACCGTCCACGCCGGCCGGCCGAGGAACGTCGTGGCTTCGACCGGACCGAGGGGCTTGCGCGCGTACGGACCGAAGAGCCGCTCGCCGGCCTGGTGCCAGATCAGGTCCGTGCCCTGGCCGCCGTACCGGAGAGCGCTGAGCGGCGAGGCCACTACCCGGCCGTCCGCGTGGAACTGCCAGCACAGCTCGCTGCCGACGATCAGCGAGGGCGACCCGTCCGGTCGCTCCATCCGCACCAGCAGCCCGTCACGCCAGACGCGGTACGGCGCCGGGGCGCCGACACCGTGCCAGGCGAACACCGGCAGCGGGGTGCCCGCCCGCCCGAAGAATCCGTGGCGCCCTCGGCTCTCGTCGTCCCCGTCGAAGCTGCGGATCGCCCCACGCAGCGTCGGCTCCGGAACTGGCACGTCCACCAGCAGCGCCGCCAGCTCGGTCCACATGGGCACGTCCATCAGCCGGCCTCGAAGACGCAGGCGCCGTCCACGTAGGTGCGGACGGCCCGTACGGATGCCAGCTCCGCCGGGTCAAGCAGGTAGGGATCGCGGTCGAACGCGGCGAGGTCTGCCCGCGCCCCGACCCGCAGGACCCCCCGGTCGTCGTCCCGGTGGTCGGCCCACGCAGCCCCCACGGTGAACGCCGCCAGGGCCTGGTCGAGCGACAGCCGCTCGTCCGGCAGGAACGGCTCGGACGACGGATCCCCTGGCACCGTGCGGTTCACGCCGACCGCGATCTGCTCGAACGGGTTGGCGGTGCTGACCGGCCAGTCGCTGCCGGCACCGAGAACCGCGCCCCCGCGCAGGATCGAGGTGAACGGGTACTGCGTGGCACTGCGCTCGGGCCCGAGCACCGGCAGCACCAGCTCGGTCATCTGCTCCTCGAGGCAGGCCCAGAGCATCTGCAGGTTGGCGGTCGCGCCCAGCGCCCCGAAGCGCGGGACGTCATCGGGGTCCACGACCTGCAGATGGGCCAGCTGGTGACGCAGGCGGCGCGGGTCCGGCAGGGCGGCGATCGCATCGAGCGCGTCCCGTACAGCCTGGTCGCCGATCGTGTGCAGGTGCACCTGGAAGCCCTCGGCGTCGATCGCCGCCACGGCCAGGCGCAGCTCGTCGGCGTCGAGGTAGCGCTTCCCGGTCCCGCACAGGTGCCCACCGAGGTAGGGGGACTGCAACGCCGCCGTGCCGCTCTCGACGATACCGTCGACCATGATCTTGACCGCAGTGGCCCGGAATCGCTTGCCCTGCAGGCTTTCCGCTCGCCGCGCCACCATCCCTGGCAGCTGCTCCACGCCCTGATGCCGGTCCCACCACAACGCCCCCGTGACGCTCGCCGTCAACGCGCCCTCGGTATCGAGGCGCCGATAGGCGTCGTACGGGTCGGGGTAGCCGAGGTATTCGCCGATGATGGCGTCGTGCCAGCCGGTGATGCCGAGTGCGTGCAGGTGCCGCTGAGCGCGCAGCAGGGCCCGTACACAGAGGTCGAGGTCGGGTACGGGCATCAGCTCGGCGACCAGCCGGGTCGCGCCCTCGTGCAGGGCACCCGTCGGCGATCCGTCGGGGAACCGCTCGATCCGGCCGTCGGCGGGGTCGGGGGTGGCTGCGGTGATGCCGGCCCGGGCGAGGGCCGCGGAGTTGACCCAGGCACCGTGCCGGTCGCGGTTGACCAGGAAGCACGGCCGGTCGACGACGGCCCGGTCGAGCATCGCGGCAGTCGGGTTCCCGCCGGGGAAGGCGCTCAAGGACCAGCCGCCGCCGGTGACCCACTCGAGGTCGGCGTTGGCGGCGGCGTGCGAGGCCACCAGCGAGAGGTAGCCCTCGACGTCCACCGGCAGGCTGGTCAGGTCGCAGGACAGCTGGTCGAGTCCGCCCTGCAACGGGTGGTTGTGTGAGTCGCGCAGACCGGGGACGAGCAGCCCGCCGGCCAGGTCGACCACCTCGGCATCGGCCGCGACAGAGCCCCGTACGTCGGCCTCGTCGCCCGCCGCGACGATTCGACCTCCGCTGACGGCCAGCGCCTCCACCGTCGGGGCCGCGGGGTCGAACGTGCGGATGCGACCGCCCCGGAAGACCAGGTCGCGTAACGGCTGAACCGCCGGTTCGATATCAGCGTGGAGACCAGCAGGGAGGGTCTGCGCGGACGACGGCACCATGGCGCAAAACTCTATGCCCCGGCAGGATTGTTGCGTTCTGTAGTCGTTTGGTCACAGGCAGCGGTAACCCGAACGGACCCACAATTTCGTTCGCCGTTCAACTACACTTCACGCACGGTCACGCTCGGTGAAGTTGCTGAGCGTGAGCATCCGCCCAGGAGTGTACTGGCGGTGACATAGGGTATTGGCGGCGCCAGGCATGGACAGCGGCACTTCACGACCGGGGGTCATCATCAGTACGCGAGCGCGTCGTCACCGTCTCTTCCGCGCGCCCGCTCGACTGCTCGTCGCGGCGGTCACCGCCCTCTCCCTGATGTCGGCCGTTCCCGCGCACGCGGCCGGGCACCCAGCGACGTCTCATCTCTCGGCGACAGCCACCCCGCTCACCGTGCTCCCCCACAACACCGTCACCGTCGCCGGCACGGTGACCCCGCGCGGCACGGGTGTCGTCATGCTCCAGCGCTACTCGGCCGGCAGGTGGGTCCAGGTCGCGCACAAGCCGACGAGCGCGTCCGGCAGCTACTCGTTCGCGATCAAGACCTCCGCCACCCTGGGCACCTCGATCTACCGGGTCACCCGAGCTGCGTCGAGCGCGGCCAAGGCCGTCATCAGCAAGACGATGCACGTGCACGTCGTCAAGACCGCCTACAAGGTCAAGAACGTAGCCCGACCCGCGGTGCCGTCGGCCACCCCGATCGTCGTGACCGGCTCCGTCAGTCCCAAGGTCAAGGGCACAGTCCGGCTCGAGGTGCTCCAGCACGGCGCCTGGCACGCCATCGCTTCAGCCAAGCTGTCGGCAGCCTCGACCTACTCGCTCAGCAAGGTCGAGCCCACCGGCGTGTACGCGCTGCGCGTCCGATCGCCGTTGACCGCCACCATCGCCAGCGGCGTGGGCCGGACCGTCAAGGTCACGGTCGCCGCGCCGCCGGCCGCGCCCACAGTGGCCGTTTCCCTGGCTGGCAAAGTGGTCAGCGCGGGCGTCTACTCCGGCACCGTGGTGGCGACTGCAACAACGACCGCTCCCGCTGGCGTCAAGACGTTGACCTACTCGCTGGACAACGGTCCTACCAAGCCGTACACCGCGGGCTTATCGGTCAGTGCGCCAGGCACCCACACTCTCAAGCTGACCCTGACCGACAACGCCAATCGAACGGTCTCGGCCAGTCGGACCTGGAGCATCAGCGCCCTCAAGGACATCACTCTGCCCAAGGTAAGCGTGACGCTGGCCGGCACCCAGAACGGTGGCGGCGTCTACACGACCGACGTGACCGTGACGCTGACCACGACCGCCGGCAGCCTGCCGATCGGCTCCCTGACCTACGCGCTGGACGGGGCGGCAGCGACCCCCTACACCGCGCCGTTCGTCGTGCAGTCATTGCGCAACCACACCCTCCAGGCGACGGTCACCGACTCCGCCGGCAACATCGGGGTGGCCTCGGCGTCCTGGTCGCAGACGTCAGCAGCCCCTGACACGACCGCGCCCGACGTGGTGGTGACCCCGATCGGCACCACCACCGACAACGGCATGACCTACAAGGGCACTGTGCAGGTCAAGGCGGTCGCCACCGACGACGGCGGGATCAACACGCTGACCTACCGCCTCGACAGCGGCCCCGAGACCCCGTACACCGACCCGTTCAACGTCACGGCGCTCACCCCCCACACAGTCACGTTTACGGCCACCGACTTCGCCGGCAACATCGGGACGGCGACCAAGGCCTGGACTCAGATCGCCGGCACCTCGATGCCGCTCGTGATCTCCTCCACCGACCAGACCACTCTCGGGCTGGCCACGCCACGGCTGGTGTTCTCCAGCTACCGCGGTGGTCCGGCCGCGTTGGCCCGGCAGTTCACGCTCAGCAACGTGACCAGTACTCCCATCCAGATCAACGGGCTGGCGATCAGTGGCGCCAATGCCGGCAACTTCCAGCTCGCCGCTGGCCAGCCGACGTCCTTCCCGGTGCCGGGGGGCGGTTCCGCGCTGGTCAGCATCGAGTTCCATCCCAGCGACCCCACCGGGTGCCCCGTCAGCTCAGATCCTCTGCACAACGCCGACATCGGCAACGTCAACCAGGTTGCCAGCCTGACGGTCACCACGGACCAACCCAGCGAGACAACCGCGACGGCTGACCTGGCCGGGGTCAACGCCTGCTACTTCGGTGGCAACAACGAGCCGGTGCTCGACCAGATCCTGGCCGGCCTCGGCTATGACGAGAACACCCCCGGCGGCTACCAGCGGCGTTTCATCGGCCCCAGCCGCTGGATCGGCGGCACCGACGAGGTCATCTCGCCGTACTTCAGCGCTGCGGACCCGTCCCAGCCGGTCAGCCTGGTGCCGGTCGCTCATTACGGCACCGGAAGCACGTCTGGGGACTACCAGACCACCGGCTGGTACGCCAAGGGCGCGGCGATGACCTTGCCGAGGTCGACCTGCTCCGCTGCCTGCACGAAGTTGTTTGCCTTCCCGGCTGACTTCGCGGCCGACTCCTTCAACCAGAACCAGAAGCTGTTGCCCACGCCGAGCGGCGCGACGTCGTTCACCCCGGCCGGCGCCTTCGGCCTCTTCAGCGGCGACTTCACCGACGTCAACTTCTCGGACGACGCCCTCAACCTAGGTCACCAGAACTCCGGCACCGGTCACACTCCCGACGCCAACCTGCCGGTGGCGCACTACTTGCACGACATGCGCATCTACGCGGCGTACGGACCGGGCCGCGTACGCATCCCCAACACCTACATCGTCGCCATCGACCTGAGCCGGGTGCCGGCGTACAAGAACAACGACTTCCAGGACGTCGTTCTCCTGCTGAGCAACGCGATGCCGGCCACCGGGCAGGGCCGGGTGCTGAGCGGCGCCGGCGACACCGTCGACCTCACCTCCGGGATCAGCGTCGACCAGAGCAACTGCAGCGTCACCGGGTTCGACGGCGTGATGGCCAACACCGCCGGCGACCAGTGCGTCGGCAGTCACATCACGACCAGCGCCCAGGGCCTGGTGCTCACCAGCGACGCCGGTCAACTGGCTGAACACAGCCAGAAGAATGCGCTGTACCAGTCCTTCGATGCGACCCGCGGCGCCTTCACTATCACCACGCAGGTGATCGGCTCGACCAACCAGCTGGCGAGCAATTACCAGCAGATCGCCGCCTTTTTCGGCCCCGACCAGAACAACTTCATCAAGCTCGAGGCCGAGCACAACGGCTCACCCGGGCTGACCCTGTTCTACGTCGAGAACGGAGTCGGCGGGACGGTCACCTCGGTGGCACCCACCGGCCTGACCACCGCGAGCACCCTCGACCTGGTCATCAAGGGCAACACGACAGTGCCCGACCCCGTGCCGTACGGGGACGAGTACGGCGTCCACGGCTTCCCGCTCGACCAGCTCACGGTCTGGTACAGCATCAACGGCGGGACGCTGACCCAGATCGGGCCGACCATCAAGTCCCCGGCCAACGTGACCGGCTGGTTCTCCCGGACCGCCAAGGCCGGCATCCTGGTCGCCAACCCCGGGCCGAGCGCGCCGCCGATCACCGCAACGTTCAGCAAGTTCGCCATCACCACCGGCTAGGTGTACCCGGCCATCAGGTTGGTAGCAGGCGGCTGATGCAAGATTGCGGGGGCAGCAGCGCTGTGAGAGGTCGAGACCGTTACCGCTCCCGGACTGCGTAGGTCAGGTGGGTCACCCGCTGCGTCGGCTCCGCGCGGACCGGCTCCAGGGCCACGCGGCCGGCGTCCACGCCCTCGAACAGGCGGATTCCGGAGCCGAACAGCAC
>JAWWOO010000021.1:0-8095 GCA_033851545.1 Frankiales bacterium | reverse complement strand
AGGCGCCGCCGAAGGTGCGGGCCAGGCTCAGCTGCCGGGAGTCGTGCAGGTGCGCCGCGTCGGCGGCGACGGAGTCCTCGTCGTGGCAGGCCTGGATCTTCGCCGCGGCCCGGCGCATCTCGCCCGGCCGGGCATGTGGGGCCAGGTTGCGCAGGGTGTGGTCGTGCCCGGCCAGCACCTCCACCGGCACCCGGGCCGCGCCGCCGGCCACGGCCTGCAGGTGCTCCACCCCGATCTTCCCGGCGGCCAGCACCTCGGCGAGCAGCGGCAGCGCCGCGGTGACCCGGGCGGCCTTGACCAGGCTGACCGCCTGCCCGGCGTCGAGGTTGCCGAACCCGCGGACCCACGACCCGGTGGTCGGGAACCCGTCGGCGGCGGCCAGCCCCTGCGCGTCGACCGCGGCCAGGCGGGACAGCAACCGGGCCTCCAGCTCCCGGCGCAACCCCAGCAACGCCCTGGTCTGGCCGGTCACCGGCACCGCCGGATCGCCGCGGTCCGGCTGGACCGGGACCGCCCGGATCGCCGCCGCCAGGGCGGGGAACAGATCGGCGGGATCCACCGTAGAACTCGACTCGAACATGTGTTCGACGATACCGGCGACCCAGACCCGGCAACACCAGGAAACAGCCCCTGTGGACAAGTCATCCACCTGGGGAAAACCCTTACGCACCAAGCAAAGCAGGAGGACCAAGAGGAGAATCCCTCGGTCCCCTCACGGCCCAGCTGCCCCTCTGTGACGTCGGATGCCAACCAGCTGGTCCCACCCCGTGCCCCCGTACGGCCGGGTCAGCTGGGCTGCAGCGCCATGGCCCACTCCAGCCCAGCAGATATCCGCGTGACGCCGGTCAGCGCACTCACCTGGACGGGCAGCGGGCTCATCGTGTTCGATCCGTTGCCCAGCCCTCCGTAGGCGTTGCCCCCCCACGCCCGCACCGTGCCGTCCGCCAGCACTGCGTAGCCGGAGTTCGCGCCGCCGGCGATCGAGATGGCACCCGTGAGCCCGGTCACCTGGACCGGCACCTTGCTCAGAACGGTGCCTCCGTTGCCGAGCTGACCGAGGCTGCCGGCGCCCCAGGCCCAGACGCTACCGTCCGCCCGCAAGGCATAGGCACTGCTCCAGCCGCCGGCAATGCCGACGATCTCCGTGATACCGCTGACCGGGACCGCGGACGTGCTGGATGCCACGGCGCTGTTGTTGCCCAGCTCACCATTGACGTTGTTGCCCCAGGCCATCACCTTGCCGGTGTCGAGCAGCGCGTAGCCGTCGGCCAAGCCGGCGGCGATGCCCACCGCACCCGACACCCCGCCCACCCGTACCGGGACATTGCTGTTGGTGGTCACACGGTTGCCCAGCTGCCCGTTGCCGTTGCTGCCCCAGGCCCACACCGTGCCGTCGGAGCGCAGCGCGTAACCGGTGAGCCCCGCGGCGGCGATCGCCGTGACCCCGGACAACCCGCCGACCTGCACCGGACTCAGCCGGTTCGTGTTCGTACCGTCGCCGAGCTGGCCCTCGAGGTTGCGCCCCCAGGCCCACACCGTGCCGTCGGAGCGCAGCGCATAGGCTTCGAGGTAGCCCCCGGCAGCTGACACCACCTGGGTCAGACCAGGCACCTGGTGCGGGACATTGGTCGTCGCCGTGAGCCCGTCACCCAGCTCGCCGTCGGCGTTGTAGCCCCAGGCCCACAGCGTGTGGTCGCTGAGGACGGCGTAACCGGCACCAGCGCCGGAGCTGATGGCGATGGCCTTGGTCAACGAGCTCACCGGGACGATGTTGCTGCTGTCGACCATCGCCCCGTTGCCCAGGGCACCGGTTGTGCCGAAACCCCAGGCCCACAACGGCCCGTACGCCGGCGCCATGGTGATCGCGATGACCTGGCTGACCGCCTGGCCGTGGCTGTCGGTGGCCAGGAACGTCACGCTGGAGGTCCCGGCGACGGTCGGCACACCAGAGAGCGCACCCGCGGCGGAGAGGGTCAGCCCGACGGGCAGTGCGCCGGCGGCAACCGACCAGGTGTACGGAGGCAGACCGGAGGTCGCCGCAAGGCTTGCGGTGTAGGCATGGCCCACCGTCCCTGCCGGCAGCGAGGTCGTGACGATCGCCGGGCTGCGCAGCACGACGACGGTCATCGACCGGCTGACTCCACCCGCGACGGTCCTGGTGTACGGCTTGTAGACCCGCAGCCGGTACGAGCCCGGTGCCTGGGCCGACGTCAGCCGATAGGTCGCGTGCGACGTCAGCTTGACCTGGCTGACGTTGTGCCATTTGCCGGCAACCAGCCGCTGCAGCCAGACCGCACCCTTGCCCTTTGCCGAAACGGTGCCCGTGACCACGATCGGGCTGCCGTTGTTGACGATTGTGGCCGCGGGCTTGGCGGACACCTTGTAGATCGCCTTCGTGACCCGTACGACCAGCTTGCCGCTCAACGCGGTTCCGCTCAGAGCGCGCAGGGTCAACCCGCCGGCCCGACCGGGCACCTTCACCGGCACCGAGAAGGCCCCCGATGTCAGGGCCTTGGCATGCGCGAGCGGCTGCCAGACGGTGCCGACCAGCCGATCGACCTCCACCGTGGCTCGGGGCTTCGCGGTGCCGGACACCACCACCACCGAGCCGACGTAGGCCGTCGCCGGACTGACGTGAACGGAGAGGCGGGTCGCGGCCCTGGCGATATCCGGGGCAGCAGCACCCCATGACGAAGCGGCGAGAACCAGTGCCGCACCCCAGCGAAGTCCCTTGCGCATGCGTCCCCCCAGGCTCGGTCGACCCCCGCAGGCTAGGGCAGCGGTGGGGGCCCGAGCAACCGAAGGCGTACGATTCGTCATCCGCAGCCGGCTCTTCACCGACGACGAGGCGGACGCGCTCGAGACGCCCGTACGGGGGTTGAGACCACGATGCAGGCCATCGTCAGCTACCAGGGACTCCCGGTCGACGACGAGCGCAGCCTCGTCGAGGCAGAGGTCCCGGTGCCGGAGCTGCGGTCGCACGACCTCCTCGTACGGGTCGCCGCCGTCTCGGTCAACCCGGTCGACGTCAAGCGCCGTGCAGGCCTGCCGGAGAGCGCCTCACCCACCGTGCTCGGCTACGACGCGGCGGGCGTCGTCGAGGCCGTCGGCCGCGACGTCACGGGCTACGCGGTGGGCGACGAGGTCTACTACGCCGGCGACGTGACCCGGCAGGGCTCGAACGCGGAGTATCAGGCCGTCGACGAGCGGATCGTCGGGCACAAGCCGGCGAGTCTCGGCTGGGCGCAGGCGGCCGCGATGCCGCTGACCACGATCACCGCCTGGGAGACTTTGTTCGAGCGGTTCCGGCTCACCGAGGCCAGCGGGGGCACGCTGCTGGTCCTCCCCGGCGCCGGCGGCGTGGGCTCGATCCTGACTCAGCTGGCCAAGCGGCTCACCGGGCTGACCGTCATCGCCACGGCCTCCCGGGATGAGTCGAGGGACTTTGCCCTCAGCATGGGCGCCGACCACGTGGTCGACCACCACGGCGACCTCGCGGCTCAAGTGCTGGCGATCGCCCCCGACGGGACGGACTACATCTTCTCGGCCCACTCCGCCTCGACGGTCCCGACCTTCGTCGCGGTGGCCAAACCGTTCAGCGAGATCACGGCAATCGACGACGCGACCGGCGTCGACCTGCAGCGGCTCAAGCCCAAGAGCCTCACCTGGCACTGGGAGCTGATGTTCACCCGCTCGACCTTCGGCACGCCGGACCTGGCCGAGCAGCGCGCCCTGCTCGACCGGGCAGCCGACCTGTTCGACGCCGGGACCCTGCGCCCGACCCTGACGACCACCCTCGAGGGGTTCACGGCCCAAAACCTGAGGCAGGCGCACCGGTTGGTGGAGTCGGGCCGGATGGTCGGCAAGGTCGTCGTCGTCCGCTAACCGAGGGCCTCGGCCGCGGCTGCCCGTACCGCGGAGGCGACCTGCTCGAGGGCTGGCGAGTGCAGCTTCCACTGCTGCCAGTACAGGTGGACGTCCACACCGCCGCGGGGGTCGAGGACGACCAGCTCGGGGACCCACTGCAGGTCGGGGATCATGCCCCAGCCCAGCCCCAGCCGGACGGCCTCGAGGAAGTCGGCAGACGCCGGCACGTGGTGGCGTGGCGGGTCCAGCCGGCGCCGGGCCCGGCGCTGAAGGTAGCGGTCCTGCAGCTGGTCGTTGCGGTCGAACACGACCATCGGGGCCTGCGCGAGCGTCTGCGGAGTGACGCCGTCGGGGAACCACCGTGCGACGAAGGCAGCCGACGCGCTCGGCCGGTAGCGGAGCTTGCCCAAGCGGATGACGGTGCAGCCGGGCACCGGGTCGGCTGACGACGTGACCGCCGCCATCACCGTCCCGTCGCGCAGCAGATCGGCGGTCCGGTCCTGGTCCTCGCGGTAGAGGTCGAACACCGTCGGCGGGCCGATCTTGGCCAGCGCCGGCAGCACCCAGGTGGCGAGGCTGTCGGCGTTGACCGCCAGCGGGATGACCACCCGCCCCCACGGCGCCTCCGATCCACCGAGCTCGCGGGCGGCGTCGGCGGTCAGGGTGCTTATCTGCCGGGCCAGCCGCAGAAGTGCCTCGCCGGCGGCCGTCGGCCGTACCGGCTTGGTCCGGGTCAACAGCACCCGGCCGACCGAGGTCTCCAGCGCCTTGATCCGCTGGCTCACCGCGGAAGGCGTCACGTGCAGCGTCCGGGCAGCAGCCTCGAACGTCCCCTCCGTCACGGCTGCTGCCAGCGCGTCCAGCTGGGCAGGATCGAGATTGGCCATAAGCCATGCTAATGGTGATGCAGAATCTTTAACTGGTCTACCGGACGCGCACGCCCTACCGTCGACCAGCGTGACCACCCTCCTCACCGGCCTCGCCTTCGGCTTGTCACTCATCGTCGTCTTCGGGGGCCAGAACACCTACGTCCTCCGGATCGGCCTGTCCCGCCGGCACGTGCTCACCGTCGTGAGCATCTGCGCGCTGTCCGACGTGGCACTCATCGCGGCCGGCGTCTCAGGGGCCGGAGTGGCGCTGGACAGCCGGCCTTGGCTGCTCCGACTGGTCAGAATTGCCGGCGCAGTCTTCCTGCTTGGCTACGGCGCCCTCGCCGCCAGGCGCGCCCTGCGGCCCAGCACCCTGCAGTCCGGCGAGGGACACACGACCACGTCGCTGGCAGCTGCGGTCAGCACAGCAGTCGCGCTCACCTGGCTCAACCCGGGCGTCTACCTCGACACCGTCGTACTGCTCGGCTCCGTGGCGCAGACCCAGACTCAGCCGTGGTGGTTCGGTATAGGCGCGGCGCTGGGCAGCGTGCTGTGGTTCTTCAGCCTGGGGTACGGCGCCCGGCTGCTCACCTCGCGGCTCACCCGACCGGGGGCCTGGCGAGCACTCGACGGCTTTGTCGCCGCCGTGATGTCCGTCACCGGCCTGCGGGTGCTGCTCGGTTAGCGATCGGGACGGCGGTGCCGGTCACCCTGATCCCGCCGTCGCCGGCAGGGATGTCGACGAACAGCAGTGACGGCCGGCCCATGTCATCGCCCTGGTGCAGGGTGATCCTGGCCGGCGCCGCAACAGCACCCAGTGAGCGGAGGTAGGCCCCGTACGCTGCGGCAGCAGCACCGGTGGCGGGATCCTCGACGACACCGCCGGTCGGGAACGGGTCCCGTGCGTGATGGGTGAGAGCATCCTCGCGCCAGACCAGCTGCAGGGTGGTCCAACGGTGGGCCGACATGACGGCAAGCAACGCGTCGTAGTCGTAGTCGAGCTCGGCCAGCCGTTCCCGCCTGGTGACGACGAGGACGAGGTGGCGGGCGCCGGCGTAGGCGGTCATCGGCGGCATGGCCTGGTCGAGGTCATCGACCTTCCAGCCCAGAGCGGCCAGCGCCTCCTCGACCGTCTCGTCTGAGACCAACTCGACGTAGGGCTCGACGCTGGTCAGCGTGGCCGAACCCTGCCCGTCGACCACCCCAGTGGTGACGTGGACGTCACCCGCCTGCGTGCGGAACAGCAGCGTCGCAGGGGCGCCTCGGTCGGCGAGCGCTACGGCGGTGGCGACGGTGGCGTGACCGCAGAACGGCACCTCGGAGGTCGGCGCGAAGTAGCGGACGTCGTAGACACCCGCGCCGGCGGGGACGAGGAACGCGGTCTCGGAGTAGCCCACGTCTGCCGCGATCGCCTGCATCGCCGCGGCGTCGAGGCCGGCAGCGTCGAGCACCACCCCCGCCGGGTTGCCGCCCGTGGGGTCGGTCGTGAACGCGGCGTAACGCAGGACATCGGTCATGCGGCAAACCTAGACCTCTGCGGGGATTGGGCGTATCGCTTGCCCGGGCCAGCGTCAGCCGTCGAGATCGGCTGCGAACACCACCAGCAGGTCGTCGTGACCGACGTCCTCCGGCCGGTGCAAGGTCAGGGCCGGCCCCCGACGTGAGTGCGGCTGACCGTCCTCGCTGAAGACCAGAAAGCTCGACCCCGCAGGCTCGGTGTTGTGGACGACCAGGACACAGCCGTCGTACGGGACCCGGCGCAGCTCGCGGCTGCTCCGGTGCACGTGGTGCCAGACAGGCACGTCCGCCGGCAGCGAGATCTCGGCTCCGATGAGCTCACCGGTGAGCCGCGACAGCTGCTCGGCCGAGCCGCACGTCGGGCGAACCCCGGCGGCGTGGGCGGCGAACAGGGAGCGGATGCGACCCGCGTCGTGCTCCCGATCGATGGCCGGCTGCTCGAGGTCGGGAGTCATGCCGTGGGCATGCCCAGGGGGGTCAGCTCGACGCGATCAACGAGCCGAGTTAACACGGAGTTAACACAGTGATCGGCTAACACCGTGATCAACTAGCCCATGTGCGGGTAGCGGTAGTCCCGGGGCGGGTCGAAGGTCTCCTTGATCACCCGCGGCGACACCCAGCGGACCAGATTGAGGTAGCTGCCGGCCTTGTCGTTGGTGCCGCTGGCCCGCGCCCCGCCGAACGGTTGCTGCCCGACGACGGCTCCGGTGGGCTTGTCGTTGACGTAGAAGTTGCCGGCCGAGTTGCGCAGGACCTCGCTGGCCGCCGTGATCGCTGCCCGGTCCTGGGAGATCACCGACCCGGTCAGCGCGTAGGGGGCTGCGTCCGCGGCCTGTCGTACGACCGCGTCGTAGTCGGCGTCGTCGTAGACCAGAACGCTGAGCAGCGGGCCGAAGAACTCCGTCGTCATCACCTCGTGCAGGGGGTCGGTGGTGGTCACGATCGTCGGCCGGACGAACCAGCCCTCTCGATCGTCACTCGACCCACCGGCGACGACGGCGAGTGCCGGGTCGCTGACCGCGCGCTTCTGCACCTCGGTCAGCCGGGCGAAGGCCCGCTCGTCGATCACCGCGCCCATGAAGTGCGAGAAGTCCCGTACGTCGCCCATCGACAGCGACTCGGTCTCGGCGATCAGGTCGTCGCCCATCCGCTGCCACAGCGACCGCGGCAGGTAGGCCCGGGAGGCGGCGGAGCACTTCTGGCCTTGGTACTCGAAGGCACCGCGGACCAGCGCCGTCCGCAGCACGGCGGGGTCCGCGGAGGGGTGGGCCAGGACGAAGTCCTTGCCGCCGGTCTCGCCGACGAGCCGGGGATAGGTCCGATACCGATCGATGCGGCTGCCCACTGTCTTCCACAGGTGCTGGAAGGTCGCCGTCGACCCGGTGAAGTGGATGCCGGCGAGGTGCTCGTGCGGCACGGCGACGTCGGACACCGCGCCACCGTTGCCCGTGACCATGTTGATGACGCCCGGCGGCAGACCGGCCGCTTCGAGCAGTCGCATGGTGAAGTGCGCGGCGTACTGCTGCGTCGGCGACGGCTTCCACACGACGGTGTTGCCCATCAGCGCCGGCGCGCTCGGCAGGTTGCCGGCGATCGCGCTGAAGTTGAACGGCGTCAGCGCGAGCGTGAAGCCCTCGAGCGGCCGCAGCTCGGTCATGTTCCACGTGCCCGACGACGACGCCGGCTGCTGGGCGTACAGCTGGGCCGCGAACGCGACGTTGAAGCGGAGGAAGTCGATCAGCTCGCACGCCGCGTCGATCTCGGCCTGGTGCGACGTCTTCGACTGGCCGAGCATCGTCGCCGCGGTGAGCCGCATCCGCCACGGCCCGGCCAGCAGCTCG
>JAWWOO010000085.1:0-3815 GCA_033851545.1 Frankiales bacterium | reverse complement strand
CACGAGGTAGGTGCCGGCCGGCCGCGAGACCGTCGACCACGCATATGTGTTGGTCGGCGAGTAGTCCTGAACGACCGCCCATACGGCCGAGGTGTCGCGAATCCAGAACT
Source organism: Frankiales bacterium (assembly GCA_033851545.1). Taxonomy (GTDB): domain Bacteria; phylum Actinomycetota; class Actinomycetes; order JAWWOL01; family JAWWOL01; genus JAWWOL01. The sequence continues at coordinate 3,705 of JAWWOO010000085.1, read as the reverse complement.
TGTAGAGGGGCGCATCGCAGCCGAACGGGGTGGCCGTCAGCGTCACGGCGGTGCCCTTGTCCTGGGGCGATGCGGGCGTCGCGTCCGCGTTGACGGCCGAACACGGTTGATTTATAGGGGGCCCGATCGCGGCGGTTGTCAATGTGTATGTGAGAAACGAGAAAGCGTCATAGGACTTCGACGAGCCGACCTGCTTGGCCCAGATGCCGATCTGCCAGGTGCCTGCCTCCAGGGTCGTGGTGTCCCAGGAGAAGGTGTTCCCCGCGGCGAATGGCACCGCGATACTCCAGATGGCTTCAGGGTTACGCACCCACCACTGAAACCGGGGGCTAGGGCAACCGAGGGCGCTCGCGGTGAACGTGACGGTGGCGCCGATCACCTGAGGCGATTGGGCGCTCCCGGACATGTTGGTGGAGGTGCAGTTCGGGGATTGGAGCGTGAAGGTGCCAAATGCGTAGGCGTCGTAGGTCTTGGTGCTCAGAGCGTCCTTCACCCAAACGCCGATCAGGTATGTGCCGGGCGCGTAACCGGTGGTGTTCCACGCAAACGACGGGCTGGTGCTGAAGGGCTGGACGATCGACCACGCGGCCGCAGGCGAACGCAGGTAGAAGCGGTAGTTGGGGCTGGCGTCAGTGCATCCGGCCGATGTCGCGTTGAGTGTCACCGCAGTCCCCACGTTCTGGGGCGAGGTGACCGACGGAGCCACGGCGACAGATGCGCAGGTTGGGACGTTCACCGATGCCGAGAGGCCCGCGCTCGGCTTCTGCTGGTAATTCGTGGCAGCATCGGTCAGGAAGTCCACCCGGCTGCCGGCGGAGCCCGGCGTCGAAGTGGCCGTGAAGCTGACATCCTGATAGCACGTGCCGGCAGCCGCGATCGAGCCGCCGCTGCATGTTTCACCGCCGCTGGCGAAGCTGCCGCTGGGGCCGCCCGCGCCGCCGGCCGCGAGAGAAGGTGTCAAACCCGCCAGACTCTCGGCGCCATTGTTGGTCAGGGTGATGCGCTGCGTGGCGGTGGTTGCGCCGATGTTGATGTTGCCGAACCCGATCGCTGTTTTGTCGAGTGTCAGGGCGGAATGGCGCGCGCCCATCTTTGCAATCTTGTTGGAATTAATCTCCGTAAACCAGAGGTTACCGTCGGGCCCTGTCACGATGCCGAATGGCTTTGCACTTGCGGTCGTGGTCGCGACTTCCTGCATCATGCCGTCGAGGGTCATCGACCCGATCTTCGAAGCGCCGTACTCCGCGAACCAGAGGTTACCGTCAGGACCGACGTTGATGTCGCGAGGCTGGCTCCCCGAGGTCGGGATGGGGAACTCGCTTGACACCCCTGATGTCGTGATTCGGCCGATCTTGTTGCCGTTGATCTCCGTGTAGTAGACGTTGCCGTCAGGCCCAGTGACCATGCCCCATGGCCGGCCGTCGGAGGTGGGGACGGCGAACGTGGTGAGGGTGCCCGAGGTCGTCATACGCCCAATCCTGTTGATGAAGGCCTCGGCGATCCAGAGCTTGCCGTCAGACCCGACCGTGATCCCTCGAGGATCGGCGTCCATCCCCGCAGGCAGCGCATAGCGGTGTATCGCAAGCGTCGTGACGTTGATCTTGGTGACGTAGCCAGGACCGTTTTCTGTCACCCACAAATAGCTGTCGGGCCCCGCGGCGAGGTAGACCGGACAGGTGCAGCCGAACTTGATGCTCAGGGCCGTAGCAGGTAGGGAAACCGCGGTGTGCGCGAGGGTGGTCGGGTTGATCCGTACCACTGACGACCCCTCGAAGCAGGCGACCCAGATGTTGCGGTCCGGTCCGATGGTGATGCCCGTTGGGGCGCAGCTGCCCGTACCGTTGCCGAGGAGCACTGTGCTCAATGTGGCCCCGCTCGCGGGATCCGCTTTAACCACCCGGTCATTGTTCGGACCGGTGTACCAGAGGTTACCGTCGGGACCCGTAATGACCTCGAAAGCTCCGGAGCCGGCGTAAGCGTCGAACTCTGTGATCGCGTCGTAGGCGTTAGGCGGGGCGGGCACAGATGCTCGCGCCGGCACCGAGGTGGTGCCCAGGAGGGCCAGGACGGGGACGAGCGCGAGTGCTGACCGCTTGAACTTCAACGAAACCACGCCCATGAAATCTGCCCCCGACCCTCCGAGCCGACGAAAGTGCCGCAAGGTTAGCACCGAAACGTCAAGCACACGACTGTCGGAAATTTATTTAGCCGTTTATCGAAAAGGTCGTGACGGCGTCGGTGTCATAAGCCTGGACAGAGCCCGCGGCGATGGCCATGACGGCAAAGTTGTAGTCACCAATCGCCACTCCGGTGGTGGCCCACGTGAAGGTCGCGGTCGTGCCCCAGGGGCGGACCACCTTCCACGCCCCGCCGGGCGCCTGCTGCCAGAACTCATAGCGCGGCGCTGTGCAGCCGGACGACGTCGCGCTGAAGGTAATGGACGTTCCGGCAGCTCGTGGAGAGGCAGGGTTTGCGGCGATCGCCGCCGTGGTGCAAGTAGGCACCGCCAGCTGGTAGGAGCCGATGAAGTAGGCGTCGTGCGCCGCAGTCGACCCGGCCGCCAGCGCCCACGCCCCAACCTGGTAGGTGCCCGGCGCGAACCCGGCGGTGTTCCAGGTCCAGGAGGCGGCGCCATAGCCGCGTGCAACCGTCCAGGTGCCGCCCGGCCTCAGGAGCCAGAACTCGTACTGCGGGCTCGAGCAGCCGATCGAGGAAGCGGTGAAGGTGATCGACGTGCCCGGTGCCTGAGGCGATACAGCGCTGGGCGCGAGGCTCGCCGAGCCGCAGCCGCCCTCCTGGAGCGTGATGCTGGTGATGGCATACGACTCATGGGCGGTGGGCGTTGAGGAACGTCCCTCCCACACCCCGACCTCGTAGACGCCAGGGGCGTAGCCGCGCGTGTTCCACGCCCATGTCGTGCCCACGCCGTATGACTGGACCACGCGCCACGAGCCGCCGGGCGGCAGGATCCAGAACTTGTACTGGTTGGAGCAACCGGTCTGGGCGGGCGTGAAGGTGATAGTCGACCCTATCGCCTGCGGCGATGCGGCGCTCGGATTCAGCGCCGACACGACGCAGCCGGCGCCCGCATGAATCCAGTACGTGGACACGAAGAAGCTGTCGTGAGCATTCGCAGCGCCGGCCTGGCGCGTCCAGACTCCGACCTGGAAATCCGCGCCGCTGTAATCGCTGCTGTCGAAAGACCACGTCGCCGTCGGGCTGTATGGCTGCGCGATGGTCCACGATCCGCCGGGGGGCAGAATCCAGAACTGGTACTGAGGCGACGAGCACCCTGTCGACGACGCGGTGAAGGTCACCGAAGTGCCCTGCGGCTGAGGCGACGGGAGGCTTGGCGAAAGGCCGGCGTTCTGGCAACCCGAGACGCTCAGCGTGTAGGTCGTCACGGCGATCGTGTCGTAGTCCTTGGCGGAGCCCCTCTGCCGCGCCGCCACCTCGACCTGGTAAATGCCCGCCGCGAGGCCGGCGGTGTTCCAGGTAAATGAGCCGGCGCCGTAGTTGCGCGAAAGGTTCCACCGGCCGGCCGGGTTTCGAACCCAGAACGCGTACTGCGGGGTGTTGCACAAAGTCGAGGTGGCAGTGAAGCGAACGGAGGTGCCCGTGGGTTGAGGCGACCCCGGGGAGGCGGACAGCGCCGCCGAGCCGCACTGCAGGCCGGGGACCGCGGTTTTGGTGCTGAGGGTGGAG
>JAWWOO010000082.1:0-3646 GCA_033851545.1 Frankiales bacterium | reverse complement strand
TGCTTACCGCGTTCTGCCCGTTGGTCGCCACGCACGCCGTCGTGCTCACGCAACTTATGCCCCAGAAGCCCGAGCCCGGAGCTGATGCAACATTCCAGGTCGCGCCACTGTCGGTTGTTGTTTCAATGTTGTATCCAGTTGCGTAACAGGTGGTTGCGCTTGGGCAACTCACACCGAAGAGCGCGGCGGTCGACCCCTGGGCGTTCCAATGAGCCCCTCCGTCAATGGTGCCGAGACTGGTGGACAGGTTCCCGACCACGTAGCACGTGGTCGTTGTCGGGCAGCTGATTCCATTCAGATCGGCAGTAGTACCCGACGTCTGCGGCGCCCAGTTCGCGCCCCCATCGCTGGTGGCCAGAATCAACCCCGCCTGGCCTACCGCGATGCAGGTGGTCAGTGACGGACAGCTGATCGCGCTCAGGGTTGTGGTGGTGTTGGCAGCCTGCGCGCTCCAGTGCGCGCCCCCATCCGACGTCGCGACGATCGTGCCTGCGTAACCGACGGCAACACACGTCGTCGTGTTCGGACAGTCCACGCCATTGAGCTGAGGCGGTGGCGATAACGACGTGGGCGCCATCTGGTTCGACCAAGAGGTTCCACCGTCGACCGTGGCTACGATGGTTGAACCAAATGGAATGCAGGACGTTCCATAGGTGCACTGGGCGCTGCCGACGGCAAAACACACCGTAGTACTCGGGCAACTGAGTCCGTATCTCACGTCGAGCGGGTTTGGCGCCTGCTTATGCCAGCCGGTGCCGCCGTTCGCAGTGGTGGCGATGATTCCGTAATCGCCTGCGGTGAAGCACACGGCGGGGCCGACGCATGAGATGCCGTAGAGGACTCCAAGCTCCGCGGTTGAGGTCGGAACCCAGCATCCGTCCACGAGCGAAAAGTCAAAATGGCATGGAGTCTCGACGAGCACCCTCCCGTCGACGCCATCCGCAAAGCAGGACGAAGGGGCGACACAGCTGATTGCAACCAGGGTCTGTCTCGGCCCTGAAACGGTGCCGGACCACGTACTTCCGCTGTTGGTCGTGGCGGTCGTTGTTCCGTTCAGGCCGACCGCGGTGCAAGCGGACGGGGCCGCGCACGACACCCCATACAAGCTCGCGGTGGTCACTCCCGCCACAGCATTCCACGTGCTTCCGTTGGTCGATCGAGTGATCGCGCCGAAGTCGCCGACCGCGACGCAGAGTGTTGTAGAAGGGCAGCTGACGCTCCAGAGATCGTTGGTCGTGCCCGAGGTTTGGGCGCCCCAGTGCGCTCCGCCATCCACGGTGCGGAGGACCGACCCGGCGTAGCCGGTCGCAACACACACAAGCGTTGTGGGGCAGCTGACGCCCAACAGATAACCGCCGCCGTTGACGAAGGTCGATTGCCAGTTGGTGCCCCCGTCGGACGTGCGGGCGACGAGACCGTTATCGCCGACGGCAACACAATCAGTCGCCGACGCGCAGCTCATGGCGTCGATGAACTGCGCGCCCCCTTGGGGCGTCCAGGTCGAGCCACCATTGGTCGTGGCCTGGATCGGCCAGCCGAACCCCGCTGCAAAGCAGACGGTCGCGGTTGGGCAGCTGATCGCATAAAGCGGGTTGCCGCTCGGCTTTGGGTTCTGCCACGACCAGGTGCCCTGTGGGATTGGCGTCTTGGGCGATCGCGTGCTTGACGATGCCGGCCTCGGACGCTGAGAGTGGGCCCCCGGCGGTGGCGCAGGCTGGTTGACCGAGCTCGTCGGGCCGACAGCTGCGGTAATCAGGTTGGCTGGGGCGGAAGCCTGGGCGGGCAAGGCGAACCCGATGCTCATGCACGCCGCCAGCAGAAAGGCGTAGTAACGGTTCATTCCCTTCCCCGCGACGCATCCTGAGGTCCGCCTGCAGTCATGTCAATCAAATAGGCGAATGAGGCAGGGTCTCGCTCCGGTTAGCCGAAGGTCAGCTGGTAGGTGATGAACGCGAAGGACTGGTAACTGGACGTCGAGCCTGATTGCCTCGCCCACACCCCGACCTGCCAGGGGCCGGGGGCCAAACCCGCGGTGTTCCACACCAGCGTGTTGCCAAGGCCATAGGGCTGGACCTCGGCAAACGTGCCCCCCGGCGGTGCGATGAAGAACTTGTAGTTCGGCGTGTTGCAGCCATTGGCCGCCGCAGTGAAGGTGATGACGGTGCCGGGAGCCTGCGGCGAGGCGACGTCGGGCGCGATGTTCACCGAGGTGCAGCTCTGCACCGGCGGGTTGGTCACCGTGTAGGTGATGAAGGAGAACGCCTCGTAGTTGGCGGTCGAGCCCGCCTGGCGCACCCAGACGCCCACCAGGTAGGTACCCGCCGGGCGCGAAGCGGTCGACAAGGTAAAGGTATTGGTGCCCGGATAGTTCGCGACCACCGACCAGACGCCGGCGGCGTTGCGCAGCCACCACTTGTACTGAGGCGTGTCGCAGCTGAACTTTGTGGCGGTGAACGTGACGCTTGCGCCCTTTACCTGCGGCGAGGGAAGCGAGGGGTCGATGTTGACCGCCTGGCAGTGGGTGTTGCCGGACTGCACGACCAATGTGAAGGTGACGTAGGCGAAGGCCTCGTATGACTTGGGCGAGTACTTCTCCTTGGCCCACACACCAACCTGGTAGGTGCCGTTCGGCAGTCCGGTGGTGTTCCAGGCAAAGCTGCTGCTGGAGTGGGCGAAGTCGTGACCGGGGACGATGGTCCACACGCCCGCCTTGTTCACCCACCACTGATAGATGGGCAGCGGACACCCGATGACCGACGCGGTGAAGTTCACCGTCGTCCCCGATGTCTGCGGCGAGGTCGCGTCCGCGGTGACATTGGTGGAGGTGCAGGGCGGACGCTGCACGGTGAACGTGCCGAAGGCGTAGGCGTCGTACGTGAACCCGCCCTTGGCGTCCTTGACCCAGACCCCGATCAGGTAGGTGCCCGGCGCATACGACTTGGTGTCCCAGGCGAACGAGCTGCTGAGGCTGAAGTCCTTGACGATCGACCACACACCGGTTGTGGAGCGCAGGTAGAACCGATAGGAAGGATTGGGGTCGGGACAGCCGGCCGCGGCCGCGTTGAGCGTGACCACCGTGCCCACTGGCTTTGGCGAGGTGACGTCAGGAGTCACCGAGACACTCGAGCACGACGGGAGCAGGGCAGGATTGGCGACGATCGTGCCGCCTGCTCCCGCCAGCCATGCGTGGTTGAGGTCGGGGAAGGCGACGGAACTCAGCCAGTTAAAGGTGGGTATCGGGATTGGCTTCCAGGTCGCCCCGTCTATCGTGGCCAGGACCTTCCCATTGGAGCCGTCCGCAACGCAGTAGCTGGGCTTGATGCAGGCGACGCCGTACAGGATTTCCGTAGTGCCTGACGTGCGAGCTGTCCAGGTGGCGCCTTGATTCGTCGTCACGCGAATCGCGCCGGCCACCCCGACCGCATAACACGTGTTGGTCGTTGGGCAGTGCACCGCGGCCAGGCTATGAGTCGTGCCCGATGCGTGGATGTGCCATGAACCTCCACTGCGTGTCACCGTCAGTCCGCCCTGCCCCACGGCGACGCACGAACCGACTGCCGGGCAGCTGACGCCGTATAGAGTGGCTGTCGTTCCCGAGGCTTCCGCGCTCCAGGTCGTCCCGTTGGTTGTCGCCATGACCTTGCCT
>JAWWOO010000038.1:0-104327 GCA_033851545.1 Frankiales bacterium | reverse complement strand
GGAAGCCGGCGTACGCGATCATCTGAGTCGCGTCAGCGGCCGCTAGGCCTTTGACGCGGAAGATCGAAAGCGGCAGGAGCGGATCGCGGGAGCGCTGTTCGTTGATGAGGAAGACCGCAAGAATCGCAGCTGCCCCCACCAGCGAGCCGATCGTCCGACCAGATGCCCAGCCGTCGTCCGGTGCCTTGATCAAGGCATAGACGAGCAGCAGCATGCCGCCGGTGACCAGCACTGCGCCGGGCGCATCGAACCTCCGGCGCGCTCCGGCGGGCCGCTCGGCGTCGAGCAGGCCGAAGATGGCGAACAGCATCAACACGCAGAAGGGGATGTTGACGTAGAAAACCCAGCGCCAGCCAGGCCCCTCGGATAGCACACCGCCGAAGAAGACGCCGGCCGCGGCCCCGAGGCCGCCCATGGCACCCCAGACGCCGAGTGCCCTGTGCCGGTCGACGCCCTCCTTGAAGGAGGTCGTGACAATCGAGAGCGCGGCCGGAGCCATCAGCGCCGCGCCGATCCCCTGCACGAGACGAGCGGTGATCAGCGTCGCCTCGTTCGTCGCCAATCCGCCGGCCAGCGAGCTGAAAGTGAACAGGATGATGCCGGCGATGAGTACGCTCCTGCGTCCCAGCAGGTCGGCAGCTCGCCCGCCGAGGAGCAGGAAACCGCCAAACGTGAGCACGTAGCCGCTGAGGACCCACTGCAGGTTCTGCTGGGAAAAGCTCAGGCTGTGCTGGATCGACGGCAACGCCACGTTGACGATCGAGGCGTCGAGGATGTCCAGGAACTGGACCCCGCACAAGAGAGCCAGGGTGAGCTTGCCGCGGCGGGTGCCGAGGAACGAGGTGGGGAGGGCGAGAGCGGGCGGAGCCGTCATTGGCGAAGAACCTCCGGACTTAGTTAGTAACCCAACTAACAGCTAGACTCCCAACTTACACGACGGGCCCTCGATGTCTACCGTGGGAGTCAAACGACTGACTCAGCCGACAGCAGACCTGCAGATCCGGTGCACGCGCGACCGGGCAAGCGGGAGCGGCTGCTCGCTGACGCGGCCGACCTGCTGCATCGCCAGGGAGTCGAGAAGACCACCCTCGCCGACATTGCCCAAGCGGCGGATGTTCCCCGGGGGAACATCTACTACTACAAGACCAAGGACGCCATCGTCGATGCGGTCGTCGAGGCCCACGTGCGGGACATCGAGGAAATGACGGCCTCTCTCGGTCACCGCTATCACAGCCCGAAGGGCCGGCTCAAGGCTCTCATCCGGACGTTGGCAGACCAGCACGACGGGATCGCTCAGTTCGGCTGCCCAACACGGCACCCTCTGCTCGGAACTGGACAAGACAGGTCGCACCGACGATCACGCGGCCGCCCGACTCGTGGAGATCCCGATCGCCTGGGCCGAGGAACAGTTCCGATCAATGGGCCCGCCGCGACGCCCTTGATGTCGCCGTCGAGTTCATCGCCAGCTACCAGGGCACCGCCGTGCTTACCCAGGCACTCAGAGAACCCGCACTCCTGTCCCGCAAGGGCCGCCGCCTCGAGCGTTGGATCGACTCGCTCGACGCCACGGAGTAGTCCGTCCCCGCATGGGACGGGGGTAAGCCCCCTCGGGTGGTGTAACTCTGGTTCCTGGTCCTGACCTGGTTCGTGTCAGTCATGGTCGTTGAACGGCCACCGCGTCAGGCTCTGTGAGAAACCCGCCAAGGAACTCACAGAAGGAGATCAACGCGATGGCCCCGGACCAGTCTGCCCTGCTGGAGTTGCTCGAGATGATGCGGCACGAGGAAACCGATACGCCTGGTGTCCAGCTCGGCCGCGATGTCGGCGGCGGCCGCTTTGGCCATCAGCTCAGTGGCGAGCACCGACGGCCCGACACAGGCCGGTTATTACACGGGATAATGGATGAAATCCCGTGTATACAGCGTGAGACTGTGCTCGTGGGCGACTTCGACACGTGCGAACTGACGTCGCGAAACGGCAGAGTATCCAGAGGTCTTCATGGCCGTGACGAGGCCAACGCCCGCTAGGGCCGATCGGTAGGGGCGATGACCTGCACGTTTAGGTTGTACCCGTTGCTGGCCGTCGCTAGGTGCAACTGCTCGAGGAGCTCGTCAGATGGGGTCTCTTCAAAGGTCATGTTTATGAGATCGTCTGTGGGTCGAAAGGTGTTCACTGTGCCGGGGAACCCGGAGCGGACCACGACATCGCTGATGGCGTCCATCGCCGACTGCCGACGCTGCTCGGTTGCGGCATTATCTGTGGGAGTGGCAAAGCCGGTGGCAGTGCCCCCAAACACGATCCCGCCAGTGGCGGATGGTACCGCTCGTTCCGTTAGGCGGCCGCGAAGCGAGGTAGGAAACGGAAGTCGTCGGCGAATATCAACCATCTCCGCCTGCAACCCACGCACGATGCCGAGCACCTCAACAAGGAGATCCGGCTCCTCCCGTTCCTCAGCAACGGTCGGATCGGCCGTTTGGATCTCCGTCAGCTGCTCTTCCAAACGGGACCAGTATTGATCCAACGCATCGGATAGAAGGTCCTCGTTCTTGGGCTTCTCCCCACCTGCACCAACTTGGCGATTGAGTGACGTGAGCAACTTCTTGAAGTCATCTTTATTGGGGAGTGTCACTTGGTAGTTGGAGAGCGGCCCGGGTAGATCGGTCTTCTTCTCGTATCCAATGAGGACGGGAGCAACCCGTGACTTCAGTTCACCAACGTGCTTCGAGATTGCGCCCGCTTCAAAATTGATCCACGGCTTGTTGAAGTTCTCAGGGGTAACGACAATAATGCCAAACCGAGAATCCTGCAATGAGTCGGCGATCACAGACATAGGCACACTGCCGGACTCGATGTCTATATCTGACATCCAAGGCTCGAGCGCGTCGATGACTCGAGGCAGCCAATCGTGTAGCGCCGCCGCAACAGCCTTACTCTTCTCGCCTGACCAACTGATGAAGACCTTCATGTGCCCTTCTTGACGGCTGGATCGCGCCGTTTGCGGCCGGGGGCCGGCTTGTGTGTCACCGGGTCTGGCTGTGCTTCTGCCGTCACGACGATGGTGTCGAGGTCCAGTTCGACTTGCCGCCCGTCCGCGAAGTCCACCACGACTCGGGCGTGGCCGCCGGCACCGTTGATGTAGGAGCGCAAGGTGGACAGCAGCAGGTCCGGCCGGCTCTCCAGCTTGGCGACTGCGGCTTGGCCGACACCCAGCTCGCGCGCCAGTTCGGTTTGCGTCATCCGGGCGGCCGCGCGCACTGTGGCCAGCCCGATCGCGTGCTCCCGATCGGCCTGTCGGAGCCGGGACCGACGGGACTCGATCGCTGCCGCCAGGTCCGGCCGGCTCAGCAGCGCGGCCAGTCGCTCGTCGCCGCTGAGGAATGTGGTCACCTGCTTCTTCTCAGTCATGCCGTACTCCCTCGTTCGCGTATCCATTGATCGACCGTCGCCTCGCTCTGGACAGTCGCGCTGTCGTACCAGACGTCACCAAGCGCGGCTTTGTTGAACCCCTTCAGGGCCACCACCGCCTGGCCGGGGGCCGGAAACCAGACAATGATGCGAACCGCCACGTCGGGCTCGTAGGGATGAGCCAGGCGCCATAGCCGATGCCGCTTGGCCTGCCGGACCCGCTTGAGGGTGGCCGTCTCCTGTCCCGGCTCTGCCTCGAGGTCCCGCACCTCGGCCAGCAACGCCAAAGCCCACTCCAGGGGTACTCCACCCTTCTCCTCGAGGTCGTCGAGCCACCGGCCGAAGTCATCGGTCCAGTCGATCAGCATGACTCAGTATGCCCCGCAAGGACTATTCCATGCAAGGCATGTCCCAAGGGCAAACAGGTGACGCCCTCCGACGTGCGGCACAGGGCTGCCCGCTGTCTCGCCTACGGCTCAATGTCGCGGGCCCGTGTGCGTTCGTCTGTGCTCGGCTCGCGTCGGCTGTGCACGGGCTGGTGGGGGGAGGGGCTATCTCTGTTCCGATGCCTGGGCCAGGATGCGGCGGGCGGGGGAGAGGAGGGACGCGTCGCGGGTGTCGTTGGCGGTGCTCTTGAGGTAGATCGACGTGGTGACCAGGGAGGAGTGGCCCAGCAGTGCCTGGACGGTGGGTGCGGGTACGCCTTGACGGATCAGTCCTTTGGCGAAGGTGTGCCGGAACCCGTGTGCGGCCTCGCCCGCCTGTTTGTCGGCGCCGGAGAGGCGGATCCAGCGGTCGACGAGGTTGTTCAGTGAGCTTCGGCTCAGCGTGGAGCCGTTGGTGAGCCGGAGCAGGGGAGTGGCCGGGTCCTGCTTCCCGAAGCGCGCGTCGCGTTCGGCGCGGTAGGAGTCTACGGCCGAGATCGCTTCCGGGGGGACGGGGATGTTGCGCTGCTTGTTGCCTTTCCCGATGACTTGCAGGACGACCTCCCCGCCCGGCTCGCGGTGCAGGGAGCGGTCGGTCAGCGAGCACAGCTCAGCCGCCCGCAAACCGGTGGTCGCCAGCAGGGCGAAGGCTGCCCAGTCACGTGCCGGCCAGCGGCGGGAGTCACCGTCGGGGACGGCACGGGCCGCGGCGGCAAGCCGGGCGAGCTCGGCGTCGTCCCAACCGGCCGGCAGCCGCTCTGGACGGGTCGGGGCCTCGATCCGCAAGGTTGGGTCAACCTCGAGGTGACCCTCGAGGAGCAGCGCATGGCAGAACAGCCGCAGCGTGCCCACCCGGCGTTGCACCGTCGAGGGTGCTTCGGTGGTGCGGATCAACCGGTAGGCGTTCTTCACCCGGTCTTCGGTGAGGTCTTCCACGGTGACCAGCGACAGCGGCGTCGGCTCATCGGGCGTCGGCGGATCACCAAGCCGACCGTCCAGCTCGGCGAGGTGACGAGCCCAGGTCACCAGGTCCTGCCGGTACTGTCCCTGGCTGGCCGGGGTCAGACCCCGTCGGGTCAACGTGGCCCGGTCGACCAGGAACGCCTCCACCAGGGGAGCCAGTACGAGAGCCACGCGTGCAGGCTAGGACGCCGGTCGCGGGAGGGGTGGGCGACACGCCGAAAGATTGTACAAAGTAACCACTATGTACAAACGTGGCGTCCTAGCCCGCCGCCCGCCACGCGCTCGGCGACTCCAAGGACACCCGAGCGTTGGTGGAAGTCCTGCTGCTGCACCGACACCTGCCGGCCCTTCTACTCGCGAGGATGGTGCATGCCACGGTCCTTTCGCTTCGTCCTCAACGAACGCCAGCTCACCGTCCTACGGCGGATCGCCGAAGGGGTCGAGCCTGTCACCTCGGCCGAACCGCATCTCGCGCTGACCGTGTACGCCCTTCGCGACCGAGGACTCGTCGAAGCCAAACGACGGGCAGGGCGCTGGGCGGCCACGATCACTCGTCAGCGACGTCGCAACAGCCAGCCCGCTGATCCCGGTCCCACACACCTACGGCCGCCGATGGCGTACTCGCACCACCCCGGGGGACCGCCGTCAGTGCAGGTCAGCCGCGTGATCAGCCGGCATAAAAGGCCGGGAATGCCGGGGCACGCACCCAGGGGGTGCGAATGCTGCATCAGATGACATCCGCACTGCTTAACTTGACATAATGTGGCTTATCGGCGCTTAGTCACCTGAGTTGCATCTGATGCGAGACCTCACGGCTGCGCGCTCGTGGAGGCATCTGCCCAGGAACCACCGGCCGCGCAGGGTGGCGAACCCCTCGAGCGCCTCGTCCTTGTCGAACCGCTCCAACAGCGCCGAGGTCCACCACAGAGCCTCCGGACATGCCGGGGTGTTCAGTCGGCGACCCGCCTGCGCAGATCGGGCTGACAACAGCAGTCCGGGACACCGCGGGTAGGTCAGAATCACAACCGGGGTTGGGCCAACATTCGAGAACCGACCCACCGCCCACCCCAGCACAGCTGTCACCGCCCCACTGGGACCAGAAATCCGTTTAGCGACAACGGGTCCCAGAGGGGCCAGATCAGGTGACCACACTCGCTGGCTGTATGACTTCAGAGCCGCGCCCTAGTTGCCTTGGCGGCGTCCTGGATCAGGTCAGCGACGATCCTTGGGTGACTGATCATCACGACGTGGGACGCGGTGGGGACCTCGACGACCTTGCGGGCGTTCGCGCGACCGTACATCCAGCGCTCGGTCTCGGGCGGGATCGCCTTGTCCTGGCCGGCGACTAGCCCCCACGACGGGATCGTCCGCCAAGCGGCGGCCTGTGTCGGGTAGACGAAGGAGGCCGCATCGAATGGCCGCTGAGTGGCCTGCAGGACTCGGAACGCAGCTTTGGGTATATCGGCTGCGAAGGCGGCCTGACCGTCCTTGCTCAGGTACAGGTCGGTGCCGGTGGTGCCGTCGGGCTTCGCGTAGGGGACCGCTAAGCTCACTGGCCCGACGAGGCTGCCTGGGAACCTGTTGATGAGCTCCCCCTGCGTCTCGCCCACGTCCGGCACGAACGCGGCGACGTAAACCAACGCTTTGACGTTGCTCTTTCCCGCGGCAGCATTCGTGATGACGGTTCCACCCATGGAGTGTGCGACGAGCACGATCGGCCCACTGATGGAGTCCAGCAAGCTCCCGATGTACGGGGCGTCCGTGGGAATACCCCTGAGCGGGTTCGACCCCGCGATCGCGGTGTAACCCTCTTCCTGCAATTCCTGGATGACTGCGTTCCAGCACGACGAATCAGCATAGCCACCGTGCACCAAGACGATGGTCGGCTTGACGTTTGGCCCTGACTCGGCAGCCTGCGCTGTGGCAGCGGCCGCCGCGTCCGCCCCGAGCGGAGTGGCCATTAGCGCTGCTGACCCGGCCAAAGCCGCGCCCGCCACCAAGACCTGGCGGCGTGAGACGTCCTTCGTACCCATGATGATCTCCTCATTTCGTGGGACTTTGTCGAATTGGTCGGCGGCGTCGTGCGCCGCACAATGAGGCAGGCCCAAACCGGGTCCCGGACGGGCGGGCCGACTTCTGTCCACGTCCGCCGAGGGAGCGTGTTCTGTACGCCTGCCCTCATGGCCTCGGCAGTGGCCTGGGGTCAGCCGAGGGTGAGTGACTCGACCGCGGTGTGAATGAGGTCGACGACGGCCTGAGGCTGGGACAGGTAGACCGAGTGGCTCCCGGGCACCTCCACGACCTGGGCGCCAGCGCGCTCGGCCATCGCGCGCTGGGCGGGCGGCGGAATCATCCGGTCGTCGGTCGCGACCAAGTACCAGCTCGGCTTGGACCGCCAGGCCGGGGTGCTGACCACCCCACCAAGGGCTTCGAGACCCCAGGGCACCTGCGAGTTGGCCATGAAGGTGGCCTGCTCTGGCTTCAGGTCGCCGGCGAACGACTCAGCGAACTTCCCCTTGTCCAGTGCGAGGAAGCCGTTGCGGGGTGGCAGGATCGGCGGCACCGGTGCGCCGGGCGGGGGGTCGGCGATGAGGGTCTGGACGGACTCGCCCTGGTCTGGGGCAAACGCCGTGATGTAGACGAGTGCTTCCACCTGTGGGTGGGTGCCTGCCTCGGTGATGACGGCACCACCGTAGGAGTGGCCGACGAGGACGACGGGGCCGTCGAACTCGTCGAGCACGTGGTGGGTGGCGGCCACGTCGCCCTGCAGCGACAAGGTCGGGTTCTGGACGACGGCGACGGGGTAGCCCTCCTGGCGCAGGAGGTCGTGGACGGCTTGCCAGCCTGAACCGTCTACGAAACCTCCGTGGATCAACGCGATCGTCGGGGTCTTGGTGCTCATGATGGTCTCCTTGGTCCGGGGGGTGCGGTCCCTCGACGCTAGGGGTAGCCAGCGTGATGCCGCGTGCGTCAGATGACTGGCGTTGGGGCCGGTCAGTCAGCTGCGGCTCGACCGGCTGCCTAGCTGATGGCGCTCATCCCGCATGGACACCGGGGCACCGCCGTCCTGGCCGGCCGCGGCTCGCCAGATGCAGGAAGGTGGTCAGGACCGCCCGTCACGGTCCCTTGTTTCCCGGTACCCGGAGTCGTTCGCGAGGGCGTCACGCAGTGCGGCTCGGGAGGTGATGCCGAGCTTTGGAAAGAGCTCGTACAGGTGGGTCGCCACGGTGCGCGGCGAGAGGAACAGCTGTTCCCCGATCTGCTTGTTGGTCAGTCCAGACGCCGCCAGCTCCGCGACCTGGTGCTGTTGCGGAGTCAAAGGGTCGGGAAGAGTCCCGTGCGCCAGGTGAGCTGCCCCGTGAGGGCCCGATTGGGTCTTGCCGGTAGCCCTGAGCTCCCGTGCTGCCCGTTGAGCCCAAGGCCGCGCTCCCAGCCTGCCGAATATCTCCATTGCATCGGTGAGCTGCGCTCTGGCCGCAGCTGCGTGCCGGGTGCGTCGGAGGTGTTCGCCGTAGGCAAGTTGGATGCGGGCCAGCTGGAACGGGAACAGTTCGCTGTCCGGCGCCGCAAGAGCCGCATCGAATCGCTGGATGGCTTCCACCCGGGGCGCAGCCAGCGCAGTGGCGCCCAGCGCCATGAACTGCAAGCGGGTGGACAGATGCGCGACCCTGGCCTTGGTGACGGCAGCGACGTGAGCGGACGCTTCGGCCGCCCGGCCGGACCGTACAGCGGCTTCGGTCATGTCAAGGATCAGCCACAGCGTGAGTGTCGAATGCGATGCCAACACCCCTGCAGGGCTGACGCTCGACGCGTGCCGGTAAGCGGCGTCGTAGTCCCCACGTGTGAGGGCCGCTTGGCAGTTGATGTGGTCGATGTAGCCCTGGACGGAGCCGACGCGGCGCGGGAACGCCCAAGCTGCCATACGGTCAGTCATCAACCTGACCGTGGCATCGTCGCCACGCGCGGCCGCCACGAGACCACGAAGGAACCGTCCGGGCCACTCAAGCATCTGGTAGCCAAGCTCCTCGCACAGGCGTAATCCTTCGGCTGTGACCCGGTCCATGTCCTCCCAGGCGCCCGCAAAGAAGTCGTCGTTGCCTAGCAGGAACAGGGCGTCGATGGAGGAGGTGATCGCCCCTCCGGCGCGACCATCCTCCACCACCCGCCACAAGGCTTGGCGGCAACCTCCCACCCGGTCGACGAACACGGCGGCGATACCGACACGCCGGACGTGGGCTGGGTCTTGCTCCCGGTTCAACCTGGCGATCGCCTTGTCCAGGTCGTCCAGCACGGCTTCCGCTGTTCGTACAGGGTCTCGCAGCGTGCCGCTGACCAAACGCAGATCCAGAGGCGGCTCCGGGTCCAGGCGAGCCATCGCAGTGTCGAAGGGTTCCCACAGCTCGGAACGTCCGCCGAAGTAGCAGACCAACAACAGCGTGTGCAACACCTCAACGAGGACGAGGTCGTCCGCCCGGAAGGGGCCAACATGCATGTCGATTGCATTGACCAATAACCGGTAAGTGGTGTCCAGCGCGCCATCCTGGTTAAGCAGCTGGGCCGCCGCCGCCAGGGTCATCATCAAGGACGCGTCAGGATCCTGCTCAAGTTCGCTCTCATCCAGGAGGTTGGGCGCCATCCCTAGGTCTCCTGTGACGTTCGCCCCCAGGTAGGCGGCCCGGGCCATGCGCCTGAACTTGTTGGTGCGCTCAGGGCTCAGGTCGGCCGCTCGCACAAAGGCAGTAACAGCACCGACGGGGTCACCCCTGTCGGCCGCCAACTGGGCGACCTCCTCGAGAAGGCTGGCAACGGTCTCTTCGGGTCCGAGGGCAGCCGCAGCCAACTGCCAGGCCCGCCTCTCAGGGTGATCGACCAAGCGGGCCGCCAAGGAGGTGTGAGCACGACGTCTTTCGGCGTCAGTCGCTAGACCCACGACGGCGGACCGGGTCAGTGGGTGACGAAACTGCAAGCGCCGGGTTGTCGGGTCGACGAACACCAAGCGTGCCCGTTCGGCCGGTCCCAGCGCTTCCAGGCTGTCCCGGCCGTCCTGCTGCAAGCCGGTGTCGGCGAGGACTCCTAGGTCGCCGGTTCCGTCGAGGGCCGCGAGGAGGAGGAGCTCGGAGGTTTCGGTGGGTAATGCCGCGACACGTGCGGCGAACACAGCCTGGAGACGCTCGGTGACAGGTAGCACGTCAGCATGTGTGAACGCCTGAGGGTTCCGCCGGTCGCCCAGAGCCGCCGGCAATTCCAGCAGCGCCAGCGGGTTGCCACGGGCGTCATCAAGGATCCGTCGCCGAACTCTCCTGCTCAGTGCTGGGAAGGTTTCTTGAAGCAGAGCCTCGGCCTGCGCATCCGCTAGCGGAGGCACCGTTAGACGCGGGAAGTCGACTTCGTCGAAGAAACCTGCCTCGCCACTTCGCGCAGCACCGAGAAACCCTATCGGGCTGTAGGCCACACGCCTCGCCACGAACGCCAGCACGCGCGCGCTGGCTTTATCCAGCCACGGGAGGTCATCGACCACCAGCAGGAGAGGTTGATGTGCGGCCGCCTGCCGCAGCAGCGCAAGGGTGGCGGTCGCAACCCGGGTTGGGTCAGCGACATGGCCGCCCCCCAACGCGATGGCCGCGCCAAGAGCCTCCCAATCCTCCGACTCGAGCTGGGGCATCAGCCCCAGAAACGGACCTAGGAGCTGGTTGAGTGTGGCAAAGCTGACGTCGACCTCGAACTCGGCACCGCCAGCACGTACCACCTGGTAGCCCAACTCTTCCGCCGACGCCACAGCAGCCCCGAGCAGGGCCGTCTTGCCGACCCCGGGCTCGCCCGAGATCAGAAGAGACCCGCCTCTCGTCACGGCGTCGGCGAGGAAGCTCCGCAGCGTCTCCAGTTCGCCAAGCCGCCCGACTAAGGCCCGACCCGCTTCGGTGCGCTGCGGCTGCCTCCCATCATCCGGTACGGGTGCCCGGAGGCCCGGGCCTGCGGCAGGCGCTGGGCTGCTACCGTCGTCACTGTGGGTAATCGACGCCTCCAGTTGCTCTCGGCCCCTCACCCGTTGGTCCCCAAGTGTCGCGCCGCCCAGTCCCACCCGTCTAGCAAGGAGATCGGGCGTCGTGTCTCGAGACCTGGGCACTGTGCCCTAGCCGAAGGTGGCTTGTCCTAGCGCCGATGCGCGCTGTCTGGTCTCAGCCGATTCCCTCATTGTCCTTGGCGAACTGCAGGTGGTACGTGAGCTGCTCGGCGTTGCCGCCGGCGGTCAGCGCGGCGACGGTGATGAGGCTCCTGTCCCGCGGCGACAGCTGCGGACGCTTCCACGCGTCGCCGAACAGCACGTCGTCGGTGAAGTGCACCAGCCCGGGCGCGAAGTCACCGAACATCTTCTCGGCGCCCGAAGGCTCCTTGTCGTTGGTGGTCAAGGGCTTTCCTCTCCAGTGATGGTCACCCGGCGCGAACGCGCCGCGGGCGGGTCAATGGCCCGAGACCTGCAGGTCGAACGGGACGCTGACCGACACGGCGTCGTCGTCGGGGTCGTGCGGCCGCAGGTGTGTCGGCATGCCTGCGACGGCGGAGGGACGGGCCACCACCAACAGACCCATCAGCGACACGACGGCGCCGGCCACCATGAGCAGTGCCATCGGGACAGCGGTCGTGCTGCCGCCCAGACCGGCGATGGGGGCAACGGTCCCGGCCGCGACCCACTGCAGCAGGCCCAGGACTGCCGAGCCGGTACCAGGGTGGTCCGGCACGGCGGCCGACGCTAGGGCCCCGCCGTTCGGGCCGACCAGCCCCTGCGCCGTCATCAGGCCGAAGAAGCACGCCACCGCGAGAAGCAGCGGGGTCCGTGCCCAGACGGCGCCCCCGAGCATCGCCAGCCCCGCCGCGAGCGCGATCAGCTGACCGACCAGGATCACTCGCCGGGTCGACACCCGCCCGGCCAGACGCGCGGACAGCAGCGCGGCCACCGTCATCGCCGCTGCGTTGGCCGCGAAGTCGACCGAGTACGCCACCGGGCTAAGCCCGTTCATCGACTCGAGGATGAACGCCGACGTGGCGACGTACGCGAACAACGCGATCATTGCCGAGGCGCTGACCATGACGTAGCCGACGTACGTCCGATGCGACAGCACCTCGCGGCTGGCGTGGCGGAAGGCCCGCAGCCCGCCGGCGTGGCGACGCCCTGGCGGCAGCGACTCCGGGACGAAAAGCGTGACGCAGCAGGCCATTGCCGCCCCGAGTCCGGCGACGACCCAGAACGACGTACGCCACCCGGAGAGCTGGATGATGGCAGCGCCCAGCAAGGGGCCGAGGATGGGGGCGATGCCGCCGACACCGCTGATCAGGTTCAGGACGCGTACGAGCTGGCTGCCGTGTGCGAGGTCGACGATGACTGCGCGGCCGACGACCATCGCCCAGCCACCGCTGAAGCCCTGGACGAGCCGAGCCGCAGTGAGTACGCCGATCGACGGGGCCAACGCACAGCCGACCGAGCCGGCACAGACGACCAGCGTGGCGACCAGCAGCAGACGGCGCCGACCGCGCTGGTCGGAAACCGGGCCACCGACCAGCTGGCCCAGACCCATGCCGACGAAGAAGGTGGTGAGGGTGAGCTGTACGGGTGCGGCGCCGACACCCAGGTCGTGCGCCACCCTCGGAAACGCCGGCACGTACATGTCCGTCGCGAGCGGCGCGATGGCGGTCAGGAAGACGACCGTCGCAACCACCGCCGTCGGCACGGCCGGCAGCTCACGATTCGTCGATGCCGTCACGGACGAAGGAGCACCTTGATGGCACGGCGCTCGTCCATGGCCCGGTAGCCCTCGGGAGCCTCCTCGAGCGGTAGCTCGAGGTCGAACACCTTGCCCGGATCGATCCGGCGCGACCAGATGAGGTCGATCAGGTCGGGCAGGAACCGGCGTACCGGAGCCGGCCCACCGTGCAGGTGCACGCCGGAGAAAAATAGGTCAAGTCCCGGCAGCTGCACCTCGTGAGTCACGCCGACGTAACCGACGTGGCCACCGGGACGGGTGCCCCGGATCGCCTGCATCATCGACTCCTGGGTACCCACCGCTTCGATGACCGAGTGGGCACCGAGGCCGTCGGTGAGCTCCTTGATGCGCAAGACTCCCTCGTCGCCGCGCTCCTCGACCAGGTCGGTCGCGCCGAAGTCGAGGGCGAGCTTCTGCCGCGAGGCATGGCGGCTCATCGCGATGACCCGCTCGGCGCCGAGCTGCCGGGCGGCCAGAATGCCGAGCAGCCCCACGGCTCCGTCGCCGACGACCGCGACGGTCTTGCCAGGACCGGCCTCGGCGGCGACTGCGGCGAACCATCCGGTGCCGAGCACGTCGGAAGCCGCGAGCAGTGACGGCACGAGGTCGTCCGAGGGCAGCTCGGGCGTCGCGACCAGGGTGCCGTCAGCGAGCGGTATCCGGCTGTAGAGCGCCTGCGCGCCGTCGGGCGCCCCGGGCTGCCGGTGGACGCAGTGCGACTGGTAGCCGGACCGGCAGATCTCACAGGTGTTGTCGGAAGCGAAGAACGAACCCACCACGAACTGGCCAGGCGCGATCGTCGTCACCGCGCTGCCGACCTCTTCGACGACGCCGACGTATTCGTGCCCCATCCGGCGCGGCCCGTCAAGGTGCTCGATCCCGCGGTACGGCCACAGGTCCGAGCCGCAGATGCACGACGCCGTCAGCTTGATGATCGCGTCCGTCGGCTCGAGGATCCGCGGCTCCGCGACGTCCACGACGCGGACGTCGCCCGGGGCGTGCATCACGACACTGCGCATGGTGGGTTCTCTCCTTAGGCTCTGTGGGGCCCCAGCCGACACTCGGCCGGGCTCCCCCGGTGCTTCCATCTGACACGCAACGCGGCCGATCCGGGAGGCCGGGTGATGACACGTACTGACAGGGCACCCCAGGACGCAGCCCAGGGACGTACCGTCGTGGCGTGGACAACCGAGCGGAGATCCGCGAGTTCCTGACCTCGCGGCGGGCGAAGGTCTCGCCGAGCCAGGCAGGCTTGTACGGTGGCCGCGACCGCCGTGTGCCGGGACTGCGGCGCAGCGAGGTGGCCATGCTCGCCGGCGTCAGCGTCGAGTACTACTCCAAGCTCGAGCGAGGTGCCCTCGCCGGCGTCTCCACGTCGGTGCTCGAGGCCATCGCTACAGCGCTGCAGCTCGACGACGCCGAACGGACCCACCTGGCACACCTCGCCCAGGCGGCGGCAGGCGCGGACCGGCTGACCCGTCGACGACGCGCCCCCAAGCGCTGGACCGCGCCGCCGAGCCTGCAGTGGGTGCTCGACACAGTGACCGCCGGCCCGGCGATCGTCCGCAACGGCCGGATGGACCTGCTGGCCTGCAATGCGCTCGGCCGGGCGATGCACGCACCGCTCTACGACCGCGACCCGAGCGGCCGACCGAACTTCGCCCGCTACACGTTCCTCGACGAGAACGCGCGCAGCTTCTACCCAGGCTGGGACGAGGCTGCCGACATCTGCGTCGCAATCCTGCGGACGGAGGCCGGCCGCGACCCCCATGAC
Source organism: Frankiales bacterium (assembly GCA_033851545.1). GTDB lineage: Bacteria > Actinomycetota > Actinomycetes > JAWWOL01 > JAWWOL01 > JAWWOL01. Next base: position 90,003 of record JAWWOO010000038.1, on the reverse strand, counting down.
AAAGACCTGCACGACCTGGTCGGTGAGCTCTCGACACGCAGCGAGGCGTTCCGGCAGCGGTGGAGCAGCCACGACGTCCGCATCCACGGCGCCGGCACGAAGCGGTTTTTTCACGACGCGGTAGGCGAGCTGGTCCTCGCCTACGAGAGCGTCGACCTCAACTCCGAGCCCGGCCTCACCCTGACGATCTACGCGGCCGAGCCCGGCTCGGCGACGGCGCAGAACCTGCAGCTGCTCTCCGCCTGGTGGGCGACCGTCCGCGAGCCCGACCCGGCCAGCGCGCCACGTTGACCGCGATAGCGACACCCAGGCTCGCGGCCGTCCAACAAACGTCGTTACCCGATAGGCCGGCCTCGCCAGCCGCGAGGCCTGGGTCAGCTGCCGACATAGGCGGCGAGGTGCTTGCCGGTGAGGGTGGTACCGGTGGCGACCAGGTCGGCGGGGGTGCCCTCGAAGACGACCTGTCCCCCGTCGTGGCCGGCGCCCGGGCCGAGGTCGATGATCCAGTCGGCGTGCGCCATGACCGCCTGGTGGTGCTCGATGACGATCACCGACTTGCCGGAGTCGACGAGCCGGTCGAGCAGACCGAGCAGCTGCTCGACGTCGGCAAGGTGCAGGCCAGCGGTCGGCTCGTCAAGGACGTAGACGCGGCCGGTCTCGGTCATGTGGATGGCCAGCTTGAGCCGCTGCCGCTCGCCGCCGGACAGGGTCGTCAGCGGCTGGCCAATGCTCAGATAGCCGAGCCCGACGTTGGACAGCTGGGTGAGGATCTTGTGCGCCGCCGGCGTCTTGGCCGCGCCGTCGCCGAAGAACTCGCCGGCCTCGGTCACCGACATCGCCAGCACCTCGCTGATGTCCTTGCCACCGAAGGTGTACTCGAGCACCTCGGCCTGGAATCGCTTCCCGCCGCACACCTCGCAGACCGTGGACACGCCGGCCATCATCGCCAGGTCGGTGTAGATGACGCCGGCGCCGTTGCAGTTGGGGCAGGCGCCCTCGGAGTTGGCGCTGAACAGTGCCGGCTTCACGCCATTGGCCTTCGCGAACGCCTTGCGGATCGGGTCGAGCAGCCCGGTGTACGTCGCCGGGTTGCTACGCCGCGAGCCCTTGATGGCGCCCTGGTCGATGGACACGACTCCCGCCCGGCCGGAAACCGAGCCGCCGATCAGCGAGCTCTTGCCGGAGCCGGCCACCCCGGTGATGACGGTGAGCACCCCGAGCGGGATGTCGACGTCGACGTCACGCAGGTTGTGGGTGTTCGCGCCGCGGATCTCCAGCGACCCGCTGGGCTCTCGTACGGTGTCCTTGACTGCGGCCCGGTCGTCGAAATGGCGGCCGGTGATGGTGCCGCTGGTCCGCAGCCCCCCGACGGTGCCCTCGAAGCAGACGGTGCCGCCCGCCGTACCGGCGCCAGGGCCGAGGTCGACGACGTGGTCGGCGATCGCGATCAGCTCCGGCTTGTGCTCCACGACGAGCACCGTGTTGCCCTTGTCCCGCAGCTGCAGCAGCAGCTCGTTCATCCGCTGAATGTCGTGAGGGTGCAGGCCAATGGTGGGCTCGTCAAAAATGTAGGTGACGTCGGTGAGCGAGGAGCCGAGGTGGCGGATCATCTTGACCCGCTGCGCCTCACCGCCGGACAGCGTGCCCGACGGGCGGTCGAGTGAGAGATAGCCCAGCCCGATCTCGGCGAACGACTCGAGGGTCTCCCCCAGCGATGTGAGCAGCGGCGCCACCGACGGTTCTTTCAAGTCCCGTACCCAGGTGGCGAGGTCGCTGATCTGCATCGCGCAGGCGTCGGCGATGTTGAGGCCCTTGATCTTCGACGACCGAGCCGGCTCACTGAGCCGGGTGCCGCCGCAGTCGGGGCAGACGGTGAACGTGATCACCCGGTCCACGAACGCGCCGATGTGCGGCTGCATCGCCTCCCGGTCCTTGGACAGCATCGACTTCTGGATCTTGGGGATCAGGCCCTCGTACGTGAGGTTGATGCCCTCGACCTTGATCTTGGTCGGCTCCTTGTACAACAGGTCCTGGAGCTCGCGCTTGGTGAACTTGCGGATCGGCTTGTCCATGTCGAAGAATCCGGAGCCGCTGAAGATGCGGCCGAACCAGCCTTCCATGCTGTAGCCGGGGATCGTGAGGGCGCCCTCTTTCAGCGACTTGGTGTCGTCATAAAGCTGGGTGAGGTCGAAGTCGGTGACCGAGCCCCGGCCCTCGCAGCGAGGACACATCCCGCCGAGAACGCTGAAGCTGCGCCTTTCCTTCATCGTCTGGCCGGCGCGCTGGATCGTGACCGCCCCTGCGCCACTGATCGAGGCGACGTTGAAGGAGTAGGCCTGGGGCGAGCCGATGTGCGGCTGCCCGAGCCGGCTGAACACGATCCGCAACATTGCATTGGCATCGGTGACGGTGCCGACCGTGGAGCGGGGGTTGGCACCCAGCCGCTCCTGGTCGACGATGATCGCCGTCGTCAGTCCTTCGAGTACGTCGACGTCCGGCCGCGCCAGCGTCGGCATGAAGCCCTGCACGAAGGCGCTGTAGGTCTCGTTGATCAGCCGCTGGGACTCCGCGGCGATCGTGCCGAAAACCAGCGAGCTCTTGCCGGAGCCGGAGATGCCGGTGAACACGGTCAGCCGGCGTTTCGGCAGCTCGACGCTGATGTCCTTGAGGTTATTCACCCGGGCGCCGTGCACGCGGATCAGGTCGTGGCTGTCGGCGCCGTGTCCAGCCGGCTTCTGAGAAACTATCTTCTTGGCTGTGCTCATCAGGCTTCGGGAAGAGCGGCAAAGTCACGCTTGGCTTTCCGGTACCAGCCCATTCCTGCTACCGGGTTCTTCCACCTGCCCTTCATGTCCTTCAGCGCACCCTCATGCTTCACATCACCACCGGCGACCATGTCCTTGAGATGCTGGTCTTGCGCCTTGATGACATCGTTTGCGGTCTCTCCGCGCAGCGGCTGATCGCACGGCCCACCCAGCTGCTTACAGGTCATGGTCTTCACGGAGCATCACTTCCTTTGATGGTGTTCGGCAGCTCCTGGATGCGGATCAGGTTGCCGGCGGGATCACGGAAGGCGCAGTCGCGAATGCCGTACGGCTGATCGGTCGGCTCCTGGACGACCTCGGCGTCGCCGGCCTGCACCCGCTCGAAGGTGCCGTCGAGGTCCTTGGTGGCCAGCAGGATCCAGCCGTAGGTGCCCTTGGCCATCATCTCGACGATGGTGCGGCGCTCGTCGTCGGTAATGCCGGGGTCGGCGGCCGGCGGCGCCAGGAGGATGGACGTGCTGGGCTGGTCGGTGGGTCCGACCGTGATCCAGCGCATCTTTCCGTGACCGACGTCGCTGCGGACCTCGAAGCCGAGGGTGTCGCGATAGAAGGCCAGGGAGGCATCCGGATCGTCGTGCGGGAGGAAGCTCGCGTGAATGGTGATGTCCATGGCAGTCAGGCTAGCTGTGCCTCGGTGACCGGCGCTTCTCGATTCCTGACCGGTCTGGTCACCTGCTTCGCCACGCACGACGGCATCCCCGCCGTCGCGCTCGCCGCATCGCGCCGGTAGATGCTCGGCGGCACACCGACCAACTCGGTGAAGCGAGTGCCGAAGGTGCCCAGCGACGAGCAGCCGACCGCGAAACAGACTTCGGTGACGCTGAGGTCGCCACGACGCAGCAGCGCCATCGCGCGCTCGATACGCCGCGTCATCAGATAGGCGTACGGCGACTCGCCGTAGGCGAGCCGGAACTCGCGACTGAGGTGCCCGGCGGACAGGTGCGCGTCGCGGGCGAGCGCCTCGACGTCCAGCGGATGCGCGTACTCCCGATCGATCCGGTCGCGGACCCGGCGCAGCCGCGCGAGGTCGCGTAAGCGCTGCGCCGCGGCGGCTGTGCTGGTCATCTGAGAGATCCTGCCACGTCGCGCCGGAGGTGCCCAGCGCCGCTGGCGTCGCGCCTCGACTCCATGTCAACCTCAGGTGTCCGCCACCCGGTCAGCGCCGTCCGCGAAACGTCCGCCGCAGGTCATCGACCCACGCGTCGGGCAGCTCCCACGGGATGAAGTGCCCCCCGGTGTCATGGGCGGCGACGTTGACGTGGTTGTACCAAGGGGCGCGGTCACTCTGCAGGAAGTTCTGTACGCGCTGGTCGCTCGTCGCGACACCCGGCGGGTTCTCGAAGGCCACGAAGGTAATGCCCGTCGGCGCTTCGACCACGGGCCAGCGGTCGTGGGACGGTGTCCATGGATAGCGGTTGTTGTTGGCATAGGTCCGGATCGAGGTGTCGATCGCATTGCCTGCCCAGTAGATCGTGGCGTGGGTGAGCAGGTCGTCCTTGCTGAAGACGGTCTCGATGTCGCCGCCGTTGTCGGACCAGTTCATCCAGCGCTCCAATATCCAGGCGAGCATGCCGACGGGTGAGTCGGCGAGGCCGTACGCGAGGGTGCTGGGGTCGAGCACGTGCGCCGCCAGGTGGACGGCGAACCGCTTCTCCAGGGCGATGATGCGCTCCCGAGCGGCTGGCGGAAGGTCGTCGGGGATCGCGTAGCCGCCGAAGTTCCAGCCCCTGTCACCGTTGAAGAAGGAGAGCTTGAGCGCCGACCCGATGTGGATCCCGTACAGCTCCTCGGCGTACTTGTGCCCCAGCTGTCCGGTGACCAGCGCGCCGACGTCGCACCCGCCGGCCGCATACCTGTCATGGCCCAGGACCCGAGTCATCAATTCATGCCAGATGTCGGCGATCTTCCAGAAGTTCATGTCGGGGCGGCTGGTGAGTGGCGTCGAGAAACCGAAGCCGGGCAGAGACGGGACGATGACGTCGAAGGCGTCCGCGGGGTTGCCTCCCGACGAGGCCGGGTCAGCGAGCGCGTCGATGACCTTCGACCAGTGCCAGAACGTCCACGGCCAACCATGGCTGAGGATCAACGGGATCGGGTTCGGGCCAACGCCCGCTTTGCGCATGAAGTGGACCGGTGTGCCGTCGACCTCCACCCGGTAGTGCTCGTAGGCGTTGATCCTGCGCTCGGCTTCCCGCCAGTCGAAACCGTCGGCCCAGTAGGCGGCGAGCTCTTGCAGGTAGCCACGCGGGACGCCGTAGAACCCATCGTCGTTGCCCACGTCCAGCGGCCACTTGGTCGCCTTGAGCCGGCGGCAAAGGTCGTCCAGCACCTCGTCGGAGACGTGGATCGGCGTCTGCTCAACGAGCGAAAAAGCCTTGGCCGGCATGACGAACCCCTCCCCTGCTCAGGTCTCCGAGGTCGCCATTGGTCGTCGCGATCTCGACAATGCGAGCCAGGACACGTGCCGATCCGGCGAGCGCCTCTCGTTCCTGGTCATTCAGCTGCGCCGCGAGACGGGACAGCCTCGTCATGCGGTCCTCGTGCCGCGATCGCACGATCTCCTCGCCATCGGGGGTCAGCGAGAGCAGGACGGCGCGGCCGTCTCGTGGGTCAGTTCGGCGGTCGACAAGTCCGTCCTTGGCGAGCTTCGCCACCAAGCTGGTGAGCGCCGGTTGCCCCAGCTGCTCAGTCGCTGTCAGGTCGGTCAGGCGTAACGGACCCTGGCGGGACAGCGTGTGCAGCACGGACAAGGTGGAGAAGTTGAGCCGCCGCACCGACGGCAACCGGATGAAGATCGCGTTGAAGTCCTCGATCGCCGTGGTCAGCTCGTCGATGTCCAGCCCTCGACCGCGCAGTGCAGAAGCCACCGCGCAACTATATCGAAGATTGATGTAACCGCAAAGGCTGGTCGTCGCTTACTGCTGGGCCAGCCCGGACGTCACGGCAGACACCGGTGCCAACGCTGCGACGAGACGGCGCTCGGACACCATCACCTGGTAGAACTCCCCCGGGTTCGGATGCGCCGACTGCGCAATCTGCTCATACAGCGCCAGCAGGTCCTGGCCGGCTTGGTCACCGGGTTCTGAGCTGACCGGTCCCAGGCTGGCCGTGCAGGTCACCGCCGCGTACTGCCAGAACGTGTCGCCCAAGACGTGCAGCACGACGCCCGGATGCCGGCGCATGTTGGCCGTCTTGGCGCGGCTCGTGGTGACGCTGATCCGCGCCCGCTCACCGTCGAAGGCGAAGAGGACGTTGGACGTCTGGGGCGTGCCGTCTCGACGGGCAGTGGCCAGCACGGCTTGCCGGCGCTGCCGGAGCCACTGTGTCAGCTGCGGGTCGAGGGCGTTGTTGCCGGGATGCGAGGCCACCCTCTGAACGCTAGCGCGCCGGCGGGACCACCTGGCTGCGGTCGGTGGCCAGGCCGTCGGTGACCTGGACGTTGGGCAGCTTGAGCAGCTCGGTCGGCGCGAGCAGGATCTTGCTGGACCTGTTGCCGCCGCCCATCACGACTCGTCGCTGGTCCATCACCGCGCGATCGACGTAGATCGGCAGGCCGACCAGCCCCGGCGCAGTGACGCCCCCGACGAGCATTCCCGTCAACGCGGTGGTGGTTTCTGCGTCGGCGAACGAGGCTCGCTTGACGCCCAACAGGTCGCGCACCGCGTGATTGACGTCCAGGCGTGTGGACCCCAGCACGACGCAGGCTGCGTACCTCGCCGGCTCCACCTTGCGCGACGCGACGAGGATGGTGTTTGCCGCCTCGTCCAAGGAGAACCCGTAGTGCGCCGTGAACTCCGCGGTGTCCGCCAGCTCCGGCGGGCAGGCCAGCACCTCGTGGCTCACCTCGAACTCAGCCAGCGCCGCGGCCACGTCAGGATGCAGCAGCCCCTCGTTCAGCTCGACCATGACTCCGAGCCTACCGGCGCGGTTCCGAGCCGCCCGACGACGCTGCGCGGTCATCACATTCGGTCCACCGGCTACATCGATGTGATGGCGCACGGCCCGGCCAAGACCATCCGACCGTACGACGTCAGTAGGGCTCACTTTCCCTAGCGTGGAGTTACTACCACGCAGAGGACAGGTGATCACGATGATCGAAGCGCACAACTTGACCAAGGAATACGGAGACAAGACAGCCGTCAACGACCTGAGCTTCACCGTACGACCCGGTATCGTCACCGGTTTCCTCGGACCCAACGGGGCCGGCAAGTCCACGACGATGCGGATGATCGTGGGCCTCGACAGCCCGACATCTGGCACGGTCACGGTCAACGGCCGCCGGTACGCCGACCACCCCGCGCCGCTGCACGAGGTGGGCGTGCTGCTCGAGGCCCGGGCCATCCACACCGGACGCTCGGCGGAGAACCACCTGCGGGCGATGGCAGCGACCACCGGCATCGGCAGGCGCCGGGTCGAGGAGGTCATCGACCTTGTTGGCCTGCGCGAGGTGGCGAGCAAGAGGGCCGGCGCCTTCTCCCTCGGCATGGGCCAGCGCCTCGGCATCGCATCGGCACTGCTGGGCGATCCGGACACGATCATGCTCGACGAACCCGTGAACGGGCTTGACCCCGAGGGCATCCTCTGGATCCGCAACCTGCTCAAGGGACTGGCCGCGGAGGGCCGTACGGTCTTCGTGTCCTCGCACCTGATGTCGGAGATGGCCGTGACAGCCGAACATCTCATCGTCGTCGGCCGCGGCCGGCTGATCCGCGACATGTCGGTCGCGGACTTCATCGACAGCGCCTCGACCAAGTCGGTGCACGTCCGAACCCCGCAAGCCGCCCAGCTGCGCTCACTACTGCTGCGGGACGGGGTCAGCGTCTCCAGCTCCGACCGCGACGAGCTGGACATCACCGGCCTCAGCTCCGACACGATCGGCAAGCAGGCGGCCGACGCCGGCATCGTCCTGTACGAGCTGTCGCCGGTCCAGGCGTCGCTGGAGCAGGCCTTCATGGAGCTCACCAAGGACGAGGTGGAGTACCGGGCCGCCGACACTCAGTCACTCACCACCGACCACCAGGAGCTGGCAGCATGAGTACCGCAACGATGAATGTCGTAGAAGTGCCGTCGCAAGTTGCGCGCCCGCAGCGCCGCGACGTCTCCTTCCCGCGTGTCGTCAAGTCCGAGTGGATCAAGTTCGCCACCTTGCGCTCCAGCTGGCTCACCCTGTTCGGCGCTGTCGCGGCCATGGTCGTCATTGCCCTGGTCATCGCCGGGAGCATCGGCTCGAAGTGGAGCACCCTGGCCCCGGCGGATGCGGCGCCCTCCGGCGTGCTGCAGGGATACTTCCTGGCCCAGCTGCTGATCGGCGTCCTCGGCGTGCTGTTCGTCTCGGCCGAGTACGGCACCGGGATGATCCGGTCCACCTTGGCAGCTGTGCCTCGCCGCATCCCCGTCGTGCTCGCCAAGGCGCTGGTCTTCGGTGGCATCGCGCTCGCGGCCATGGTGACCGCGTCCGTGACCGGCTTCCTCGGTGCGGAGGGCCTGCTTTCCCAGTACCACCACGGTGTTTCCCTCGGCGACCCCGGTGTCCTTCGGGTCGTGGTGGGCACCGGTGCCTTCCTTGCGATGGTCGGCCTGCTCGGTGCGGTCCTCGGCTGGATCGTGCGCAGCACCGCTGGCGGCATCGCCGGGCTGGTCGGCATCCTGATCGTCGTTCCGGTCATCCTCGGGGTGATGCCCGGCACGTGGGGCAAGACTGTCGCGGAGTACCTTCCGGCAGGGGCGGGCAGCGCGTTCACCAACAGCGTTCACACGACGTACATGCTCAGCCCGTGGGCCGGCTTCGCCGTCCTGCTCGCCTGGGTGCTGGGTGGGCTGCTGGCGGCAGCCGCGCTGGTCAAGCGGCGCGACGCTTGACCGCAAGTGCAGCTCGACGGGCCGTTGGCGAGGACGATGGGACCATGAGTTCCCTCGTCGCGCCGGCGGCCCGCGTCTTGCGGCTCGTGCGCTCCCACCGAGCGCATCCTCTCCTCGGTGATGGCGCCGTGCTCGCAGTGGTCTTGCTGCTGGGGCTGGTGCCCGACTTGGTCAAGCCGGGCACCACGCACGGCAGCGGCTATGCCTGGGCCTTCGACCTGGGGCTGGCCCTTCCGCTCCTGGGGCGCCGCTACGCCCCGTTCGCCGTCTTCCTGGTTCAGTCAGCGGTCGCGTTTGCGCAGTGGAGCACGAACACCCGGGCTGGTGCCGACTTCGCCCTGCTGATCTCCCTGTACGCGATCGGCGCGCACTCCTCCCGACGGGCAACTGTTGTCTACGCCGCTGTCATCGCGCAAGTGGGGGTGATCCTGGCTGCGTTCGCGTGGGCACCGTCCTCACATCTGATCGATTCGATGGTGCTGCTCACCGGAACGGTGGCCGGGGCATGGGTGCTCGGCATCTATGTCCGGACCCGCCGCGCCTACGTGAGCAGCGTCATCGAGCGGGCGCAGATCGCCGAGCAGGAGCGGGACACCCGTGCGCTGATCGCGGTCACCGATGAGCGGGCCAGGATCTCGCGGGAGATGCACGACATCGTGGCGCACAGCCTCGCCGTGATGATCGCCCTGAGCGACGGCGCGGCCGCTGCCGTTGCCCGTGCGCCCGGCGAGGCTCAGCAGGCCATGGAGCAGTCCGCGGCTCTGGGCCGGCAGTCGCTGCAGGAGATCCGGCGCGTACTAGGCGATCTGCGCGGCGCGGAGGAGCTCGAGCGCGCTCCCCAACCTGGCGTCGAGGCGCTGGAGGACCTGGTCCGCCAGGTCCGCGCCGCCGGCCTGCCGGTCGACCTGGTCGTGGTCGGGCAGCCCCGCCCGCTCGTGCCCAGTGCCCAGCTCGCCGTCTACCGGCTGATCCAGGAAAGCCTTACCAACGTGCTGAAACATGCGCGGCACGCCACCCGCGCCACCGTGGTCCTGCGCTACCTCGACACCGGGGTGCGGGTCGAGATCGACAATGACGACCTGCCCTACGCGTTTGACGAGTCGTCCGCCTGGCAGACCGGCCAGGGCATCGCCGGCATGCGCGAACGGGCCGCAGTCTTCAACGGCAGTGTCGAGGCAGCCCGCCGCCCCGACGGCGGCTGGCGCGTCGTCGGCCAGCTGCAGCTCGCTGGCGCGGAGGTGGCGCCGTGACGATCCGCATCCTGCTGGTCGACGACCAACCGTTGCTGCGTCAGGGCTTCCGGCTTGTCCTGTCGGCGCAGGAGGACATGGAGGTCGTCGGCGAGGCAGGCGACGGCGAGCAGGCAGTGGCCCGCACCCGCGCACTGCAGCCGGACATCGTGCTGATGGACGTACGGATGCCGGGCATGGACGGCATCGCTGCGACCCGACGCATCGTCGCCGAGGCACCGGCCGCGAAGGTGATCATCCTGACCACGTACGGCATCGATGAGTACGCCTTCTCGGCACTGCATGCAGGTGCGAGCGGCTTCCTGCTCAAGGATGTGCAGCCGGCAGATCTCCTGGCCGGCATCCGCGCCGTGGCCACTGGCGACGCCGTCATCGCGCCCAGCGTGACCCGGCTGCTCCTCGACACCTTCGCCCACCAGCTCGCTCCCCCGTCCGCTGCCGGCACTGCCGTCGACGCCCTGGATGCGCTGACCGAGCGGGAGCGCGAGGTGTTCCTGCTCATCGCCTCGGGACTGAGCAATGCTGAGATCGCCACCGAGCTCGTGCTGTCCGAAGCGACGGCGAAGACCCATGTCAGTCGCATCCTCAGCAAGCTCGGTCTGCGAGACCGGGTCCACGCGGTCATTCTGGCGTACGAATCCGGCACGACCCGGCCGTCGACCTGAGCCGCGCTCACGGCTGATGTAGGAGCACGTGAGCCATGGGGAGCAGACCGGCGTCCCTGACCGGCTTCAGCGGGTCGGGGCTCGCGGTCAGCGCACGAAAGGCGCCGGGCGGTGTCCCGTACACCGCGCTGAAACGGCGAGAGAAGTGGTACGGGTTCGCGAACCCGCTCAGCCGGGCCACCTCGGCGATGGTCGCGTTGCTCCGCTGCAGCGAGGTGGCCGCGCGGGCCAGTCGTACGAGTTCGAGGGCGTGTGCCGGACCGCAGCCGTACTGTCCGCGAAACAGCCGGAACAGGTGACCGGCCGAAATGCTCGTCGCAGAGCACAGCTCGTCCGCGCTGATGATGCGCAACCCGCCACTCCCCCAGCTGTTGCGGACGTACTCTGCCACCGTCGCGAGGTGTGGCGTCAGCCCGGTGAACGGCTCGTTGAGCGGCCCGTTGACGAATACGTCCAGCAGGAGGCCCACCAGCTGGTCGCTCCTGTCGCGTGCGTGATCGGACTGCTGCCCGGCCAGCTCGAGCAGATATCCGCAGATCCCTTCGAGGATCGGGCTGCCCAGCAGAATACGGACAGCCGGCCACGCAGATTCTTCGGGCAGGCTGCCGCGGTCGCTGATGCGGAAATGGACGTAGGCGTGCTTCGAGGGTTGCCGCTCGTCCCACTGATAGGAATCGACAGTGCGGGCGCGGGCCAGCGCGAGGCTCCCGGGCTTGAGGACGTGGTCGGTCTCCCGCCCGCCGTCCCGGACGGTCCAGACTGCCGATCCCCCGAGCATCCAGACGAACTCGTAGTCCTCGAGGCGGCGTGGCCCGAACGTGTCCCCCGGCCGGTAGTCCGCCACCTGCACCAGGCCGGTCGGCCGCACGGAGGGAGCTCGCGATGTCACTTTCGGATATTAACTCGCACGATGTCGACATTGGCACCGAGCGTGCGGACAGGCAGCCTGTTGGGCAGTGTCCACCGACGAAAGGGACCCTCCGTGACTGCGGTCTTCACCGGCCCGACCACCAGCGCTGGCACTCCCCTCTTCGAGGTCGCCGGGCCGGCGTTTGCCGAGCACTACCGCGACAGCGGCTTCGCGCTGCTCTCCGGCGCGCTGAGCCCGGCGGAGGTCGCCGAGGTGAACGCCGAGGCAGTTCGCCTGTGCCGCGGCGAGCTCGGAGAGGTGGCCGGCGGCGCCGCCGCCCCCCGTGACGAGTCCGACGAGCAGCTGCTACGGCGTTTCCTGTGCATCCACTACCCGCACAAGGTGTCCGACGTCGCCTTGCGGGCGCTGACCAACCGACACATCGTCCAGGGCCTGCTCGCCGTGATCGGGCCGAACGTCAAGGCGATGCAGTCGATGCTGTTCATCAAGTCCGAGGGCAAACCCGGCCAGGCCTGGCACCAGGACGAGTACTTCATCCCGACCCGGGACCGTTCGTTGACCGGCGTGTGGATCGCCCTGGACGACGCGACGGTGGAGAACGGCTGCCTGTGGGTGCTGCCCGGCTCGCAGCGCCGCGGCGTTCTCTACCCCGCCCGCGACCAGGACGACCCACACTTCGACTGCAGCATCGAGGCCTACGACTTCCCGTACTCCGCCGACCAGTCGGTGCCGGTCGAGATCCCCGCAGGGACCGCTGTGTTCTTCAACGGCTATCTCTTGCACCGGTCGCTGGAGAACTCAGGCCGCCACGGCTACCGGCGGGCGCTCGCCAACCACTACATGAGCGCCGAGTCGCTGCTGCCGTGGCGCCGGCCGGACCACGACGAGCACATGGCCATCGCCGACTACCGTGATGTCGTGCTTGTCGCCGGCGTGGATCCCTATGCGTACAAGGGCACCGAGGACATTGCCCGGCCCGTGTCGAGACCCGACAAGGAGGGCGGCTGCGACCGCTGACGGCTCAGGCGCCGGCGGCCGTCACCACCAGGTCGGTCGCGAACCCGGCCACGATGCCGAGCAGGATCCCCCACATCATCAGCTCGCGGCGCCCGGCCCTGGCGCACACGCCGAGCATGGCTATCACCACGTACAGGATCGAGCCTGCGGCCAGGGTGAGGAACAGGGTCGCCAGCGCATCGCTCACCCAGGCCTGGCCGACGACGGTGCCGAGGAAGGTCGGGCCGCCACCGATCAGCCCCAGCAGGATCAGGAACGGCCAGCTCGGCCGCTCGACCTCTGCAGCCAGCGGGCCGACGATGCCGAACCCCTCCGTCGCGTTGTGCAGGCCGAAGCCGATGATCAGGAGCACGGCGAGCGTGATCTGCTTGCTGGCCGCGGCCTGCCCGATGGCCAGCCCTTCGGCGAAGTTGTGCAGACCGATCCCGACCGCGATGAGGAAGGCCAGCCGGCGCGGCTCGGAGTGCAACCGCAGCCCGCGTACGGGAGCCGGCGCCAGCTCGGAGACCGAGGCGGCACCGGGCCCGTGCGGCCGCGGCCGCCGGCGCATCCAGCTGTCGTAGTAGACGAGCGACATCAGGCCGACGATCAGGCCGCCGGCGAAAAGGGCGGCGAAGCCGGTGAAAGGCCCCCACGAGGCGTGTCCGTCGTTAGCGGCGGTCAGCCGCGGCTCGACGTTGTCCATGGCCAGGGTTAGCACGTCCCAGAACAGGAAGAGCAGCACCCCGGTCGCCGCGGCGTTGAGAAAGACGCGGACACCCGTCGACAGGTTGCGCATCCGGCCGACCGGCAGCCCGAGAAAGATGGTCAGGCCGGCGATGGCGCCGAGCAACAGGATCGAAGCCGTACTCACCGGGACCACTCCTTGTGTCGGGACGGCACCACCGTACCAGGTTCTGTAAGGCTTACCTAACTGCTTGGGTCGCCCGATCTGCCGGATCTGTGCCGCGGCGTAGCCCAAGTGCCGCACGACCGTAACCAACCGGAGATGCGCGACGGGCAGGATCCCTGCAAGAGGTCACCGAGGTTCGTCAGCCGGTCGCGTATGGTCCGGCGGCTGGACGGTCGGTCCTCAGGCATGATCTGGCCCGGTACAGACAGGAGTTGCACGCTCGGACAGCGCCGACGAGGCAGCGACAAGGTCACGGTTCGAGCGCCGACCGGTGCGGCGCGTGGCGTCGTTGACGGTGCCTCCCCGACGCTGGCAGTATCACGATCTTCCGGTATGCCAGTTTGCATGCAGGACGAACGTGTCTCGCAGTGCGACCTCCGGTCTCGGGCCGAAGGTCGCAACCACCCTTTGTATGGAGGCAACATGCAGCACAGCGCGGTACGCACGTTGGCCCTGCTCGGCCTGGCCGGCACTCTCGCCCTCACCGGCTGCGGTAGCAGCAGCAAGTCCAAGGGCTCCGGGCTCGGCGCCTCGAGCACGAGCGGGGCGGCCTCCGGCGCCACGGTCAAGATCGGTTTCGAGGGCCCGCTCACGGGCGACAACGCCCAGCTCGGCCTGAACGAGGTCCAAGCCGTAGAGCTTGCGATCAGCGAGGCGAACGCGAAGAACACGTACGGCTTCCAGGTCAGTCTGGTCAAGGCCGACGACGTCGGACTTGCCGACAAGGCTCCGGCGGCGGCCGCCACCCTGCAGCAGGATGCTGGCATCCTCGGTGTCGTCGGGCCGAGCTTCTCGGGTGCATCCAAGGCTGTGGGCGCGTCCTACGACGCGGCGGGCCTTGTCCTCGTCAGTCCGTCCGCCACCAACCCGACCCTGACCTCTCAGGGCTTCAAGTCCTTCCACCGGGTCGTCCCGCCGGACTCTCTCGAGGGTCTCGAGGCTGCCGACTGGCTGGCCAAGAAGGCCAAGAAGGTCTACGTGATCGATGACGGGACCGACTACGGCAAGGGTGCGGCTGACGCCGTGCAGGCCGAGCTCAAGGTGAAGACCATCGCCACGATCCGGGACAGTGTGCCGCAGGCGACGACCGACTACAGCGTCATCTCGCAGAAGGTGGCCTCCTCCGGTGCCGATGCGCTGTTCTACGGCGGCTACGACACGCAGGCCGGCCTGTTCGCCAAGGCGCTCACCGCAGCTAGTTACAAGGGCCTGACCATGACTGGCAACGGCGGCAAGTCGACCAAGTTCACCGCCGCCGCTGGTGCCTCCGGTGACGGCTGGTACTTCTCCTGCGGTTGCCTCGACGCTACGGTCGCGCCGGTGGCGAAGGCCTTCAATGACGCCTACAAGACGATGTTCAAGGTCGACTCCTCGACCTACTCCCCCGAGGCGTACGACGCCACCAACCTGCTGTTGACGTCCATCAAGAACGCGGGCGCCTCCCCGACCCGCAAGACTGTCTGGGACGCGGTCAACGCCGTGGACTACAAGGGCATCACCAACGACCTCAAGTTCACCTCCACCGGTGAGGTCGCGGCGCAGCTCATCAACCTGTACCAGCAGAAGAGTGGCGCAATCGCACTGCTCGGCGACATCAAGTCTCAGAGCTGACGCTCGGTTGACCTAGTGCGTGGGGGCGCCCCGAGCTCGACTTGGGGCGCCCCTGCGCTTGGTCTGGCACCGCGTCGAATCCTGAGCCCATTCTGTGGAGGGTTGCCCGCGTGACCTACGTGCACGAAATCCCCGCCTACATCCTGTTGGGACTCACCCGCGGCTCGATGTATGCGCTGATCGCGCTCGGTTACACCCTGGTCTACGGAGTCCTGCAGCTGTTGAACTTCGCGCACAGCGAGGTCTTCATGTCAGGTACGTTCGGCAGCTTCATCGTCGTCCATGCCGTGGTCGGGGACGGCAAGGGTACGGCGCACTGGGAAGTGCCGTTCGTCATCATCATCGGCCTGCTGTCGGGTGCGATCACCGGCGCCTGCGTGGCCTGGACGCTCGAGCGTGTGGCCTATCGGCCGCTGCGAAAACGGGGGGCTCCCAAGCTCGCGTTCCTGATCAGCGCGATCGGAGCATCGTTCTTCCTCTCGCAGCTGGCCGGAAAACTGTTCAACCGCTTCAACGGAAACTCGTTCCCGGTCTACTTCAACCAGAACCGTGAGCTCTTCCACATCTCGACGGCGCGCATTCAGGTTTTCGAGGTGGTCATCATCGTGTCCGCGGTTCTCATGATGGTCTTCCTGGACCGTCTCGTGGCTGGCACCAAGCTCGGTCGTGGCATCCGCGCTGTGGCTGAGGACGCCCCGACCGCCGCCCTCATGGGTGTCGACATCGACCGGACGATCTCCCGCACGTTCGTCATCGGCGGCGCGCTGGCCGGGGCTGCCGGATTCCTTTTCGGTACGGCGTTCTCGTTCTCCAACACCATCGGGTTCAACCAGGGCACCAAGGCCTTCGCCGCGGCTGTCCTGGGCGGCATCGGGAACATCCGCGGAGCCATGATGGGCGGCCTGGTGCTGGGGCTGGTCGAGGCCCTCGTGCCTCCGATCCCGGCGATCGGCATCGCCTGGACCGACGTCGTTGCGTTCGTCGTCCTGGTCGTCGTCCTCATCTTCCGGCCGACGGGGTTGCTCGGCGAGCGGCTGGGGCGGGCAGCATGAACCGGAAGACGTTCGACTCGCCACTCGTCAAGCGGGCGCTCGGTGCCTTCGCTGCTTCCATCGTGCTTGCGCTGATGATCGGCCCGCAGGAGGGCTCCCAGGACGACTACGGCCTGGCCTTCCGCGAGTCGGTGTTTCGGCCCCGGATCTTCGTCTTCCTCGGCATCGGCGTGCTCGGGTTCCTGCTGGTCACCTACTGGGCGCGGGTCAAGCCCTACTTCACCTATCCCGGAGCAGTGGCGATCTCCAGCGGCGTCGTGGCCGTCGTCGCGTCGTACCAGCTGCTGAAGTGGGACGACGCCGTGGGTGACGGCAAACTCAGCACCGTCGGGCCGAAGGTGGTCGACACACCAGCCCTGTCCTTCCTCGCGCGAAGTTTCTTCGGCTGGCTGCACTGGACCGAGCTCGCCGTCGTCGCTGTCCTCGCTGCTGCCTCGATCATCCGGCGGAGCAACGTCCTTGCCTGGGTGACGGCCGGTCTGTCGCTCGTCGCCGGAATCGTCGGCTTCGTGGCCCACCAGCAGGTGATCTCCTTCACCCATGCGACCGATCACTCCCTCGGAGCGTTCGGCGCCCTGTTCGGCTTCCTGGCCATCGCCGTTGCCAGCGCTGCATCGGCTCTGGACAGCCAGGACTCGCTGTTCCGCGAGTCGATCGACCGAGCCCTGACGTGGCGACCCGGCCTGTTGCTCGTGGGCGTGGGAACCGTTGCCGCGACCCTGGGCCTGACGACAACGACCTGGTTCTCCCCGCAGCACTTCAACACGAAGTTCCACGCGACGGGCAATCTGTTCTCCGGCGAGGCAGTCACGGCAATGACGACGGCCTACTTCTCCTGGCTGGGCTGGACTCTGCTGGTGGCGGCGATCGTCATAGCTGCCGCGGCGGTCTATCTTCGCAACGCGGTGGCCGCGTGGCTCGCGACCGCGGTCGGGCTGCTCACGGTTCTGCTCACCCTGCTCACCCTGTACGACATCAGCAAGGTGGCGGCGGCCAAGGGTGTCGATGGGGCAACCGGGCCGTGGCAGAACCTCGGGGCCGGCGGCTGGCTTGCCTGCATGGGCTTCTCACTGATAGCTGCGGGTGCTTTCGCTGCTGCGAGCTCATTGCGGGTGCCCGCGGCCGCGGCCTCACTGTCCTCGGACAGGGTCGGCCTGTCCCTGCCGGCGAGTGGCCGATCGGGCCGAAGTCTGCTGCTGATCGGACTGATCCTGGCGGTCTTCCTGCCGCCGACGATGACCCAGTTCTGGCAGAAGGTGCTGGTCAGCGAGATCGGCGTCTACGTCCTGCTGGCGGTCGGCCTCAACGTCGTAGTCGGCTGGGCCGGACTGCTCGACCTCGGATACATCGCCTTCTACGCGATTGGCTCCTACACCACCGCTTACCTGGTGGGCTCCTTGCCGCACAAGCCGCCGGATTGGCTGCACATGACCCCGCTGCTGGCGATCCCGTTCGCCATCGGCATCTGCCTGATAGCCGGAATCGCCCTTGGCGCCCCGACGCTGCGCCTGCGCGGTGACTATCTCGCCATCGTCACGCTCGGCTTCGGTGAGATCATCCGGATCACGGCGGTCAACAACCCGGCCAACATCACCAACTCCACGCGCGGCCCGTCCCCGGCCGTTGCGCATCCGTCACTGCATATCGGGCCACTGCATTGGCAGTGGAGTCAGAACAACCTGCAGTACTGGTATCTCCTGCTCACCTTGATCATCATCGTGGTCATCCTGTTCTACCGGCTCGAGGGCTCACGACTCGGCCGTGCCTGGGCTGCGATCCGCGAGGACGAGGTCGCAGCACAGGCAAGCGGTGTCAACACGACCCGGGTCAAGCTGATGGCCTTCGCCATCGGCGCCTCGACCTCCGGTGTCGCCGGTGTCTTCTTCGCCAGCCAGATCGGTTACTTCAACCCGGACAACTTCGTCCTCAACAACTCGATCCTCGTGGTCGCCTACGTCGTCTTCGGTGGCATGGGTTCCCTGCCCGGTGCCATCGCCGGAGCTGCCGTGCTCACCTGGCTGCCGGAGTTCCTCAAGGACCAGGTCCCGCCTCCTGACCGGCAGATGTGGATCGGCGCTGTCGTGCTGCTGATGATGATCTTCCGTCCCGCCGGTCTCATCCCGGCGAAACGGCGCAAGGCGGAGCTGCACGGTCTGGACGGCACGTTCAGCTCCGAGACACGTGCAGTGCCTGCTGGGGAAGGGATGTAGGCCAGATGACTGCCCAGTCCCTCGATGCGCCCGACGTCGTCTTCGACGTCAACCACGTGACGCTGCGGTTCGGTGGTGTGACCAGCCTCAACGACGTCTCGTTGCAGATGTTCCGCGGCGAGATCCTGGCGGTCATCGGGCCCAACGGGGCCGGCAAGACGTCGCTGTTCAACTCGTTGACCGGCGTCTACACACCCCAGGAGGGCTCCATCACCCTGGTCGGCCGGCCGGGCGCGTCACCGGTGAGCGTGCTCGGCAAGAAGACCCACGTGATCAACCACCTCGGGGTTGCCCGTACGTTCCAGAACATCCGGCTCTTCCCTGCGCTAACGGCCCTCGAGAACGTCCAGGTCGGGATCGAGACCCGGCAGAAGTCGGGACCGCTGTCGGCGATGCTCGGGATGCCCTGGCAGCGCAAGGAACAGCGGGAGAGCACCGCTGCGGCCTACGCCCTGCTGGCGGACGTCGGCCTCTCGGGGCGGGCCAACGAGCTCGCGGGTGCTCTCGCCTACGGCGAACAGCGCCGTCTCGAGATCGCACGGGCACTGGGCACGGACCCCGGCGTCCTCCTGCTCGACGAGCCGGCAGCCGGCACCAACCCGGTGGAGAAGCGCGACCTGGCCCAGCTGATCCAGCGGGTCAACGCCGAGAAGGACGTCAGCGTGCTGCTGATCGAGCACGACATGAAGCTGGTGATGTCGATCGCCCACCGGATCGTCGTGCTCAACTTCGGCGAGAAGATCGCCGAGGGCTCGCCTCAGGCGATCCAGCGTGACCCGGCCGTGATCGCCGCCTATCTCGGCACCTCGGCCGAGGAGGCCGCCGAGCAAGCGGAGCAGGCGCCCGACCTCCACCGGATCGAAGGCACGACCACCGACGACGGGGAGGCACCGGCGTGAGCACCCCTTTGATCGAGGTCGACGACATCGAGGTCAGGTACGGGGCGATCCGCGCGCTCAAGGGTGTGACGTTCCACGCAGACGCCGGCGAGATCGTCGCCCTGCTCGGCTCGAACGGTGCAGGCAAGACCACGACGCAGAAGACCGTGTCGGGCATGTTGCGCCCGTCGCGCGGCGAGATCCGGTTCGAAGGCAAGCGCATCGATGGCATCCCGGCTCACGAGCTGGTCAGCCTCGGCATCTGCCACGTGCCCGAAGGCCGGCACGTGTTCCCACGGATGACGGTCGAGGAGAACCTCGAGATTGGGGCGTTCCGCTTCCGTACGATCGACCGGGCAGACGTCGAGCGCGTGCTCGAGCTGTTCCCCCGGCTGCGGGAGCGGTTCAGCCAGCAGGCCGGGACCTTGTCCGGCGGCGAGCAGCAGATGCTGGCCATCGGCCGCGCGTTGATGGGCAAGCCTCGTCTGCTCCTGCTCGACGAGCCTTCGATGGGCCTCGCGCCGATCATCGTCCAGCAGATCTTCGAGATCATCCGCGAGATCAATGCCAGTGGCGTGACCGTGCTGCTGGTCGAGCAGAACGCCGCCCAGGCATTGAGTCTCGCCGATCGCGGCTACGTGCTGCAGACCGGCGAGCTGGTGCTCGAGGGCACCGGCTCCGAACTGCTCGCCGACCCGCGCATCCGCGCCGCCTATCTCGGTGAGGAGCTGGAGCAGTAGCCGGTCCGCAGCGTCTCGGAGAGAAGGAACACAGTCGTGGGTGAGCGTTCGCGGGAGGTGTACGAACAGCTCCGGGCCGAGATCGCACAGGGGCTGCTCCGCCCCAACGAGCGGCTGATCGAGGTAGACCTCGCCCAGCGGCTGTCGGTCAGCCGCACCCCGATCCGTGAGAGCATCCAGCACCTGGCCGCCGACGGGCTGGTCTTCAACCGCAGGCGCGCCTGGTTCGTCCGCGAGCACACCCATGACGAGATCCGGTCCTACTTCGAGGTGCGACAAGCCCTGGAGGGGTACGCGGCGGGGCTGGCGGCCCAGCGGGCGACTGCGGACGAGCGGCGCGCCATCGTCGAGCTCAGCCGGGCCCCTCTCGGCGAGGACCTGCGGCACGAGCGGTTCGTCGACATCAACTCCCGCTTCCACGAAGCCGTCGCGGCGGCAGCGCAGAACCCCCCGCTCAACGCCCTGCTCGCGGCCAACCGCGACTTCTACTTCAACCGCCGGGTGTCGGCCGCCTACGACGACGACGACGTCAAGGTGGCCTGCGACGAGCACGCCGCGCTGGCCGATGCCGTGGCCAGAGGTGCAGCCGACGATGCTGAGGCGATCAACCGCCTGCACATCGCCCGCTCCCTCGAACTCGCGCTGCGAAAACTAGCCTGAGGCACGGGGCCAAGGGCTCCTAGCCGACACCAGGGCCGTTGCCCGCCGGGTAGCGTGGCCCACGGCCCCGACCGACGGCGGCGACGACGGCACAGCAAGGAGATCCGGCTTGAGGCGGAAGCACTGGGTGGTCCTGACGACGGCGGTCATCGGTTTGACCCTCGCCCCCGTTCTGCCGGCGGCCGCAGCCCCGGTCAGGGCACAGCTCGCGATCTCGGCCCGCCCTGTGACGGTGCTGGCCCACGAGGTGGTCACCGTCTCCGGCCACCTAGGCCCCGTACGACCTGGTCGTGCGGTCAGGCTGCAGCGGGCTGCCGGCTCCCACTGGGTGACGCTGGGCACGACCCACACCAACGCCCGCAGCGACTACAGCTTCCGGACCCGTGCCCCGCTGTCGGGCAAGGAGGTGCTGCGGACGCTGGTGATCGCCGCGGACGGCAGCCAGGTGGTGTCGCGGCGCCTGACGATCGCGCCGGTCAGGCCGACGATCAGCGTGGACGGGGTCGGCTGGGTGGTCACGGGTGGGGTGGTGCACTCCAGAGGCGTGTTCCTGCCCCGCCGGCCAGGGCGCGCAGTTTCCCTGCAGCGCAAGGCAGGCAGCCACTGGGTCACCCTCGCGACCGGGCGTCTCGACGCCCGTAGCCACTTCGCCATGAACGCCCGGATCACCGTCCCGCCAGGGGCCGCCACGGTCCGTATCGTCGCCGCGCCGCTCAACGGTGCACTGGCAGCAGCATCGCCGCTGCATGTCGTGACGGTCGCCGGCATCCCCCCCGCACTCCTCGGGCCGATCGGCGCCGTCTACCTCGGCCTCAAGCCGGGCAGCACCCCCGGCTCGTACGCCCAGGCCGCAGGCGCGCCGGCGCTGGTCTTCACCGACGACGGCCGGGTGACCAGCGCCGTACCAGCCGACGGGCCGGCCGCCGGGACCGCACCGCTGCCGCCGTCCGTCCGCAGCGGGGTCTACGCCGCCCATGACGGGGTTGTCGACATCGCCTGGGAGACCGACGGCACCACCGTGACGTTGCGGCCCGACACCGCCGGGCGGCTCACTTGGAACGGCGTGACGTACGGAATCGTCGACCCGTTGCAGGGCGCGCACCTTTCCGGCACGTACAAGCGGCTGTCCGGCGGCAGTGGGGCGACCATCACCTTCACCGGTGCAGGCCGGTTCAGCGACGACGGGATCACGGGTGACACCAACCTGGTCACCACGGACAACCCGTCTGGGGGCGGCAGCTACTCGGTCCTGGGCAACACGGTCTACCTCGTGTACGACTCAGGCCCGGTGGAGTCGATGGCGCTCTACGCGTTGCCGCAATACCTCGGCGCCAAGGCGCAGCTCGTCCTCGGCGGAACAGTATTCCGGCGCCTGCCTGCCGTCAGGTGAATGTGCGGTGGACGTACGTGATGTTCATCCCGACGACCAGCGCGGCGATCAGTCCGAGATAGCCGACACCGATGATGGCCCGCTTGGCCGGAGCGATCGCGAAGTAGCGCCGCGACTCCTCGGTGTTGCGGCCCTTCCACCGTTTGTAGAGCTCGTGGCCGCCGAGAATGACGATGATCGGGATGATCGGGCTCGGCCGGTAGAACATCAGGCCGACGAGTCCCGCGAGGCCGACCGCCCAGATGGCCGGGTGCAGCGCGGCTGCCGTGCGACCGCCGTCCAGCGGCAGCACCGGTAGCAGGTTGAACAGGTTGAGGAAGAAGCCGGTATAGGCCAGCGCCGTCAGCATGGCCGACCCGGTGCCCTCGGCGTACCACGCGAGCAGGGCAGACGCCGCCCCGCCGACCGCCGGTCCGGCGATGCCGCTGAGCGCCTCGTCGTAGACGGTCTTGGGGCTCTCCTTCATCGAGACCATGGCCCCGAGGAACGGGATGAAGACCGGCAAGCCGGCCTTGATCCCGCGCATCCTGAGGACCACCACATGACCGAGCTCGTGCACCAGGATCAGCAGCACGAAGCCGACGGCGAAGGCCCAGCCGAAGATCCACGCGTAGGCCACGATCGACAGCGCCATGGATCCGGCGACACCGAGGAACTTCAGCTTGAAGATGACGGCAAGGATCTTGAGCTTCCACAGAGCGGCGAGCGCGGCACCGATGCCTCCGCTTACCCTTTGCCAGCGGTCACGCATGCTCCTCGGCGCGGCCAGCGTCTGCTGCGCCTGCCCCTCGTCGAACGAGGCGGGGGCTTGGGTCAGCCACGCCTGCGGTGGGGGTGGCGCCATCGGGGGTGGCATGGGAGGCACCATCGCAGGCGGGGGCGGCGGGATCGCCCCCGCGGGTGTGCCCCTGCCTTCGAACTGTCCTGCCGTCACGCCTTCGCCTCTCGCCCTGTCCTACCGGTGCCTCAACGTCGCCGTATGGTCGGCCGTTCCCCGGCTCAGGCCACGCGGCCGAAATGCCGGTCCGGCGAGGTCAGCAGCGGGCGAAGCATGACCCGCCCCTTGATCCGGGATGCATCCACCATCATCCCCTTGCCGACGTAGATGCCGACGTGCCAGACGTTGGTGGTTCCGTAGATCACCAGGTCCCCGACGCGGAGCTTGGTGGCGGACACAGCTCGGGTACGCGCGGCCAGGGCGTTGCGGTCCAGCGGCAGGAGCCCGCCACCGGCGTGCCGCCAGGCGGCGGCGACCAGGGCGCCGTCGTCATAGGACGGGCCGGTGCCGCCCAGCGCGTACCGCGCGCCCACCAGAGCCTGGGCCGCCGCTGCAAGGCTGGTTCCGGCCGGCGACCGGCGGGATGCCGGCGGCCCCGCAGCGACCGGCGGGGCCGTGGTCACCGGAGTGGTCGTCACCGGAGCAGTGGTCGGGGGCGCAGTGGTCACCGGGGGCGCAGTGGTCACCGGAGCCGTGGTCGGAGGGGCCGGAGCAGTGGTCACAGGGGCGGTGGTGGGCGGAGGCGACGTCACCGGGACCGCGGTCGGACGGGGGACGCGTCCGAAGGTCACGCCGGCCGAGGTCCAGAGCTGCCGGAGAAGGACGACGCCGCGCGACGACGAGGCGTCCAGCACCAGGCCGCCGCCGATGACCAGGCCCACGTGGGTGGCCGGCGTACCCAGGAAGAACAGGTCGCCCGGCAGCACCTGCGAGGCCGGTACGGGTGTCGCCCAGGCCTGCTGGAGCCGGGCGGTCCGCGGGATGGCGTTGACCCCGCCGACGGTGCGCCACAGCACGGAGGTGAAGCCGGAGCAGTCCCAGGTCGTGGGGCCGCTCCCGCCGTAGACGTACTTCTGGCCGAGGTGGGTGCGGGCAGCCCGCAGGACCGCGGCGGCGGCCTGATCAGGGGCAACGGTGGTCACGGTCGTGATCAGCCCCGGCTTGGCGGCCGAGCCGGCTGCGGCAGTGCTGATGCCGGTGACGGCGGTCGCCACGGCGAGCGCGCCGGCGGCAGCCCGCAGCGCCGGGAGCGCGCGGGCCCGGGCGAACCGGGTGCTCACCGCGTCGTCCTTGCGCACATCGCCTCCGCTGTCCGGTGCAGCACATGTCGGGCGGCCGATGCCCTGGCCAGGCCCGGTGGGGCCTCGATCAGCCTCGGCACGAATGCCGGGCAACCTTAGGCTGCGGTTGAGGGTGACAGCACGGGTGAGCCTCACAGGAACGCCCCCGCCTGTCCAGCAGGGCCGGATCCGGAGCACCGGCCGGCGCCCGCGGATTGCTCCGCGCGAGGGTCAACCGTCCCGGCGGGTTGGACGAGGACAAGGAGGGGAATCTTTCCTGTCTACCGTCCGTTCCACCCTGCGAACCGAGCATCAACCGACCCGCCCAAGGAGGCCCTCTCATGGCCGAGCGTGTGCTACGCGGCAGCCGTCTGGGCGCCGTCAGCTACGAGACCGACCGCAACGCGGAGCTGGCGCCACGTCAGGTCATCGAGTTCGGCTGCCCTCAGGGCCACCGTTTCAGCGTCCCCTTCTCCGACGAGGCTGAGATCCCGCGCTCGTGGGACTGCAAGGTCTGCGGTGAGCTGGCACTGCTCGTCCACGGTGAGCTGCCCGAGCCCAAGAAGGTCAAGCCGGCGCGGACCCACTGGGACATGCTGCTCGAGCGGCGGACGCTGCCCGACCTCGAAGAGGTGCTCGCGGAGCGGCTTCAGGTCCTTCACGACCGTCAGGGCCTCAAGAGCGCCTAACGCCGGTCCCCTGGGGGGTCCGCGAGATGGCCTTCGATCACGGAGTGCTCCGTGGGCGGGCCCGTGAGCGCGCCCCCGCGACGCCGGGTCAGCCAGCGCACCAGCGCCTTGCGCATCAGCGGCCGGGTGATCGGGATGACGCAGAGGAACCCGATCAGGTCGGTGAGGAAGCCCGGCGTCAGCAGCAGCACTCCGCCGATGAGGATGATGGCGCCGTCGGCCGCTGCGACGGTCGGCGCCCGGCCCTCAGCCAGCTCCCCGACCAGTCGGCGCCAGGCCTTGGCGCCCTCACGGCGCACCAGCCACGCACCGAAGGCACTCTCCGCAAGCAGCGCGACCACGGTCCACCACGCGCCGATGACCTGTCCTACCTGCACGATGACGAAGATCTCGAGCAGCGGTACGACAATGAACGCGACCAGCAGTGGGCCGATCATCTCAGCGCTTGGCCAGGACGGAGCTGGGGTTGCGGGGCTTGCGGCCGCGTGAGCCGATGGTGCGGATCCCCCAGCCGGTGACCCGCCAGAGCGCCTCGACGACGATGCCCTTGCTCATCTTGGACTCGCCGCGTACGCGCTCGACGAACGTGATCGGCACCTCGACGACCCGGAAGCCGTTGCGCCAGGCCCGCCAGGCCAGGTCGACCTGGAAGCAGTAGCCCTGCGACACCACCTGGTCGAGGTCGACGCCTTCGAGCACCTGACGCCGATAGGCCCGATAGCCGCCGGTCACATCCCGGAACGGGACGCCGAGAGCCAGCCGGGCGTAGCTGTTGCCGCCGACGGAGAGCAGCTTGCGCAGGAACGGCCAGTTCTCCACCTCGCCACCCTCGAACCACCGCGAGCCGAGGACCAGGTCGGCGTCCTGCAACGCGTCGAGCAGCCGGGGCAGCTGCTCGGGCTGGTGGGATCCGTCCGCGTCCATCTCCACGGCGACGTCATAGCCCCGCTCGAGCGCCCAGCCGAAGCCGGCGATGTACGCGGCGCCCAGCCCGGCCTTGGCGGTCCGGTGCAGCACGTGGATCTGGCTGTCCTCCGCCGCGAGCTTGTCGGCGATGTCGCCGGTGCCGTCCGGGCTTCCGTCGTCCACCACGAGCAGATCGACGTGGGGCACGGCCGTGCGCAGCCGGTCCGCGATGATCTCGAGGTTTTCCTGCTCGTTGTAGGTCGGGACGATCACGAGGATCTTGCCGAGAGTGCCGCCGGTCACGTGGTGCGCCTCCTTGAGCGCCGACCGATGACCCATGCGGCGGCACAGCCGACGACCCCGATCAGGGCGAGGACCCGTTCGGGTCCGGCGCCCAGCCGATCAGCGATGGTCAGGGTGTCACGCAGCGGGACCCGGTCGACGAGAACCTTCTGGGTGAAGACCTTGGAACTGTCAAGAACCCTACCGTCCGGGCCTATGAATGCGCTGATACCGCTGGTCGCGGCCACCAGCACGGCACGGCCGTGCTCAACCGCCCGCAGTCGGGCCATCGCCAGCTGCTGTGAGGTCTCGTCGCGCCCGTACGTCGCATTGTTGGTCTGGACGACGAGGATCCTGGCGCCGGCCTTGACGCTGCTGCGGACCAGCCCGTCGTACGCGACCTCGTAGCAGATCACGTCGCCGATCTTGGCCGGGCCGAGCTGGAGGGTCCCGTCGCTCGTGCCCGGTGCGAAGTCGTACGGGATCTCGCGGAACCTGCTGACCAGTCCCCCCAGCTCGGCCCGGTAGGGGATGTACTCGCCGAACGGGACGAGGTGCCGCTTGACGTACATCGCTCCCGGACCGGTCACCGGGTCCCAGACCAGTCCCGCGTTCGAGACGTGCGTCGGCCCGGGACCGTTCAGCACGGCGCCGACGAGCATGGGCACCCCGTTGGCCGCGACCGCGGCAACCACCTCACGGTTGACTTGAGGGTCAATCCGGGGGTCGACGTCCGTGGCGTTCTCCGGCCAGATCACGATGTCCGGCTTGGGCAGCCGGCCGGCGGCGACGTCAGCCGCCAGTGCCTCCGTTGCGGTCACGTGGTTGGCGGTGACCGCGTCGCGTTGAGCGCCGGGGTCGAGCCCGAGCCGGGGCACATTGCCCTGGACCGTCGCGACGAGGACGGTCGGCACCCCCCCGCGGCTCTGGGGCGCCGTGGGCAGGCCTATGGCCAGCGGTGCCACGACGACCAGGAGCGAGCCGGCGGACGCGGCCACGGCGAACCTGGCCGGTTGTCGCGCCCCCCGGCGCACCGCCGCCAGGCCGAGGCCTGCCGTAGCCAGCAGCGAGCCGCTCAGGGCCACGCCGAAGCTCACCAGCGGTGCACCGCCCCAGGCCGCGAGGTGCACCAGGGGCCCTGCGGACTGGGAGTAGGCCCAGCGACCCCAGGTGAAACCGCCCAACGGGTAGCGGCCGCGGAGGTACTCCTCGAGGATCCAGACGCCGGCTGACCACATCGGCGACCAGCGCAGCCGCGCGACCAGGCGCAGTCCGACCGCCAGCAATCCGAGCTCGAGGGCCTGCGTGAGCGAGAGCAGCAGCCACGCGTCGTCGCCGATGGTCCGGATCCAGGTCAGCAGCGGGACGAACAGGGCCAGCCCGTACAGCGTTCCGAGCCCGAACGCGAGCCGCTTGCTGGTGCCGCGGACCAGCAAGGAGAGCGCTGCGATCGACGCGATCGCTGCCGGCCACCAGCCGACCGGCGGGAAGGCGAGGCATCCGGCCAGACCAGCTACCAGCGCCGTGAGGCAGCGGCCGGCCAGCTGGAGACGCCCGGTGCGTGCAGGCGGGCCGGCGGCGTCGGCGGTCGTGTCCGAGGGCTTGCGAGGCGATCTCCGGGCGCCGGTCAGCCCCGCCAGTGTCCCGGTCAGTGTCCCGGTCAGTGTCACGGTGCGGCCAAGCCGGCGCGCGACGTGCACGACGGGTTCGTCCAGACGGGGCTCACCGGCCTCATCGTAGCGAGGGAAGGGGGCCCGGGTCGCCCTTCGGACCGGCGTCACGCCGGCCGGCTGCCAGCGGGACGTCGTTGTCTATAGGGCGCCCGGGCCCCTCCCGGACTCGCCGCACCTCCGCCCCGACGGCGGCTCCGACCCGTCACCACGCGCAACGCTGGACCTGGCGCGCCGGGATATCGCGGTCAAGGAGACCGAACATGCCCGTGGACCAGTGTGCGACGGGGACGGAGAGCGCAAAGTCAGGACGTCTTCCGGGTGGACGGGGGGAAAACTACCGGCCACGCCCGGGGGGCTGTCAACACCCCGCTGACCTGCGCCGATAGCGCAAACCTGCAGGTCAGACGGGGTGCGCCCGTCCTCAGAACTTTCCGAGAAAACCCCGTTGGCGCGGCGTGTCGGCTGGACGGATCGGATGATCAAGGACCAACCGGGGCATCCTCATGATCACCAAAACCCTCGACCTGAGGCTGAGGTGGATGGTTTCTCGGAAAATGGCTCCAGCCTGTGGCCCTCAGAGCTGTGGCGGCCGGCCTTCGAACGGCGTGCTGAGCACGATCGTCGTCTGTGTCGAGACGTTGGCGGCGGCCCGGATCTGCTGCAGCAGCAGCTCGAGAGCGGCGGGCGTCGGGACCCGGACCTTGAGGATGTAGCTCTCCCGGCCGGCCACCGAGTGGCAGGCCTCGATGGCCTCGAGGTGAGCCAGCCGCTCGGGTGCGTCGTCCGGGGCAGCCGGGTCGATGGGGGTGATCGAGATGAACGCGGTGAGCGGAAGGCCGACCGCCTCAGGATCGATCTTGGCCGCGTAGCCACCGACGACACCGCGCTGCTCGAGCCGGCGCACCCGCTGGTGGACGGCGGACACCGAGAGCCCGGTGGCCCGACCCAGGTCGGTGAAACTCATCCGGCCGTCACGGGCCAGCAGCCGTACGATCTCCCGGTCGATGTCCTCCACGCCCCGCAATCTAGTCGGCGGCACCTGGATCGGCGCGCATTTACTCCAACCGGATCCCCCGCGTCGGCGTCGCCCCTGGCCCCGCAGCACACTGGACAGGAAGGCTCTCCCCCCACCGACCTACTGAGAGGTGCCTAATGACCGAGCCCAACGACCAGACTGCCGACTCGGACGACGTCGAGGTCGTCGAGGTCTCAGCCCCCGGCAGTGCCGAGCGCCGGGCCGCCCTCGCCCAGGCGCTGGCCGACGTCGAGGCCGGCGTCCGTGCCGAGACCTACGACACCGACGGCGAGAACACCGAACCCTGACCCGAGCCACGCAACCCACCATGGGATCGAGCTACCTCGTTCTCGGCGCCGGACTGGTCGGCGCGGCGACCGCATGGGAGCTGGCGCGGCGGGGCCTCGAGGTGACGGTGGTCGAGCGAGCGGTGCCCGCCCACCACGGCGGAAGCTCGCACGGCTCGGCCCGGATCCTCCGGTACGGCTACCCGGACCCGTTCTACGTCCGTCTGGTGCAGGAGGCCCGGACCGGCTGGGACGAGCTCGAGAGCCGCTCGGGCCGCCGGCTCCTCACCCTGACCGGTGCCCTGGACTTCGGTGACCTGCGGGGGCCCGAGCAGCTGGCCCGCGTGTTCGACGAGGCAGGCGTCGAACACACCCTCCTCACCGCGGACGAAGCCTCGGCGCGGTGGCCGCAGATCCGGTTCGACTCGGCAGTTCTGTGGCATCCGGCGGCCGGCGTCATCGACGCGGAGTCCGCCGTGACGACGATGGTGGAGCTCGCCGTACGAGACGGGGCGCAGCTGCTGACCAACTGGACGGTCACCGACGTTCTGCCGACCACCCGGGGCTACCGGGTGGTCGCCGATGACGGCCGGTGGCTCGAGGCGGAGCGGGTCGTCGTGGCCGCGGGCGGCTGGCTACCGCAGCTGCTGCCCCGGCTGCCGCTACCGGAGGGCTTCGTCGCCGCGTTCCCCGCGCTGCAGGTCCGGCAGGAGCAGCCCTTCCACTTCCCGTACCGACCCGGCTTCGAGCCGGCAGCCGGCGCAAGCTGGCCGTGCTTCATCCACCAGTCGCCGGCCATGTTGACGTACGGGCTCCCCGGTGGGCGCGACGCAGGCTTCCGCGGGCACAAGGTGGCTGAGTACAACGGTGGCAAGGTGATCGGATCCGCCGCGGACCAGGACGGGGTGATCGACGAGGCGGCTCTCGACCGTCTCGTGGCTCTCGTCGAGCGCAGCTATCCCGGGCTGCTGCCGGAGCCGTACGCCGGGACCACCTGCATCTTCACCAACACCCCGGACGAGGATTTCGTCATCGACGGAGTGGACGGCATCACCGTGGTCTCGCCCTGCTCAGGGCACGGAGCCAAGTTCGCCCCTGCTGTCGGACGCCTGGCCGCTGACGTCGCGACCGGCGTGGCCCCCGCACGGAGTCGGTTCTCCGTGCACCGCTGACGGCTCGGGGCACGCGGTCGCGCTCAGCCGGGCAGCACGACCAGCTCGCGGCTGATCGTGTTCAGCCGCTCGACCCCCGTCGCAGTGGCCACCACGATGTCCTCGATCCGGGCGCCGTGCCGGCCCGGCAGATAGATGCCGGGCTCGATGGAGAAGCACGCGCCCGCCTCGAGCGGCTCCCGGTTGCCGGTCACGATGTAGGGCTCCTCGTGCTCCTCGAGGCCGATGCCGTGTCCCGTACGGTGCACGAAGTAGTCGCCGTAGCCGGCCTCCGCGATCAGATCCCGCGCGGCGGCGTCGACGCTCTCGGGGGTCACCCCGGGGCGTACGGCTTCGCAGGCGGCGACCTGCGCCGCCAGCAGCACCTCGTAGTAGGCGAGGAACTCCGCTGGCGGGGTCCCGACCGCGTACATCCGGGTGTTGTCCGAGCAGTAGCCCTCCGCGGTCGCGCCGCCGATGTCGACGACCACCGGGTCGCCGGCCTCGATCACCCGTTCGCCGGTGTCGTGGTGCGGGCTGGCGCCGTTCGGGCCGGATCCGACGATGACGAAGTTCACCGTCTTGTGTCCCTCGGCCACGATCGCGTCGGCGATGTCACGGCCGACCTCGCGCTCGGTGCGGCCGACCCGCAGCCACTCCCCCATCCGCGCGTGCACCCGGTCGATCGCCGCCGCAGCCTCGCGCAACGCCTCGACCTCAGCGGGAGACTTGCGCATGCGCAGGTTCCTCAGCACCTCACCGGCCAGGGTCTGCAGGGCGCCGGGCATGACGGCCCGGAATCGCAGCACCTGCTCGGCCCACATCCGGTTGCCGAGACCGAGGCTGTCCGGCATCGTCGAGAGCGCCTCGTGCAGCAGCCGGGCGACCACCGCGTACGGGTCCTCCGTCTCGCCCCAGCCGACGATCTCGATGCCGAGGTCACCGGCGGGCGAGGCGACTGCTGCCGGGTGCTCGAGACGCGGGACGACGAGGGTCGCCGGGCCGGATGACGGCAGGACCAGGCAGGTCAGCCGCTCGAGCGGCAGCGCGTCGTAGCCGGTCAGATAGCGCAGGTCCGCGCCCGGGGTGAGCAGCAGCGCGTCGATGCCAGCGGCCGCGGCAGCTGCGGCCGCCTTGTCGAGGCGGTCGGCGGGGAAAAGGTCAGCGGTTGAGGGCACGGACCGAGCCTATCCCCGCGCAGTTCTGGCAGGCTGTGGCCTGTGCCCGACACCCTGATGCTGCTGGACAGCGCCTCCCTGTACTTCCGGGCGTTCTACGGCGTGCCCGAGACCGTCGTCGCGCCGGACGGGACGCCGGTCAACGCGGTGCGCGGGCTGGTCGACATGATCGCGATGCTCGTCGGCAAATACCGCCCGGACCGGCTGGTCGCCTGCATGGACGCCGACTGGCGGCCGGCGTTCCGGGTCGCGGCCGTCCCCTCGTACAAGGCGCACCGGGTCGCGCCGGCCGGTGGCGAGGAGGTGCCGGACGCGCTGAGTCCGCAGGTGCCGATCCTGACCGCCGTGCTGGAGGCCATCGGCATCGCCACCCTGGGCGTCATCGGGCACGAGGCGGACGACGTGATCGGCACGCTGGCGGTACGCCACCAGGGGCCGGTCGACATCGTGACCGGAGACCGTGACCTGTTCCAGCTGGTCCGCGACGACAAGCCGGTGCGGGTGCTCTACACGGCCAAGGGGATGCGCGACCTGCCGTCCGTCGACGAGGCCGAGGTGACCAAGCGGTACGGGATCCCGGGGCGCTCGTACGCCGACTTCGCCCTGCTGCGGGGCGACCCGAGCGACGGCCTGCCGGGCGTGCCTGGTGTTGGGGACAAGACGGCCGCCGGCGTGCTGGAGCGGTACGGCTCCATCGACGCCTTGCTCGTGGCCCTGGACGGGCCGGCGGACGGGCTCTCCCCCACCGTCAGGGCCAAGCTGCTGGCGGCTCGCGACTACCTGGTCTCCGCGAGGCCGGTCGTCGCCGTCGTGTGCGACCTCCCGGTCCCCGCCGAGCTCGACGACCTGCTGCCGACGCAGGCCGCCGATCCTGCGGCGCTCGTCGCGCTGTCCGAGCGGTGGGGTCTCGACGCGCCGCTCAACCGGCTGCTGGCGGCGCTCTCCAGGGCGCGCTGACCGGGCCCATAGACTGTGCTCATGAGGTCTCCCGGGTGAGCGCGCCGTCCTTGGATCTTGCCGCGCCCCGCACCGACGACCCCGCCGCCACCCAGCGCCGCGCTGTCTATGACCGCGCGGTCGCCGACGCGGTGCGGACGCTGGCGGAGTCCGACCCGACGAGCAAGATCCGGCTGGCGAAGCAGACTTCCAACCTGTTCCGCACCCGAAAGCCGCACACCGGGGTGTGGCTGGACGCCTCCCCGTTCCGCCAGGTGCTCTCGGTCGACGTCGACAACCACACCGCCAGCGTCGGCGGCATGACGACGTACGAGGACCTGGTCGACGCGACGCTGCCGTACGGGCTGATGCCCGAGGTGGTCCCCCAGCTGGCGACGATCACGCTGGGCGGTGCGGTGACCGGGCTCGGCATCGAGGCGTCGTCCTGGCGCTCGGGCCTGCCGCACGAGTCGGTCCTCGACCTGGACATCCTCACCGGCGCGGGTGAGGTCGTGCACGCGACTCCGGACAACGAGCACGCCGAGCTGTTCGCGACCTTCCCCAACTCCTACGGCACCGTCGGCTACGCCCTGCGGCTGACCATCAACCTGGTCCCGGTCAAGCCGTACGTGAGGCTGCGGCACGTCCGGTGCTCGACCGTGGAGGCGCTGACCGAGACGCTCGCCGTTGCTTGCGAGACCGGCGCATGGGATGGCGAGAAGGTCGACTTCGTCGACGGGGTCTGGTTCCGCGAGGAGGAGTCCTACGTCACGCTTGGCCGCTTCGTCGAGACGGCGCCCTACAGCAACGACTACACCGGCCAGAAGATCTTCTACCGGTCGCTGCAGAGCCGGCGCGAGGACTACCTCACCATCCACGACTACCTGTGGCGCTGGGACACCGACTGGTTCTGGTGCTCGCGGGCGTTCGGCGCCCAGAACCGGTGGGCCCGCAAGGTGTGGCCGGCGCGCTACCGGCGGAGCTCGTTCTACTGGAAGATCATCGCCCTCGAGCGGCGGTGGAGCGTCACGGCGCGGCTCGACGCCAGGGCCGGCCGTCCCCTGCGTGAGAACGTCGTGCAGGACATCGAGATCCCGGTCGGCCGGCTGCCCGAGATGCTGCGCGAGCTGGACGCCATCACCGGCATCGAGCCGGTGTGGGTGTGCCCGGTGCGGCTGGCCGGTGACCGCACCTGGCCGCTCTATCCGATGAAGCCGCACGTGCTCTACGTCAACGTCGGCTTCTGGTCCTCGACTGCGTTGGCGCCTGGCGAGTCCGAGGGCGCGGTCAACCGCAAGGTGGAGGCCCTCGTCGACCGCCTGGGCGGCCACAAGTCCTTGTACAGCACGGCTTTTTACAGCGAGGACGAATTCTGGCAACGTTATCCCGCTGAGGCCTATTGGCCGGTGAAGCGCAAGTACGACCCGTCGGGCAGGCTGTTGGACCTTTACACCAAATGCGTTGGAGGCGGTTGAGGCATGGCGACACAAGTGGCGGAGGTCTTCCACCAGATTGCGGGCAGCGACGCCCCGGTCCGGTTCACGGCGTACGACGGCAGCACCGCAGGGCCGGCCGACGCGGAGATCAAGGTCGAGGTGGTCAACCCGCGGGCGGTGACCTACCTGGCCTCTGCGCCCGGCTCGCTGGGCTTCGCCAGGGCGTACATCATGGGCGACCTGTTGCTGCACGGCGACGTCTACCAGGCGCTGCGCATCTTCACCAACCTGTCGATCTCGGACATGGGCCTGGGCACCAAGCTGGAGCTGGCCCGCAAGCTGGGCCCGCTCGCGGTCAAGCGGGCGCCACGGCCGGCGGAGGAGGCCCGGATGACCGGCCGCCGCCACTCCCAGTCCCGCGACGCGCAGGCGATCGCGCACCACTACAACGTCTCCAACCGGTTCTACGAGCTGGTCCTCGGGCCGTCGATGGCCTACACCTGCGCGGTCTACCCGACCGCCTCCTCCACTCTCGAGGAGGCCCAGTTCGCCAAGCACGACCTGGTGGCCCGCAAGCTGGGCCTCGAGCCGGGGATGCGGCTGCTCGACGTCGGCTGCGGCTGGGGCGGCATGGTGCGCCACGCGGCCAAGGAGTACGGCGTCAAGGCGCTCGGTGTCACTCTGTCGCAGGCGCAGGCAGAGTACGCGCAGAAGCGGATCGCCGACGAAGGTCTGAGCGACCTCGCCGAGGTGCGCTTCCTCGACTATCGCAAGGTCGCGGAGACCGGGTTCGACGCGGTCAGCGCCATCGGGCTGGCCGAGCACATCGGCCGGGCCCAGATGCCGGCCTACTTCGCATCGCTGTACGAGAAAGTCAGGCCGGGCGGCCGTTTCCTCAACCACTGCATAACCCGGCCGAAGTCGACGGACAAGGCCATCGACAAGGGCGGCTTCATCGACCGCTACGTGTTCCCCGACGGCGAGCTGACGGCTGCCGGCCCGCTAGCGACCTTCATGCAGGACGCCGGGTTCGAGGTGCGCCACCTCGAGAACCTGCGCGAGCACTACGGGATGACCTGCGCTGCCTGGGGGGTCAACCTCGAGGCCAACTGGGCAGAGGCGGCCGCCGAGGTCGGCGAGGCGCGGGCACGGGTGTGGCAGCTCTACCTGGCCGGCTCCCGGCTCAACTTCGAACGGGCCGAGATCGAGCTGCACCAGATCCTCGGCGTCAAGCTCGACGGCGAGAACGCCCACATGCCGCTGCGGCCGAACTTCTAGCGGCGGCAGGGACCACCGCATCCTCAACGACCTTCCGACGCGCGCCGCACCCCCGGCGACAGCTGGGTCGGCTCGAGCCGCTCGATGATGCGTTCCAGCTCGGCCCCGATGTGGAACCGCAGGTCTCCGTTCGACTGGTAGCCGGTCACCTGCTCGTAACCGTGCCCGGTCCCCCAGAAGACGTGCGGGGACAGCGGTCCGGCTGCGTCGACGTGCTGCCACTGGGCGTACCACGCCATGCCTGCCAACGACTCGATGACGGTCGAGTCCGAGATCAGGTGCCAGCACAGCTCGTGCCGGTTGGGCATGCTGATCAGCCATCCCAGGCCGGCGTCCCGGGACTTCTCGACCGCGTAGCCGAAGTGCGGCATCAGCAGGGCTTGGCTGGCCGTGTAGATCGAGTCACCTCGCGAGACGAAGAAGGCGCCTCCCGTCGGCGGCTCGAACCGCTCGATCTGCTCCACAGGGCGGCGGCTGAGGTTGTCGAGACCCTGCGCACGCAACAGGTCCCAGCCGCCGAACTGTTCGACCCGGTCAGCGTTGAACGTCGCCACTCCGTGCGGCACTGCAAGTGAGATCACCTCCAGCAGCCCCGGCGCGAACTCGAGGTGCGGGTAGTGCTCCGCACCACCGGGCAGGGAACTGGCTTCCCACAACCGGGTGTAGGTGCGGGTGAGCACCTCGTCCTGCGACAAGCCCTCGAACGGGTCACCGGCCGCGACGCCGGCCATCAGCTTGCCGACGTGGTCCGCGATGACCCGGCGCCAGATGGCGTCGGAGTGACCGGCTGCGTGGCATTTCGCCGCCACGTTCCAGACCCCGAACTCCCGGCCGTCGTCGGTCCTGAGGTGGTCGTCGAAGACGGTGACCTCGAGGCCGCGCTCGGCCAGCGCCTCGCGCATCAGCGCACGAACGCGGTTGGCCTGGTCAATGTCGAGGAAGGGCAGGGCCTGATCCTTGGCCTGCTTGGCCTTCTTGCGGTTGGACATCTGGCTGCTCCGATCCTGGCGCCGGGTGAGGGACCAGCATCGAGCGGGTGTTGCCTCGCGTGCGCGTCGAATCTGGCGCCTGTGGACAACCCGACGATCGCTAGCTACCCGAACCGCGTCAGCGAGGGGGCCGCACCCGTGCCTGGTTCAGCCGGCCGCAACGTCAGGTGACCGACGAGTAGGCGACCACGCCGCGGCGCAGGGCCTTCAACGCTGCACGGGCCTTGCCCCGTACGGGACTGTCCTCAGCTGCCACGTCGGCGATCTGGCCGAGCAGATCCATCAGCTGCTTCATCGACCGGACGAAGTCGCCGGCGGTGAGGTCGGCCTCTGTCAGCACCTCGTCGAGCCGATGCCCGGACGCCCACCGATGGGCGACGAACGCGAAGCCGGCGTCCGGCTCGCGCAGGAAGGTCAGGTGGTGCCGGTCCTCGAGCTCGGTCAGCTCGGACCAGCGCCGGGACATCTGCTGCAGCGCATCCTGTACGGCGGCAGTCGGCAGCCGCGGCGAGATCGACTCGTCCGCGCGCCGGGTCTCGTAGACCAGCGCGGAGACGCAGGCGGCCAGCTCGGCCGGGGTCAGCCTGTCCCACACCGCCGAACGCAGGCACTCGACAACGAGCAGGTCGCTCTCGCTGTAGACCCTGGCCAGCTGGTCACCGGCCGCGGTCACGGCGCCGCCCTCGAGATAGCCGAGCCGGTCCAGCACGGTGCAGACCCGGTCGAACGTACGGGCGATGGTGTTGGTCCGGCCGGACACCTTGCGCTCGATCTCGGCGGTGTCCCGGCGGAGACGTTCGTGCCGCTCAGCCCAGCGTGCGTGGTCCTCGCGCTCGTCGCAGCCGTGGCACGGGTGCTGGCGCATCAGCCGACGGAGCTCGAGCAGCTGTTGGTCGTCGGCCGCCAGCGCTCTGGTCCTGCGCGCCTTGACCGTGCCTTCCGCGCCACCGTGCCGGTGCAGTGACGCAGCCAGGTCGCGCCGGGACTGCGCCGAGCGCTGGTTGAAGCCACGTGGCACCCGTACGG
The DNA here is from genome assembly GCA_033851545.1 of Frankiales bacterium. Taxonomy (GTDB): domain Bacteria; phylum Actinomycetota; class Actinomycetes; order JAWWOL01; family JAWWOL01; genus JAWWOL01. The sequence continues at coordinate 53,179 of JAWWOO010000038.1, read as the reverse complement.
TGTCGACGACCACCGCTTCGTCCGGGAAGTCGGCGGCGGTCATCCGCTTGACCTGGCGTTCCTGGGTGAGCACGACGGGCCGGGGGTAGCCGTCCGGACCGACGTCCTTGAGTCCCGGGTCGAGAACCACGGCCAGGCCTGCCCTGCGCCCGCCGGCGATCCGTACGACGTCGCCAGTCTTCAATGTTTCCAGTGACTTTGCGGCCGCGGCCCTGCGCAGAGAGGCACCCTCACGGGCGAGCTGCCCCTCGCGCTCCTTGATCGCGACCCGATAGCCGAAGTACTCCTCGAAGTCGCCGAGGTGGCAGGTCATCGCCTCTGCGTAGCCCTCGAGCGCACCCTGGTTGCGGCTGACCTGGCGGGCCAGGCCGACCACCGATCGGTCGGCCTGGAACTGCGCGAACGACGACTCGAGCAAGGCCCGTGCCCGTGCCTTGCCCACGGTGCGGACCAGGTTGACCGCCATGTTGTACGAGGGCCGGAAGCTCGACCGCAGCGGGTAGGTGCGGGTCGAGGCGAGCCCGGCGACGGCTTCGGGGTCGAGGCCGGGCTGCCACAGCACGACACCGTGCCCCTCGACGTCGATGCCCCGGCGGCCGGCCCGTCCGGTGAGCTGGGTGTACTCCCCCGGCGTCACGTCGACGTGGGCCTCGCCGTTCCACTTGACCAGCTTCTCGAGGACCACCGACCTGGCCGGCATGTTGATGCCGAGCGCCAGGGTCTCGGTGGCGAAGACCGCCTTGACCAGACCGCGGCTGAACAGCTCCTCGACGACCTCCTTGAACGCCGGCAGCATCCCGGCGTGGTGGGCAGCGACCCCGCGTTCGAGCCCCTCGAGCCAGTCGTAGTAGCCGAGGACGTGCCGGTCCTCCTCCGGGATGTCCTGGGTGCGCGACTCGACGATCGTCCGGACCAGGCGTCGCTCCTCGGGCTTGATCAGCCGGACGCCGCTGCGCAGGAACTGCTCAACGGCGCCTTGGCAGCCGGCCCGGCTGAAGATGAACGTGATGACCGGCAGCAGGCCTTCGCGGTCGAGGGCGTTGACGACGTCGACCCGGCTGGGCACGCCCCGGCCGCGCCCCTGTGGCCGCACCGGTGCACCCTTGGGGCCGCGGGGTCCCGTACGGGAGAAGCGTCCGTCGTCCTTGGCCAGTCGATAGAGCTCGGGGTTGACCCGCAGCCCGGGCTCGAGCACGTCGTCGGAGTGGCCCGGCTCGTGGTGGCCGCTGCGGTCGACGAACAGGTCGTGCAGCCGGTCCCCGACCAGGACGTGCTGCCACAGCGGCACCGGGCGGTGCTCCTCGACGACGACCTGGGTGTGGCCGCGTACGGTGACCAGCCAGTCGGCGAACTCCTCCGTGTTGGACACCGTGGCCGAGAGGGAGACCAGCCGCACGTGTTCGGGCAGGTGGATGATCACCTCTTCCCACACCGCGCCGCGGAACCGGTCGGAGAGGTAGTGCACCTCGTCCATCACCACGTAACCGAGGCCGCGCAGCGCCGATGAGCCGGCATAGATCATGTTGCGCAGGACCTCGGTGGTCATGACGACGATCGGTGCATCACCGTTGATCGAGTTGTCGCCGGTGAGCAGCCCGACGTTGGTCGGCCCGTACCGTGCGGTCAGGTCGGCGAACTTCTGGTTGCTCAGCGCCTTGATCGGCGTGGTGTAGAAACATTTCTGCCCTACTCGCAGGGCCAGGTGAACAGCGAACTCGCCCACGATCGTCTTGCCGGCACCGGTGGGAGCGGCGACCAGGACCCCGTCGCCACGCTCCAGGGCCTCACACGCGCGGACCTGGAAGGCGTCGAGCGGGAAGTCGTACGCGGACGCGAACTCCGTCAGCGCTTCGGAACGGTCGCTGGATCCGGGCGGCCCAGGTGCGGCCGCGGCAATGCTCATGCCCCCCACGCTACGTGATGGCAGCCCGCGAGCGCGGCTCCGCCACAGTTCATGAGCCGCGACGATCTTGGAGATAAGGGTCCCATTACGGAAGAATGAGCCCGCCAAGTCCAAGATCGTTTCGTCCCGGTCGACGACGCCTGTGGATAGCGCAGCGCACCGTTGGCCGAAGTTGGTCAGAGTCGCGGGCATGCGTCCCGCACAGGCTCCCGCCGAGCTGCTGAACGGTCAGCCGTTCCTGGTCAGCAGCGCTCGGAGCCTGGGCGTCTCGCCGGGGGTGCTGCGCGGCCCGCTGTTTCGTGCGGTGTGCCACGGGGTCCACGTGGCTGCCGACACCCCGGACGGTACGGGCCTGCGGCTAGCCGCCGCCCGGCTCATCCTGCCGTCATCGGCCGCGTTCTCGGGCAACACAGCGGCATGGCTGCACGGGATCGACATCGCCCGTGACGAGGACGCGCCCCTGGAAGTGACCTTTGCCCCCGGGACGGCAGCGCTGGGGCGCGGACTGTTCACGCCGCGACAGGCAACCCTTGCTGCAGCCGACGTCGTGAGCAGGCGGGGCGTCCCCGTGACGTCGCCAGTGCGAACGGCGTACGACCTGGCCCGACGGTTTGACGTGGTGGAGGCCGTCGTTGCAGTCGACGCGTTCTGGCACCGCGGCTTGGTCAAGCCCGACCAGCTGTTGGACTACGCAGCAACTCACGGCGTCCTGCGCGGGGTGCGGCAGATCCCCTACGTGGTGGGCCTGGCCGACGTCGGTGCCGGCAGTCCCATGGAGTCACGGCTACGCATGCTGATGGTGCTCGACGTCGGCCTGCCCAAGCCGCAGACCCAGATCAAGGTCTGCACGAGCGACGGCCAGGTGATCGCGCGACTGGACATGGGATACCGAGGGCTGCAGATGGGTGTGGAGTACGACGGCGAGGTGCACGCCCAGCCGGCCGTACGGGCCAAGGACCTCCGCCGGCACAACGCGCTGCTCGCCCGGCAGTGGCACAACCTGCGCTACTCGGCCGACGCCTACTACAACCGCCGCGACGACGTCATCAGCGAGATCAAGGACACGTACGCCACCCTGACAGCCCGCCGAAACGATCTTGGACTTTCCGGGCTCTCACGTCACGAATGAGCCGCAAAAGTCCAAGATCGTTTCTACCGGTCAGCGGGTGGCGGGGTCCTCCGGGGTGCCCGTCGACGCCAGCGCATCGGCGTCAGCCAGGGAGGACGGCAAGGGCCTGGGCGAGGGCTCGTCGGGCGAGAGCTCGGCGAGCGCTGCGGTCTTGGCGTCGACCCGCTTGTCGTGCGCCCAGGCGATCAACGCGGCGACCTCGTACAGCACCCACAGCGGAGCGGCCAGGGCGAGCATCGTATAGGGGTCGGTGCTCGGGGTCACCACGGCCGCGAACACCGTGACCAGGAAGATCTCCATCCGGCGGAACGACCACAGCCGCTCGTGCCGCACCAGGTGAGCCAGGTTGAGGATCACGATGACCAGCGGGAACTCGAAGGAGAGCCCGAAAAGCAGCATTACCCGCGTGATGAACCCGAGGTATTGCGAGATGTCCAGCGCTGCTGTGACGCCCGGGCCTGCGGCGCCGAGCAGGAACTCGAGCGCCTTGGACAGCATCAGGTAGGCGGCGACGACGCCAGCGGAGAACAGCAGCACCGAGGTGGCGACGAACGACATGGCCCAGCGTCGCTCGTTGTGCCGGAGGCCCGGGGTGATGAAGGCCCAGAGCTGGTAGAGCCACACCGGCGCGGCGATCAGCACGCCGGCGATCGCAGAGACCCGCAACTTGATGCTGAAGCCGTCGAGCGGGTGGGTGTAGATGAACTGACAGCTGGTCACGCCGCCATAGGCCTTGCGCTTGTCCAGCGGCAGGCTGCAGTAGGGGTGCTTGAGCACGTCGAAGATCGGGTGCCAGATCAGAAACGCGATCACCATGCCGATCACGATGGCGACCGTGGCCCGCACGACGCGGGTGCGCAACTCGATGAAGTGGTCGATCAGCGACATCCGGCCGTCGGGCCCGGCCGGGGGCACGGCTTTACGACGTGGCTTGGTTGTCGCCATCTAGCGCGAGAGACCGGGCGGCGCCGGTCAGTGCTGCTCGGACTGAGGGGTCACCGGCTGCATGACGAACTGCTGACCGTTGGCGTCCGTGAAGATCTGCGGCGCCGGAGCCGGCTGCGCGACCGGCGGGGGCGCTGCGGGCGCCTGGATCACCGGCTGCTGCTGCACCACGGCAGGGGGCGCCGGCGCGGTCTCGTCGTCGTCCTTGAGGCCCTTGATCTCCGACTTGAAGATCCGCATCGACTGACCGAGCGAGCGAGCGAAGATGGGCAGCTTGGACGCGCCGAACAGCAGAACGAAGATCACTGCCACGATCAGCAGGTGAGGTCCGCTGAAGATTCCATCGCCCATGACTGTGTGTCCTCTCTCGACGTGCGCTCAGTGTACGTCCGGATCCTGCGGCTGGCAGGGTCCGACCCGGTTAGTTCAGGTTGCGTTCTTGTGCTCCCCCGGGCCGGCGACCTGCATCCGGTCAGCGTAGGACTGGACGTCGGCCTGCACATCCTTCAGCGACGTCCGCAGCGCCTTGACCTGCCGCCAGGACCGCAGCGCCGCCACGCCGAAGATGATCAGGGCGACCACCAGCCCGGCAGCGATCGAGATCCAGACCCACATGGTCCGTGACGATAGCAGCAGACCGTCCGTATGAACCTGGCCGAACAGGTACGGGCCCCGCTCCGCAGGGAGGGGGCCCGTACCGTACGAGAGGCAGTAAGCAGGAGGGGTGTCCTAGCGCCGGGCGGGCGTGGCGGCCTCGGCGGCGAGCAGGTCGAGGGAGGCCAGCTGGAGCGCGAAGTCGAGCAGGTCGTCGTAGCCGAGCGCCGGGCCGGCCTTGGGCTCCATCGCCTCAGCGGGGACCTCCCAGACGGTCGCCTTGACGCCGCCGGACATCAGCAGCGAGACCACGTGGTCGTCAGCGGGCTTCTTCACGACGTCGACGCACTTGGGGCAGGTGAACGCGTAGTAGGACAGCGATGCGTGGTTGCACACCATCAGCGAGATGTCGGCCGAGGTGAGCTCGACCTCGCCGCAGCTGGGGCAAGAGGCCTTGATCGTGGTCATCGCTGTCGTCCTTCCGGATGCCGCGTCCCCGTTAAGTACGCGATAGCCAGAAGTTCGGCACGATGCCGGAAATCCTTGAACGCCCCACGGCCCCATATGTTCGGGCATTCTGCTAGTCCCTTCGGCCTAGGCCGAGGTCACCGAGCCGTCTTATCTGCCCGGATAAGCCTGGAGCGCCCGGGTCGCGTCGGCCGCGACCTCAGCGGCGAGTGACGACGGCGCGACCACCGTGAGGCTGCCGGCCAGGCGCAGGGCGAGCCTGCGGACCCACCGGGGGTCGGGAGTGCGCAGTGTGGCCAGCACCCCGCCGGTGCCGTTGGGGGTGACCGTCTCGGTCGGGTAGTACTCGGCCACCCAGGCGGCATCGGCGGTGAGGTCCAGGGTGACCAGCAGGTCCTGCGGGGACGGCTGGAACAGCCCAGCGGTCACATCGCGCTCCTGGGCCTCCTCCGGCGGCTCCGACGGCGCGTCGAGCAAGGTGATCTCGAGCACCCGGTCCAGGCGGAAGAGCCGGACGGCCTCCGCCCGCCGGCACCAGCCCTCGAGGTAGCTGCGGCCCTCGACCATCAGCAGCCGCATCGGGTCGACGTCACGCTCGGTTGTCTCGTCCCGACCCGGCACGTGGTAGGTGAGGTGGACCAGCCGCTTGGCCGCCACGGCTTCCCGGGCGACTGCCAGGGCACGGTCCGCGCCCTCGACGACGACCTCGACCTTGTCGGCGTCGTCGGCTGCCGACCCGGTCGCCGACTCGAGCTTGGCCAGCGCCTGCTGCACCGACCCGCCACGGTCGATCCCGGGCAGCTCCGCGAGCGTGCGGAGGGCGACGATCAGGGCGAGCGCCTCCTGCGCGGTCAGCCGCAGCGGCCGGGCGATGGTGTCGGCGTTGGACACGCTCACCGTGTCGCCTTCGTAGCTCACGTCGATCAGGTCGCCCGGGCCGTGCCCCGGCAGCCCGCACAGGAAGACCAGATCGAGGTCGCTGCGCAGCTGCTTCTCGGTGACGCCGAAGACCTCGGCCACCTCGGCGAGCCGGGCCCCGGGGTGGGCCTGGAGATAGGGCACCAGGGCCAGCAGGCGGGGCAGCCGGTCGGCGGAGCCGGTCACGAGGCCGCCGCCCGTAGTCGCCGGACCACCGCGTCGACCAGCTCAGCAGGCTCGAGCACGACGACGTCGTCCGCATGCCCGGCCACACCCTGGGCCATCCACTCGAGATCCCCGTAGGAGATCCGGGCCAGGTCCCACCCACGCAGGTCGTCGGCACCGTCGTCGACCTCGGCCGCCCACCGGCGCAGCTGGAACGCGGCTCCCGGGCGTACGGCCACGGTGGCCGTCGCCTGCGTGGCGGGCTCGCGACGATAGGCGCGCTCGATGAAGCTGCGGAGGTCGACGTCGGCGGGCATCGGGGTGCCGATCTTGCCGGCCGTGCGGACCGGGCCGACGATCCGGCTGAGCCGGAACACCCGCGGTGCCGACCGGTCGCGGTCGTGACCCACGACATACCAGCGGCCGTGCCAGGAGACGATGCCCCAGGCGTCGAGGGTGCGGGTGGCGGTCGGGGCGGCAGGGCCGGGCCGGTAGTCGAAACGAACCGCCTTGCGGGCGTGCAGCGCATCGAGCAGCGGCTCGAACGCCGGCTCGCTCGCGTCGACGTGCGGCTCGAGCTCGCCGAGCCCGGTGCTGTCGGCCTCGATGCCGGCTGCTCGCAGCTTCATCAGGGCCGAGGACGCGGCCTCGGCCAGACCGGCCTGCGCCCACAACCGGGCCGCCAGCCCGATGGCTGCGGCCTCGTCAGCAGTCAGCGCGATCTCGGGCAGCTCGTAGTCCCTGGCGGCGATCCGGTAGCCCGGCTCGTCCTCCCAGACCGTGTCGCTGCCGACCTCGAGCGGGATGCCCAGGTCGCGCAGCTCCTCCTTGTCCCGCTCGAACATCCGGCGGAAGGCGTCGTCGTCGGAGGGCCCGTAGCCGGGAACCATCTCGCGGATCTGCTGGGCGCTGAGGTAGCGGCGGGTCGAGAGCAGGCAGATGACCAGGTTGAGCAGGCGCTCCGTACGACGTGCCGACATGCTGCTGCCTCCCCTGCTCGCCGGTCCCGACCCAGACGCTAACAGTCCGAGTACGGCTGTCTCGGTAGCCTGTGCCGGTGATCCGTTGGCGCAAGGGCATCGTGGCGGCCGTCCTCCGCGCCGAGGGGCCGATGCACGAGCTCACCGTCGACGTCGCCGGTGACCCGGTCCCGGCGCTGGCCGACGTCTCCGTGGTCGGTGTGCCGGTCGTCGGCGACGTGGTGCTCCTCAACACCAACGCACTCGACCTCGACCTCGGGACCGGTGGCCACGCGATGGTGGTGGCGCTGCCCGAGCGGCTGCCCGTCGACAAAACCACCGCCGGGCACATCGTGAAAGCGCGCTACACCCCGCTGCAGGTCACCGTCGGCAGTGCCGACGAGCAGGGGTCACCCCACCACGCACTGCTGGCCGACGCCGACGACCTGGGCGGAGTACCGGTGGTGCTGGCCGACCTGCACTCGGCCCTGCCGGCGATCTGCCTGGCGATCGCCGCCGACCGGCCGGGCACCCGGGTGGCCTACGTCATGTCCGACGGCGGAGCACTGCCCCTGCACTACTCCCGCACGGCGCCGGCGTTGTCCACCGCCGGGCTGATCTGCGGCACGGTCACGGCCGGCCAGGCCTACGGCGGCGACCACGAGGCCGTCAGCCTGCACAGCGCCCTGCTGGTGGCCCGCCTGGTGCTCGGGGCCGACGTCGTCGTCGTGGCCCAGGGCCCCGGCAACCTGGGCACGGACACCCGCTGGGGCTTCTCCGGCGTCGCCGTCGGTGACGGGGTCAACGCGGCCGGCGTCCTGGGCGGGCGTGCTGTCGGCACGCTGCGGATCTCCGGTGCCGACGCCCGCGACCGTCACGTCGGGGTCTCGCACCACAGCCTGACCGCGTACGGGCGGGTGGCGCTGCTGCCGGCCGACCTGGCCGTGCCCGTGTTGCCCGAAAGTGCCCTGGCAGCAAGGATTCGCGACCAGCTCGGCGAACTGCCGGCACGACACCGTCAGGTGCAGATCGACCTCGACGGGCTGGCTGGCGTACTCAGATCGGCTGCCCAGCAAGGAATCCAGCTCAGGACGATGGGCCGGTCGTATGCCGACGACGACGCGTACTTCCTTGCCGCCGCAGCGTCAGGCCGGCATGCCGCAGCGCTCTGCGACCTGCCGGCCTGACAAACCGAGACTGCCTGCGGCTAAAGGCGACTGGTGCGGCTGGTGATGCTGAGCACCACGCCGGCGACGAGCAGCACGATGGCAACGATGAACAGCCAGTGTGCCGCGCTCGCAAAACCGAGCACCGCGGCGACAAGGGCGAGGATGAGAAGCAGGAGCCAGGGACCCACGGGATCCTCCTTGGTCAGGCGAGGTTTCAGGCCTCGGGCGGGGCGCCCGGGTGGACATCCGGCCGCGCTGAACCCGGTTGTGCCCGCCTGACCGCGGATGACACCTCGCGTCGCTGTCCGCAAGGTGACATAGGGGTTACTACATACTGGCGATGAGCTTCTCGACCCGCTCGTCGACGGACCTGAACGGGTCCTTGCACAGCACAGTGCGCTGCGCCTGGTCGTTGAGCTTGAGGTGCACCCAGTCGACGGTGAAGTCGCGGCGCTTCTCCTGCGCCCGCTTGATGAACTCGCCGCGGAGCCGAGCCCGCGTGGTCTGCGGGGGCACCGACTTGGCCTCGAAGATGGCGAGGTCATGGGAGACCCGGCTGACCTTGCCGTGCCGCTCGAGGAGGTAGTAGAGGCCGCGGTTGCGGTTGACGTCGTGGTAGGCGAGGTCGAGCTGCGCGACCCGGGGACTGGACAACGGCAGGTCGTACTTTGCCTGGTAGCGCTCGATGATCTGCAGCTTGGTAACCCAGTCGATCTCGCGGGCCACGCCGTCGAGGTTGCCGCTCTCGATGGCCGTGAGGGTGCGGTCCCACAGGTCGAGGACACGCTCGGCGACCGGGTCGACACCGCGCCGGCCGACGAAGTCGGCCGCCTTGTTGTGGTACTCGCGCTGGATCTCCAGCGCGGTGGCCTCACGGCCGTTGGCGAGCTTGACCTTGCGCCGGCCGGTGATGTCGTGGCTGACCTCGCGGATGGCCCGGATCGGGTTCTCCAGGGTGAGGTCACGCATGACCACACCGGCTTCGATCATCCGCAGCACCAGGTCTGCTGACCCGACCTTGAGCAGGGTCGTGCACTCGTTCATGTTGGAGTCGCCGACGATCACGTGCAGCCGACGGAACCGCTCGGCGTCGGCGTGCGGCTCGTCCCGGGTATTGATGATGGGCCGGCTGCGGGTCGTGGCGCTGGAGACGCCCTCCCAGATGTGCTCGGCCCGCTGGCTCACGCAGTAGACGGCGCCGCGCGGAGTCTGCAGCACTTTGCCTGCCCCGCAAATGATCTGGCGGGTGACCAGGAAGGGGATGAGCACCTCGGCCAGCCGGCCGAACTCGCCGTGCCGGCCCACCAGGAAGTTCTCGTGGCAGCCGTACGAGTTGCCTGCGGAGTCGGTGTTGTTCTTGAACAGGTAGATGTCGCCGGCGATGCCTTCCTCGCGCAGCCGCCGCTCGGCGTCGACGAGCAGGCCCTCGAGGATCCGCTCCCCCGCCTTGTCGTGGGTCACGAGGTCGATCGGACTGTCGCACTCCGGCGTGGCGTACTCGGGGTGGCTGCCGACGTCGAGATAGAGCCGGGCGCCGTTCTTGAGGAAGACGTTGCTCGACCGGCCCCAGGAGACCACCCGCCGGAACAGGTAGCGGGCCACCTCGTCGGGCGAGAGGCGTCGCTGCCCCCGGAAGGTGCACGTGACGCCGTACTCGTTCTCGAGCCCGAAAATCCGCCGGTCCATGGTTGCAGCCTATGCCCGCGGACGGACGGCCGCCGTGGTTCGGGGCTCGTGCCGGGTCCCAGTTTCGGTGCGGTCAGTACTCGAGGCCGACGCCGGTCTCGTTGATCACGGCCTTCGCCTCCAGTGTCACGTCGGGCTGCGGGAGCCGGATCATCCGGCCCGGGGCGGACCAGCCGGAGGCGGTCAGGGCCTCCTCGACGATGATGCCGGCCTCGCGTACGGCATTGTGCAGCTCGCCCAGCAGGTGTGCCTCTGCTCCCCTGGCCTGCGCGTTCTCCGCCCGGTTCAGGGCGATGACGAACTCCCGCATCGCCTTGTGGATGGTGGTGTCGGTAGCCAGACGGCTCATCGTGTGCACCCCTTCTCAGTAGCCGGGTTGCGCCCGGTTGCCTGTTTTGGTTCGGCCGACTGGACCAGTCGCATTGAGCCCGAACGGCCAAGTTCACCCCGACGGCGTATCCATCTTGGTGATCTTGGTCGCGGGTCGGGTCATCCGCATGGCGGCTTCGTCCCTGAGGGTACGGGGTTGTTGCCCGCGCAGCCGTTGCTGGTGAGCCCGGCATCGGTGTTGGTTGGTGGCGGATCCGGGCGCAACGGTGCGCCCGGCAGGTATGTGGGGGCGACATGGCGAGCAACGAAGAGCTCCAGCAACAGCTCGACACGATGCGCGATGAGATGGCGGAGCTGCGAAGGCAGCTCGAAAGGCGACCCGAGCCGGCCGAGCAGCCCCGGCTGCTGAGTCGGCGCAACCTGCTGCGGGTGGCGCCTGCGGCTGCCGTCGGTGGCGTCGTCGCTGCGATGTCTGCGAGCCCGGCGGTCGCGACGACCGGCCAGCCGCTGTTGCTCGGCGAGTACAACTCGGCGACCGGCAGTGACGAGACCCACCTGGAGACGCCGCTCTTCGTCGACGGCGACTTCTGGTTCTCCCGGGTCACGTCCACCGGATTCACGGTGAACGAGGGCAACGGCGCCGCCGTGGCGGTGCAGGACCTGAACGGCGGCACCAGTCTCGACGTCGCCGGTGGCTCCGCTGAGGGGGCCAACGGGGACGCGATCCACGCCCACGCCGCAGGCGCTGTCGGCCTGGAGGCCCAGGCGATCGACATCTTCCCGCGGTTCTCCGCCGTGCTCCAGCTGGGCACCGCGATCACGGCGTCCGCGCAGGCCGGTCACGCCATCGTCGCGGCGACAACCTCGACGACGACGACCGAGGACGCGGTGACCATCGACTACGCCGGAAAGAGCCGTGCCCTGTACGCGCAGTCGCACAACGCCACCAACATCAACGGGACGGTCACCGGCGTCAACGAGGGTCACGGGATCGGCGTGTGGGGCGAGCAGCGCAACAACACCGGCGCCGGCATCGGGGTGGTCGGTGTCGGCGGCAGCCGGGGTCGGGGCGCCCAGTTCGCCGGTGGCGTAGCGCAGACGCGGCTCGTGCCAGGTGCCTCGGCGACGCATCCGACAACCGGCAAGACCGGTGACCTCTACGTCGACAGCGCGGTGCGGCTGTGGTTCTGCACCAAGGCCTCGGCCGGCAGCACGGCAGCGGTTTGGAAGCAGATCGCCTGAGCGCTTGAGTCATTGGCGATTTCCAGGTTCGGCCCCTTCCGCAGGCATTCGCCGGGTGCCACTGTGAGTCTGTTGTGGCTGCACCAGGCAGGCAGCCCGGACTTGGGGAACGAGATGGCGACCAACGAAGGACTTCAACAGCAGCTCGACGCAGTGCGTGAGGAGGTCCGTCAGCTGCGCGAGCAGCTCCTGGCGGGCGTCAGGTCCGCTGAGGAGCCACGCGGTGTCCTGACCCGCCGTAACCTGCTGCGCGCTGCGCCCATCGCGGCCATCGGTGGTGCGATGGCAGCGATGAGCGCCAGCCCGGTCGTGGCCGCGACCGGCGATCCCGTCGTCCTCGGCCACGCCAACGAGGCAGGGTCGGCCACCACCTCGATCAGCGGAGGGGATGCGACGTCCGGGAGTCCGGCGGTCGGGGTCCGGGGCGGGATCAGCGTCGACTGGCTCGCCGCGGGCGGGTCAACGACGGATGGGGTCGAGCTCGGGGTCGGGGACACCGGGCCGGTATTGCGTGCGCACTCGTTGGACCGCCGCTATGCGGCCGAGTTCATCGGCTTCGTTGCGGGCTACCTGAACGCGAATGGGCATGACGTGGTGCACGTGTCGACCGAAGGGCCCGGCACCGGGATCGTGATCGACGTCACGGACTTCACGACGGTTACTTTCGACGGCAGCCCAGGCACCCTTGAGCCGGCCACAGGACTGTCGGTGCACGCCCAGGGCGGCCCGGGGCTCGATGCCTACGTGAAAGACGGAGTCGCCGTGGCCGGCACGGCGTCCGGCAACGGTCACGCGTTGGCGGCGGTGTCGTCGTCGCCAACGACGTCGACCGACGCGGTGACGATCGACTACCAGGGAAAGAGCCGGGCGCTTTACGCGCAGTCGCACAACCCGACCAACATCAACGGGACGGTCACCGGCGTCAACGAGGGTCACGGGATCGGCGTGTGGGGTGAACAGCGGAACAACACCGGCAGCGGCTTCGGCGTCGTGGGCGTCGGTGGCGCGTTGGGCCGCGGGGCGCAGTTCACCGGCGGCGCCGCCCAGGTCCGTCTGGTCCCGAGCACGGCGGCCACCCACCCGGCGCCGGGCAAGGCAGGCGACCTGTTCGTCGACAGGTCCGTACGGCTGTGGTTCTGCCAGAAGGCTTCGAGCAGCACAGCGGCAGCCGTCTGGAAGCAGCTGGCCTGACCTGGTGCCCGGGTGCGGCAAGGGTCAGGCGGAGGCCTCGGCGCTGTCGCCCAGCACACCGCGCAGGAAGGCCGGAGCCAGCCGGCGGAAGGTGCGCCCGGACCGGGTGCGGTCGAGCACGGCCACCTCGAGCTGCGTGGCCGTCAGCGTGCGCTTCTCGCCCTCGGGACCCGCCTCGGACAACGCGCGCACGGCCAGCCGCAGACCGTCGTCGAGAGGCATGTGGTCGACGTAGGACTCCTTCATGATCGTGCTGATCGGCTCGGCCATGCCGCCCATCACCACGAAGGTGCGCTCGTCGAAGACCGACCCGTCGTAGGTCAGGCGGTACATCTGGTCGGCCTCGGGAGTCTCGCCCACCTCGGCGACCACGATCTCGACCTCGTACGGCTTGGACTCCTGGGTAAAGATCGTGCCGAGGGTCTGGGCGTAGGCGTTGGCCAGGGCCCGGCCGGTCACGTCACGTCGGTCGTAGGAGTAGCCGCGCAGGTCGGCCAACCGCACCCCCGCGACCCGGAGGTTCTCGAACTCGTTGTACTTGCCAACCGCGGCGAACGCGATCCGGTCGTAGATCTCGCTGACCTTGTGCAGCGCCGTCGAGCCGTTCTCGGCGACCATCAGGATGCCGTCGGTGTACTTGAGCACGATGACGCTGCGGCCGCGGGCGATGCCCTTGCGGGCGTAGTCGGCCCGGTCCTTCATCAGCTGTTCGGGCGAGACGTAGAACGGGGTCGACACGGACGATGCCTCCGGGATCTCGGACGAAGGAAGCGGGCAGGTGGGTGATCAGCCGGCCGCGGGGCCGTCGGGCCGGTTTTGGCGCTGCTCGACGAGGCGCTGCATGAGCCCGCCGATCTCGTCGTCGGAGAGCCGGCGGGTGCCCTCGGCGCTGACCGCGAGCACCACCGGGAAGATCGCGCGGGTGAGGTCGGGGCCGCCGGTCGCTGAGTCGTCGTCGGCGGCGTCGTAGAGCGCCTGCAGCAGGACCAGGACCGTGTCCTCGAGCGGCAAGCCCTCGCGGTAGAGCTTTTTCAGCGACCCGCGGGCGAAGACGGAGCCGGAGCCGACAGTGTGGAACGAGTCCTGCTCGTAGCGCCCGCCGGTGACGTCGTAGGAGAAGATCCGGCCGGTCTCGGCGACCAGGTCGTAGCCGGCGAACAGGGGCACCACGGCGAGGCCCTGCATCGCCATCGCGAGGTTGTTGCGGATCATCGCGGAGAGCCGGTTGGCCTTGCCGTCCAGGGACAGCGTCGCGCCCTCGAGCTTCTCGTAGTGCTCGAGCTCGACCTGGAACAGCCGGACCATCTCGATGGCCAGCCCGGCGGTGCCGGCAATGCCGACGCAGGAGTATTCGTCGGTCGGGAAGACCTTCTGGATGTCGCGCTGGGCGATCACGTTGCCGATGGTCGCGCGGCGGTCGCCCGCCATGATCACGCCCTTGTCGTAGGTGGCCGCGACGATGGTGGTGCCGTGCGGCACGTCGGTGACCTGACCGGCCGGCGCCGTGCGGCCGCTCGGCAGCAGGTGCGGAGCAGCCAAGGCGACGAAGTCGCTGAACGACGAGCCGCCCGGGGTGGTGTACGCGGCCGGAAGCCGCCCCGATCGGCCGAAATCGTCTGCCATGGTCAGCCCTTCTCGGAGCGCGTGGGAGCCTGCAGGAGCAGACAAGTTCGACCCTACCGAAGCGGGGCTGCTACTCCCCGCCCTTCTGCACGTAGGCGCGAACGAACTCCTCAGCATTCTCCTCGAGCACGCCGTCGATCTCGTCGAGCAGTGAGTCGACGTCGTCGGTCAGCTTGTCGTGCCGCTCCTGAACATCCTCGGTCGACGCTGCGGACTCGTCGACCGTGTCTTCGGTGTCCTCGTGCTTGGTGGCGCGCTTCTGACCGCCGGTGTCCTTCGTGGCCATGCCTGCTCCTGCCTGTCCCTGCGCGGGTCCTGCCCTCGTACGTACTGGATCCGACCCTAGTCCGCCAACACGACGATTGCCGCGATAAAGACATCGGCGTTCGCAAGGGCCGGGATGAGCGCCTGGGATCTCAGCGGCCGGCGGAGATCGTCTCGACGAGCTCGAGCGCGGTCTCGCAGTGGTCCAGCAGGGCGCCCACGTGCGCCTTGGTCCCCCGCAACGGCTCGAGGGTCGGCACCCGCATCAGCGACTCACGACCCACGTCGAAAATCACCGAGTCCCACGACGCGGCGGCGACCTGGTCGGGCCACTTGTCGAGGCAGCGGCCCCGGAAGTAGGCGCGGGTGTCCTCCGGCGGCTCGGTCTGCGCCCAGGCCACGGCGGCGTCGTCGACGATCCGGTCGAACCGGCCACCGGCCAGCAGCCGGTTGTAGAGGCCTTTGTCGGGCCGGATGTCGGCGTACTGCAGGTCGACCAGCTGGAGCCGCGCGTCCTTCCAGGCCAGGCCGTCGCGGCTGCGGTAGCCCTCGAGGATCTCGAGCTTGGCCACCCAGTCGAGCTCACGCTTGCACAGCATCGGGTCGACCTCGAGCCGGCTGAGCACGGACTCCCAGCGGTTGAGGACGTCGTCGGTGACCGGGTCGACGTCGGCGCCGAAGCGGTCCTCGACGTACTTGCGGGCCTGCTCGAGGTACTCCATCTGGAGCTGGACGGCGGTCATGGTGCGGCCGTCGCGCAGCTTGAGCAGGTGCTTGAGCGTGGCGTCGTGGGACACGGCCCGCAGCGAGAGCACAGGCTGCTCGACGGAGAGCTCGACCGACAGGAAGCCGTCCTCGATCATCGCCAGCACCAGCGCCGTCGTGCCGACCTTGAGGTAGGTCTGGACCTCGCTGAGGTTGGCGTCGCCGATGATCACGTGCAGCCGGCGATACTTGTCCGGGTCGGCGTGCGGCTCGTCGCGGGTGTTGATGATCGGCCGCTTGAGCGTCGTCTCCAGCCCGACCTCGACCTCGAAGAAGTCGGCCCGCTGGCTGATCTGGAAGCCGTGCTCTCGGCCGTCCTGGCCGATGCCGACCCGGCCGGCCCCGGTGATCACCTGGCGCGAGACGAAGAACGGCGTCAGGTGGCGGACGATGTCCGAGAACGGGGTCGCCCGAGCCATCAGGTAGTTCTCGTGCGTCCCGTACGAGGCGCCCTTGTTGTCGGTGTTGTTCTTGTAGAGATGGATGACCGTCCCCGGCGCCCCGCTGGGCGGGTTGGCGGCGCGGCGGGCGGCCTCGAGCATCACCCGCTCCCCCGCCTTGTCCCAGCGGACGGCGTCGAGCGGGTTGGTGCACTCGGGCGAGGAGTACTCCGGGTGCGCGTGGTCGACGTAGAGCCGGGCACCGTTGGTCAGGATGACGTTGGCCAGACCGAGGTCGTCGTCGGCGTGGTCGCTGGCCTCGCGCGGCAGCTCGAACCCGCGGGCGTCACGCAGCGGGTTCTCCTCCTCGAAGTCCCATCGGGCCCGCCGGCCCCGCTCCTGGGAGCTCTGGCCGCTGAGCGAGGAGGCGTACGAGGCGTAGGCGTTGACGATCTGCGACGAGGCCACCATCGGGTTGGCCGTCGACTGCCCAGGCACCGAGATGCCGTACTCGGTCTCGATGCCCATGACCCGGCTGGTCGTCATGTCCTCAGCCTAGCCCTCTCACCACGGCTGAACAGCCGCGTCGGGGCCGACCTTAGGTGCCAAATGCCACGACCAGCACCGCCACCAGCAGCCCGGTGAACAGGCCGACCAGCAGGGCCGGCGGCCGCAGTCGTCCGGAGCGACCCGGCCGGAACACCGGCGGATCAGCCCAGCCCGGCGGGGACCCGGAGGTCAGCGGTTCCCGGGTCACGGTCAGGGTCAGCTGGGAGACGGCCGGCTCCGCGGCGTCGCGGGAGGTCGCGTCGGCGGCCGCTGCCGGGGCGAGCAGGTCCGGCGGCGTCCAGCTGCCCTCCGGCGCCTCGGCCAGCAGCCGTACGAGGACCCCTGGTGCCGGCCGGTTGGCCGGATCGTCAGCCGTCGCCGCCCGGAAGCCGGCGGACTGCGCGGGCGGGAGGTGCCCGGGGAGTGGGTCCGGCAGACCCTCGTCGGGCACCTGACCGACGAGCAGCTCGTAGGCCAGTACGGCAAAGCTGAAGGCATCCATCGCCGGCGACTCGGCCAGCGGGTCGGCCCACTGCTCGGGAGCGGCGTAGCGGCGGGTGCCGGACCGGGTGCCGTCGACGGTCCGGTACGCGGCTGCGCTGCCGGTGAGCCGGGCGATGCCGAAGTCCGACAGCTTGGCCCGGCCTCGGCCGTCGAGCAGCACGTTTGCCGGTTTCACGTCCCGGTGCACCACCTGCGCGCGGTGGGCGCAGGTGAGAGCCTCGGCGACATCGCGCAGCACGCTGAGCCGCTGGCGCACGGTGAGCGCCGGCGGCCGGAGCAGTCGTTCGGCGAGGCTGACGCCGTTCACGTACTCCAGGATCAGGGACCACCTGCCGGCATCCTCGAGCAGGTCGTAGACCCGGACGATGCGGTCGCTGGAGAGCCGGCTCAGTGCTTGTCCCTCGCGCCGCAGCCTGGCCGCTGCCGCCGGGTCGAGGGCGTACAGGGTCTTGACCGCGACCTGCCGGCCCACCGACTCTTGCACTGCCAGGGCCACCCAGCCGTCGCCGCCATGCCCGAGCGTCCGCAGCAAGCGGTAGCCTTCCGGTGGCCGCGGGTCCGCCTGCGCGGCCTGGTCCCCTGACGACGGATCGGCCATGCTCGGATGCTAGCCGCACTGGCGCGGCCTGCTCGCAGGATTGAGGGCACGGATGACCGCCGGCACCCGCTACGAGCTGACCGGCAGGGTCGCGGTGTCTGCGACGGCCACGGTCTGGAAAGCCCAGGACCTCCGCCTGGACCGGGTCGTCGCCATCAAGGCGCTGCACCCCGAGCTGGCCGAGCGGGCCGACCTGCGGGACCGGCTCCGCGAGGAGGCGCGCGTCCTGGGCGGCATCACCGACCCGCACGTGGTGGCGGTCTACGACTTCGTCGAGCGCGAGGACGAAGTCTGGCTGGTCGAGGAGTGGATCGAGGGCGCGACCCTGCGCAGGGTACGGGACACGGCCGGCCGACTCAGCGCCGAGCAGGCCGTCGGCGTCGTCCGGGGCGCCCTGCTCGGGTTGGCCACGGTGCACAGCCTCGGCGTGGTCCACCGGGACGTGGCCCCGTCGAACATCCTGGTGTCGCCGGCCGGCGAGTCCAAGCTGGCCGACTTCGGGCTGGCAGCGCCGGTCGGTTCCAGCGGCGCTGCCGGCACTCCCGCGTACATGAGCCCGGAGGCGGTCCGGTCCGGTCGGCTGACCACGGCGAGCGACGTCTACAGCGCTGCGGCGGTCCTGGCCTCGCTGCTCACCGGCCACGACGTGTTCGCCGGTTCCGACGTGGACGAGGTGCTGCGTCGGCAGCTCGACCCACGCCGGCCGGGACTGACCGATCTGACGCCCAGACTGCGCGAGGTGCTCGGCACCAGCCTGGCGATCGAGCCGGACAACCGGCCTCCCGACGCCGCCGCGCTGTTGGCGTTGCTGGAGGAGGCGGCCCGCGACGACCTCGGCGCCGGCTGGCTGGCCCGCGCCGGCGTGGCTTCCCTGCTGTCGGCGGCGATGGGGACGGCCGGCCTGCAGACCGCCAAAGCCACCCTGCGGCACTCGGTCAGGCACCGGCCCCGCTTGTCAGCGCTCTCGGCGAAGCCGGTTGTAGCAACGGTCGCCGGCCTTGCCGTAGCCGGCACCGTGGCCGGTGTCGTGATCAGCAACGCCTCGAGTGGCCACCGGGTCTCAGCTCAACCGCCGCCCACGTCGGCCGCCGCCCCTGCCGTAGTCCCGACCAGCGCAGCGGCGCCGGTCCCGTCGGCAGCGGCGTCGTTCGTGGAACCGGTGGCGCTGGTCCCCACCTCCGCCCTGGCAGCCACCACCGCCGCCACCGGGATCGTCACGGTCACCGGCAAGATCACCTCGGAGGTGTCCAAGAGCCACACGGTCGGCAACGTGAAGGTCCGCTGCATCGAGCTGCAGACGACGGCTGAGCGCTACTTCCTCAACACCGCGGCAAGTAGCGGCTACACCACCATCACGTCGGAGGGCTTCGACGGAGCGTTCGACCCCGCAGCGTCCGGGATAACCACCGCCGGTGACCACGGGCCTTCGGCGCGCGCGAAGTTCCCCATCGGTGCCACGGTGACCGTCACCGCCCAGCTGCTCAATTTCCGCAGCGACAACAACGACGGCTGCCCGCTGCACCGCGGCCTGATCCTGCACAAGATCGGCAAGGCCAAGGGCTGACCGGCGACCGCAAGCCTAGAGGTACTGGCCGGTGTTGGCGACGGTGTCGATGGAGCGGCCGGCCTCGGTGCCCTGCTTGCCGGAGATGAGGGTGCGGATGTAGACGATCCGCTCGCCCTTCTTGCCGGAGATGCGGGCCCAGTCGTCGGGGTTGGTGGTGTTCGGCAGGTCCTCGTTCTCCTTGAACTCGTCGACGCAGGCTGCCATGAGGTGCTGCATCCGCAGGCCCTTGCGACCCACCTCGAGGAAGTCCTTGATGGCCATCTTCTTGGCCCGGTCGACGATGTTCTGGATCATGGCGCCGGAGTTGAAGTCCTTGAAGTAGAGGACCTCCTTGTCCCCGTTGGCGTAGGTCACCTCGAGGAAGCGGTTCTCCTCGGACTCGGTGTACATCCGCTCGACGGTCCGCTGGATCATCGCCAGCAGCGTCGCCTCGCGGTTGCCGCCGTGCTCGGCCAGGTCCTCGTCGTGCAACGGCAGGGTCGAGGTGAGGTACTTCGAGAAGATGTCCCGCGCCGCCTCGGCGTCCGGCCGCTCGATCTTGATCTTCACATCCAGCCGGCCCGGGCGCAGGATGGCCGGGTCGATCATGTCCTCACGGTTGGACGCGCCGATCACGATCACGTTCTCGAGGCCCTCGACACCGTCGATCTCGCTGAGCAGCTGGGGCACGATCGTCGTCTCGACGTCGGAACTGACGCCGGACCCACGCGTACGGAAGATCGAGTCCATCTCGTCGAAGAACACGATCACCGGGACGCCCTCTGAGGCCTTCTCCCGTGCGCGCTGGAAGATCAGCCGGATCTGCCGCTCGGTCTCGCCGACGTACTTGTTGAGCAGCTCGGGACCCTTGATGTTGAGGAAGTACGAGCGGCCCTCGGGCCTGCCGGTCACCTGGGCGACCTTCTTGGCCAGGGAGTTGGCGACCGCCTTGGCGATCAGCGTCTTGCCGCAGCCGGGGGGTCCGTACAGCAGGATGCCCTTGGGCGGGCGCAGCTCGTGCTCGAGGAACAGGTCCTTGTGCAGGAACGGCAGCTCGACCGCGTCGCGGATGGCCTCGATCTGGCTGCCCAGGCCGCCGATGTCCGCGTAGTCGACGTCGGGCACCTCCTCGAGCACCAGCTCCTCGACCTCAGACTTCGGGATCCGCTCGTAGGCCCAGCCGGACCGGGACTCGACCAGCAGCGAGTCGCCGGCCCGCAGCGGGCGCTCGCCCTCGAGCAGCGGTGCGGCCAGCATGACGATCCGCTCCTCGTCGGTGTGGCCGACGACCAGCGCCCGGTCACCGCCCTCGAGGATCTCCTTGAGCAGCACGACGTCGCCGTGCCGCTCGAACTCGAGCACCTTCACGATATTGAGCGCCTCGTTGAGCATGACCTCCTGGCCGCGGCGCAGGCTCTCCGACTCGATCGTCGGGCTCAGGGTCACCCGCAGCTTGCGGCCGCCGGTGAAGATGTCGGCGGTGCCGTCCTCGAACGCCTCGAGCAGGATGCCGAAGCCCGACGGCGGCTGGGCCAGCCGGTCGACCTCCTCCTTGAGGGCGAGGATCTGGTCACGCGCGTCGCGCAGGGTGGCGGAGAGCCGGTCGTTCTGACCGGTGACGTGCGACAGGCTGGCCTGAGCCTCGGCCAGTCGCTCCTCGACGACCCGCAGTGCCCGTGGCGAGTCGGCCAGCTTGCGGCGCAGCAGGGTCACCTCCTCCTCAAGGAAGGAGACCTGAGTCGTCAGGTCCTGCAGCTCTTTGCTGGACTCGTTGCTGGCATCTCTGCTCACTGCACCCACCACCTCCCCGGAAACGGTCCGGTCATCTCGCACCCTACCGTCGCGGTGGCCCAGGTGAACCCCACATTCATCCGGTCGGCGTCTCCACTCGGGGGTTGCCAGGCTCCTTGTATCGTCGGCTTCACCGATTGCTGTAGACCGGAGGCCCACCGATGACTGCGAGCACGCCCGACGAAGGCGCCGTCGAGGTGTGGGTCGACCAGGACCTGTGCACCGGCGACGGCTTGTGCGTGCAGCTCGCTCCGGAGGTCTTCGAGTTCGACATCGACGGTCTCGCCTACGTCAAGGGGGCCGACGGGGGGCTGCTCACGGCGGCCGGTGCCCGGGTGGCCGTACCCTCCGGTCTTCGCCTCGACGTCCTCACCTCGGCGACCGACTGTCCCGGTGACTGCATCCACGTGGCCCGGGTCTCCGACGGCGTCCTCGTGGGCGGGCCGGACGCCGACTGAGATCCCGTACGGGGTCCGGGCGTGTCGCTACGGAAGTCGCCCGGGGTCCAGCGGGGCGGGCTTCTCCCGGGTGGCGCCCTGCTCGAGCAGGCTTTCCTCGTAGGCCTCCGCATTGGCCTTGGCCGGCCGGCGGCGCCGTACGGGCGGCGGCACGCCGGGGGCCATCCGGCGCGCGGTCAGCAGGAAGCCGGTGTGGCCGATCATCCGGTGCTCCGGGCGGACGGCGAGCCCCTCCACGTGCCAGCCCCTGACCATGGACTCCCAGGCGGACGGCTCGGTGAAGCTGCCGTGCTCCCGGAGGGCTTCGACGGTCCGGGACAGCTGGGTGGTCGTCGCCACGTAGGCCAGGACCACACCACCGGGTAACAGAACTCTGGCGACGGCGTCGAGGACCTCCCACGGGGCGAGCATGTCCAGCACGACCCGGTCGACCTCCGTGTCGTGGATGGCCGTGGCGAGGTCGCCGACCGTGAGCTGCCAGGCCGGGTGCGGCGAGCCGAAGAACCGCTCGACGTTGCCGCGGGCGATGTCCGCGAAGTCCTGCCGCCGCTCATAGCTGGACACCAGCCCCTGGTCACCCACCGCCCGCAGCAGCGAGCAGGTCAGCGCGCCGGAGCCGACGCCGGCCTCGACCACCCGTGCACCGGGGAAGATGTCGGCCATCATGACGATCTGCCCGGCGTCCTTGGGATAGACGACGGCGGCGCCGCGGGGCATCGACAGCACGAAGTCGTTGAGCAACGGACGCTGGGCGAGGTAGTCGGCCCCCTTCGTGGTCGTCACGACGGTGCCCTCGGGTGCGCCGATGAGCGAGTCGTGGGTGAACATGCCCCGATGGGTGTGGAACTCCTTGCCCGGGGTCAGCGTGAAGGTCTGGTGGTTGCCCTTGGGGTCGGTGAGCTGGACCTGGTCCCCCGCCGCCAGCGGTCCGCGCCGGCGAGCCGCACCGGTCGGCAGGGTGGTGTCGTGGGTGTCGCCGCGCTCAGTCACAGCGATAGACCCTAGTGAGTCAGCCCGGCTGCAAGGCCCTGACCAGATCGGCTGCCACCAGCACGCCGAGGACGTGGCCGTCGGGCTCGACCACGAGGTACTCCGTGGACGGCGTCAGCCGCAGCGCCTCGAGCAGCGGCTCGCCGGTCAGGCCCGCCTCGAGCACCAGGCCCTTGCCGAGCGCCCGGCTCAGGCTGCCGACGGTCACCCAGGGCTGCCGTTGCGGCGGGGTCGCCATCACCTGCGTCTCCTGCACCAGCCCCTCCGGGTTGCCGGCGTGGTCCACCACGACCAGTGCGCGAGCACCGGTCGTACGGGCCCGCCGTACGGCTTCGGCCAGCGGCGTGTCGGCGGTGACGGCGATGGCCCGGCGGACCAACCGGCGCAGCTCGAGCGTTGGCAGGATCTTGTGCAGCCGGGCCTGGCGCAGCTCGAGGGAGGCGCCCTGCCACAGGTAGACCCCGAGGATCGCGCCCATGAACAGGCTGATCCCGCTGATGTCGTGGAACCGCGGGGTCGCGCTGATGACCAGCCCGGTCGCAACGCTGACGGCGGCCAGCGCGCGCCCGGTGTGCGCGGCGATCTGCGTACCCCGGTCGGGTGAGCCGGTGAACTGCCAGACGACGGCGCGCAGCACGTGCCCGCCGTCCAGCGGCAGTCCGGGCAGCAGGTTGACGACGGCGACCAGCCCGTTGACCGCCGCGAAGATCGTCACCACGTAGTGCACGGTGTCCTGGAGGCTGGCGAGCATGAGCACCAGGAAGCCGACGGCCGAGAGCGTCATCGACATCAGCGGCCCGGCAACCGACACCAGGTAGGTGCGGGCCGGTGTCTCGGGGTCGCGGCTGATCTCGGAGACCCCGCCGAAGAACAGGATCGTGATCCGACGGACGGGCAGGTCCATCAGCCGGGCGACCACCGAGTGGCTGAGCTCGTGGGCCAGAACCGAGACCCCGAACAGGACGGCGACCAGGAAGGCGAGTGAATAGCTGCGGGCGTCCGGGGTCTTGCCGTCGTGGCTGAAGCTCGGCGCGTACGAGTAGGTGATGTAGGCGGCGAGCAGGATCCACGTCAGGTCGAAGTAGACCGGGATACCGAACGGCCGGCCGACGTACACCCCGGAAGAAGGACGTCGCGGCGCGGGTGCGCTCACGTGCAGGAGTCTAGTGCTTGTCCACAGGACGGCGCGGGAGGCGGAATTCGTCGCACGGCTGACCTACGGTGAGGGCATGGCAGCTTCCACCACCTCCGCGGTCGTCGACCTGGCTCCGCCGGTTGTCGGCTCGCTCTCACCGTCGCGGGCCAGCGACTTCATGGCCTGCCCGCTGCTCTACCGGTTCCGGGTGATCGACAAGCTGCCGGAGCGGCCGAGCCCCGCGGCCGTACGGGGCACCGTGGTGCACTCGGCGCTGGAGCGGCTGTTCGACCTGCCAGCGGCGGACCGCACGCTGGCCTCGGCGGAGGGCCTGGTCGGCCCGGCCTGGACGACGCTGCTCGAGGAGCGGCCCGAGCTGGCCGAGCTCTTCCTGGACGGGGACCTGAACAGCTCAGCCGAGGCGCTGACCCCTGAGGCATTCCTGGCCGGCGCGCGTGACCTGCTGGCGGGCTACTTCGCCCTGGAGGACCCGCAACGACTCGAGCCGGCGTCCCGCGAGCAGTACGTCGAGGTGGTGATCGAGGGGGGCCTGCGGCTGCGGGGTTACGTCGACCGCATCGATGAGGCGCCCGGTGACCTGATCCGGGTCGTCGACTACAAGACCGGCCGGGCGCCGAGCGAGACGTTCGAGGCCAAGGCGCTGTTCCAGATGAAGTTCTACGCGCTGGTGCTCTGGCGCACCCGCGGTGTTGTGCCGCGCGAGCTCCGGCTGCTCTACCTCGGCGACCGCACGATGCTGCGCTACGCGCCCGAGGAGGCCGAGCTGGTCTCCTTCGAGCGCAAGGTGGTGGCTCTCTGGCACGCCATCGAGCGGGCCACCGAGACCGGTGACTGGCGGCCCAACGTCAGCCGGCTGTGCGACTGGTGCGACCACCGCGGCACCCGGTGCACCGCCCACCCGATCGACGCCGAGCGTGCGGCAGCCTATGACGCCTGGCTCGTGACCCGGCAGCCGGAGCCGCCAGCGGAGACCGTTGACCTCGACCCGTGAGCCTCCGCCAGGCCCCGGTTCCCCTACGCTGACGCCCGTGAGCCTGCGACCCCGACGGTTGCCGAGGGGTGCGCTGTACGCCCTCGGTGGCCTTGTGCTGCTCCTGATCCTGGCCGGCGTCTGGGCGGTGGTGGCCGGGTTGCGCGCCAAGAGCGACCTCGAGGCGGTCCGCTCGGACCTGACCGCCGTACGGGACCACCCGCCCGCGCGGGCCGAGATCGTCCGACGGCTCAAGATCGACGAGGCCCGGGCCAAGATCGCGCGGGACCAGGTGCACCAGGTGGGCCCGACCGTGTTCGCGCACCTGCCGTTCATCGGCCGCTCCATGGTCGCCGAGCGGACGATCGCCGATGCCGCCAGCGCCGTGCTCACCTCCGCGCAGCGCGCCGTCGACGCCTCCGACGGCCTCGGCTCCGGCGGCACCGGCCTCGACCTCAAGCGGCTGGCCACGCTGCACGGCGTGCTGGCCGCAGCGGCCGCGGACACGGCCGGGCCGCTCCAACGCCTGGCAACGTTGCAGACCAGCCTCACACCGGGCATCGTCGGCACGTCGGTGCACCAGGCGCAGACCCAGCTCGGCGGCCTCAGCCGCAGCTTCGACCACATGGCGCAGCTGACGGATGCGGTCGGTGACCTGCTGGGCAGCCACGGGCCGCGGACGATCTACATCGGGCTGGAGAACAACGCCGAGCTGCGTGGCACCGGCGGCCTGATCAGCACCTACGCCATGGCGCACTCCGCCAACGGGCACCTGACCATCGACAAGTTCCACGACTCGCAGGGCATCGCCAAGATCGCCGAGCACGCGGTCACGGTCCCGGCCCCGCCTGACTACGTCGCCGCCTACGGGGGCTACAAAGCCAACTCCACTTTGTGGCTCAACGCGACGATGGACCCCCACGTCCCGGCGAGCGCGTCGGTCATCGCTGCGCTGGCCCAGCAGTCGCTCGGGGTCAAGCCGGACGCGGTGCTCCTGCTCGACGTGGCCGGCATGGCCAAGATCGTCTCGGCGACCGGGCCGCTGCACCTGACTGACGGTTCGGTGCTCAGCGGTGACCAGCTGATCAAGGACCTGCTGGTCACCCAGTACGGCGACGGCAGCCTCGACCAGAACGCGCAGGACGCCCGGCACCTCCGGCTGGCCGAGGCAGCCGGCAGCGGCTTCGCGGCGCTTACCTCGCACGAGTCCGACGTCAGCGTGCTCAAGGCGCTTGCGACTGCCGCCACCGGCCGGCACCTCGCCCTGTGGTCCTCCACACCGACGGTGGAGAGCGAGCTCAACGCGGCTGGGGTGAGCGGCAGCACGGCGCCCGGGAGCCTCGACCTGGGCATGGTGACCGTCAACAACCTCGGGGACAGTCCCGGCTACGGGAACAAGCTGGACTACTACGCGTCCCGCAAGCTGGACGTCAAGGTCGTCGTCGGCGAGAAATCTGCCGACGTGACCGAGACGCTGACCATGGCCAACCATGCCCCGACCGGCCTCGGCCCCTACGTCGAGGGGCCGCAGCACCCTGGCCGGATGCATCTGCTGGTCCAGCTGGCCACCGAGAAGACCGCGCACCTTGAGCAGTTCACCCACGACGGCGTGCCCGCCGGGTTCTCGAAACCGAATTTGTCCGACCAGACGCAGGTCACGTTTCCGGTGGACCTGATGCCGGGTGAGTCCGGCAGCTGGACGCTGGAATACTCCGTGCCGGTCAGTAACGGTCATTACTCGCTGCGCCTGCTCCCCCAGCCGATCGCCTCCGCGGCGACCCTGAACGTGCAGGTGTCGGCTGCGTCGGGCCAGCAGCTGGGCACCGTGACGGGTGCCGAGTCCGGGGCCTGGACGACCAGCCACACCCTGACTGCCACCCTGAAGCACCCGAGCTGGTGGAACCGCAAGATTTCGTTCTGACGTGCACAGAACCTTCACAAGATCGTCGTACGGCGACCATCGCCGGCTCTTACAGTTGCCGTCGTGAACCCCACACCGCAGACCATCCTGGTGGTCGAGGACGACCAGGCGATCGCCGGTGCCATCGTGGCGCGCCTGCAGTCCGAGGGGTTCCTCACCGAGGTCGCGAGCGACGGGCTGCAGGCGGTCGAGCTCTGCCTGAGACGGCGGCCGGACCTGATGGTCCTCGACGTCATGCTGCCGGGCATCGACGGGTACGAGGTCTGCCGCCGGGTGCAGGCGGTCCATCCCGTCCCCGTCCTGATGCTGACCGCCCGCCACGACGAGAACGACCTGCTGGTGGGGCTGGGGGTCGGCGCCGACGACTACCTGACCAAACCGTTCAGCCCGCGTGAGCTCGTCGCCCGGATCCGGGCCCTGCTGCGCCGGGTCGAGCGCGGCGCCGCGACGCCGGTCGCGGCTACGGTCATCCGGGCCGGCGAGGTCTGCCTCAACCCCCTCGACCGGCGGGTCACCAGGGCGGGCGCCGCGGTGGAGCTCACCCGTACCGAGTTCGACCTGATGGTCTACCTCGCCGACCGGCCGCAGCGGGTGTTCACCCGCGAGCAGCTGCTCGCCGCGGTGTGGGACTGGCCGGATGCGGGAGCGACCCGGACGGTGGACAGCCACGTCAAGGCGCTGCGGCGCAAGCTCGGAGCCGGGATCGTCCGGACGGTGCACGGCGTCGGTTACGCCGCCGGTGGCACCTCGTGAGGTGGCCGAGACCGCTGGACCCGATGCGCTCCGTCAAAGCAAAGCTGGGCGTGCTGGTGGTCGGCACGGTCGTCATGGCAATGCTGGCGATCCTGGTGGCGCTCTACCTGGGCATCCGCGTCCGCTACTCGCTGCCGGTCGGCACCCTGCTGGCGCTGGCCTTCGTCCAGGTCGTCGGCCACGGGCTCACCGCCCCGGTGCGGGAGATGGCGCGGGCCGCGCCGGCGATGGCGCGCGGCGACTACGAGGTACGGGTACGGGCCACCAGCCGGGACGAGGTCGGCGAGCTGGCCCGAGCGTTCAACAGCATGGCGGCGGACCTGGCTGAGGTGGACCGCCGGCGACGGGAGATGGTCGCCAACGTCAGCCACGAGCTGCGGACACCGGTCACCGCCCTGCAGGCCCTGCTGGAGAACCTGGTCGACGGCGTGAGCACCCCCGATGACGCGACCCTGCGCGGGGCTCTCGCGCAGACCCAACGCTTGGGTCGTCTGGTCACCAGCCTGCTCGACGTTGCCCGGCTCGAGTCCGGGGGCGAGTTGCTGGACCTGCGTGACCTCCCCCTGAAGTCGCTGTTCGACGAGGTCGTGGCGCAGGCCGGGGCTGCCGGGCTGGCCACGCCTGTGGACGTCACGGTCGACCCGCCGGACCTGTGCATGGCCGCCGACCCCGACCGGATGCACCAGGTCCTGGGCAACCTCCTCGACAACGCCGGCCGGCACTCACCACCGGGCGGCCGGATCGCGCTCGAGGGCAGCGCCACCGCCGACGGCGTGGCGATCACCGTCACGGACCAGGGCCCGGGAATCCCGTACGGCCAACGAGAACAGGTTTTCCAGCGGTTCGCGCGGGGTGACCAGACCGCAGCCTCCTCCGATGGAGGGACCGGGCTCGGGCTGGCGATCGCGCGCTCGCTCGTCGACCAGCACGGCGGCATCCTTGCGGTGGTGGAGCACGAGGGCGGCTGCCGGTTCCGCCTCGAGCTGCCCACGCCGACCCCCCACAACCACCGAGGTCCGCGATGAGTGCCGATGTCCCGTCCGGCTGGACCGTGCCGGCGACCGCGCCCCGCCGCGTGTGGCCGTCGTTGACGGCGATCTGGCCGGTACCGCAGCGGATCCCGGACCGGAGGCTGATCGGCGGCGCCGCCGCATCAGGCGTCCTGGCGGCGACGGTCGTCGGCGCGGATCCCGGTCTGGGCATCGTCCTCACCGTGGCCGCGATGACGGCTGCGGTGTGGCCGTCGACGGCCGGCCACCGTAGTCCGCGACTGCTCGGGTTCCTGGCACTGGGTTGGCTGCTCGTCCTGCCCACGCTTGTGCTGACCGCTCCGTGGGTGATCGGGCTCGACCTGCTGGCAGCCCTCGGGTCGTTCGCCGCCGCACTCGTACCGGGATCGACCTGGGTTGCCGTGCTGGTGACGCCTCTGGCGTTGCCATTCGCCGCCGTGCGCGGGCGCAGCTGGATCCGGCCGAGCCTGCTCAGACTCTTCGGCAGGCGCGCCGGGTACGCGCCGGCGTCGGCGTGGATGTTCGGGCTATGCGCCGCCGCTGTCGGGCTGACCGTCTTCGGAGCCCTGTTCAGCAGCGCCGATCCCGCGTTCCATCACCTACTCGACGAGGCAGCGCCGAACGTCCAACTCAGGCTGGTGCCGGCCCGGATCTGCTTCGCCGCTGTCGTCGCGATCGGCGTGCTCTGCTCCGGTTTCGTTGCCCTGTCGCCGCCGCGGCTGGATGCGCTGCACCCGCGTCCGTCCCGGACGGCGGCCCGGCAGGTGTGGCTGACACCTGTGCTGGCGCTGGTGGTGCTGTTCACCGCCTTCGTCATTGTCCAGTTCACCGTGCTCTTCGCCGGCAACCAGCACATCCTGCGCACTGCCGGGCTGACCTACGCCGACTACGCGCACCAGGGCTTCGGCCAGCTGGTCGCAGTGACCGTGCTGACTCTCCTCGTCGTCGGCGCCGTGACCCGGTGGGCACCCAAGCAGACCCGGGTGGATCGGCGGCTGCTCCGCCTGACGCTCGGGCTGCTGTGCCTGCTGACGTTGGTGATCGTCGCCTCCGCGCTCCGCCGGCTCCAGCTCTACGACGCCGCGTACGGGCTGACCAGGCTGCGCGTGTTCGCGGTCGCGTTCGTCGGCTGGACCGGTGCGCTGCTCCTGCTCGTCCTGCTCGCCGGCCTGAGGTTGAGGGGCGACTGGCTGCCGCAGGCAGCAGTGGCCTCGGCCGGCGTGGCTTTGCTGGTGCTCACCGCCGCCAATCCGGACGCACTGATCGCCCGTACCGCGGTGAGCCGCTACGAACACACCGGGCAGATCGACGCTGAGTACCTGGCCGGGCTGTCTGCGGATGCTGCCCCGGCCGTCCGCTCGCTTCCCGCGGGGATGCGCGGCTGCGTGTGGATGGCTATGGTGCCCGGGCCGCAGGACTGGCGGTCGTGGAACCTGTCCCGGGTGCGCACCGAACGGCTGATCCCCCCGGCAGCAGGGTCGGCGCCCTGCTTCGGCTCCTGAGCTCAGCGCGCCACGGCGAGCAGCTCACGGTGGTGCTGCGGCCGGTCGGGATGGCGTCGACCAGAACCCTGGCCACGTCGGGGAAGTAGGTCTCGGGAGCCTGCGCTGACGAGCTCACGCCGCTCGGACGGTCGCTCCTTCGAACCGCTGGCCGCCCAGTGCGCCTGGACCCAGGCCCACCTCGAAGACCCGCGTCGCGCTCGTACGGGGGAAGAAAGTCGCAGGACCCGTAGTTCCTTCGCTATATTTGTCGGAGGTCGAGGGGCGCTGCGACGGGTCAACAGCCCGCCACGCTCGGCCTTCACGCTGAAACCAAGGGCGCCTCCGACGTACTCGGAGGCGCCGATGTTGTCCACACCCCAGCTCCGCCCTGATGCCACGGAGATCCTCTACGGGATCCTGGCGTCGCGGATCCTGGTGCTGGACGGCGCCATGGGCACGATGATCCAGCGGCACACCTTCAGTGAGGCGGAGTACCGCGGGGAGCGGTTCGCTGACTGGCACCGGGACCTGCGCGGCAACAACGACCTGTTGTCGTTGACCCAGCCCGAGACCATCAGTGCCATCCACCGGGCCTACCTCGACGCCGGTGCCGACCTGGTCGAGACCAACACCTTCAACGCGCAGAAGATCTCGCTGGCGGACTACGGCATGGAGTCCCTCGCGTACGAGCTCAACTACGAGTCCGCCCGGCTGGCCCGCGATCAGTGCGACCTGGCCACCGCTGCCGACCCGAGCCGGCCGCGGTTCGTCGCCGGCGCCCTCGGCCCGACCAACCGGACCGCCTCCATCTCGCCGGACGTCAACGACCCCGCGGCCCGCAACGTCAGCTACGTCGACCTCGTCGAGGCCTACCTCGAGCAGGCCAACGGGTTGGTCGACGGCGGTGCCGACCTTCTCCTGATCGAGACCATCTTCGACACCCTCAACGCCAAGGCGGCGATCTTCGCGCTGGAGACGCTGTTCGAGGAGCGCGGCCGGCGCTGGCCGGTGATGATCTCCGGGACGATCACCGACGCGTCCGGCCGTACCCTGTCCGGTCAGGTCACCGAGGCCTTCTGGAACTCCGTCCGGCACGCCAAGCCCCTGCTGGTCGGGCTGAACTGCGCCCTCGGAGCCGCCGAGATGCGGCCCTACCTCGCCGAGATCGCGCGGGTCGCCGACTGCTTCGTCTCCTGCTACCCGAACGCGGGTCTGCCCAACGCCTTCGGCGAGTACGACGAGGCGCCGGACCAGACGTCGGCGATCGTGCGGGAGTTCGCCGAGGCCGGCCTGCTCAACCTGCTCGGCGGCTGCTGCGGCACCACCCCTGACCACATCTCGGCGATGGCCGCCTCGGTGGCCGGCGTGCTGCCGCGCGTGCCGTCGCCGCATGCGCCCGCCCTCCGGCTGTCCGGGCTCGAGCCGTTGAACATCGTGCCCGAGTCGCTGTTCGTCAACGTCGGCGAGCGGACCAACATCACCGGGTCGGCCCGGTTCCGCAACCTGATCCGAGACGGTGACTACGGCACCGCGCTGACCGTTGCCCGCCAGCAGGTCGAGAGCGGCGCCCAGGTCATCGACATCAACATGGACGAGGGCATGATCGACGGCGTCGCGGCGATGGACCGCTTCGTCAAGCTGATCGCCAGCGAGCCGGACATCAGCCGGGTGCCGCTGATGATCGACTCGTCCCGGTTCGAGATCATCGAGGCGGGGCTGCGCTGCGTGCAGGGCAAGCCGATCGTCAACTCGATCTCCATGAAGGAGGGAGAGGACAAGTTCCGCCGCGAGGCCAGGCTGTGCCGCAAGTACGGCGCCGCCGTGGTCGTGATGGCGTTCGACGAGGACGGGCAGGCCGACAACCTCGAGCGGCGCAAGGCGATCTGCGAGCGGGCGTACCGGATCCTGGTCGACGAGCTGGGCTTCCCGGCCGAGGACATCATCTTCGACCCCAACGTCTTCGCCGTGGCCACCGGCATCGAGGAGCACGCCAACTACGGCGTCGACTTCATCGAGGCGACCCGCTGGATCAAGGCGAACCTGCCGGGGGCCTTGGTCTCCGGTGGCGTCTCCAACGTCTCCTTCTCCTTCCGCGGCAACAACGCCGTACGGGAGGCGATTCACGCCGTCTTCCTCTACCACGCCATCGGCGCGGGCATGGACATGGGCATCGTCAACGCCGGCGCGCTAGTGGTCTACGACCAGGTCGACCCGCGGCTTCGTGAGCGGATCGAGGACGTCATACTCAACCGCCGCCCGGACGCCACCGAGCGGTTGCTCGAGATCGCGACGGAATTCGCCGGCGACGGCAAGAAGGCCGAGGTCGCCAACGAGGAGTGGCGCGAGCTGCCGGTCGGCGAGCGGATCACCTACGCCCTGGTCAAGGGGATCGACGACTATGCGGAGACCGACACCGAAGAGCTCCGGCAGCTCATCGAGTCCCGGGGCGGCCAGCCCATCGAGGTCATCGAGGGCCCGCTGATGGCCGGGATGAACGTCGTCGGTGACCTGTTCGGCGCCGGCAAGATGTTCCTGCCGCAGGTCGTGAAGTCCGCCCGGGTCATGAAGAAGGCTGTTGCCTACCTCATCCCGTTCATCGAGGCGGGCAAGTCGCCGGAGGATGCCGGTCGCAGCAACGGGCTGGTCGTCATGGCAACGGTCAAGGGCGACGTCCACGACATCGGCAAGAACATCGTCGGGGTGGTCCTGCAGTGCAACAACTATGAGGTCATCGACCTCGGTGTGATGGTGCCTGCGCAGAAGGTGCTGGATGCGGCCAAGGAGCATGGCGCCGACATCATCGGGCTGTCCGGGCTGATCACGCCGTCGCTGGACGAGATGGTCAACTTCGCCTCGGAGATGGAGCGGCAGGGCTTCACGATCCCGCTGATGATCGGTGGGGCGACGACGTCGCGGGCGCACACTGCGGTCAAGGTCGACCAGAAGTACCACGGCCCGGTGGTCTGGGTGAAGGACGCCTCCCGTTCTGTGCCGGTCGTGGCGGCTCTGCTCTCCGACGAGCAGCGGCCGGCCCTGCTGGCCGATCTGCAGACCGACTACGACTCGCTGCGTGAGCGCTACAGCGCACGTCGGGACGCCAAGACGATCCTGCCGATCGCCGCCGCCCGCGCGGACCGTACGCCGATCGACTGGGCGGACTACCAGCCGCCCGTGCCTGCGATCCTCAGCGCCGACAATGCTTCGTACACAAGGGTTTTCGAGGACTACCCCCTCGCCGAGCTGCGCCCGTACATCGACTGGCAGCCGTTCTTCAACGCCTGGGAGCTGAAGGGCAGGTTCCCTGACATTCTGAACAACCCGGCGTCGGGCGAGGCTGCCCGCAAGCTCTGGGAGGACGGCCAGGCGATGCTCGACCGGCTCATCGAGGAGCGCTGGCTCACGGCCTCCGGCGTCGTCGGGCTGTTCCCGGCGAACGTGGTGAACGACGACGACATCGAGGTCTACACCGACGAGTCGCGCAGCGAGGTCCGTACGACCCTGCGGCAGGTGCGGCAGCAGACCGAGCACCGGCCAGGCGTGCCGCACCGCTCGCTGGCCGACTTCGTCGCACCCAGGGAGACCGGGCTGGCCGACCACGTCGGCGCGTTCGCGGTCACCGCGGGCCTCGGCAGCGCCGCCAAGGTCGCCGAGTTCAAGGCGGAGCTCGACGACTACAGCGCCATCCTGCTGGAGTCGCTGGCCGACCGGCTCGCAGAGGCGTTCGCCGAGCGGATGCACGAGCGGGTCCGTACGGAGTTCTGGGGCTACCAGCCGGACGAACAGCTCGACAACGACTCACTGATCAAGGAGCAGTACGTCGGCATCCGGCCGGCGCCCGGCTATCCGGCCTGTCCCGAGCACACCGAGAAGCAGACCATCTGGGACCTGCTCGACGTCACCGCCAACACCGGCATCGAGCTGACCGAGAGCATGGCGATGTGGCCGGGCGCCTCGATCAGCGGCCTGTACTTCTCGCACCCGCAGTCGCAGTACTTCGTGGTCGGCCAGCTGGGCCGGGACCAGGTCGAGGACTACGCCAAGCGCAAGGGCTGGACGATGCAGGAGGCCGAGCGCTGGCTCTCGCCCAACCTCGGTTACCGCTCCGACGACGAGTGAGTCGACGGTCACGGTCTCACTCGTTTCGATCGTGGTCGCGGACTACGACGAGGCCATCCGGTTCTTCGTCGACGTCCTCGACTTCGAGCTCGTCGAAGACTCCCCGAGCCTGACCAGCGCCGCCGCGATGGCTGGACCAGTCGGTGTCTCGTACGCGGCAGCCGTGCGTGTTGACCGGTGCGGACAGCGAGAGTGATCGCGTCGGGTCAGCTGGCGCGGCGCAAGGTCTACGGCGGTCGGGGCTGCGGTAGTCCGGCCGAAGAGTGGACACGCAGTGGTGTCGGAGTCCCAGTTCGGGTCCATCCTTCGGCGGGGTTGCGCAACACCCGCCGACGTCCGATGGATCAGCTGGCGCGGCGCAGTGTCTGCGGCAGCTGGAGCAACCAGTCGAGGTCGATGTCGGCGAGCGAGGCGAAGATCGGCCGGTCCGGCGTCGACACCAGCGGTGCGTGCCCGGGGATGCCGATGGCGAGGCAGCCGGCCGCCTCTGCGGAGGCGATGCCGGACGGCGCGTCCTCGAACACGACACACCGCGACGGCGGGACGCCCAGGGCCGCGGCAGCGGTCAGGTAGGGCTCGGGGTCCGGCTTGGTACGGGACACCTCGTCGCCGGCCAGGGTGACGTCGAACCGGTGCGGGCCCACGACGGCCAGGACCGCGTCGACCAGCACGCGGTAGGAGGACGAGACCAGCGCCGTCGGCACGCCGGCGGCGCGCACTGCGTCGACCAGCTCGAGCGCGCCGGGCTGCAGCGGCACCTCGGTGGCGAACAGCCCGACCATGCGTCCCAGCAGGAAATCCTGGGCGGCGATCAGCTCCTCACCCGACGGGGCGATCACGCCGAAGTAGTCGAGCATCACCGGCACCGCGTCGGGCAGCGCCGTTCCGATGCAGCGAGCCTTGATCTCGGCGTCCCACACGCCTCCGTAGCGCGCAGCGAGCTCGCTCTCGGCGACGGACCACAGCGGTTCGGAGTCGACCAGCAGTCCGTCCATGTCGAACAGCGCTGCGGCCAGCGGGTGACCGGTCACGAGACCGTTGCGGCCGCGGGCACTCATGCTGGCTACGCTCCCAGGGGTCGAAGGACCTCGAGTCTAGTCGGCGGTGACTAGTGTCGAAGGATGTCCGTTCTCAGGGCGGTACGCGACCACGGGCCGGCGGTGGCCGGAGGTCTCGACGTCGACCTGCCCGGTGCCGGCGTACGGCTGCGGGCCACGCGCTGGCCCGGCACCGGCACGCCGGTGCTCCTCCTGCACGGCCTGGCCTCGACCCGCCGGTTCTGGAACCTCGTCGTGCCCGACCTCGTCGCAGCCGGACTGTCGGTCGTGGCGCTGGACCAACGGGGTCACGGGGAGTCGCCGGTAACCGATGACACCGACTTCAGCGCCGAGGTCCTGGCCGAGGACGCCGGCGTCGCGCTGGACGCACTGGGGATCTCGCGGGTGGTCGTGGTCGGCCACTCCTGGGGCGCCTCCGTCGGCCTGACCCTCGCCGCGAGCCAGCCGGGCCGGGTGCTCGCGGCCGTCGCGATCGACGGCGGTTTCTCCCTGCGGACTGCCGGCGTCGACCTCGTCGAGCTGCGGGATCGGTTGACCCCGCCGGCCTGGAGCGCCGCGCCGGACGACCTGCCGCGGATGCTCGGCCGAGGCCCCCTGGCGCCGTACTGGGACGAGGACCGGGCCCGGGCGCTGCTGCCGATCTTCGGCGTCGGCGCGGACGGTCAGGCACGGGCCCGGCTGCCCCTGGCCCAGCACATGGCCATCGTCGACGCGATGCTCGCCGCCGACGTCGCGGCCACGCTGAAGGCCGTACGGTGTCCCGCCTGGCTGGTCTCGTGCGAACCGGCGGGCAGCATGGCGGGAGAGCTGGACGAGTGGTCGCGGCAGAAGGCCGACGGACTCGCGCTGGCCGCCGCCCTGCTGCCCGAAGCGCGGACGATGCGCTGGTCCGGCGCGCTGCACGACGTACCCTTGCAGTGGCCGGCCCTGGTGTCAGGACTGGTGCGGGATGCCGCGAACCACACCGACGACCGACGCGAGGAGACGCCGTGAGCTCGCTGCCGGTGGACGACTCGGCCTACGGGGACGAGGGCCCCGGCGACCTGCCCTACCCCCCGCTGCGCAGGCCGGTGATGATCGCCGCCTTCGAGGGCTGGAACGACGCGGGCGATGCCGCGACCGCCGCCGTCGAGCACCTCGAGGACGTCTGGGACGCGACGCCGCTGGCCGCGATCGACCCCGAGGACTACTACGACTTCCAGGTCAACCGACCCACGGTCAGCCTGGACGACTCCCTGCACGGCACGGCTCGGCGGATCGAGTGGCCGACCACCCGGCTCTCGATCGCCCGGCTGAGCACCGCCGACCGTGACGTGGTCCTGGTCCGCGGCCTCGAGCCCAACATGCGCTGGCGCGGCTTCTGCGACGAGATCGTGGCGCTGGCACAGGAGCTCGGCGTCCAGATGGTGGTGACCCTCGGCGCCCTGCTGTCAGACTCGCCGCACACCCGGCCCGTACCCGTGTCCGGAACGGCGTCGGACTCGCTCACCGCCGAGAACATGGACCTCCAGCAGTCCCGGTACGAGGGACCGACCGGCATCGTCGGGGTGTTCCAGGAGATCTGTACGCGGGCGGGCTGGCCGGCGGTGTCGTTCTGGGCGGCCGTGCCGCACTACGTCGCCCAGCCGCCGTGCCCGAAGGCGACCCTGGCCCTGCTGCGCAAGCTCGAGGACCTGCTCGACCTGCCGGTGCCGATCGGTGACCTGCAGGAGGAGGCCAGGGCCTGGGAGCGCGGGGTCGACGAGCTGGCGCGCGACGACGCCGAGGTCGCGGAGTACGTCCGGACGCTCGAGCAGCGCGAGGACGAGACGGACCTGCCCGAGGCCAGCGGCGAGGCGATCGCCAAGGAGTTCGAGCGCTACCTGCGCCGCCGCGGCGACTACGAGTCCTGACCCCGGCCGCGGTCAGGCAGGGACGCTGTCGCACCAGTCGGTGACGACCCGCTCGAGCAGCCCCAACGGCACCCCGCCGACGCCCAGCACGGCGTCATGGAACCCGCGGATGTCGAACCGGTCACCGAGCCGGCGCTGCGCCAGCTCCCGTACGCGCTGGATCTCCAGCCGACCCATGAGGTAGGCGCAGGCCTGGCCGGGGTCGCTGATGTAGCGGTCGATCTCCACCTCGATGTCGCTGGGCGCCATCGGCGTGTTCTCGCGGCAGAACGCGATCGCCTGCTCGCGGCTCCAGCCCAAGGCGTGCAGGCCGGTGTCGACCACGAGCCGGGCAGCGCGCATCGAGTCGGCGCTGAGCATGCCGAGGCGGGCCACGTCGTCGGAGTAGAGACCCATCTCCGAGGCCAGCCGCTCGGCGTACAGCCCCCAGCCCTCCGCGTAGGCCGTCACCGCGTAGATCTGGCGCAGCTTGGACAGGGTGAGCTCCTGGACGAGCGAGAGCTGGAAATGATGACCGGGAACGGCTTCGTGGTAGGCGATCGCCTCGCACTCGAAGCGGAACCGGTTACCGGGCTCGAAGGTGTTGGCGTAGTAGGTGCCCGGCCGCGACCCGTCCAGCGCGGGCGGGAAGTAGTAGGCGGCGGGCGAGTGGGGGGCCTGGTCCATCGGGACAGCCGCGACCACGCACCGTTGTACGGGCAGCACACCGAACCACTGCGGGGCGGCGTCCTCGGCCCGGCGGATGGCGGCCTCGGCCAGGGAGAGGATCTCCGCCTCGTCGGCGTAGCGCAGCTTGGGGTCCTCGCGCAGCAGGCGGAAGACCTCGCGCGGGTCAGCGGTGCCGAAGACGCGCTCGCCGATCTCGGCGTACTCCAGTGCGAGCCGGGCGATCCCGTCGAGGCCGAGCTGGTGGATCTCCTGAGGGGTCCGGGTCGTGGTCGTGTGGTAGGCGACGAGGGCCGCGTACGTGGCCTCACCGTCGGGCAGCCACACCAGGCCCGGCTTGTCGCTCGGCCGGGCGTGCGGCAGCACCTCATCGACGATCGCGTCGCGATAGGCGGTCATCGCCGGCCGGACCACCTCGGCCAGCAGCCGGCCACGTTCGGCCTCGAACGCAGCAGCGCCGTCCCAGCCGGCGGGCGCGGCCGGCCCGGCCAGCGGGTCGTGCTCCGGGTCAGCGAGATAGCGGTCGACCTGGTCGACGGTGCGCTGGGCCAGGTGGGCGACCGCAATACGGCCGGCGGCCGTCCCGGCGACGACCCGCTCGGCCGCGCCCGCGAGGAAGCCCGGCACGGCCCGCAGCCGGTCCAGGTAGGCGGCTGCCTGGTCCGGGTCGGTCAGGACGACCTGGGGCACGAACGACAGCAGGCCGCCGACGGGGGCGCTGAAGTAGTCCGAGACGGTCACCTCGACCAGCTCGGCGTCCAACCGGCCCACCGCACCCTGCCCGAAGGCCCGGACGATGTCGACCTCGAGCTGTCCGGCCGGGTCGGTGGGGCTCAGCTCGTCCAGCTCTGTGACGATCCGGGCGATGTCGTTGCGCGCAGCCTGCTGCCCGGCAGCGGACAGGTCCGGCAGCAGGCCGTCGTAGCCCGGGATCCCCAGCAGGGAAGCGTCCACCGGGGACTCCAGCAGGAAACGGTGCAGCAGATCGTCGGACAGCTCGGCAATCGTGCGCACAGTCGGCCACCTCTCCCCCGGCCGCCTGGCGGGCCGGACCACACCGACCCTAGTGCCCGGGCCCGCTAGTGCCCCAACCGCCGCTCGACGGCGGAGCGCCAACCGGTCACCCCGACGCCGGTCGCCGCGAGCAGTGCCAGCACGGTGAGCGCCGAGGCGCGGGCACCGGGATGGACCCGGAACTCGGTGCGGATCCGGCCGTCGGAGGCGACGTCGTACGAGACCCGGATCGACGAACCGATCGGCATGTCGTCGGTGTCACCGGCCTGCAGCGGCATCAGGTGGCGGCGGCCGGCCGCGTCGGCGTACTGAACGGCCGCGGAGTCCTTGCCGGCGCCGCTGTGGACGACGGTGCCCAGGGCGGTCGGCCAGTGCCGGGTCGTCGCGGCGTAGCGAAAGGCGCTCACCGCCCAGACCGCGAGGAACACCGCGAGGACGGCGAGGGCCACGGAGACCCCGAGCAGGCGCAGGCTCTTCGAGGGCACCTGGTCAGCTCAGCCTGACGCCGAGCAGCGCATCCGCCAGGTCCCGTACGAGCGCAGGCGCCGCGGCATCGGGCCCGCCGGTGGCGATCGCGTCGTCGGCCCAGGCATCGACGAGCTGCAGCGCACCAGGGGCGTCGAGGTCGTCGGCGAGACGGGTCCGGACGGCCTCGAGCAGCTGCCCGGCCGGCGGTCCCGACGGCAGCGAGGTCGCCTCCTGCCAGCGCACCAGGCGGTCGAGGGCGGCCTCGAGATGGGCGGGGACGTACTCCCAGTCGCTGCGGTAGTGGTGCGCCAGCAGGGTCAGCCGGATCGCCGCAGGGTCGACGCCGTCGCGGCGCAGGGCGGAGATGAAGACCAGGTTGCCGCGAGACTTCGACATCTTCTCGCCCTGGTAGCCGACCATGCCCGCGTGGACGAAGTGCCGGGCGAAGGGGCTGACACCGGTGGCGACGACCGCCTCCGAGGACGACATCTCGTGGTGCGGGAAGGCGAGGTCGCTGCCGCCGCCCTGGACGTCGATCTGGTGGCCGAGATGGGCCAGCGCGATGGCCGAGCACTCGACGTGCCAGCCCGGCCGGCCGCGGCCGAACGGTGAGTCCCAGCTCGGGTCACCGGGGCGCTCGCCAAGCCAGAGCAGGCAGTCCAGCGGGTCCTTCTTGCCCGGCCGGTCGGGGTCACCGCCCCGCTCGGCGAACAGCTCGGTCATCGTGACCTGGTCGAGCCCGGCCACCCGGCCGAACTCCGGATCGGCGGAGACGGGGAAATACAGGTCGCCGTCGACCTCGTAGGCGGCGCCCTTGTCCCGGAGCAGCTCGATCAGCTCGATAATGCCGGGGATCGCCTCGACCGCGCCGATGTAATGCGCCGGCGGGATGACCTGCAGTGCCGTCATGTCCTCGCGGAACAGTGTGATCTGCTCCTCGGCCAGCTCACGCCAGTCGACGCCGTCGCGGGTCGCCCGCTCGAGCAGCGGGTCGTCAACGTCGGTGACGTTCTGCACGTACAGCACCTCGTGCCCCGCGTCGCGCCAGGCCCGGTTGACCAGGTCGAACGCGACGTAGGTGGCGGCGTGGCCGAGATGCGTCGCGTCGTACGGGGTGATGCCGCAGACGTAGATCTTGGCTACCGGGCCGGGGTAGGTCGGGAGTACACGCCGGCTGGCGGTGTCCCACAGCGCCAGCTCAGGGCCGGTGCCGGGGAGCGCGGGGACGACCGGGGCGGTCCAGGACTGCATGCCGACGAGCCTATCCGGCGTCCGGCGTCAAAACGGCGGCCAGGGGATCGCCGGCCAGTCCTCGCTCGGCATCGGGTGCTCGCCGGTGGACAGCAGCCGGCGCAGCCGATGCTCGACCGCCAGCACCTCCGGCTCGCTGAGCAGCCCGCTCAACGTGGCCCCGAGCCCGCCCCGGAGACCGTGGAGCAGCTGCTCGAGCACCGCGACCGCCTCCCCCGGAAGCGGTTTGCCGCGCCATCGCCACAGCAGCGTCCGCAGCTTGTCCTCGACCGAGAAGCAGACCCCGTGGTCGACCCCGTAGACGTGGCCGGCCGGGGTGGGCAGCAAATGACCACCCTTGCGGTCGGCATTGTTGATGACGGCGTCGAACACCGACATCAGGCGCAGGTCGGGGTTGTTGCTGCGGGCCAGCACCGCGAGGTCGACCTCCTCGTCGACGTCGATCCAGAGCTGGCACATCCCGGGCCCGAAGGGGCCGTCACGGAACACCGTCGGCGGCACGATGTCCCAGCCGGTGGCGGCGCTGACCTCGTACGCTGCGACCTCGCGGTAGGCCAGGGTGCCGTCGGGGAAGTCCCACAGCGGCCGCTCCCCCGCGATCGGCTTGTAGACGCAGGTGCGCGCGAGTCCGTCGGCCTCGACCCGGCAGTAGAGCGTCGCGTTGGACGCGTCGACCAACCGGCCCTCGATCGTCAGCTCACCCTCGCGGAGCAGGGACATCATGGAGTCGTCGACCGCGTCACCCCTGGACATGCTCACGAGTGCGACCGCACCTCAGTGCCGGTGCCCGTTCTGGCGCGGGCAGACGTGTCCCTCGGGATCGAGCGGCTGCCCGCAGAACGGGCACGGCGGCCGCCCGGCGGCGACGACCCTGGCCGCTCGCCTCGCAAAAGCCTTGGCAGCAGCGGGTTCCAGCCGTACCCGGAGCACGTCGGGGCCGGCTTCGTCATCGCTCAGCACGGCCTGGTCGGCCTCGTCGTCCTCCCCCGTGACGGCCTCGGTGGTGGCCAGTGCCTCGATGACGACCTTGTCGGCCTCGCCGTCCCACGCCAGCGCCAGCGTGCCGACGCGGAACTCCTCAACGATCGGCTGGTCCAGCGGTGCGACGTCCTCGAGCTCCTGCGGGACCACCGTGGGGACCTCACCTCCGCGGCGACGGGCCTCGTCGAGCAGCTCCTCGAGCCGCTCCGCCAGCGCAGCCACCTGGATCTTCTCGAGGGCGACGCTGATCACCCCGGCGGTGCCGCTCGCCTGCAGGAAGAAGGTCCGTTCGCCGGGCTGGCCGACGGTGCCGGCCACGAAGCGGTCCGGCGGGTCGAAGAAGAAGATCTGTCGAGGCACTCGATCACCCTACGTGTCGCCGGTCGACCCGCCCACGACGGCATCCTGCGTCGCGGCCTTGCGCCTGCGCCGCTTGGGAGGTACGAGGGCGTCGAGGTTGCCGCCGTTGTCGTTGACCTTCACCACGAACGGCCGCACCTTGCCGTAGCGGATGACGGTCAGCGACGCCGGATCGACGTTGATCCGCTGGAACGTGTCGAGGTGCATCCCGAGGGCATCGGCCACGATCGCCTTGATGACGTCGCCATGGCTGCAGACCAGGTAGGTCGCGTCCTCACCGAGCCTGGCGTTCCAGTCCCGTACGGCTTCGACCGCGCGGTTCTGCATCCCGCGCATCGACTCACCGCCGTCACCCGGGAAGGTCATCCCGCTGGGGTGGCTCTGGACGACCGGCCAGAGCGGGTCCTTCGCCAGCCTCTTGAGCTCGACGCCGGTCCAGTCGCCGTAGCGGACCTCACCGAACCGCTCGTCGATGCTTGCCTCCATGCCGCGGGCCTTCAGCAGCGGCGCCAGCGATTCCTGGCAGCGCTCGAGCGGACTGGTGACGACGGCCGTTAGCGGGACCTTCTCCAGCCGCTGCGCGAGCGCCTCGGCCTGCTGCTGTCCGGTCTCGTGCAGGTGCACGTCGGGGGTCCAGCCGGCCAGGACTCCCCCGGCGTTGGCGGTGCTGCGGCCGTGCCGGAGCAGCAGGACGGTGGTCACCGGCCGAGCCTACGCGACCTCGCCGACGTGCTTGATCAAGGCGCCATCACAACACACCTCGGCCACCGGCGGGACCGGCCTAGCATTAGGCCCATGGCCGACGACGTGACCTACGCCGAGGTGGGCGCGACCTGCAGCGAGGTCCTGCCCACCGGCTACGACCACGTCCGGACCGCCACCCTGATCGGCCGAGGAGCCAGGAACTTCCGCACCGCCGGCGAGGCCTTGATGACCTGGCAGGTGCAGCGCCGCTCCGGGCTCAAGGTCCGCGGGTCCGAGCGCGTCGCCCTGGGTGAGGTCGTCTGGATGGGCGCGGTGGCAGGTCCGCTCAAGGCCGGGTTCCGCTGCAAGGTGGTCAGCGTCACCGATGAGGAGCGTCGCAAGGGCTTCGCGTACGGGACCCTGCCCGGTCACCCCGAGAGCGGCGAGGAGGCGTTCCTCCTGCTGTGGCGCGAGGACGACTTCGTCGAGCTCCAGATCGTGGCGTTCTCCCGACCGGCACGGTGGTGGTCCAAGGTGGCCGGGCCGGCGGGGAGACTTGTCCAGCGCTGGATGACCGGCCGCTACCTGAAGGCGCTCAGCTGACCAGGTCGAGCTGCTCGACGGCCTGCAGCAGGGTGCGCTCGGCAGCCCCGATCAGGACCGCGTTGTCGCCGAGGGACCCGGTCGTGATCGACAGCACCGCGGCCGCAGACGGCAACATGTTCCGGCGGACGACCAGGGCCAGCTCGTCGCCGAGATGGTCGACGACGTCCTCGAGATAGCCGGCGAACACGATCATCTGCGGGTTGTACAGCGATGCCAGCGCCCGCACCCCGACGGCGAGCCAGGCCTCGACCTCCTCGAGCGCAGCTACGGCCGTACGGTCTCCGCGCATCGCCGCCGTCACCACGGCTGCGACCTCGTGCCGGTGCGATCCGGTCCGGCCGGCGGCCTCGAGGATGGCCTCCGCACCCACCAGCGTCTCCCAGCACCCGCGCGCACCGCACCGGCACAGCTTGCCCGGGTAGGCCAGCGGGAGATGCCCGATCTCGGCCATGGAACCGCTGGCACCACGCAAGAGCTGGCCGTCGTGGATGACGCCGCCCCCGATGCCGATGTCACCCAGGACGTAGACCAGGTGCTCGGCGTTGCGGCCGACCCCACGCAGGTGCTCGCCCAGCGCGCCGAGGCAGGCGTCGTTGTCGATGATGATCGGCAGCTCGTCGCCGAGGTCCTCGCGCAGCCAGTCCCCCAGGGGTACGTCGTCCCACAGCAGGTTGGCGGCCCGCTCGACACCGCCGTCGTCGGGCCGGACGCTGCCGGGCACCGCCACGCCGATGCCGACGACGACCGACTCCTCGGTCGACACCGCCGCCAGCTCGGCCCGGAGCGCGGTCGCGAGGATCGTCGCCACCTCGCGCGGCTCGGTCGCGGCGACCTGCAGCCGCCGGGTGTGCTGGCCGAGTACGACGCCGCCGAGGCCCACCAGGGCGGTGGTGATCGCGTCGTGCCGGATCGAGGCGGCCGCCGCGACCACCCGGCGGACGTTGAGGCTGACCAGCAACGACGGGCGCCCCGTACGGGCCGGTCCGCCGAGTCCTTCGATCTCAGTGACGAAGCCGCGGTCGGTCAGGGTCCCGACCAGGTGCAGCATCGTCGAGCGGTTGACGTCCAGGGCGCGGGTCAGCGCCGCCCGGGTCATCGGCCCCTCGGTGTGCAGGAGGCGGAGCACGGCGGACAGGTTGCGGGCCTGACCCCGTGAACCGCTGCTGACGGCCCGGTCCTCGACCGCACGCAGACGGGCGCCTTGACGCGCGGCATCCACCTGGTCAGCCACGGCCGCTGGACACCCGCCCGCGTCTGCTCAACGAGTCGATCGTCACGGCGGCGATCAGCACGATGCCGGTGTAGATGCTCTTGCTGCCGGCGCTCAGCTCGAGCAGCCCCATGCCGTTGTCGATGGCCGCGACGACCAACCCGCCGAGCACGGCGTTGACCACCCGGCCGTGACCGCCGAACAGGCTGGTGCCGCCGACGACGGCCGCCGCGATCGCGTACAGCAGGATCTGGCCGCTGCCCTCGGTGCTCGTCACCGACTGCAGCCGCGACGTGAGGACGATGCCGCCGACCGTGGCCATGACCCCCGAGAGCATGAACACGCCGACCCGTACCGACTGCACCTTGATGCCGGCCCGGCGGGCGGCTTCGGCGTGGCCACCGACGGCATAGACGTGCCGGCCGAAGGACGTACGGCTGGCCAGGTAGGACAGCACCACCATGGCGAGGAGCACGAGCGAGACCACGAACGGCAGGCCGCGGATCGGCGCGAGCGGCCCGCGGTCGGCGTTCGTCACGAGGATCAGCGCGGTCGCGACGACGGCGACGACGGCGACCCGCCAGACGATCAGCAGCGCCGGGCCCGGCTTGAGGTCGAGCCGCAGCCGCCGGCGGCGGCGGAGGACCTGCAGGGCTGCGTACCCCATGGTGGCCGCGATCGCGAGGACCCAGCCGGTGGTCGGGGTCAGCAGTCCGTTGCCGATGTAGACCAGCTGCGGGACCTGCCGGATGGAGGTGCGGCCGGTGTTGTTGACCGCCTCGAGGACGATGCCGTTGAAGGCCAGCAGGCCGGCCAGGGTGACCACGAACGACGGCAGGTTCAACGCGGTCACCAGCACGCCCTGCACGAAACCCATCGCCGCGCCGGCGAGCAGCGCGAGGGCGATGCCGATCCACCAGGAGTGCGGGTGCGGGCCGGTCACGGTACGGGCGAGGACAGCGCCGCCGACGCCCGCCATCGAGCCGACGGACAGGTCGAGCTCGCCGATCAGCAGGACGAAGACCACGCCCATCGCGATCATCGCCACGCCGGCGCCCTGCACCAGCAGGTTGGTGAGGTTGCCCGCGGTCAGGAAGTGGTCGTTCTGCGACTGGAAGAACAGCGACAGCGCCACCAGGCCGACCACGACCGGCATCGAGCCGACCTCGCCGCCGCGCAACCGGGCGAGGTAGCC
This sequence comes from Frankiales bacterium, assembly GCA_033851545.1. Classification (GTDB taxonomy): domain Bacteria; phylum Actinomycetota; class Actinomycetes; order JAWWOL01; family JAWWOL01; genus JAWWOL01. Next base: position 8,217 of record JAWWOO010000038.1, on the reverse strand, counting down.
GCCGAGCTGGGCGCGTACGGACCACTCCGCCGGCCGCTCGAACGGCAGGTCGCCGCCTCTGGGTGCGGACACGGCATCCTGGGACAGGGCGCGGCTCATGCGTGCCCCCGTCGCAGCGGCGTCTCGAGCTCGTCCGCGAAGCCCGCGTGGCCTGAGGTGATCAGCTGGACGACCTCGTTGCTGGTCACGTCGTCCGGCTCGACGTCGGCGACCATCCGGCCCAGCCGGAGAACCGCGATCCGGTCGGCGACCGCGAAGACGTCGCTGAGGTTGTGCGAGATCAGCACGACGCTGATGCCCTGGTCGGCCAGCTTGCGGACCAGGGTGAGCACCTGCTTGGTCTGCGCGACGCCGAGCGCCGCCGTGGGCTCGTCGAGGATCACCAGCCGGGAGTTCCACATCACGGCACGGGCCACCGCCACCGACTGCCGCTGGCCGCCGGAGAGGCTGGCCACCTGCTGGCGTACCGAGCTGATCGTGGTCACCGACAGGGACTCGAGGGTCTCCCGGGTGCGGGCCTCCATGGTCTCCTCGTCGAGGCGGCGGACGCCGGTGCGCAGCTCGCGGCCGAGGAACATGTTCTGGACCACGTCGAGGTTGTCGCACAGCGCGAGGTCCTGGTAGACCACCTCGATCCCGAGCGCGGCACCGTCGGCCGGGCCGGCGATGGTGACCAGCTGGCCCTCCCAGACGACCGACCCGCTGTCGATGGTGTGGATGCCGGCGATGCACTTGATGAGCGTCGACTTGCCGGCGCCGTTGTCCCCGACCAAGGCCGTCACCAGGCCGGCCCGCAACGTGAAGTCGACGCCCCGCAGCGCCTCCACCGCACCGAAGTGCTTGCGGATCCCTTGCAGCTGGAGCAGTGGAACCCCGGCGTTCGTCATGGGTGTCCACCCTCTTGTGCGGCTGTCATGTCAACCCATCGGCCTTGCACATAGCGAGATAACGCCCGGTGCAGATCTGATCGAGCGTACGGAACCCGTCCCGGATGACGGTCTGCTTGATATTGCCCATGGTCACCGGGACAGGGGTCAGCAGAACAGACGGTACGTCGTGGTCGCCGGCGGAGACGGGTGTCGTGCTCTCGGTCGGCTGCTTGCCCTCGCGGAGCTCGAGCGCGAGGCGCGCCGCCGCGATCGCCTCCTGCTGCACCGGCTTGTAGACCGTCATGCACTGGTCGCCGGCGAGGATGTTCTGCAGACCGGCGATCGTGGCGTCCTGCCCGGTGACCGGTACGCCGTGCAGACCGCGGTTGCCGAGCACGGTGATCGCCGCGTTGGCCAGCGCGTCATTGGCCGCGGCGACCCCGTCGACCGTGTTGCCGGCCCGGGTGAGCATCTGGTCGAAGATCGTGGTCGCCTGCTGGATGTCCCACTTCGGCACGGACTGCTCGCCCGCGCGGACGTAGGCGCCGGACGCGAACAGCGGGTCCAGCACGGAGTCGTAGCCCTGCTTGAACTCCGCCGAGTTGTTGTCGTCCGGCGAGCCGTCGAGCTGGATCACGGACGGCTTCGCCACGGACGGCTTCTTGGCGGCGAGGCAGTCGACGAGTCCCTGGCCCTGCAGCTTGCCGACCCGTACGTTGTCGAAGCTCACGTAGTACGAGGCACTTCCGCGCAGCGTGAGCCGGTCGTAGTCGATCACCTTGAGGCCCTGGCGCACGGCGTTGGCCTCGATGGCGGCACCGGACCCGGAGTCGAGGTTGACCAGCAGCAGCACCGAGGCGCCGTTGGTGATCGCCTGCTCGGCCTGGCCCTGCTGATTGCTCGGGTCGCCCTGCGCATTGTCGATGGTGAAGTCGCCGTCGGAGAGTCCCTCGGCCTTGAACGCGGCCGTCAGGTAGCGCCGGTCGTCGCTCTCCCACCGGGTCGACGAGGCGGTGTCCGGGAGCAGGACGGCGATCTTGCCCGAGCCGAGGTTGGGCTTCTGCGCCTTGGCCGGCCCGGTGCAGCCGGAGAGCAGACCGGAGAGGCTCGCCATCCCGGCCAGGCAGGCGACCGCAGCCCCCGGTCGCGGCAGCAGCCTCCGCATGCCCGGTGCCCTCCTGCCGCGTGGGATGTCGTGCCGCGGTCACGGTAAGGCGCTACCGGCAAGACGTCGAGCGGGGGTGACCGCTTTGCCCGTGACGATCCGGATACGTCCCCCGCGGGCGTACCCATACGGCTCAGGAGCCGCCGAGAACGTTCGTGGCCAGGCCGATGAGGATGAGGGCGCCGACGACCAGCCGGTACGGGACGAACTTGGCGATGGAGTGGCTGGCGACGAACTTCAGCAGCCAGGCGATCGCGACGTAGGCGACCACGAACGAGACGATCGTCCCCACGACGACCGGCCCGGCAGGGGCCTTGAACGCGTCCTTCAGCTCGAAGATGCCGGCCGCCAGCAGGGCGGGGATGCCGAGGAAGAACGACAGCCGGGTCGCGGTGACCCGGTCAAGGCCACGGAGCAGGCCGGCGCTGATCGTCGCGCCGGACCGGGATACGCCGGGAACCAGCGCGATGCACTGGAAGAGGCCCATGACCAGGATGTCCTTGAACGTGACGTCCTGCTCCCCCCTGTCCTGGCGGGCCTTCTTCTCGGCAAAGATCATCGCCCCCGACCACACGATCAGGCCGACGGCGACGACCCAGAGGTAGCGCAGGTCATCCTTGATGACGTTCTTGCCGGCCAGGCCGACGATGCCGATCGGGATGGTGCCGGCGATCACGTACCAGCCGAGCCGCGAGTCGTACTGGGTGCGGGCCTCGGCGTTGACCAGGCCGCGGCCCCAACCGGCGACGATGCGGACGATGTCGGCTCGGAAGTAGACGATGGAGGCGACGATCGCGCCCATCTGGATGACGGCGGTGAAGCCGGTGACCGACCTGGCCTGTGTGTCGATGTTCATCAGGTTCTCGGCGATGGTCAGGTGACCGGTGCTGGAGACCGGCAGGAACTCGGTCAGCCCCTCGACCACCCCCAGAACCACCGACTGGGCCAGGCTCACGGTGAGGGAGGGGTCGGTCACGCGGTTGCTCCAGACATCTCGAGGGCTTCGGCGGCAGTGCGAAGGCTATGGATGCGCACAGCCAGTCCCCCCTTGGGCGCGGGAGGGGACGAGACGGCGAGCGTGCTCACGCCGGCGTCGGCGTAGGCAGCCATCCTCTCAGCCAGGCGACCACGATCACCTAGCAATGATGTGGCATCGATGAGGGCGTACGGCACTGCTGCCGCCGCGCCACGCCGGTCACCGGCCAGGTAACGGTCCTGGATCGTCTTCGCCGCGGACTCGTAGCCCATCCGGCAGGCCGAGGCGTGGTAGAAGTTCTGCTCCCGGCTGCCCATGCCGCCGACGTAGAGCGCCACCTGGTCCCGTACGGCGTCGGCGGCCGCGACCGGGTCGTCGGCCACCACGAGCGGGACGGTCGGGGCGATGTCGAAGTCCTTGCGGGAGCGGCCCGACCTCGCCAGGCCGGCGTCCAGGTGCTCCAGCAGGTCAGCCGACTGCTCGGCAGCGAAGAACACCGCCAGCCAGCCGTCGGCGATCTCCCCGGCCAGCTCGACGTTCCTGGGCCCGACGGCGGCCAGGTAGACCGGCAGGTCGGCCCGCGCCGGCCCGGTGGTCAGCTTGAGCGGCTTGCCCGGGCCGTCCGGCAAAGGCAGCACCACATGCCGCCCCTCGTACGCGACCGGCCGGCCGGACAGCGCGAGCCGGACGACGTCGACGTACTCGCGGGTCCTGGCGAGCGGCCGGTCGAACGCAACCCCGTGCCAGCCCTCGGAGACCTGGGGCCCCGAGACACCGAGGCCGAGCCGGAACCGGCCGCCGGACAGGGCGTCGAGGGTGGCGGCGGTCATCGCGGTCATGGCGGGTGTGCGGGCCGGGATCTGAAGGACAGCCGACCCGAGGTCGATCTTCGAGGTCCGGGCAGCGAGGTATCCCAGCACGCTGACCGCGTCGGACCCGTACGCCTCGGCGGCCCAGACGCAGGAGAAGCCCAGCCGCTCGGCCTCCAGCGCGAGGGCGAGGTTGTCCGCCGCCGAGGCCGGGTCCCCAGCCCAGTAGCCGAGGTTGAGTCCCAGGCGCATGGGCGCACTCTATCGGCGCGTCCGGGCTGCCCCGCCGCCGACCCGGCCCCGGCTCGGTAGCCTCGGCAGCCATGGAGCAGCGACAGCTCGGGCGCAGCGGTCTGGTGGTGTCACGTCTTGCCCTCGGGACGATGACCTGGGGCAGGGACACCGACGAGGTCGACGCGGGGCTGCAGCTGGCGGACTTCCGCGACGCGGGCGGGACGTTCATCGACACCGCGCACCGCTACACCGGCGGGGAGTCGGAGCGGATCCTCGGCCGGCTGCTCGCCGAGACCGACCGGGACTCGCTCGTGGTCGCCACCAAGGCGGGTTCGGCGGCGCGGGCCGGGTCGCTCGAGACCGGCGGCTCGCGCCGTTCTCTGCTGAGCGCGCTCGAGACCTCCTTGCAGCGGCTGCAGACCGACTACGTCGACCTCTGGCAGCTGCACGCGTGGGACGGCATCACGCCGCTCGAGGAGACCCTCGCCGCTCTCGACACCGCGGTCAGCTCAGGAAAGGTGCGTTACGTCGGGGTCTCCAACTTCACCGGCTGGCAGACAGCCAAGGCGGCGACCTGGCAGGCGGCGTGGCCGGGGCGGGCACCCGTCGTCTCGACCCAGATGGAGTATTCGCTGCTCGCCCGGGGGGTCGAGCGTGAGGTGCTGCCGGCCGCAGCCGACCTCGGGATCGGCCTGCTGCCGTGGTCGCCGCTCGGCCGCGGCGTGCTCACCGGCAAGTACCGGGACGGTGTCCCTGCCGACTCCCGCGGTGCGGCCGAGGACTACCAGCGGTTCGTCCGGCCCTATCTCGGCGAGGACTCGTCGCGGGTCGTCGACGCGCTGGTCACCGCGGCGGACGGGCTCGGCGTCTCCCCCATCGCCGTGGCCCTTGCCTGGGTACGCGACCGGCCGGGCGTGGTCGCGCCGGTCGTCGGGGCCCGCAACCCGGCCCAGCTCGCCGCGTCCCTGGAGGCCGAGGACGTCGAGCTGCCCGACGAGATCAGGGCCGCCCTCGACGACGTCTCCGAGCCCGACACCGGCTATCCGGAGCGCTCACCCGCGTGGGGTTAGCCGGGTCCCCGGAGGCCTCCTCGGTGGAGCTGCTGCTCGGTGGGGACGGACCGGCGATCCTCGCGGCGGCGGCGCAGGCGGAGGGCTCGCCGCTGCACGTCGCTGAGACCCTGCGCAGGTCCTGGCCAGCCGACCTGGTCGCGGCGGCGCTGACCCAGCGGGACCTGCGAGCGCGGGCGGCGGTGAAGTTCCCCGACCCGGACCGGCTGTTGTTCACCCGCGCCGGTCTGGAGCAGGCGTCGACGGCGCGGGTAGCCGCCCACCGGGCAGCCCGCTTCGCCGCGTACGAACAGGTTGCCGACCTGTGTACGGGGATCGGCGGCGACCTGCTCGCCCTGGCGGCAGTCTCGAACGTCCTAGCGGTCGACCGCGACCCGGTCCACCTGCGGCTCGCCATGCACAACGCCGCGGCCGTTGGCCTGGGCGGGCGGGTCCGCACGTGGCTCGGCGAGGTCGAGAATGCCGACCTGTCAGGCATTCTGGCCGCTTTCGTCGACCCGGCGCGACGGGCTGAAAACCGTCGTACGGGGTCAGCTGCCGGTTCGCCCTCGTTGGTCTGGTGCACGGGCCTGGCGCAGCGGATGCCGGTCGCGGTCAAGGCCGCGCCCGGTCTGGACCACGCTCTCGTACCCCAGGGGTGGGAGCTTGAGTTCGTCGCCGAGGGCGGCGATCTCAAGGAGTCGGTGCTCTGGTCACCGCAGTTGTTCACGTCGGCGCGCACGGCGACAGTCATCGACGCGGACGGTGCGCACGTGATGGCCGGGACGGGCGCGGGTCAGGCTGAGGTCGGGGCGCCGGGGCCGTACGTCCTCGACCCGAGCCCGGCAGTGACCAGGGCCGGCCTGGTAGCCGAGCTCGCGTCCGCGCTGGACGCCTGGCAGATCGACCCGATGATCGCCTTCCTCTGCGCCGAGGCCCCACGCCCGACCCCGTACGGCAGGTGGCTGCGGGTCGAGGCGTCGTTGCCGTGGAACCTGCGCGCCCTGGCCGCGACCCTCGCCGCGGCGGACGTAGGGGCGGTCGACCTGCGCAGGCGCGGGCTGGCCGGAGACGTCGAGGACATCCGGAAACGCCTGCGGCTCAAGGGATCCCGGCGGGTGACGGTGCTGATGACGAGGGTGCTCGACAGGCCGTGGGCCATTGTGGGGACGAGCACACTAGGTTCGGACACGTGACGAACGGCGGCGGCACTCGGGACCGGACCAGGCTGCGGCTGCTGCTCGAGGTGGCCGGGCTGATGCTGGCGCCGGTCGTGGTGTTCTTCCTGCTCGGCGAGCAGGGCATGACCAACACCAACATCGAGGACCAGCGCTTCTACCAGGCCTATGCCGAGCACGGCGACGACCTGATGCTGCGGCTGGGCAACTACCGCTACTACTGGGTGCGGCTCGCGTTCATCCTGCCCTCGCGGGTGACCTATGACCTCTTCGGCGCGGTCGGCGGGTTCTTCGTCCTGCGCTACCTGTTCGCACTGGTGGCGATCGTTCCGGCCTACCTGCTGCTCAGGCGGCTGCACGGCATCGGTGCCGGCTGGGTGGCCGTGGCCGCCATCCTCGCCAGCCCGGTGCTGCTGTATGCCTGGGGCACCGACTATCCCGACTCCTCGTCGGTCTCCTACCTGATCGCGGGTCCGGCGTGCCTGTTCATGCCGGTTCGCGGTGAGCGCCAGGCGCGCGGCCGGGTCGGCTGGCTGGTCCTTGCCGGGATCGCCGGCGGCCTGGCGATCCACTCGCAGTTCCTCAGCGCCCCTCTGGTCGCCGTCGCCTGGGCCGTCTACGTCGTGATGCAGCTGGCGACCGACTGGAGGGGCGCACTGCGGGCGTCGGTGATCCTGGCCGGTTGCGCCATCGCCGTGACCGGGCTGTTCTCGCTCATCGCATGGTCGATGTGGGGCCGCGCGGACATCCTCTCGCCGACAATCACTGCTGCGCAGCACTTCCGGACCCCCAACGAACTGCGCAAGTGGCACTCACCCAACTGGCACTGGGTGCTCCGCAACAGCTACCTCGTCATCCCCTTGCTCACGCCGGCGCTCTGGGCAGTGACGGCGCGGGCGAGGCTGGCCACGTACAAGGTCGAGCTGGGGCTGGCACTCGTGGCGTTGCTGCAGATGGTGCTGTTCAGCTACCTGCAGTTCTTCGCGATCACCTGCGAGCTGGAGTACCACGTCTACTCGTCGATGCTGTGGAGTTCGGCGGTGCTCGTGATGGCGCTGGCGGTGGTGCGGCTCTGCCTGCCGCTGCTGGGTTCTGTACGGACCGCGTGGGTCCCGGCGGCGCTGGTGCTCGCCGTCCCCTACCTGATGACCTTCGTACGCGGGCAGCTGCACTTCCGGCTGTTGGCCGGGTTCGCCGTAGCAGCAGCGCTTCTGGGCCTGGTGTGGGCCGGCTTGCGGTGGCTGTCGGGACCGGTCGCCGCCGCCGCACTGGCCGCCGTCGCGATCGGCGCCGCCTACGCGATCACGACTGCCGAGCCGCCCGGGCAGACGTGGCTGGACCAGCAGCGGCACTTCCCGCAGCCGGACTACGCCCACGCCCTGCGCAACGGTGGGGCCTGGCACGCGCAGGAGGACTCGTACCGGCTGGTGGCCAAGCTCAACAAGTCGATGCCGCAGGCAACGAAGGCGGGCCAGACCCTGCTCACCTGGTTCGGCCCGGGCGACGCGCTGTCCAGCGACCTGACCACGCAGTACCTCTGGACGCCGCAGAGTCTGGTGGCAGACCTGCCGGCGCTGTCGGACGTCGACCAGCGGATCCTGGTCGCGCGGCACGCCAAGACCCTGGTGCTGTTCGGACCCCAGCCGGACCAGCTCGGCGAGGCGGTGGGCGCCTTGCAGAGGGCAGGGTTCCAGCCGACGGTGACCCTGCGTGAGGACCTGCGAGCCGGCAGCCTGTCGGACAACGTATGGGTCGTCCAGCTCGGCGCACGCGTCTAGACGAGCCTGCTGTTCAATCGCGCGCGGGTTGTGGTCAGCGTTCGCTGTCGGGTCGGTAGTCCCAGGGTTTGGTGGTGTAGGTGCGGCCGAGGGGGGTGGTGCAGTGCAGGGTGCCGTCGGGGTCTTGTCGGGTGTGGTAGTGGCCGTGGGTTTTGGCCC
>JAWWOO010000004.1:0-176192 GCA_033851545.1 Frankiales bacterium | reverse complement strand
GCTGGTGTCCCAGCCGAAGCTGACCGGGCAGCTGCCGGGGTCAGCGACGACCGTGGGACACCCTGCACCGTCCGGGGACCCGTAGCTCTGGCCGTCGACGAACAGGTGCATGAGCTGGCCGTTGTCGCTACCGGCGGGGTCGACCTCGCCCACGGCGGTCACCTCAACCTGGCCCTGGACGAAAGCGTTCTGGGCCGGGGCCGTGATGGCGACCGTCGGCAAGATGGTCGCTCGCGCCGGGCCGACCGCGAACAAAGGGACAAATAGCGCGACCAGCATCGGCACGCCGAGAAGGCGCCCGCGGTGTCGGACCTGCATTTCAATTCCCCCACGTCACCGACGCCGGCTGCTCGCGGGCGGCCCCGTCTTTGCTATCCCTGGCGGAGGATAGCCCGCGCTTGGACGGAGCGCACGACACTGTCAACGCCTGGTTCTCGCGACCGGGATGACATCAACCGTTATGCCCCGAGTTGGGTCTACGTGGTTCCCATGCCAGGCAGCTCAGCAACTTGGCCGTGAACGACATTGTGTCGCCTGCGACTCATCTCACGTCGGGGTTCTCGCCCTGGACGAAGCCTGGCGACCGACCTACCCTGCGGATGCGCCTACGGGTTGGCCGTTGCAGTCTCACGTAGCGCGTCGAGTCGGTACAGGTAGCGGCGCGAAGTCTCGAGCAACTGATCGGCGCCTACCTCTGTGTAGGCAGGCTCCTCCTGCTCGTCAGGCTGTGAACGTGGGTGCAGGCCGTCGTTGCGCAGGTCGCGCAGATGGCCGGCGTGACTCTCCACAGCTCGGATCTCGGTGTGCTGAGACTTCTTCAGCCGAGCCTCCAACGTTGTGCAGCACAGCTCGATAACGCTGGCGGTCCGCTCGTTGTCCAACGCGGTCGCGATCCCACCAGCGACGGTGCCCGGCCGACACGGCGGCCCGGTGCTCCGCACTCAGCGGTACCCCGGTCTTAGCCAGCGCGAGCGCCTTACGCGTGGCGTCGCTCTTGCGTACCCCCCTTCCGGCGAGGCCGGCGCGGCGGACGATGCCGACAGTGTCAGCGTTGGTGGGCGCACCGCGCCGCCGGTCAGCGGCGGCGAGCTCCGCCGGGGTGCGTTCCTGACCAATCTTGGCAGCTCTGATCTTGTCCCGGGTCTCCTGGCTCCGGGCCACGCCTCTCTTCCTCTCCCAGACGGCCTCCATGTGCGCGCGGCCCTCTTCGCTCACGACGTAAGCTTGCCGGGCTGTGCTGAGCGCGGCCCACGTCGCGGGGTCATGGCTGCGGCCGCCCCCCGTTCAACTTGAGGTGTGACCCTGCTCGGAGCCCGGGGCCACGGCGGCCGAGGGGACTGTATGGAGGCAGGCGCTCATCTCACCTCGAGACTGAAGGGGTGCGGCGGACTACCTACCCCTCGTAGTCGGGACCTAGGTATTCTGGGCGGCGGCCAAAGGGCATGACCCACTGTTCGGCACCGACCGTCACTGTCGCAGGCTGGGGGACGCTCACCCACTCGCAAACCCACACTTGGCCGACCACGATGATCGGCGGGACTGTCCCGTCGTCGAGCACGACCCGCGGGGTGCAGCCCTCGGGCAGTTCGTCGTAGACCATCTGCCACCGCGGATGAAGCGCCCAGCCTCCACGGGCAAGCCGGTGGACAGTGCCGGTCCAGCGAACCCACTCGTCCCCACTGGAGGTGAACACTCCCGCAAGTTCGTCACGATATTGGTCTGGGTCAACCTCTCTCCACCAGCCGTCGTGGCGCCACTGAAAGACCCACCCCGACAAAGGCAGAACTAGCGTCTCGACCTGCCCCTCATCGACGCCCATTTTCTCCACCTTTGATTTGCGCTGTCAACAACGCGCGCGCGGCCGGATTGCGGGAAGCGGCGCATGCAGAGGGGACTCGACCGTCCGCCCCGGCACGGTGACCTGTCAGCCGGCGGACGCCGCGTAGCCCGCCACGACCCGGTCAGTACCTGTTCCGTTCCTAGCGCCTCATAGCGCTCTAGTAGATCTGCCATCTTGCGCTGGCTGGACTGGTCCCAAGATCGCTAGGAGCTCCGAAGTGGTACGTCCCTGAGCCGATGTTACGGAAACGAGAGCCCTTCCCATAGATGTACCAGCTACCGCTGTACCCGGGAACGTTCCACGTCATCTGGTGCGCAACGCTTCCGATTGCGACGGTATTCTCGTATGAGTAGTAGCCGCTGGCCCAATAGACCCTTTGGTCCGGGACAGCCGTTCCTCGTGGTCCGTTGAACCCTTCCTTGTTGCCACTGACCGGGTGCCCGCCGGGGTAGGCGCTGCTGTAGTAGAGACGGTTGCCCTCAAACACCAGGCCAGTCGTTGTCCCAGTGGACTCGAACCAGATGGGCTTGTCGGTTGCAGCACCGCCGTTGAGCTTCGTCTCGTAGTAGACAGCAGCCGTTCCCAAGACGGTGCTCCCGTAGCCGTAGGTACCGCTGGCAATGAAGTCAGACGTCACTACGTCGTACACGTCCCAGCAGAAGAAAGTCTCGCAGTACTCATTCGGGTTCGGGTTATCGTTTGGGGTAGCTTGCGGATGCGTCAATGCCTTTACTCGCGCGAGGTCAGCCGATTGTTGCTGCGTGGGAGCGCCTGGGCAGAACCAGCTGCCGGTACGCTTCGTCGCCGCCGCCGCGCATTGTGACGACTGTCCGGTTTGTGGCGGCTGGCCAGAGCCGGAGCTTGAAAGGTACACAGCATAGTTCGGTCCAGGAGTTGACCCGTGCGCGGTGGCTGGTACCAGCGGAAACATTACGGTGGTGATTGCGACGAGACCCACGGCTGCACGCTGGCGAAATCGCATAGCTTTCCCAATGCTCAGCACGAACGCCGAAAGGGAGGCGGCCGACCGGCGCACCCAGATCAACAGGCGCTGTCCGCGGCGCACAGTCGAGGCCCCGTAGGTCATTCGTGCTCGAAGCAGACCCCCGACGAGTCCGCACTGGCGACGCTACCAGTGCTTCTATCACGGGTGCAATACCGGTTTGGCTGGCTGCCTCCAGCGCACTTGTCCCCTTTTGTCGCTGGAATGGACGGGCACCAGCGTTTCGTCCGCATCTATTGATTCCGGCCCGGGACGCGCAAGACCAGCTGGCACGTAGCGCGTGCCGACCCAGCCCAGCGCGAGGTCGACGGGGCCGTCGACCACGGCCTCACCGCCGTCGACCACGGCGACATCAGGCCTCTCCACCTTCTCCTGACGGCCAATCCTAAGGTGACAGCCGTGCCGGGGCGGGGACCGTTCTTGCTTGCAGTCTTGGCTCTCGCCGCCGGCCAACCCGAAGAATCCCAGGCCCTGGCGGCTCGGGCCGCGACAGACTCCACCGTCCTGGAACGCCGGGCCCGCATCATCAGCCTCAGACGCCTCCCCCTGGCCTTCGCGGACCGTCCGACGGACTTCCCGGTAGGCCTGCCGGTCGTGGACGCGCTCGTTCGTATCTTCGAGGACGCTACCAACGACAGGATTGAAGTACGTACTGCTGAGGAACGGGCAGCAGAGCACCGCCTGGCCGCCGAGCCGGCTGCCCGGACTACGGACCAAGGGTCAGCGTGATGGGACATGTGCAGCGCTTGACGTCTCGCGCCGCGCTCGTGTCCGAGCCCCACCGTAGGGTCGACAGAGTCGGCGCGGAGGCTGAACCAGTGCACCGCCGACAGGCGGGCTGGTTGACAAAGAGATGGAGGTCGAGACCGTGAAGGACCTGACGGGCGCAGCGCCGGTGGACACGGATGGACACACCGACCATCTGACTACGGATCAGAAGGTTGTGAGTTCGAATCTCGCCGGGCGCACCCTGTGAAGATGATCGTCCCGATGGCCCCGGCAACTGCCGGGGCCATCGCGTTCTCGGCGTGAGGAGGCCGATGTGACAGAGGGTCCCGGCGTGGCTGGCCGCGAGGCTCGGCCTGACCAGGCGCCGTGGGCCATGCAGATCGTGCTGCGGCTGGAACGCAAGGACGTCCCCACCCGGACCCAGTTGTTGGAGGCCGCCGCCGCGGCCGTCGTCACGCTGATCGCTGACGCCCGCAGCCGGCCGGGCGGCCCGTGGGAGGCGTCAGTCCAGCGCTGGGTGAACGGACGGATCCGCAAGATCGTCCGGCGGGCCCGTGGCGCCAAATGGGACGGGACGGCTGAGCTGGACCAGGTTGAGGTCGACAGGGGTGGCGCTCAGGTACGTGCGTTCCTGCCTGGGCAGATGGATGCGGTGCCGGACCCGCTGGCCAAGCTGCAGCTCACCGGATCGGAGCCGCCGGAGCTGGGTGAGCCGGCGATCCTGGACCCTGCTGGCGTGACCATCTTGGTGTCCCCGGAGGTCGCCATGAGCATCGGCAAGACGGCAGCGCAGTGTGGGCATGCGGCGCAGCTCGCGTGGCGGGCGATGACCCCGAGCCGGCGCGCGGACTGGGCCGAAGCCGGGTTCCCCGTACGGGTCGAGCATCCCGACCGGGCGCGGTGGGCTGAACTGCCGGCCACGGTCACTGATGCCGGCTTCACTGAGATCGCGCCCGGCACCGTCACCACCCTGGCGACGTGGGAAGGCCACGACCAGTTCGACCAACAGACCTACTGACCAGACACTGTGTGGTGTGGCCGCGAGGAGGTGAGTGCGCGGAGGCACGGGCATTTCTCGGTGGTGACCGGCAGACTGCAAGGCATGGATGTGGACCGGCTCCGCCTGCAGGCCTACCGCTATGCCGTGGCCGAGGTTCTGGCGGCGCTCGAGACCTGCGCTACTACTCGCGCGCTGCGGTCGTCGCAGGAACGCGGAGCGCTGCCGTACAAGCACTTGTGGGACGGCCGGTCGCTGCGGGCGGTCGGTGAGTGAGCCTCCCGGCGTGGCTCGCTGACCCCGCATTGTCGGGTCTCTGGTCCGCGCTGCACGAGAAGCTCGAACGGTACGGGCCCGCGTGGCGCGGGACCATGACCATGGCTGGGCTGACGGCCGCCGAGCGGCGGGCGCTGTCAACGCTGCTGGGCCGGCCGGTCCTGACGACGTCCTACCGGTTGGATCTCGGCGACCTCGATGACCGGCTGGTCGCGGCCGGCGGTCTGGTGGCAGTCGTCGAGAGGGCGACCGGTGGAGGCGTTGCGGACCGCCGGTCGGTCCGTGCCAACGTGGCGGCTGAGCGAGATGCCGCCGTGCAGGCAGCGAGGGCGCTGCTGCCCGACGACGACTGGGTGGGTGGCTGGCTGACCGAGGTCCGGCGATTGGCGCCCTCCGCCGCGGACGCCGCCGCCGCGGCCAGGACTCTGCTGCACCTTGCTGCAGGCCGCCGGGTGTCGAGGGTCGATCTGGCCGCGGAGGTGCTCGGCAGTTCGCATGGGCTCGACGACGATGCACCGGTGACCGGCCTGGTGCTGCGCGGGCTGGCGCAGCGCTTCGGCTGTCCGTTGCCGTTGGATGCGCAGGGTCGGCGCGAGCTGTGGGCGCTTGCAGGAGTCAGCGGCGATGACGTGTCGTCGACCTGCCTTGTACGAGGGTTGCCGCTGCTGTCAGGCGATCTCGCGCAGCGAGTCAGCAGTGGCGACCCGGTCCACGTGACGCGCCGAGACCTGCGGCGACATCCCTTCGCCGTCGCGGCCGGCACCCGCGTGCTGGTGGTGGAGAGTCCCCGCGTGCTGGAGGCGGTGGCCGACGCCGATCTCGCTGTCGCCGTGGTGTGCGGCTACGGCAACCCTAACAACGTGACCATGGAGGTGCTGCAGACCCTGGCCGGCTGCGGCGCCGTACTGCGCTATCACGGGGACTTCGACTGGGCCGGGCTGGCGATCGCCAACCGGCTGGCACGCGCGGTGGGAGTCCAACCGTGGGCAATGTCGCCGGCGGACTACCTGGCGGCGCCGCCCGGCTTGCCGTTGCGCGGGTCGGCGGTCGAGGCGGTGTGGGATCCGGCGCTGACAGTCGCGATGACGACGCGCGGCGTCGCCGTACACGAGGAGGCGTGCCTCCCTGACCTGCTGGACCGACTGCCGTCGCTGTGACAGCTCGGGCCCGCTGCCGCTCGACAGGCCTGCGCATGACTACTATTGTGGTCAAGCGACCGAAATAGTGGTCATCCGGGAGGCGTGCATGGACATGTCACGACCCATCAGCGCAGTGATTCCTTCGCTGGACGGCGAGGTCCTTTCCGTGCTGGCCGGGACGACTGCGCCGATGACCGGGCGACAAATCCACCGGCTGGCGCGACGGGGGAGTCAGTCAGGGGTCAACAACGTGCTCGTTCGGCTGGATCGTCAGGGGTTGGTTGATGTCGTGCACGGCGGATCGGCAAACCTCTACAGCCTCAACCGCGATCATGTCGCCGCCGCCGCTGTGACGGACCTTGCCGACATGCGCCGCGTGCTGTTTGACCGTTTTCGGCAGGCGATGAGCGGTTGGTCTCGGCCACCGATGGCTGCCGCCATCTTCGGTTCAGTAGCGCGCGGCGACGGCGACTCCGACTCGGACATCGATCTCATCCTCGTACGCCCGGACGATGTCGAGGAGGAGGAGCCAGCCTGGTCAGCCGCGGTTGAGCAGCTCAGCCGCCAAGGACGCCGTTGGTCAGGCAACGCCGTGAGCGTGATTCAGGTCGACGCACTTCAGGTGGCCGATATGGTGGCCCGTGGCGAGCCCATCGTCGAAAGACTGCGCGCCGAGTCGATAAGCCTGCTCGGAATGCCCGTGTTGGACGCCGCTGCGGTGTCCGCGTGACTCCGCGACCATCGGGCCGCACCGAGATCTGCGGGCGCAAAGACGCTACCGAACGTCTCGCGCAGGGTCAGAAGTTCCTTGAGTGGCGAGGTTAAAACTGATCCGTGAAGTGCTACCTGGCGGCGCCGAAGCGGCAAAGCGATTGGACCGGCTACTGGGACTCAAGGACAGCTCCCACTATGGCGTGATCCATCCGTCGCTGGCTGACTTGACCTCGGCACTGCGCAGCGCCGAGGCGTTGGTGGAGTTCGCGCGCACAGTGGCCACCCGGTAGCTGCTTTCGCTCCCGTGGCTCTTGAACGGCCGATGGCCCCGGGATCTCCCGGGGCCATCGGCGTTTCAGTGCTGGGAACTCAGTACGTGAGACGCAGCTCCACCCGCCGGTTGAGTGTCCGACCGGCCGCCGTGGCGTTGTCGCCAGCCGGGTGCTGATCGCCCCGGGTGACCAGGACGAGCTTGACACCGTGACCGGCCAGCGCGGCGCAGACCGCCTTGGCGCGGGCCTTGCCCAGGGCCACGTTGGTGGCAGCGTTGCCCACCGAGTCGGCGTAGCCGACACAGGTGACGGTCTTCACACCGCCGAGGTGCGTCTTCAGAGCTTTGAGCTGCCGCTGCGCCTGCGCCGTCAGCCCGGTCGAGGCGGTGGGGAAGAGCACCGCGCCGGGCACCAGCACGCGCTGGTCCACCAAGGTGACCGAGCGCTTCGCGGACAGGCCGCGCCCGTCGGTCTTGGTGACCGAGGCCCACGCGGTGGCTTTCACGCCGCCCACCTGCGCGGCCATGGCCCGACCGAGAGCGTTGAGGTGGATGACCGTCTTGACCTGCTTGGCACCAGCGCCGGCCTTGGTCGTGCTGCTCCTGCCGAGCACGACCTGGCGTCCGGCGACGGTCGCCGTCAGGGACGTCCGGCAGGTGCCGAGGGCCGCCACCGACACCGTGCAGGTGGCCGACAGCCGGCTGCCCGTGAGTACGACGTGGGACGCCGTACGAACGTGGGCGACACCCAGCGGGTGTGACGCGGGCGGCGCTGTGGGCGGGGTCACCGGGTTGGTCGGCGGCACCACGGGTGCGGGTGCCGTGACGGTCGGCGTGTAGGTGCTGGTCGCCTGCAGGTGGAAGGCGTCCGTCACGCGGTAGCCCACCGGTGTCGCCGTGCCGCTGAAGCCCGCGACGGCGACGAAGCTGATGACGCCGGTGGACGGGTCGAGCACGTAGGTGCCGTCGGCGGTGACGACCATGGTAACTGGGTCACCGTTGGCGTTGAGCAGGGAAACCGATCCGCCGCTGGGCAGGTTCACCGTGGCCGACTGGGTGGCGGTGCCGACGCCAGTGGAGGTCTTCGGTGTCGCAGAGACTGCGGCGTCCGAGGCTGTGATCGTCTCCGTGAACGAGGTGCTGCCGTTCGCAATCGCCACGTGTGCCCCGTTGGCCAGCAGCTGGTTCTGCCCGTTGGTCGCGGCAGTCACCGTGAGGGTGCCGATGGTGGTGCCGGCGGTCAGGACGTCTGCTGTGGCGACACCGTTCTCGTCGGTGAACACCAGGTCAGTGGCCGAGCCGTCGAACGAGGAGTCGGCGCCGTTGAGGACGGAGAAGACCACCTGCTGACCCGGGACCGGGTTGCCGTTCGCGTCGACGACCAGCGCTGACAGCGGCGAGCCGAAGTCGTGCGCGGCCGGGACGGACTGCTGGTCACCGGCGTTCGTGTGCACGGCCTGGACCGCACCGGGAACGACGGTCACATCCCAGGACGACGAGGTCACGTCCGGGTTGGTGACATCCGTGACTGTGACCGTCTGCCCGCCGGCCGTCTTCAACGTCACCGGGACGCTGCCGGACAGCGTGTCCATCCCGGCATCGGCCGGCAGTACGGCCCGCGGGTCGCTGCTGCTGAAGTGCACCAAGTCGCTGGTGCTGGTGGCGTTGCCGTACGCGTCAAGGGTTTGCACGTTGAGATCGTTCGTCGATCCCGCGACGACTACGTAAGGCATGCCCATGTCGAGCCTGGTGGTCGCGGCCGGGTCGACGACGGTTTCCGACTGATCGGTGATGCTGGCGTCGGTCGCGTCGGTCGCGGTCATGAACTCGTTGCCGGCGTTGACGAAGGTGACCGGGACGGTGACCGTGCCGGCGACGAGTGACGCGGTCGGCTGGAGGGTCCCGTCCGTGTCGGAGCTCGCCAGATTGACGGTGCCGTTGTCGTTGGTGTCGATGTTGCCCCAGTCGTCGTGGGCGGTGATGACCGCTTGGACGCCGACGCCGGCCGTGGTGCTTGCGGGCAACTGGACGGTGAGGCTGGTCGCCGCTGCCGGGGCCACGTCCACGTCGTTGCTGGTGCCGATGATCGTGCCTTCGGTGGCGTCGTCAGTGGCGGTGACGGTCTGGCTGCCGGCGGTGTAGAGATCCGCAGTGAACGTGCCGGTCCCGTTGCTGAGGAAGACTTGCGACACGTTCGCCATCGAGTCGCTGCTGGACATGGACAGCACGTCGTTGTCGGTGGTCGCCACGTCACCCTGCGCGTCGTACGCGGTGACCGTGCCCGACACCTGTCCACCCGCGGTGATCGATGCGGGATCAACCGTGACCACGAGGGTCTTGGCCGAGATGTCGTTGACCACCAAGGAGAAGTTCTGCGTCTCGGTTGCGACCGAGCTGGTCGAGGTGATGGTCAGCGGGAAGGTGCCGGCCACTGTTGCCGAACCGGACAGGGTCGCTGTGCCGTCGCCATTGTCGGTGAAGGTCACGCCCGCTGGCAGGGTCCCGTCCACGCCGATCGTCGTGCCAGGTCCGCCTGGCGCGCAGACGGTGAACGGGCTGTTCTGACCCTCGATGAAGGTGGTGCTGTTCGCGCTCTGGAAGACCGGGTCGGCCGGGGCCGAGATGGTCAGTGAGCCCGCGGAGCCGTTGGCCACGATGGTGTAGTCGGACACGGCGTAGGACGAACCGGCTCCACCACCGTTGGGCCAGTAGCCGCCGAACGCGCCGCCACCGCCACCAAAGTATCCGCCGCCGCCGCCGCCCCCGCCCGCGCCGGGGGCGCTGTTGCCGCCGACCTGTCCGCTGCCGGCGGAGCCTGAGCCATAGTAGGCTCCGGCCGGAGCACCGAGCCCCGGGACTGTGCTGCCGCCTGTGGCCGGAGCATCGCCATTCTGCGTCTGGGGATTCCCCCCCGAGAACACTCCGGACGCAGTGGTCACTGACGACGGCGCAGCGTCGCCACCGGCTAATCCATCGCCGCCGCCGCCACCACCGCCTGCGGCGACAAGGACGCTTCCGCCGGACGTGACGAACGTAGCGCCGCCGCCACCGCTGCCGAGCTGGTAGCTGTAGTACGGGTACGCGTACCCTCCGCTGGGCGAGGTTCCGGACAGTCCGCCGTTTCTGCCGTCGCCGGGAGTTCCCACCGTATAGTCGAGCACCTCGCCCGGGGTGACGCTCAGCGTCGTGGCGACGGTTGCGCCCACTCCTCCCTGGCCTTGAAACTGGCTAGTTACGGCGGCGGCACCTGAGGCCACCACGTCGACGGTGGTGGCGCCGGCCGGGACGACGTAGCTGCCCTGAGCACCGGCCGCGTACGTCTGCGTTGGCTGCACGCAACCAGGTGTCGGGGTGGCGCCTGCGGGGGCGGCGGCGAGAATGCCCAGTCCGGCGAGGGTGCCGCTGGTCAGGGTGAGGGAGAGCAGGCTGGCGACGGGCCGAATACGGCCAGAGCGGTGCTGAGACAAGATGTCTCCCGGGTCAATTTCGCGTGGAAAGCGACGGCCGGGATGGCAGCACGCTGGGTGGAACCAGGCAAGGTACGGGTTCCCATCGGCTGGCCTCGCCGATCCTTGAGGCTGAGGCGCGGCGACCCGCAGGGAGGGGTTCGGCAAATGTCGGCGCGCACCCGGGCCTCTGCATCGACGGTCATACCGAGTCATACTGGCGGGGTGAAGACAGCGATCTCGGTCCCCGATGACACCTTCGACCGTGCCTCTCAGCGCGCGCGCGACCTCGGCATGAGCCGATCCGAGTTCTTCGCCCGCGCTGCCGTGCACTACCTCGATAAGCTTGACGCGGAGTCGATGACCCATCGGATCGACTCCGCGCTAGCCGGACTCGATGGCACCGATCAGTCCGCTGCCGATGCCGTCGCGGCCGGCCACCGCGTCCTGGCTGCCGATGACGACGAATGGTGATCGAACGCGGCGGCCTCTACTGGGCCGACCTCGGTCCTGCTGCCGGCAGCCGGCCAGCCAAGCGACGTCCTGTGCTGGTGATCCAGGCGGCTGCCTACAACGCCAGTCGGCTGGCCACGGTCCTGGCTGCCGTCGTCACCTCGAATACGGCGCTCGCAACGATGCCGGGCAATACCTTCCTTCCCGCTGCCGTCACCGGACTGACTCGCGACTCCGTCGTGAACGTTACGGCTCTCGTTACCTTGCACAAGACCGACCTCACCGAACGAATCGGTTCTGCACCACAGTCGCTCATGCACGAAGTCGACCGCGGGTTCCGGGCGATCCTGGCTTTGTGAGGCACCGGCGGGGCCGGCCGAGGCTGGCCCGAATCGCCGGCTTCACACGGTGCTGTGCAACCTGTCTCGCAGGCCAGTCGCCCGTGCAGCGGGCCTGCCGATGGATGACAGCAACGCCTCGGCCGAGCCGATGATCCGTACGAACTGCTCGGCTCGGGTGACCGCGGTGTAAAGCGTCTCCCGCGTGCTGAGCGGAGAGTCAGCGCTGGCCAGGAGAACGGTGACCCGCCTGAACTCGCTGCCCTGACTGCGATGCACGGTCATCGCGTGCAGCGGTCGGCTGGCGCCCAGTCGACTGAGCGACACCGGGATCGGCGCCCCCCCGCGGCCGAAGACGCCGACCAGGCCGCCCTGCCCGTCGGTGACCACCACGCCGGTGTCCCCGTTGAACAACCCCACCTCGTAGTCGTTCGACGTGACCATTAACGGTTCCCCCACGTAGTGCCCGTCGCCGCGGGCCTCGGTCGGATGAGCCGCAGCGATCCAGCCCGACGTCACTCCGCTCCAGTGCTGCACCCCACGAGGGCCTCGCCGATGCGCACACAGCACGCGGTGCAGCTCGAGCGCGGCGATGGCGCCGACCTGGTCACCGGCGGACGCGGCCTCGTGCAGGGCGCCACCGAACGAGTCCACGTCCGCCCTCAGTCCCGCCAGCTGCGCGCCCGAAGGTTGGCTGTCGTCGTCCACCTCCACGAACTCCAGGCTCGGGCTGCCGGTGCGCAGCAGTCCGAGAGCGCGTTCGCCTTCTCCATCCCGGATGGCCGCGGCGAGGCCATGAATGTCGCTTGACGCGGTGAACCGGCGGTTGACGGACAGCGCGCTGACCCCGTCGCGCAAGCCGGCGCCCGCTGACTCGGGCTGCTCCGCGACCTCGACGGCTGGCAACACTGAGCGCAACGCCACAGCAAAGGATGCGGTACGGGTGCCCAGCGTGGCCCGATCGACGAGGTCTCCGAGCACCGCGCCTGCTTCGACCGATGCGAGCTGGTCCGGGTCGCCGACCAACACCAGCCGCGCCGACGGCCGCAGCGCCTCGAGCAGCCGGGCCATCATCGTCAGCGACACCATCGAGGCCTCGTCGACGACCACGACCTCGTAGGGGAGCCGATTGTGCGCGTCGTGCCGGAATCTCGTACGGGCATCGGGTCGCCAGCCCAGCAGCCGATGCAGCGTGACCGCCGGCAGGTCGCCCAGGGCGGCCCGGTCCGCGTCCCCGAGCTTGGCGGTGGACGAGGCGACGGCTTCCTCCAGCCGGGCGGCCGCCTTGCCGGTCGGCGCCGCCAGCGCGATCCGGCAGGTCGGGTCCTGCTCGCGCAGCAGCGCCAGCAGCCGGGACACGGTGGTGGTCTTGCCGGTGCCGGGCCCGCCGGCCAGGACGCTGATCCGGGACAGCGCGCACACCGCTGAGGCCAGCTGTTGGTCGCGGTCATCGGCGTGTGGGAACAGCCTGCGCAAGCCGCCGGCCAGCAGCTCAGCGTTGAAGTCCGGCGGCACCGCCGACCGCTCGAGCAGCTCGCGGGCGACCAGCGCCTCCTGGTCCCAGTACCGGGTGAGCCACAGCCGCGACCCGGTCATCCGCAGCGGCCCGCCGATCAGCGGACTCGCGGCGCACCGCTCGGCCCAGCGTTCCGGCCACTGCAGCGCCAGCTCGGGCTCGCGCGGGTCGTCGTCCTCGTCGTCGTCCCGGCTGGTGGTCGCCTCGGCGGTGGCCAGGTCGAGCACCACCGAGCCGTGCCGGGTCGACCGGACTGTCAGCGCGACGGCCAGCAGCACCGCCGGGTCTGCCTCGCCGGCAAGGGATCCCAGCCGCTGGGCGACGTGGACGTCGGCGGCACTGAGCACCCCGGCGGCGTTGAAGTCGCGCAGCAGACCGTCGGCGCCGAGGGCCTGGTCGGGCCCGTACGAGAGCCTCATGCCTTGCCCGCCAGCAGGTCGGACGCTGCGACGACCAGACCGGAAGAGGGACGCCAGCTGAAGACGCCCGGTGCCGAGCCGTCGGCGCAGGCGATGCCGGGGCCGGACATGCCGCGCAGGAACAGGTAGAGGACGCCGCCGAGGTGCACGTCGGGGTCGTAGCCCGGCTGGCGCCAGCGCAGGTAGCGGTGCAGCGCGACGTTGTAGAGCACCGCCTGCAGCGGGTAGTGCGCCTCGATCATCGCGTCCGCCATGGCCTCCGGCCGATAGTTCCAGGCGGTGAGCGGTTCGTCGTACCGACCGAGCCAGTTGGTCTTGTAGTCGGCGATGACGTAGCGGGGTCCTTTGACCCGGAAGACCGCGTCGATGCTGCCGCCGAGGTATCCCCGCAGTGGAGTCGGCTCGAGATTCGCCAACGCGTCGGCGTACGGGGCCAGCGGGCCGGTCGGGCAGTGCTTGCGCCAGATGGGTACGAGGTCGGCGAGCAGGACCCGGGCAGCCGTGGGCGTGTCACCGCCGACGAGTGGCAGCTCAAAGTCCAGCTCTGGCAGCCGATCCGAGCCCTTGATGTCGCGCAGCGCGGCCCCGTCGACGACCTCGCCCATCGGCGTCGCGAGGGCGGTGAGCAACGCGTCCGTGAGGACCCCGACGTCGACGGGCGGCCCGCTGCGGGCAACCTGCTTGGCCACCGCTTCCCGTATAACGTCGTCGGTGGACGGATGGTCGAGCAGCTCGAGGACGGAGTGTACGAGGGTGCCGAACCGGGCTCCGCCACCGAGCGTGTCCCAGCCCGAAACCGTCAGCCGCAACGCCTCGTCGGCGGTGCTGACGGTCTCGTCGAGGCTGGGCAGGTCAGCGAGGTCGGCCTCGTCCTCGGTCTGGCTGACGTCGGACTCGCTACCCAGCCGAGGCGCGTCATGGGCGGCTGCGGTGAGCGCGCTGTACGAGGTCCGCCGCCAGCCGAGGTCCAGCCCGCGGGCCAGAACCGCTGCAGCCAGGGCATTCTGTGCAATAGGTGGTGGCGCAAAAGTGCCAGCCGGACGGGCGGCGATCGACTCGATGGCCAGCCCGCCGTTGCTTCCAGCGGCGATGGCATCGAAGGCTGCCCGTGCCACCGCATCCGTCGGCACCTTGATGGTGGTGGGCGCCACGGTGCTGGGGTCGTTGTGCAACATCAGCCGTTGCAGCGGCGAGGTGGGTGTGTTGTAGGACGGCGCCCACCACAGCACCAGGTGCGACTGCGCCCGGGTCAGCGCGACGTAGGTCAGCCGCAGCTCGTCGTCGGTCTCCTCGCGCTTGTGCTCGTTGACGTGCGCCTTCCAGTCCGGGCTGCCCGGGCCGCCGACATCCCTTACCCGGCAACCCTTCTCGTCGTGAAAGACGGCCGTGGCGGGCTCCTTGCCCGGCCAGTGGTTCCACGCGTACGGGACCAGGACGACCGGAAACTCGAGGCCCTTGCTGGTGTGCACAGTGAGGATCTGCACGGCCGCGGCGTCGGAGTCGAGCCGCCGGCTGCGCTCGACCACGCCATCGCGGTCGGCGTCCTCCCGTCGCCGGCGGAGCCACGCACTCAACGTGGTCAGGCCCAGCTGGCCGGCCAACGCGGCCTCGTACAGCGCCTGCGAGATGTGCCGCAGGTCGGTCAGCAGCCGCTCGCCGCCGACCTGGCCGAGCAGCCGCTCCTGCAACTTCTGGGACAGCGACACCGCCTCGAACAGCGCGGCGACCCCGCGCTCGTCGAGCACTTTGGTCCACATCCGCAGCCGCAGGCTGAGGGTTTCGGCCTCGGCGTCGCCCCGCTCGGCCAGGTCGGCGGCGGTCAGCCCGACGAAGCAGCTCAACGCGAGCCGGCGTACCCGGGTGGTCCGGTGCGGCTGCTCGAGCGCCTCCAGCAGCAGCTGCCACTCGTCGGCGGCCTCGGTGCTGAACACGCTGGTCCGGCCGGTGACGACGACCGGCACCCCGGCGGTGCGGAGGTGACCGCTGACCAGCTGTGCCTCTTTGTTGGTGCGGACCAGGACCGCCACGTCGCCGGGGTGCAGCGGCCGGGTCGGAGAACCGTCGCGCGGGTGGAGCAGAGCACCGCCGGAGAGCATCGAGACCACCTCGGCGGTGAGGTCGGCAGCAACGGCCACCCGGGCATCGTCGGTCCGTACCGTGCCGTTCTGCCCCTGCGGCAGGCCATCCCGGGCAAGCACCCGCAGCCGTACTGGAGCTGCGTGGCCTTCGACGGTGACCAACCGCCCAGCGTGGACGGCGCTGACCGGCAGCACCTGGATCCGTGGGTCGCCCAGCGCGGCCCCCCGGAACACCGCGGACAGCCCGTCGAGCAGCCCGGCGTCCGCGCGATAGCTGACCGGCAGCGTGCTCACGGTGCCGGCCGTTGCCACAGCATCGAGGTAGGCGAACACGTCGGCGCCGCGGAAGCCGTAGATCGCTTGCTTGGGGTCGCCGATCAGCACCAGCGTCGCGTGGCCGTGGAACGGGTCGCGCAGGATCGCCCACTGCACCGGGTCGGTGTCCTGGAACTCGTCGACCAGCACGATCTGGTAGCGGTCGCGGAGCCGGGACAGCGCGGCCTCTTTGCTGGCCGGATCCGTGAGTACGGCGGCGAGGCGCAGCTGCAGGTCGTCGAAGTCGATCAGGTGCTGGCGTCGCTTGCGCTTGTCGACCTCCTCCTGGACCTTGGCAGCGATTCGAGCCCGCAGCCCGGGGGCTCCGTCGGTGTCTCCCGCAGGCAGCAGCTCGGAGGTCCGGTCGGTGGCGGCAGCGTTGGCCAGCAGCCGGAACGCGTCCGGGGTCACCGTCGGTGCGTCGGCACCGGGTCGTCCCCACTGCCGGAGGTAGAGGTCGTCGGCCACCTCGCGGACCAGGTCGGAGACGTCCTCGACCAGTGCGGCGTCGGGGTCGAGGTCGCCGGCGGTGCCCAGCGCCAGCAGCACCTGCTGGCAGAAGCCATGCGTGGTGGTGACGGTCGCCGCATCGAACGAGGACAGCGCGTCCTCGACCCGCCGGCGCCTCAGGGCAAACTCTGTCGTGTCGACCGCGGCGATCCGGCTGAGCACCTCGTCGGCCGGGTCGATGGGCAGCTGGCTGGTGAGCCCGTCGCGGGCGCTGACCAGGCGTTCCCGTACCCGCTCGCGCAGCTCGCGGGTCGACTCCCGGCTGAAGCTGACCACGAGCAGCTGGTCCATCGACGCCACGCCCTCGGCCACGTAGCGGGTGACCAGGGCGGCGATGGTGAAGGTCTTGCCGGTGCCGGCGCTGGCCTCGAGGACGGTGGTGCCAGTGGGCAACGGCCCGGCCAGGTCGAAGCTGTCGGTCACAGCCGGGCCTGCGTCTCGGCGTCGAGCAACGGCTGCCACAGCCGGCGGGCCAGCCGGCCGAACCGGTGCTGCTCGTCCGTCGGCC
The DNA here is from genome assembly GCA_033851545.1 of Frankiales bacterium. Lineage (GTDB taxonomy): Bacteria > Actinomycetota > Actinomycetes > JAWWOL01 > JAWWOL01 > JAWWOL01. The sequence continues at coordinate 159,640 of JAWWOO010000004.1, read as the reverse complement.
AACCGCCGACCTCGTCCGGCCAGGGGTCCAACGCGGTGAGCGCCGACAGTGGGGCGCCGGCGCCGAGGATGAGGACCTGCGCCGGGTCGGACTGCTCGCCGTCGAACATGTCGTCCAGCCAGGACTTCTCCGCCCCGGCAAGGGCGTCCGCCTGGTCGACGCCGCCGGCGCGCCGGGCCGCGTACTCCCCGCTGGTCTTGATCGGCAACGGCAGCGGGCCGCGCAAACCCTTGCGGTACAACGCAACCAGGTCCCGTACGACGGTCTCGGCGACGTCCGGGGGGATCGGGCCGAGCATGCTGGCCCACTCGTCGCGGCCGACGGTGGTGGCCCGCCACTCGCGGTCGGGGTGGGCGACGGTCAGGGCGGCGAGGTCGACCCAGGCCCTCAGCCGGTGGGTGGCGGCGAGCTTGGACGGGGTGAGGGTGAGCAGTACGTCGCCGCGGAGGCCGGCCACGGTGCCGGTCAGCCGGGTGCCGTCGTGCAGGTCGATGTCGATGTCGAGCGACTCCGGCTCGAGCGCCCGCTCGGTGACGGTGGCGTCGAGCAGCGCCTCGACCCGGCCGTCGATCTTCTTCAGCTCGGCGACGCCCAGCTCGCCCGGCGGCAGCTGGCCGCGCTGCCGCTCGGCGGCGATGGCGGCCAGGCGGTCGACCCCGGCCAGCCGCTCTGTGAGCATCCGCTGGCTGATCCCCCAGCTCTCCAGCCCGTCGAGCTTGACCGGCAGCGCGTCCTCTGGCTCGTCCTCGGTTCTTGCGGTGGCGACGTCGATCCGCTGGCGGAGGAACTGGCCGGCCGGGTTGGCCAGCAGCCGCTGCAGGCTGACCAGCTCGACGTTGGCGATGGGCTGCGGCGGGAGAGCACCGGAGAGGAAGGCACCGGCTGCGGTACGGGGGTGCGTGGCGGCCTCGGCTCCGGCCAGCGCCAGCCGGTCAAAGCTGAACGGCCCGGGAGTGCCGAGCGCGGCGGCGGTGAAGTTGCGGGCGTCGAAGGGCTGCAGCGGATGCCGGGTGGTGATGGCGTCCCTGACCCTCGTACCGTCGGAGGTGGTGGCGGTGCGGTCGAAGGCGTCGAGCAGCTCGCCGAGGGGTACGGCCGGCGGGATGGTGGCGCCGGTGCGGTCGTCGGCGCCGGAGTAGACGACGACCAGGTGCTCCTCGGCGGCGGAGACGGCGTCGAGCAGCAGCTGCCGGTCCTCGCTGCGCGGGTCGCGCTCGCCGATCCACGGGTCGCGGGCGAGGACGTCGTCGCCGTCGCGGACGCTGTTGCGCGGGAACGTGCCGTCGTCGAGGCCGAGCAGGCAGACCACCCGGTGCGGTACTGAGCGCATCGGCACCAGGGTGCAGACGGTGAGGGTGCCGGTGCGAAAGCTCGACCGGGTCGGCCGGCCGGCGAGGGTGCGATCGAGGAGTACGCGGACGTCGGCCAGCCCGATCTCGACGGTGCTTCCCTCGGCCGCCTCGGCGATGCCGGCCAGCTCGTCGGCGAGCTGCAGCTGCTGCCAGGCGTTCTCCTCGGTGGTGGCGCAGAGGCTGAGTACGGCGTCCTTGAGCTCTTGCATCCAGGTTTTGGCGGTGTGCCGTCCCTGGAAGAGGCGCTGCAGTGTGTGGAGGCGGTCGACCAGCTCGGCGAGCCGGCCGACCAGGTCGATGTCGGCGCTGTCCACGTCGTCGACCGGGACGACGTCGCCGAGGCCGAGGACGTCGCCCTCCATGGCGACGCCGAGCAGCAGCCGATCGAGGCCGGCCCGCCAGGTGCCTTGGGAGACTCCGCCCATCTGCCAGGCCTTACGGTGCGCCTGGTCGAGGCCCCAGCGGATGCCGCTGCCGGCGACCCAGCCGCGGAGCCGGTCGAGCTGGTCGTCTTCGAAGCCAAACCGTTGCCGTACGGCGGTCCGGCCAGCGAGGTCGAGCACCTGACTCGCGGTGATCCTTGCCGTGCCGAGCTCGAGCAGGTGGGAGAGCACCTCGAGCAGGCTGTTCGTCTGCCTTAGCGAGCGGTCGGCGATCCGGACCCTGAGCCTGGCCGCGGGGTGCGGGGCGTTGTCCTCGGCGCCGAGGGAGAACGCGGCGGCGATCAGCGGGGCGAACGTCTCGACGTCGGGGCACATGACCAGGACGTCGCGCGGCTCGAGGGTGGGGTCGTCCTTGAGCAGGCCGAGGATGACCTCGCGGACTACCTCGACCTCTCGGGTACGGCCGTGGCAGGCGTGCACCTGGACGCTGCGGTCCCTGGCGTCCAGCGTGGGCGGGTGCTCGCGGACGGCGTCGTCGGCGAGGTCCTGCTTGAGCCGGCCGAGCAGCGTATCGGGCTGCTCTGGGGATGGGTGGTGGACGTCCTGGGCGTCGGGGGCGTGCTTGCGGAGCAGCAGCTGCAGCTCAAGCAGGTCGCGGGACATGGACGCCAGGAGCGGGTTGCCCAGCGTGCTCCTGGTGGTGTCGTCGGCCCTGCGGGTGACCTGAGGGGCATTGGCGGCTGCAGCCCACAGCGCTGGGGAGGGATGGTGCAGCCAGAGGTGTACGTCGCGGTGCTCGGCCAGCGCGGCCAGGATCTGCAGCCTGGCTGGGGAGATCCGGGTGGCGCCGAAGACGGAGAGCCGCTGGGGCAGCGTGCTGAGCTCGGGGTGGGCTCTGAGCTGGGCGCAGGTGTCGTCGAGCAGCTCGGCCGGGCTGGGCGTGCCGAGGCGTTGGCGGAGGGCGCGCCACAGGGCGGCCTGCCAGTGGAGGTCCTCGGGGAGCGGGCTGCCGTCGCCCTGCTCGTCCCGACCGGCGGCCCAGGCCTGGAGCATCTGCGGTCGGGACTGCCCGTACGCGTCGAACGAGCGTGCGAGCCCGGTGGCGACAGCCAGCCGCCGCCCCTTGTCGTCCTCGCCCTGGCCGAGATGCTGTGTCAGCGGCCGGCACCACGGTTCGTCCACGCTGGCCTCGATGACCTCGAGCAACGGCCAGGTCAGCCGTGCCGGCGCCCACCGTTCGACGCTGGCGGCGTGCTCTGGCGAGACTGCTTGGGCGGTCTCATCGAGCATCCGGCTGGGGGAAGGAAACAGCACGTTCGCGCAGACGCCATCCCCGGTAGCGGTGCCGAGCACATGCGCCAGCCGTTGCGCCAACCACCGCTCCACGCCCTTCGCAGGCACGGCGACCACCTCAGCAGCGAACGGATCAGGCGGGGGTCCGATGAGCACGCCCCCCAGTCCTACGGCCAGCTCGGTGCCATGGGCCGCTCGATGCATTATCAGCACGCGTTGACGCCTACCGTCGTCGAGCTCCGACGGTCCGCCTCACCGGCGCGAGTCGCAGGGTGACGCCTGTGCTTTACCCTCGCACGCGGAGCGGCTTGTCCAGCTAGATTCGGGCTGACGTCGGATGAGCGCGCCGTGGCAGGTTGCGGGTCTGCCTCGGCACCAAAGGTCGCGAGGAGCAAGACGGCAGGTGGGGCGGCACCGATACCCGTCCAGCCCGCAAGTGCCTGAACAGCCACTTCTGGCAGCCTCGAGCCGGTGATCGTTGCAGAACTCATTACGCGGCCGTTGCGTGGTGGGGTCGACCCTAGCCCCTTACTTGCGAGGTTGCCGTTCGCTTGCGCCGAGCCATCCCAGTCAATCCGGTGTGAGCAAGCTGGCCGAAAAGCCTCCCTGACAGCAGGCGTGGCGGTCACTGCCGCGCCTGATGGCCTGGCACTCCAGATCGCCGCACCACTAGCCACGTTTGGATAGCAGAGCGTCGCCAGAGCCGGGGGCGACCGGGGCCGAGATCGACGACGGGTCTCGGCATCTCAGGATACCGGCGCAAGTACGTCGCGACGCTGTTCGGCTGTGATAAGCCCAGCATGCTAGCGACCTCGCGCGAATCAATGAGGTCTTCTAGGTCTACGAGCCCGCCCATAGGCGCACTGTAGTCCCACGTTGCCCGTGTTGGAGCTCGTAGACTGACCTCAGTGTCTACACCCGTAGACACTGTCGGAACCTGACGGTAGGATCGACGAAAGAGCTACGAGCCTCAAGGAGCCAGCCATGCAGCAGCCGGACGCGCCTGCCCTTGGGGTTGTTGGGGTCTGGGGAACACACGAGTTGGCGCTGGCGGCGAAGCTTGACGAGCTTCACCAGCTGATTTACCGGCGAGGCGGGATACGCCCGACAAATGCTGCCGTGGAGGAACTGTCGAAGTTGCTCTTCCTCCGGCTGTGGGCTACCAGGGAGCCAGATTGGCCCGTTCACGGAGAAATAACGCTGCAGGCAATCTTCCGCCGCCCTTCGGTATTGGTAGATCTTGTACTAACCGTGAAGCGCGCGTTTTCTCAGTCTTTGACTCGTCCGGGGCTCATGAGTTCCACGCACATAGCTGAACCGCAACCTATATGGCCGGTTGATGAGCCGTTCCGGCTAATCAATCATGACGTGCTGGTTGCCGCCATTGAACTTGTCGAGTCCGTCGCTGGCGGCGGCTCGTCTCTGGTGGGCGACCCCCTCGGAACTGCCTTTGATGCGCTGTTGAGTGGCCGTTACAGTCATACCGGAGGATTGGGCACGTATCTGACCCCGAGTTCGGTCGCCAGGGCGATCGCCGACACCGCATTGCATTTCGTCGAGCCAGATAAACTCAAGGAAGGCGGCCAGTACTGGATGGCCGACCCCTACTGCGGTACAGGCCGGTTTCTCGTTGCCTTCGCGGAGGCAACCCAAGCTCACCAAGGAATGCGGCGAGTCGGGATGGGCACCAGAGTCTTGGGGGCGGATCAGGCATCCTCCTCTGTAGCCAAGGCACGCATAAATCTAATGCTCTACGGTGTAAATAACCCGTCCGTCTGGGTCGTGGATGACTCCGTAACGGACGTTGCCGTTGACGGCTATTCGGGTAAAATTCCATGCGTGCTCACTAACCCCCCGTTTGGAGAGGGTAAATACGACTCCCCTCGTGGACTCGTTTACGCGGCTCGTTTCATGCCCCTGCTAGCGCGCCGCGCCCGCATCGATCCCGCACTGGCATGTTTGGCACGCTCTGCGTCTTTGGTTGCCCCAGGTGGAGTCCTGGGAATCATTCTTCCTGATGGCCTTATCGAGGGCGCCGCTTTCTCTCAGTTTCTTGAGGACCCCAATAGTCAATTTCCAGAAGGGATGTCGGTTGTTGCCAGCATTAGCCTCCCCACGGCAACCTTCTCCCTCAGTGGGACGGTCGCCAAGACCACGGCGATCTTTATTCAGCGGCGCGGCCTTCCTGCAAAAGTGATAACGGCTCGCGCCCGGCATGTTGGTTTTGTTCGCTCTAGAGGAAAGGCTGCTCCCGACCCCGGCGGATCGGACCTACCACGAATTGTCGACGAGGTAGCAGATATTCTAGCCGACGCAAAGGCGGGTCGAGAGCGCGCGCCAGGTTCGTATGCTTCGGGCCTGGTCAGCCTGGGCTCGGCATTCGACGGACGGGGATCCTCGCGACGACTAACTGCACCCCCCCGAGAAGAACCGCGCATTGGGAGCCATTGCCAATTGAGTGAGTTAATTGAGGATTTGCGGCCAAGGCGCGCCGCGCTGGCCGAGGCAATGCCGTTTCTATCCATCCTCCACGTTGATGAGATGGGCTTGGCCAGGTGGGACGAGGCCGAACGGCACAAGCCGGTTACACCAGGCCTGTTGGCCGAGGGAGGGTGCCTCGTCGTTTCCTTGCTCAATCCCAGCAAACTGCGCGCCACGGTCGTCCCCATGGATTATGAGCGGGTCGCTTGTTCGGCGGAGTTTGGTGTCTTCTCAACCAATGTGGATCCTTATGCGATTGTTGGTCTGCTGTACAGAGAAGAGGTAAAATTGCAGTTGAGGCCACTCGGTCGCGGCACGTCTAGCAGTCGGCGCAGGATCTCTCCAAAAGATGTCCTCTCCCTGACTGTTCCAATCCTCGGCGCCTCGGAGCTCGCGGCTCTGGCCAAGACCGTCAGGCGTTCGCTGGCGGATGTTCGTGCGGCGAGGCTGGCGCTGCAGCAGGCATACGGCGCCTAATTCCGCTCTTCAATGTCGTCAAGTCCCGCCTGAATTATTGCGATTTCTTGTCGCGTGGTGAGAATCCCTGGGAATAGGCTCGGCAGTAGGGCGATGTCAGCCACAATGTCTTCAGCATCGGTCAGGCGGCTTGGTCGGCTGGTATAAGGCATGGCATTGGTGAGCGCCCGTCCTAAGTGGATTAGGGGGATTGGCTTCTGCTTCCACTCGAGCGCGGGCGAGCCTGGGTTGTCGATGGTCAACCATGCTTCGAGGCACTTTGTGCCTGCGAAGTCCAGATTCCCGAGGGTGTTTACGACCACGTCGTCGTCATAGCCGACGGGCGGATGAAGCTGCAGGTTATATTGGGCAGTTTTGCGCTGAGCTACAAAGTTTGTGACCATATTCCTCCAGGCGGTATCGAGTTGCCCATTTATGCACCACGCACGCAGGCGCAGCGGCAGCGGACGAGGGAGGACCTGTGGACGGTCCGCGAGCAAATAAAAAACGAACGGTGACGTCAGGTATCCCTCGGACTTCGTCCGCTCCCCCTTGCTTCTTCGACCTGCGTCCTCGGCTGGAGTGCCCAGATTGTGATTCCACCGCGGTCGGTCAACTCCTGATATGTTCGCCGCGCCCTTCACTTCGCTGCCGTCCGCGAGATCGTCGCCCTTTCCTCGAAAGCCCTGCCCCGGCTCCCGGAGCATGAGGCTCGCCACGAACTGAGCGATATATCCAGTGTCAACTTGTGCGGACTGGCCAGTGAGTGAACCCCACTTCTGTAGTAGAAGATGTTGGCGGCCGAATAGGTCAAGAAACAGGTCCTCAAGCAGGGCTGTGCGCACCTCGTCGGTTAGTCCTCTCAGCATCTCCCTGCGATGGTGAATTCCCGCGGCAATAGCTGCCTCGACTTCTCTCTTCACAAGCACTCCTGGAGGCGTATCGGCGGCGTTGCTCGGCGTGCAGCGAAGCGGAAGCAGGCTCGACCGGAGTCGACGCGACTTCGCTATCCTAGGCGGTGGTGGTTCCCGGGCGCTCGGTTCTGTGCTGTCTCGGTCGGCCAGTCCTGTCAGCCTACGGGTCCGGCCGGTAAACGAGTGGCGCGCCGACCGTGACAACTAGCCCCGACGACCAGCGGGTCAAGCGGGCGCCCTGGCTGACGAGAGGGCCCGACGAAGTATCTCTCGGTAGATGGCGCCCCCTCATGCGGCTGTGCCGGGAGCAGCCGTCGACCGTGGGCATGTATGTCGGGTCTCCGGATCCAACCGGCCACGCCCGCGACGGTGGGGCCCTGACTTGCGCGGCGGGGCCGCCGAATCGTTGCCCTCACGGACTATCGTTGCTCGCAGGAACTCGCAGAGGCTGGGACGGCTCGTGGAGGGCATCGAGTGCCGCGGACCGGCGAGGGGCTGGTACTCAGCCCGACCGATCTCACGAAGCACCTCGGCTGCGCACACATCAGGACTCTTGATGCGATGGCGACCGACGGTCTGGTCGTGTCAGCGACGGGTGAAAACTGACCCCGTGTCGTCGCTTGGGTTCGAGGGCGGATTCGAGTGATCGTCGCAACGATGACTGTGCTTCATCGTGCCAGGTTGAAGACTTCAGCGGGTGTCTTCCAGTCGAGGATCTTGCGAGGTCTGCTGTTCAGCTTGGCAGCGATGACGGCCAGCGCGGCTGCGTCGTAGGCCCGCAGGTCAGTGCCCTTGGGCAGGTACTGACGGACCAGGCCGTTCATGTTCTCGTTGGTGCCGCGCATCCACGGGCAGCCAGCGGTCGCGAAGTACACACCCTCACCGAACAGCCGTGCCACTTCCTCGTGCCGGGCCATCTCGCTGCCCTGATCCCACGTGAGGGTCAGCCGCTTGGTCGCCGGCATCGGCGCTAGAGCGGCCTCCAGCGCGGTGACGAGCTGGTCCGAGCGGTGCCCGTCCGGCAAGTGCACCAACACGAGCAACCGGGAGCGACGGTCAACCAGCGTGGCCACCGCCGACCGGCTCATCGGGCCCACCACAAGGTCACCCTCCCAATCCCCGAGCCGGCTCCGGTCGGTCACGATGGCCGGACGATGCCCGATCTGCTGATGCGGCACCAGGTAACGGGTTCGACGTTGATCGGGTCGCCGCCGCCGCTTCCGCAGCGATCGACCGGTCCGGAGTCGTTTCGTCAGTTGACGGCTCAAACCGCCCCGTGCGCCGCGGTAGAGCGCTTGGTAGATCGTCTCGTGGCACAGGTGCCAAGACGGCTTGCCGGGGAACTCCCGGCGCAGGTGGGCGGCGATCTGCTCCGGGCTCCACTCCTCCTCCAGCCGTGTCTGGACCACCGCTGACAGCGCGGGGTCGGTGGCCAGCCCGGAGCGTCCGGGTCGGGTTCCTCTGGCCCTCGCTCGGGCGTGCGCCAAGGGCGTGTCGTAATGCCCGCGCTCATGCGGCGCGGTGTTGCTTTTCAGCTCTCGGCTGATCGTGGACGCACTGCGCTGCAGCCGCCGCCCGATCTCCTGCATGCTCACCTTCTGCCCATGCAGAGCGGCGATCCGTTGGCGCTCGAGCAGGGACAGGTGTGGGAGCGGCTCGTCGCCGGCACGTTCACCGCCGTGAAGGGGTCACGCACGCATTGACCGCCGAGGATGTGCTGATCGTCGCCCCGTACAACAACCAGGTCGGCCTTATCCGCCAGGCCCTGCCGGGGGCAAGAGTCGGCCCGGTCGACAAGTTTCAAGGGCAGGAGGCGCCCGTCGTGAACTACTCGATGACCAGCTCGAGCTCAGCGGATGCGCCTCGAGGGCTGGACTTCCTTTAGACGTCCGTCGGCTAAACGTTGCTGTCTCTCGCGCGCAGGCGATGGCGATTGTGGTGATGTCGCCGCTGATGTTGGATGCATCGGTCAACACGCCGGAGCAGTTGCGCAAGGTCAACGCCCTCTGCCGCCTGGCCGAAGAGGCGGAGCGGGTCGATCTCTAGTGGTCTTGCATCGGTGCAACCCCAGCCTTCACGTGCCTGTGATCACCGTCAAAACAACGGCTGCTCATCGGTCCACCGGGCACTGAGGCCGCGACCGGGGTGTGGCGACCCAGGGGATCCGATCCATAGTGAGATTTCGGTTCCGACGTCGGCGCAGTATGCATGCGAGAGGACGACGGGGACCTCGCCGCAGTCGATGGCTGCCGGCCCTTGCGTTCCCCGGACATTGCGCGATGAGATAACGCTGTGACGAACTTCGACGCAGTGTGGCGGCGCATCCAGGGGCCACGACGCTGAAGTCTTCCACACGAAGACCCCGGTCTGCCGTCCACCTACGCCGTCCCTGACAACTCCCCGGGTGCACTGTGACGACCGCGATCAACTGGGGCTGTCCAGGACAAAGTTTGCCGAGGCGGCGGAGCGTATGCCCGCGGCCGGACCTGGCGACCTCCGCGACCGCCAAGGCTCGTCCTACACCTGGGCCATCCTCGCCGACGGCCGTGTTCGCGACACAGCCTGGTGACGCCACCACGGTCAAGGAAGTCCCGCCGCATCGACTATCCGCTGGGCGAGTCGGGAGATCTGCTCGAGTAGCGCCGGGGCGGGCTTGTCGAGGTCCAGGGTGTGGGCTGCGATCCGTACGCCGGAGTGGCGGACGGTGCAGGACCGGGCGGGCTCATTGCCCTTCGCGTACACGAGATGTGCGTCGCTCAGGTTCAGTGCGGTCGCGTAGGCCAGAGCTTGGTAGATGTCGGCGTCCGGAAACCCCTCCGGCTTCTCCGCCTTGTACTTGGCGTCGATGACAGCGAGCGGCCGACGCCCCTCCGTCCAGACCATATCGGGCCGGATGCGGATCAGTTGAGATTCGTCGAGATGAACCGTGATTTGCGTCCTGACCTGACCGCCGTGAGGTTGGAGCGCAACTTCCAATGCCTTGGTGAGGAAGTCCTCGAACACCTTGGGCATGTTCAGCACGAAGCCGTGGACCGAAAATGAGCCGATCTCGTGCTCGAAGGAGGACCCGGCCAGGATGACCGCGGCCAGCTGCAGCGCCGGCTGATAGCGCATGTTGAGCCGGGATGCTGTCCACCGGGGCAGGGACGAGCCGCCGATGACTGGGCTGACGTTAGCCATGAGCTGACGCAGCTGCATGAGCTGCTGGCGTGTGCGCGGTTCCACGGATCGAAACCGTAGAAGCCGACGAGTCGCCGCGAGGAGCAACTGGTTCTCGGCGACGTCGACCGTGAAATCGTCGTAGCGCACTTCGACCGGTAGCAGCCTGCCCTGCCGCAGCCGAATCTGTTCGGCCTCGCGGATGCGTCCCCGTACCACCGGGCGCGACTCCTCGACGGACACGTAGCCCTGCAGCAGACCGGTCCGGGTCGCCTCGTCGGCGGTGCGGGCGAACACTGTGGCGATGACCTGCAGCAGGTCGGCGTGCTCGGACAACTCGACGCGCTCACGTTGCCAGGCCACCTGGTGGGGGGTGTACTCGAGCAAGAACATCAGGCGTGTGATCGGCATCTTCGGGGCCACGTGCACGCTGACCCCGCCCACGTGAACGGCGCCGACACGACCACCCGGTACCAACGACCACGTACCAGGCGCCTCGGTCGGCCTCGCTTCGACTAGTCGCGTAGCAGTAATCGCCGCGGCAGTCTCGCTGCCCATTCGGACCTCGCGGGCAGGGCCGTACTCCATCAGCTCGATGGGTTGGGTGTGGGAAGGCGACACGCTGGACGTGGTCACCGGCTGGGATCGCCGGCCTCACCCAGCACGGCATCCGGCGCCCCGCGACTAGCTAACACCTTGCGCAAGGCCATCAGGCCGTAGCGGCCCTCCACGTCAAGGTCCTCACCCACGTGGTATTCCGCCAGCAAGGGCAGGATCTGCGTCCGCCAGATGCGTTGCAGACCCTCGGGAGTGCCGGCCGCCGTGTTCATCAGGTAGGAGGGGCCGACGGCGAGCTCCCGATCAGGGATGCGTTCGTTGAGCACCGTCAGCAACTTCGCCGCCTCCTCGGGCAGCTCTTCGCGCTGCAGCCAAACGGTGAGCAGCCCACGCATGTGCACATCGTCGGGGTGCAGGGAAAGGAAGGCAAACCGGCGGCGCATCGCAGCATCGACGAGAGCGATCGATCGGTCGGCGGTGTTCATCGTGCCGATGATGAACACGTTCTTGGGCAGCTGGAACTGCTTGGACGAGTCGTCGCTGTAGAGCAGGTCGATGGCGGCGTCGCGGTACTCCAGCAGGAAGTACAGCTCGCCAAAAACCTTCGCCAGGTTCGCGCGGTTGATCTCGTCGATGATGAGGATGAACGGCTGCTGCGGGTGCTCAATTGCGTCCTCGACGATGCGCCGGAACGGCCCAGCTTTTAGCTTGAACCCGACCTGCCCACCGTCGAGCTGCACTGGGCGGTAGCCCTCGAAGAAATCCTCGTACGAGTAGGCCGGGTGAAACTGCACGAGCTTCACGTTCTCCGTCGGCGCCAGAGCTTCGGCCACCTTTTGGGCGAGGTAGGTCTTGCCGGTGCCGGGCGGTCCGAAGAGGATCACCTGCCGCTGCTGGGCCAAGAGCTCCACGAACTCATCCAGCCATGGACGACCGACGAGCAGATCATCGACGGTCTCCTCGCTCAGCGGCTGAAGCCGTACCGGTGCGGGGACATCGGGGACGGGTTGGCTGTCGTCTTGGCCCGTTTCCGCCAGCAGGCTCTCAATCAGCGACAGCACGTCGGTCAGATCCGTGACGTCGCTTCCTGACTTCAGCCGCCCGGCTAGCTCTGACGGGAGGTCGGCGAAGTCCAACACGGATTCCGGCAGCCACTTCGCCGAACGGCGCAGGTTGCTTAGCCCCTGTCCGGACTCCACGTACGTGGCCTGTCCCGTCAGTTCACCGATTCGGAGGGTGCCCGCGCTTGTGGTCAGCACAAGATGTCCGGGCTCCATCCGTTGCAGGAACGCTGTCACGTCCCGCAACTTCTCCTCCCGCTTGGCGTATGACAGATGCGCGTAGCCGTCACCGACTGCCTGGGCAATCTCGGTCCCATCCGCAGGCAGGCTGATCGGAGGCAACTGGCTGGCGGCCAACGAGACGAAACCCTGATCTGCCCAGCTGCCGGTGATGTCGATGCCTTTGACGGACGACCCTCGTACCAGCCAGGCACGTCGACTGGACGACTCTCCAGGCCCAATGGGCGTAGGCTTGCCGGCCCAACGGCCGTGGAGTTCGGCGTCGTCGTAGAAATCAACGTGAATGCCGGTGCGCTTCTGAAGCACCATCGTGATCTCGTAGAGGTCGTGATCAAGGTCCGCCGTCGGTGCGACGCCGGCCTCCTTAGCGAAGGCATCGCGGATCATCTTCTGGTGCTGGACGCTGATGATGGCCGGGAAGGTCTCCGGGTGTGCCAGGTAGCGCAGCTCCGCCCGGGCGGAGGCGATGGTGTCACCCTGCGCACTCTCCACGAGGTCACGCCAAGCCCACGGGTCGGACCAGGCGCGGTCACGACCCGCGTCGTCAAGGCGCCACCACGCGCTGGCCACCTCGATCCCCGTGCCGAGGGTTCGCCAAATCAGCGTCTTGAACGTCAGGCTGCCGTTGAAGATGGCGGCGTCCATCGCCGCGTTCACATCTGCTGGCATGGCGACGGGCTCTGCCATGAATCCGAGCACGCGCTTCACGCGACCGCGCTTAGTGTCGAGCTTGAAGTCCGCCAAGGGCAGCATCTGCAGAGCCAGGATCTCGGCGGCCAGCAGGATGGCGTCATCGGAGCAATCCTTGAGCTGCCGCTGCAACTTGACGTCGAAGGAGTCGCCGCCCGTGTCCGGCTGATCCACGAACGCGGCGTACAGCTCCGCCACCGAGTCACGAGACCATGAGGCGTGGACCGCGGAGAAGGACGAGCCACCGTTTCGCAGACCTTCCGTAAGGATCCGTGCGGCTGCGCGGCGGACCGCCGGTTCACCAGCCTCAGTGGGCAGCAGGCCCGCACCGGACGGCGCCTCGAGGGGCTCTGTCCGCGCGTCGTCACGCAGCTTTAGCCACTCGGCGTAGCCGCGGGCTCCTGCCGCATAGAGCTCGTTAGGACTGCTGAACCGGGCGAGCGCCTCCCGGCCCTGATTCGTAATGCGCATCAGGTTGCCACCAGTGAGGACCCAACCCGACTTGTCCATGTTGGTTACTTGCCAGCGGACGTCGTTCTCACCCTTTGGCGCGCCCGTACCGGTAGTCTCTGTGTCCTCATTCACCTCGGGAACGGCGGCGGTGAGTAGTGGCCAGAGTTCGGCCCAGGAGAGACCGCCGGGATGCCGGTCGAGTTCGATCAGCAGTTGTCGGAACCGGAGGTTGCGTCGTTCGGTCCTGGTCAGCTCAGGCATCCCATATCCTGTCGGAAGTAGTCGCTAATCGCGTCGGGGTGAGGCAGGTTCCAGCGGGCGTTGGTGGATCGGTGACTCTCGGGGGGACCCGTGGGGCAGCACGCCGCATGGCTGACCGGGAGCGCAAGTCGCTCAAAACTACGTCAGCACATCTGCCGGTCTGACCACAGCGCGATTGTCGGAACAGCGTGACGTCATCCTTCCGCGTCCTTGGGGTCCTCAAGCTGCGTCTGGGGGTACAACAGCAGCATGCCGCAGTGCTACCCCGAGCAGCCAGTGTTTGCTGAGGACCGCCACGCCGAGCGTGCGGTCTGGGAGGCGCTGCGCGACCAGCTGCCGGAGGATGCCGCGCTGTTCCACTCCGTGGGTCTGCTCGAGGGCGACCGGGAACGCGAGCTCGACCTGCTGGTCGCCTGGCCGGGCGTGGGCATCGCGGTGGTCGAGGTCAAGGGTGGTCACGTCACGCGGGACGGGCAGGGCTGGTACCAGGAGAGCAAGGGGCAGAAGCGCAAGATCGGCAGCCCGGTCGTCCAGGCGCAGGACGGCAAGAAGATGCTCGAGCGCTACCTGGCGCGGCACAGCTCGGGTGTCACCGTTTCGGCTTCGGCACACCTGGTCGCCTTCCCGTACACGACTGTCCCAAAGGGCTGGCACGCCGTCGACTGCCCTCGTTCGGCGGTGATCGACTCGCATGACCTGTTCAGGTCGGCAGCGCTGGTGGCTGCGGCCGTACGGGAGCAGGGCTCGCGTCGGCCGGCGCTGACGGAGCTGGGCCTGGACGTGCTGGTCAACTTGGTAGGTGGGCAGCTGGCCGGCCAGACCTCGTTGCTGTCCGCAGCGGAGGAGAACGAACAGCGGATTGACAGTATGACCCGAGACCAGCGCTCGACGCTGGACAAGCTGCGCTATCACCGTCGGCTGCGGGTGATCGGCGGGGCTGGTACCGGCAAGACCTGGCTGGCGCTGGAGCAGGCGCGCCGGCTTGGTCGCGCCGGGGAGCGGGTGGCGCTGATCTGCTACAGCCGCGGCCTGGCCCGGTTGGTTCGAGCGGCAGACCCAGACCTGGCCACGTCGGGAGAGGCCAGCGTACGTCGGGCTGTTCCACCGGTTGCCGGTCGACTGGGGCGCCGAGGAGGGTGCCGATGACGACAGCGACTACTGGGAGCGACGACTGCCGCTGCGTCTGGGCGAGCTCGCGCTGGAGCAGCCGGACAGCGAGCGCTTCGACTCGGTCGTGGTGGACGAGGCGCAGGACTTCGGGGAGCTGTGGTGGCCGGCGCTGATGGCCTGCCTGCGGGACCCGGTCAAGGGTGGCCTGTACGTGTTCATGGACGAGGCGCAGCGGGTGTTCTCCCGCCGCGGCGAGGCGCCGATCGACATCCCGCCGCTCGTCCTCGATGAGAACATCCGGAACACCAAGCCGATCGCGCAGCTGTTCAGCAGCCTGACCGGTGAGCCGGCGAAGCCTCGCGGCATGGCAACGCCGGCCGTCCGGCTGTACGACGTCCCCACTGAGGAGGTCCTATCGGTGGTTGATGACGTGGTGGAGTCGCTCCTCGACGAAGGCTTCGCGCCCGGCCAGATCGCGCTGCTCAGTACCCAGCACCGTCACCCGGAGCAGCGCAACGCCGTCGAGGTCGGCGGCTGGGCCGCGTACTGGGACTCGTTCTTCGCCGAGGAGGACGTGTTCTACGGGCACGTGCTCGGCTTCAAGGGTCTCGAGCGACCGGTCGTGGTCCTGGCCGTGAACGGGCTCAAGGACCCCGAACGCGCGAAGGAGATGCTGTACGTGGGTCTGTCGCGGGCGCGCACGCTGCTGGTGATCGTCGGGTCGCGGGCTCTCCTCGAGAAGGTTGGCGGAGGAGGGGTGCGCAGCCGTCTGAAGTTGGCTGACGAGCGAAGACGACCGGGCTAACAGCGATCAACGCGTCAGGCGTTGCTCGGCTTGCCGTAGCGCTTGAAGACATCCTGCACTTGCGTCGCCCAGAACGCGTAGGGCACAGCCACCCCGTAGCCCAGGGATTGCTCCATCAGGTACCAGCCGGGCCCTGGCTCCTTGTCGCCATGCTTGTGGGTGACGAGGGCGGTGATCGCCGGGCTCGCCTGCGCCGGATGCGTCCTCAAACACGGCACCGCACCCGCAGGTGGTTCATTGGCGGTGAGTGCGGATCGAGCGAAATGGAGCCCACCTGCGTGGCCACCTCCCCGTACCAAGTCATACGTCTGTCGTATGCGGCTCCAGAATGGCCGCACGGACCTCCCTCCTGGCTTCGTCCCAGTTATCCTGAGACGATCCGAACTGTGAGCCGGGGCGCATCACCGTCATCCTCCACAACCGTCGCGGCATACAGGTCTGGTCCATATCCAGGTCGGTTTGACGGCGTAGCCTCGCTGCCGTCACTGGGTCAGCCTCGCGCATTGATCAGCCTCGGTGACCAACAGCACGTCGATCGTGCAACAACGTTCGGTGACCGCACTGATCGCTAGCCGGGCGAGCCACCTCTACTGCCGGCCCGACTGGAGGGGCAGCGCGGCCGCAATCAGCGAGCCGCTGGTGTAGCACCACCTCGCCCTGACGAGGATGTTGTTCTGCTACGAGTTGACCGGGTCAGCTGCGGCGGTAGGCGGTTGACGTATGGAGGGTGGCAGTGCCGGCAACGGCTACCTTGCTTGACGTTGCTATAGGTAGGGGTCGACTGTTGCCCACAGCTGTCGCAGCGGCACAGCCAACGCCGTTGGCTACCCGGGTAGTCGGCCTGCGGTTGGAAGCCGGCGGCCAGCATGACAGCCCGCGCTTCAGCCGAGTGCGCGGCGATCTTCGCGGCCCCGGCAGCTGCTGAACGGCACCCGCGGCAGCCGCCGCCCCGGCGCACTCCGTTCAGCCGCGGCCGGGACTCCTTCCCGCAACGCAGGCAGCGCGCCGGCCACGCAGTGTTGGCCCAGCCGGGGTAGGGCACCAGCGGCTCCAGCCCGGCAGCTCGCAACTCCGCGGCAGCGACCCTCGGGTCGACCAAACCCACCGCTGACCGTCGGCGCAGCGGGTGCTGGCCGTCGACGGTTCCCTCGGAATCAGCCAGTGCGTTTACCAGAGCCCACACTTGGGCAGCCGAGATCCGGTCTGCGTCCCACGTCTCCGTCCAGCCGTTCGGCATGTCTGCCGCGGTAAGAAATGGGGCGAGCTGCTCGCGACGCAATTCGTCGAGCACCGCCTGTTCAACGTCGCGGGCTGCCCAGCCGGCGCTGAACTCCCGCGCAGCGTACAGCTGCCACCCCGCGCGCTGATGCTGAGCTACCCGAGAGTTCGGGCCTTCCGGCGCCCCGATGCCGACCTTGCCGGCCGACCACCCAGTGTGGGTCATCACGTAGACCAAGGCCGGGCGGGTGTAGTCCAGACCGTGGCTTGCGCAGAAGCGGCAGCGTCTTCCCCGACGGACCGAGACCAGGCTGGGTCTGATCTGACGCTCACACAAGGCGCAGCGGCTGCTCCAGGGGCGATCGGAGCCGGGGTAGTCCACCAACGGGGTGATGCCGGCGGTGGTCATTTCCTCGGCCGCCGCGGCGCCGTCGAGCCGGCGCGACCGGGCTGCTGCGGCCGCTTTGGCTTGCCCGCAGGGTATGCAGCCGCCCTGCCCGCCCAGGACGCCGCCCAGGGTCGGCAAGCCGAGGGTGCCGCAGGTCAGGCAACGGGAGTGCCAGCGGACCGTGCGACCCTCGTAGGGCACGAGCGGTTCCATGCCGGCGGCACGCATCGTCTCCAGCGGCCCCGACTGTGCGTCGCCCGGTTTGCCGCGGTCGGACACCGACCTCCCGAGCTGCGCGGCACCACGAGCCCTGTCGGCGCAGCGGCGGCATCCGCTGCCGCGGCGGACCCCATTGAATCGGGGAGCGACCGCTGCACCACAGATCACACAGTGGCTGCTCCACGGGGCATTGGCGCCGGGATAGGGCCCGATGGGTTGGAGACCCGCCGCCCGCATGATCTGCTCGGCATCGTCCACGTCTCTCCGCATCTTCTCGGCGGCCCTGGCGCGGCCGCACGGAGCGCAGGGACCTTGATTGACCACGGAGGACAACCGAGGGCGACAGACGCGCCCGCACGCGAGACACCGGCATTTCCAGGGCGTGTCCACGCCCGGGAAGTCCTCCAACGGCTGGGCGCCCGCCGTGAGCATCCGGGCCGCCGCGGTGTCCGGGTCAAGTAGACGGGGCATGGTGTCCTTCAACGGCAGGCGCGGTAGCTGGGAGCACCGCCGCCCTCGAGCGTACGCTCAGCAGTGACCCTCGTTCTCGTCGGCGATCCCTCCTTGGAGGTTCTGCCTGCGGGCTCGGGCTCGGTGCCTGGACGCCTTGTTTGCGTGGGCTCAGGCACTCTGCCAGGTGATGATGTCCAGAAGTCTCAAGTCGGTGAGCTCGCCGACGTGCCGAACACAGGGGTTGTCGTCGCGCAGTAGACGCCGTCGACACAGCCTGAGGACCTCAGCGTTGGCGGGGTCGACCAGATCGTCTCGAATGGCGGCCCAGTAGAGCCGCTTGTGGTTAGCGCGCTGATCGGTGTAGCGCCGACCCGCGGCCGCCGCGGCTACTCGGTAACGGCGTTCAAGGCGCGAGTCCAGGATTGGTATGAGCGCCGGCCGCTTGACGTGGAGAACCTTGGACACCTTGGCGACGGCCACCCCCTTGGGTTTGCTTTCGTGGCGGCTGAAGTGCTCGTAGAGAGCCAGGGCTGCGTCATAAAGGGCGCCGACCGTCCCCGGGTCTGCATCGGGAAGACTTGCGTCCGCGGGGACGGCGGCCCACGGCGCGGAGCGACCGAGTTCGACGAACCAACCGGTCTCCGCCATGGTGATCCTTGAGTTGACCTTCCTTGTGCGTCGAACCTCCTCGATGGTCAGCGACAGAGGATCGCCTGGCCCGACCAGGTCGAAGCGCGTGACGGCCGTCGCGTTGTCGGTTGCGTACCTCATGAGCCTGTCAAGCGGGTCGGCCACTTCGTGATCCGCGACCCGGAGTAAACCGATCGAAGCGTTCCTGTCGTCGCAATGTGACTCAACTTCGGTCATCACCATAACCTCGCACACCGTGATCTATCGGCGCCAGTGCCAATCGATGTCGTCTGCTCGAGCGGCGACTCCGCATGTGAGTCGTGGGCCGCAACGGGGCCTGGTTGTATCTTCCTCTCAGACGGGCTGCGATCGCGTCGGATCGTCGGCTCGAGCCCGTCTCGTTACGGCGTGACGATCGTGCACCGGCCCACCTCAGTCACCAGGAGCACGTCGACCTCGCAGCGCCGCAGGCTGCCGGCGATGTCTTCAGCGAGGCGACGATAGGTCGCGTAGTCGGGGAGGACCAATCCCACGGCATCATCGGGGTGCGAGTCGCGTAGGCGGAGGACGTGCACCACGCCGTCGTTGAACCACACCCGCGCCTGCGCCGCCGGCTGCGTTGGCTTCGTCAGGCCGGCTTTGGCGGGGTCCCGGTACGCGCCGGAGGGCCAGCCTTTGACCTCGAGGTGCATTGTTCGGCCATCCCGTCGGACGATGACATCCGTGCCGCTTTCCTTTGAGCCGGTTCCGCGACCCGCATGATGTCCCAGCCCTCCGCTGTCAGGTGCCGGAGCAGCCGTGCTTGAACGTTGCCCTCCCAGGACCACTCCTCGGTCGCCACGCCGGCCACTGCTTTGGCTGCAGACCTCGGAGGTGAAGGCGGCGGAGGAGGAGGCTCGGGCAAGGTGGGGGCTCGCAGCGCCGACCCAGTCCATCGGACGTACTGGCCGCGAGCAACCCGTCGCAGGATCGGTGGTCGCTTGCCGAGACGCGGATGGTTCTGCTCACGGTTAGGCGTGTTGCCTGTCAGCGCGTGGATGTGCGCTCGCACAGCCGTGTCCATGACATCGGGGTAGCGCTGGGCGAACCAGGCGACGATCTGCGGCGCCGTGTGTACGGCTCCCGAAGCTCGTGTACGCAGTCGGCGAGCAGCTCTGAGATCGGTCGGTCGTACTTCACGACTCCCCCTGCCTGGTTAGGACCCGGCCCTAACAACCTATAGATCTTGTGGTCGCTGCGCGAGAGGATAAGGCATGGCTGACAACGTCGCGCCTTCTGACGGACGCGGCGATCGTGCTGAAGCGGCACTCCTAGAGGGGTACCCAGATGGATGAGTCCCGCGGAGCTCCAGCCTCGCTCACGACGAACAAGCAGATCGAGGATGCCGCCGTTAGGTATGTCCTGAAATGGGAGGCTGCCCAGGGTCGCGAGGCGAGCGACACGAGGGGGCAAGGCGCCGCTGCGGATCTGATCAGTGGCGACCGCGTGATCGAGGTGAAGGCGTACGGTCTGTCCGCTCGGGGAGCGGACCTGTGGCTTGAGGTGCGGCAGGTTGAGGAGGCAAAGGCGAACAAGAACTTTTGGCTATACCTCGTGGAGAACGTGCGACAAGGAGATCCGAGCATGTTCCGGCACGTCGAACTCGGCGGAGACGTCCTGGCTCAGTTGGTCTCCAGGGCCGTCCCACGTCACTACTTTACAGTTCCGTTTCCGGTTGCGACCTATGACGAGCTTTTCGCCGATCAGCGTTGACGCTTGGCTACCCGTGCCGGACGGCGTGCACGGGCGCCTCGAAGCCGGTGTTCTCCCAGATCCACCGTTGGAGCCGCGGCACCACCCAAAAGCTGTAGATGCCCAACGTGATGATCATAAGGAAGAACCATTTGAGCCAGTGGCCAAACAGACCCCACGCGCTGCCGATGAAGGCGAGGCGGTGTCCATCGATGAAGCTGTGCTTGGCACGCCACCGCAGGCGCAGCACCAACGCAAAGGGGTAGCAGATGCCGAGGGTCAGAACGGTGATCAGCACCGCCAATAGGCAGGTACCGAAGTAGGTCGCGGCACCGCCATCGAACGCGAACTGCCGCCCATCGCGAATCACCGGAGCCCCGGCTGGCTGTGGTGGCACCACCGCATAGCCGTACGGCGAGGGATTGGGAGCGCCGTACGGGGGCGATCCCACGGGCGGTCTGGGCGGCGGTGCGCTCCAGGGCTGTAGTCCAGCATTGGTTGGGTCGGTCATTTCAGCTCCGAGTCGTTCGTCGTGGTGCAGGCGGCCGAACGCTGCCGCTCGCCACAGGTGATCCGCAATGCCGCATCACCTGGGCCACATTGAAGCGCATGCGCGGCCGCCAGGTGGCCGTTCGGCGAAAGGCCTGCTCACCAGGCGTCACACGGGCTGCAACCGGGACCTAGCCGGTGAGTGATGCTTGCTTGAACACGTCGACCGGTATCGGGTGGCGCAGCTCGTAGGTGATCGCGATCGGCCGGCTCCCCTCATGCTTGAGGTAGGTCGCCGGTCCTAGGCAGGTGTAGGACTGGGTGCCACTCCACTCGTTGGACTTCGTCTCGCGGGCGAGCAGGAGGACGTGCGTGCCAGTCTCGCGCTGGGTCAGATAGCGACGACCAGTGGCTGAGTCGACCGACGTCCGGCTCTGCGACTCCCAGTGAAACAGTGCCGGCGAGATCGCGTAGTCGCGATACATCGTGGTGGGTGAGTAGTCGCGCTCGGTCTTCTTGAGGGTCACGAAGAAGGCGTCGGTCTGAGCGGTCTCGGCCCAGAGCACACCTTCCCGGAAGGATGAGGGCAGCCGCTCGAGCGAGCAATAGTCCAGGGCCGAGAGCACTTCCTCGGCCGTGTAGTGGGCATCGGTGCGCAACGTCACTTGCTGCATCCCGGACTCGAGCGGCCGGGTCACGTGCTGGGCCTTGGCCAGTCCCAGGGCGATGACCTGGCGGAGCTCGTCCCGTACCGCCGGGTGCTGCTGCAGCGCGTCGAAGCCCTCTTGGTAGGACGCGAAGCCGCCACCGCTACGCCAGAGCGAGAAGAACATCATGCGGGCATAACGCTGCTCGCGCTCCCAGAGCTCGTCGTAGCGGAAGGGTTCGGCAAGCAGCCTGTTGTAGACGAGGGCACGTTCTTGGTCGTCGACTTGACTGAACGCACTTACCCGGCGCAGGAGAGCCTCCTCGTCCGGGCCGGCCTCTGCGGCCGGCAGCCCGGCCGCCCGCCGCAGAGAGGTCCACGAGCCGTTGTTGCGGAACACGTCGGCAAGCTCCCGGCCGCTCTCCTCGAGCCAGGTGGCGAGATCAAGATCCCCATGATTGCGGACCTCCTGGGCCAGCTGGTTCTTGTTCAGCTTGAGCTGGCGCCGGACGTTGTCCAGGATCTGCTCCCGCGACACGCGATCCAGGACCAACTCACACCCGGAGGGCAGGAACGCGAAGCCGCGCTCGACCTGTTGCTCGAGGCCACGCCGAGTGGCCCCGGTCAGGGCGCGGTACTTAAGGTCAAAGCGGAATTCCCGGCGCTGCTGGCCGATGAAGTCGAGCACCGTGAGCACCGGCTTGTCCGCCGTACGCCGCAGCCCGCGGCCGAGTTGCTGCAGGAAGACGGTCGCCGACTGGGTGGGCCTCAGGAGGAGCAGCGTGTCGACGTCCGGCACGTCGAGACCTTCGTTGAACAGGTCCACGGCGAACAGGACGTTGACGTCGCCGGTCTTGAGCGCTGTCAAGGCCGTCGCACGTTGGTCGCGTGAGGTTGATGCGGACACTGCGAGAGCGGGGATGCCGTGCTGGTTGAACTGGCCGGCCATGTACTCCGCGTGCGCAACGGAGACACAAAAGCCCAATGCCTTCATGGCTAGCGGGTTCACGATCTTGTCACGCAGCTGCGCCAGCACGATCCGCACGCGGGCGTCATCGGCGGTGTAGACCCGAGTGAGCCCAGCTGTGTCGTACTCACCCCTGCGCCAGTCCAGTTGTGACAGGTCGGTGTTGTCGCTGACCCCGAAGTAGTGGAACGGGCAGAGCAGGTCGGACTCCAGCGCGTCCCACAGCCGTAGTTCGAAGGCCGCGCGACCACCGAACTGGTCCCGTACGTCGATGCCGTCAGTGCGCTCGGGCGTCGCGGTCAGGCCGAGCAGCTCGACGGGGTCAAGGTTGTCAAGCAGCCGGGTGTACGTCGCTGCCTCGGCGTGGTGAAACTCGTCGACGACAACCACGTCGTACTCGAGAGCCTTCAGCTGGTCCAGGCTCAGGCCGGACAGGCTCTGGATGCTGGCGAAGACGTGGCGCCAGTGCACCGGCCGTTGGCCGTCGCCCCAGAGTTCGCCGAAGTTGCCGTCGAGCAGCCCCTCGCGGTAGGTCCGCAACGACTGGAGCAGGATCTCCTTGCGGTGGGCGACGAACAGCAGCGACGGCCGATTGGGCATCCGTGCGTAGTCGAGGGCCGCGATGACCGTCTTGCCCGTGCCGGTCGCCGCGACCACGAGGTTGCGGTGCCGGTCGTGGATCTGTCGCTCGGTGTCCAGTGCGTCGAGGATCTGCTGCTGGTGGGGGTAGGGGCGGACCTGCAGTCCGCTGACGGCGAAGGTCGCTGTGGTCCGGTCTGTCAGCCCGCCGGCCACCGCCAGCGCCTGGTCGAGCCGGTCGCCGTCGGTGTCCGGGTCGTACGGCAGGAAGGCGGCGTCCTCCCAGTAGGAGTCGAACGTTGCGCCGAACTTCGCGATCAACTCCGGTGTGTGCGCTCCGGCCAGCCGGACGTTCCACTCGAGGCCGTCCAGCAGAGCAGCCCTGCTCAGGTTGGACGAGCCGACGTATGCCGTGTCCGTGCCGGTGTTGCGTCGGAACAGCCAGGCCTTGGCGTGGAGGCGGGTCGACTGGGTCTCGTAGTTAACGCGGACCTCGGCTCCGAAGTCCCGCACCAGACGATCAAGAGCAGTCCGGTCGGTCGCGCCCATGTACGTGGAGGTGAGCACGCGGAGCCGCACGCTGCGCTCCTTGAGGCCCCGCAGCTGCTCTTCGAGCACACGGAGGCCGTACCACTTGACGAAGGCGCAGAGCAGGTCAACCCGGTCGGCGGTAGCGAGCTCGGCTCGCAGCTCCTCGCCCAACTTGGGATCACTGTGCGAGTTGGTCAGCAGGGCCGGCCGCGACATCGGCACCCGGGGCCGCGTCTCGAGGAGGCGCCAGACCCCCGGCTCTTCGAGCCGCGCGACTCGGAGTAGCTGACGGGGGCCGGCCACGATGCGGTCGGCGTCACCGAGCAGCGCAAGGATGGCGTTGGCTTTGTCCACCCGATGGTCGATCGGCAGATCATGGAGCGTACGAGCGATCGCCGCGGTCAGGTGATCGGCAAGGTCGCCCGCCGCCTCGGCCGCGTCGATGTCGGCGCTCTGCTCCGAGAGCCCCACCAGCTGAGCGACCAGTTGCTCGGTGAGGACTCGCTCGTAGACACCGGTAGGCAGATCCCCCATGGCGGACAGCTTGCCATACCCGCCACGGACGCCGGTCATTCTTTCGCAAGTCCAGGCCCGCGAGCGCGGCAGCCGCGTCGGAGGTGCTCACCATTGGCCGCCAAGCTTTGCGGCAGCCCACGCAGGACAGGTGCGAGCAGTGCAACAACCCACCTGTACCAGGCGCTAAAGTTCAGGTGCCCACCCAGCCAGGCTTGGAGTAATCGTGCGCAGACAGATGACCACATTTGGGGCATTGGTGCTGTTTGGCAGCGTTGGTTTGGGGGGCCTCGCCTGGGGCCGCTCCACGGTGCCATCCGCAACCATCGCCGCCTGTTACGTACCCAAGTCTGGGGCGGTGAGAATTCTCGACCCGAGGGCCGCGCATAAGTGCCGCCCCGGCGAGCGCCAGTTGTCTTGGTCGTCTGGTCCTGGGCCAAAGGGTCCTAGCGGAGCACCGGGCCCGCGGGGTATACAAGGCGCCACTGGCGCCACTGGCGCCACTGGCGGTACAGGCGCGACGGGTCCTGCCGGAGCTCCGGGCCTGACCGGGGCAACTGGGCCTGCGGGGCCTGGTGCAGGCTCCGCAGGCCCCGCGGGCCCGACTGGACCGACTGGACCGACTGGACCGACAGGAGAAACAGGCTCAGCTGGTCCCGTAGGTCCTGCCGGTCTCACGGGTCCGGCAGGCCCCGCTGGAGCGGTAGGTTCCGTCGGAGCAGCTGGCCCCACAGGGTTGACCGGCCCGGCCGGACCCGCAGGGCCAGCTGGACCATCAGTAACGCTATCCACCGCCCATGGTTCCGTCGTCGGTCCCTACCTGGGCCGTCCTATGGCGGGTGTCAGCGGCAGCGTAGTCGCTGGGACCGTAGAAACTTTGTACGGCGGCCGGCTTTGGCTAGTTGACATGGCGGCCGGGCGATTCTTCCCGTGGCTAGAAAATGTGAAACTTTATTATACGACCGCGGACTGCAGCGGTCAGGCGTACCTCAATACATACGACACGGGCATGGCAGCCGTGGAGACGGCCCCGTCGCAAGCCACATTTACGCGACTGGGCATTGCCGCGAACGACACATCAATAGCGGGCATGGATGTTTACCAGCCCGAGGGCCCCAAAGCTAACGTCTTGTTGCAGGCAGTTAGGCAAGGAGGCTCGGAGACGTGCTTCGGCCAAACGCCCACCTCCACCCTTGATGCTGTGCCTGTTGCAAAAACTGGCGTAGTACCGGCTGATCTCGCCGCTCCGCTGGCGCTCTTCTATGGCTGACAGCCAGCTTGAACGCTGTTGAAGGATGGATACTCGGTCGCCTGCCACCGACCGACATCCGAAGCGCTGCGAGACGGGGATACCGTCACCCGGTGCCGAGATGACCATCACGGGCGGTCATGGCAAGACGCTTGCCATGACGCACCGCCCGCGCTCTCGGTAACCGCGGCCGGGACGTTGTCTCACGCCCAGTGACAACGGCGACGGCTGCCACTCAAAGCCAGCCGGAACCTGCCGATACACATACCTCGGCATACGAACGAGGGAGTGATGGCATGGGCTTCGAGCCTGTCGATCGCAGGACCGGAGCATGGCTAGACGGTGGCCCACCAGCGATCATCATCAACGATCTCACGGTGCAGGACCCGTCCGTGCTCGCGGAGTCACTGCGGTGGACGACCGGCCGCCGGGCTGAGCCGGTCGCACCATGGGAGGCGGCGGGAGCGGACCTGTCCGCCTTCGTTACGAGGACGATCGCTCTCGGTGCCTATGTATTGCAGTCCGCCGGAGGTCGGCAGGACAAGCATGACCTTGAGCAGATCGTCGCGCAGGTTGGCGAGCACACGGTCGAGGCCAGCGCCCGTGCGGCGGAGTCGACCAAGAAGAGCCTGCTGCAGGTGCACGGTGCCGTGCGGCAAATGACTGAGGACACGAAGCAGGCACTCGCCGATGCTTCGGCCGATGGTCGCAAGGCCTATGCCGAAGATGTCTCCGCGGCTACGTCCACCCTGCGCGACGAGATTCAGCGCCTGCTTGGTGGAGAGAACCCAGAGCTGGTCGAGCGCTTGAGCCCGCTGCTCGAGCAGTTCGGCGGCAAGCTTGACAGGCGCATCGCGGAGCAGACGGACTCGCTGCTGGCGAGAGCAGCGCGGCAGTTCGACCCATCTGACCCCACCTCTCCCGTTGCCAAGCACACGAGGGCTTTGCAGGACCAGCAGGAAGCGCTGGTTCGGACCCTCAAGGCCGATCAGCTCATGCTCGTCGCGAAGGTGGAGGACCTCGCCACCGCTGTCAACGTAGCCAACTCCGTCAAGGCCGCCCGCGAGAGTCTCGCTAACGTCAGCACGCTCAAGGGCGCGACGTACGAGCAGGCGGTCGGCCTGGTCATGCAGCACGTCGCTGCGGGACTGGGCGACGAGTACACGGAGACCGGCAAGATTGCCGGAGCCATTCCGCGATGCCTCAAGGGCGACGCTGTTCTGTCGGTTGACGGCGGCTCGGCACGGGTGGTGCTTGAGCTGACAGACTCCAGGCGCGCAAACTGGAACGACTACCTCGACGAGGCAGAGCGGAACAGAGAGGCCGGGGCGTCGTTGGGTCTGGTGCGCGAGCAGGCACAGAACGGCGGTCACCTGATCCGCTGTTTCGGCAGCCGCCGCGTCGTCATGGCGTTTGACCCTGAGGTCGACAGCCCCGAGCTGCTGCGAGCGGTGGTTCAGATGCTGCGACTCAGCGCCGTGTCCGCGAGTGCACGTCACCACAGCGACGACGTGATCGGTGCGGAGGAGAAGGTTGCGGAGGCCATCGAGATGCTGGCCAAGATCGACGAGATCGTGAAGGCCGCCACGACGATCCGCAAGGGGGCCGACAAGATCGAGGCTCAGTGCAATAGCCTGCACTCGGCCCTTAACCGCGTCCTGAGCGAGGCGGCGGATGCGCTCGCCGGCCTCGAGGGCGAAGATAGTCGAGCGAGCTCGTTCGGGCTCGGTTCCTACGCGGCAGTCGCCAGCATCTAGGAACGGCTCGAGTGCGTCGTACGGTGCGCCCATGTCGTCGGGGGCGGATGCCGGGGTGTCCACGTCCCCGTGGGCTCATGACCACCTGATCTTCGTACATGACGGACCCGGAGCGGGGGGCGTGGAGCAGACCGGCGACTTCAAGCGTGCTCGGCCAGGCAGGCCTGCCCGCCTCTTCGGTCGAACGGCAACATGGGGAGGATGACAGGACTGGCCGATCCGTTAGGGAGCAGCGCAAGCTCTTCAGGGGGACGGAGACAGCTCTGCCTGCAAGACCTGACGTCACCCCAGGTCGCGCAGGAACATGTCGGGTAGCCGTTGGTGTCGCCGGCGACCAGGTCGTCCGCCGGGGAGCTGAACACGACGTGCAGCCCGTCCGCTGTCATGCCTTGGACGTTGCTCTCATTGTCACCGAGCGCGCCGGCGTTGCTGACGGAGATCAGCTGGGTGACCCCGCGTACGGTGTCCGTCCGGAAGACGTCGCGTTGGTGGTTGGTGTCGCCGGCGACCAGGTTGTCGGCGTCGGAGCTGTAGCTGACGTAGCTGCCACCGGCCCACACCTGCGGTACAAAACTGCTGACAGAAGGCACGTCGTTTCCCAGGCCGACCGAGACCTGGATCAGCGTCCCGTTCCTGATGTCGCGCAGGTAGACCGCGCCGTTCCCGTTATCGCCGGGCAAAGCCAGGTTGAGAGCCTCGGACACCGACGCGAGGAAGCCCCAGCCAACACCGTCATGGCCGGTGGCTTCACCGACCTCGACGTCACTATCGAGCACCACGACACCGCCGTCCCTAACCGGCACGGTCTCAAGCCGGTCGAGCCGTGCGCCCCCACGCTCGAGGCTCACGATCGCCGACACGTCGGCCCGTACGTGGAACTGCTGGCTTCACCGACCTCGACGTCACCATCGAGCAGGTCCGCGTCGCGACAGTCAAGCGGGTCAAGGGCATGGAGTACAAGCACGTCTTCTGCGTACGGGTCGACGCGTACTCGCTGCGGCTGGCCAAGGGCTCGCAGGAGGACTCGGACGCGCACGCCGAGCGGCTCGAGCTGATGCGCCGCGAGTTGTTCGTCGCGATGACCCGCGCTCGCGACACCCTGTGGGTCGGGTCGGTCGGCGAGTCGGCCGTACCGCTGCTGGCGACGAGCGGTGATCTGCGGAAGGCCTTGGCCACAGGAGCCGATTAGTCATGGGCAGGCAGGCGCGAACGGTTCACGGTAGGCGCATGGAGCATTTGGCGCTGTCCGACGCCCCCACGCCTGAGGCCCCGTCGTGACTCTCTCTCAGGCCTGCGCCTGCTCGACGGGCACTTCAACGTCGTCGTAGACGCGAGCGGCGGCCAACAGCCCACCCGGGCCGCGCTCGTACACACCGAGGCCTGCTTGCGGCGACAGGTCGTGGGTGCCCCAGCGCACGCAGTTGTACTCCAGGACACAGCGCACGCCGTCGTCGGTCACGGCGCAGTACTGCAGGCCGATGCCTCCTCCGGCGCTGAAGCATTGGGTGAAGTACGAGCGGAGCTCGGCGGTGCCGCGATGAGCTGAATGGGAGCCGACGAACTCCCGCAGGTAGCCGTCGGGCGCGAAGGTGGCCACTATCGCGTCGGCGTCGCCGGCCGCCAACGCCGCGTGGTACCGGCCGACGACATCACCCGGGCCGGCACTCCCGGGTTCGAGTATCGGAGGCCTGACGTGGCGTCGTCCGTCCACCGGCCATTGGGAGCAGTAGGTGCGGAACACCACCGATCGATCGTTGGGGCACTCGGCCACGACTGCTACCGGCCACGCCAGGTCCTCCCCGTCCACGTCCAGGTGGGCCAGCAGCTCCAGCACAGCACGACCGTCTCCGCGCGTGGCGGCCACGACGTCGGTACGGACGCCGCGCTCAGCCATCCAGGAGAGGTTCCGGCTGACGAACTCCCTCAGCTGCTTGTGGCCGCGGATCTCGCCCGCGCGGGGATCGTAGATGACCACGTCACCGGGCCACACGTCCTCGAGATCCCGGGCGTCACCCGTACTCAGCGCCCTGAGGTACTGCCCCACCGGGTCAGCCTGACCGGCGGCGCGCGTCTGCACGCGCGCGAGCTCCACGGCACTGATGAAGTCCGGAAACCACGGCATATCAGCCTCCACCCTCCTTGCCTGGTGACGAAACCGGGCCGTCCGATCGGCTCGGGTGCTCGTTCATGGCGCCCTGGGGGGCTGAGTGGGGGACCGGTCCCACCCGTGGAAGGAGGAATGGTCGCCGGCGTCCCAGGCTTCGCGGAGTCCAGGTCTGCTCAGATCCCAGTCCGGTCGAATCTTGCTGCTTGCCACACGCAGATCACGCCACAGGTCGTGTATCGAGGGGCGGCCCCAGAA
The DNA here is from genome assembly GCA_033851545.1 of Frankiales bacterium. Taxonomy (GTDB): domain Bacteria; phylum Actinomycetota; class Actinomycetes; order JAWWOL01; family JAWWOL01; genus JAWWOL01. The sequence goes on along the minus strand of JAWWOO010000004.1, from coordinate 130,692 downwards.
CCAATAGCCGTTGTAGATGCTGTGGATGACCAGGCCCGGCTTCAGAACGAGCGTGTGCGGGATCATCGGATCCCGCTCGGGATCGGTGTACTCCTGGATGTCCAGGTCCTGCTGGATCGTGCGTCCAGGGTCGGAGAGGAAGGTCCAATGCGCTCCGACAGAAAGGCGGAACTCCTGCAACGTGTGATGTTCGTCCGTCGAGATCGTGACGATCTGGGTATAGGCCACGGCGAGTTTCGACTGGAAGGCGGCCAGCTCCAGGTGCTGCTGGTGCTCCTTCGGGCAGTAGTGACCGCGGGCGAGTGTGAGGATCATCGGATCGCGGCCCTGGAGCTCGCTGAGACTGCGGACAGTGCTGGTGTGGTCGGGGAGCGCGTAGTCCGGGAGCGTGCCGCCGGGAATCATGTCGGAGCGCATCGAGCTACCGCCTCTCAGGTGGCACCCTTGTTCAGCCAGCGACGAGCTGCTGGCCGCCGTCGATGTCGAACGTGGCCCCCGTGACGGCCGTGTTCGTCATGATGTGGACGGCCAGGGCCGCGACATCCGCGGGACCAACGACGCGCCCGATGGGCAGCGTCGCCCGGAGCTGCTCGCGTCTCTCTTCGAGCCCATCACCGAGCAGCGACGCCGACAGCGGCGTGTCGACGAAGCCGGGGGCGATGAGGTTGACCCGGACCGGCGCGATCTCGAGCGCGAGACCCTTCGTGAGCGCGGGTAGTCCGGCGGTGAGGGTCGAAACGATCGACAGGCCGACGGCGGGGCGACGGCCGCCGGTGCCGCCGATGAACAACAGCGTCCCGCCAGGTCGCACCTTGTCAAAGGCGTTGCGAGCGACATGGAGCAGCAGCCACAGATGCCCCTCGACGTCGCGGTGCGCCTCGTCGAAGTCCATGGTTGACAGCGGCGCATAGTACGGGCCGCCAGCGGTCACCATCACGTGGTCGACGGGCTCCGGGAGCTCCTCGAAGAACTCGTCCAGGCGAGCGAAGTCCGTGGCGTCGAACGCCGAGCTGCTTCGCGCGCCAACTTCCAGCGCAGCTTGTTTCAGGCGCTCGGCGTTGCGCGCGGTGAGGACGACGTCGGCTCCCTCGGCGCGTGCCCGTCGGGCCGTCTCGAGTCCGATGCCGGCGCTACCGCCGATAACGACGACGGTTTGCCCGAGGAGTTCCGGTTCGCGCCGGGTCGGCGTCCCAACGGTTGCGGCAGTCATGCCTCCTCCGACAGTCGGTTTCCGAGGGTCACCGTGTGGTCGTGGAGGTTCTTCAGTGCGGCAACATAGATCTCTGAGAACGTGGGGAAGGGCTGGATGGTGTCCCGCAGGACGTCGAGAGGCACACGTGCTCGGATGGCCAGCGTGGCTTGTTGCAGCCATTCGCCGGCCTCGGGGCCGAGCGCGTAGGCACCGGTCAGCAGCTCTCCGTCGCTGAGGAGGGTCAAGAAGCCGTTGGACTGGGCGTACGCACGGGTGTACGTCTCCGTCTTGGCCAGCTCCGACAGCCGGGCGGTGCCACTGAACCGGGCCTCAGTGGCACCCACCGATGCGGCCTGTGGGTCGGTGTAGGTGATGCGGGGCACGGCCCGATAGTCGGCGTCGCGCGGCTCGCCCAGGATGTTCGCGGCGACCACCTCGCCTTGGTACTTGCCGACGTGGGTGAGCGGCCAGATGCCGGTGACGTCGCCGATCGCCCACAGCCGCTCGCCGACCCGCAGCCGAGCATCGACCGGTATTCCGTGACCGTCGGGGGTGACGCCGACAGTCTCCAGGCCGATCCCGTCCACCCGCGGGCGGCGGCCGGTGGCAACGAGCAGCCGGTCGCCGCGCAGCTCGCGGCCCCTGTCGAGGGCGAGGACGTAGTCCTCCCCGTCCCGCCGTGCGGCCGTGGCGTGTTCGCCGAGGACGACGTCGATGCCGTCGCGGCGCAGGACCTCAGCGAGCGCCTCACCGAGCGGCGCGGGCTCGCGGGAGAGCAGGTGGGCCGCCGCCTCGACGAGCGTCGCGCCGCCGCCGAGCCGACGGACGATCTGCGCGATCTCCACCCCTACCGGCCCGCCACCGAGCACGAGCAGCTGACGCGGGATCGCCTTCATGCTGGTGGCCTCGCGGCTGCCCCACACCCCTGACAGCCCGCGCAGCCCAGGGACTGGTGGTGTGACCGGGTCGGCGCCAGTCGCCACGACGACATGGGTCGCGGTGTGGCGCACGCCGTCGACCTCGACAACGCCGACCCCGGCGAGCCGGCCGGTGCCGCGCAGCAGACCGATGCCGTTGCTCTTCAGCCAGCTCTCCTGCCCGGCGTCGGACCAGTTGGAGACCATGAAGTCCCGCCAGGCGAGAGCTGCCTGGACGTCGACCTCCGCCCTGGCCGCGGCGTCCCGTGCGGCGTGGACGGCCTCACCGGGTCGCAGCAGGGTCTTCGACGGGATGCACGCCCAGTACGAGCACTCGCCACCGACCAGCTCCCGCTCCACCAGGGCGACCCGCAGGCCACCTTCGGCCAGCGCACCGGCGCAATGCTCACCCGGCGAGCCGCCGCCGATCACGATGACGTCGTAGTCGACCTTCATGTCGGCAGTTCCTGTCCGGCCTGCTCCCGCACCATGTACTCGGCGTACCAGACCGGCCAGTCCGGGTCGGCCTGCCCGGTCCGTGCCTCGTGCTCGCCGTGCGCCGCCGCCGCGCGGCGAAGCGCCTCGGCAAGGTCAGCAGCCGACGCGAACCCGGTCGCCGCGGGGTCGACGCGCCCGGGAAGCCGGGTCGTGACTTCCTGAAGCAGCCAGTTGTTGCCATCTGGATCAGTGAACGAGGCGAACGAGCTGTAGCTGCCGTCGTCAGGTCCACGCCCACTGACGCGTCCAGGTGTGTCAGTGCCCCCGAACCGGCAAGCGAACCCGGTGGCGCAGTGGAACACATCGGTGATCTCGACGTCGCTCTTGGCCAGATCATCGCGCACTGCGGCGAGGTCGGAGACAATCAGATAGGTGGACTGGAGCGAGCCCGGTGCTGCCGACGTGAGGTTCGTGCCGAACTGCACGGAGCACCCGGAGCCAGGCGGAGTGAACTGGATCAGACGAAAGTCGTCACCGGTGGCGACATCGGCGTCGAGCCGCCAACCAAGGCGTGAGTAGAACTCCTTCGCGCGGTCGACATCCGAGACCGGGACGACGACTACCTCGAGTTTCATGTCGACCACCGCAGCCTCGGCGGTCCCTGCTTGTCCTGCACTGTTCGCCTGCACGCTGCTCATGCCGACCCTCCTCTGGAGCCATCGGGTGAGGACTCTTCGCTCGCGCGCCCGCCAAGGAGCCTCAGTGCTCCCAGCTCGCGACGAGTGAGGCCCCGCGATTCGTATACTGCACCCTTCGTTCTATGGCTGCCAAGACCGTCGGCGGTGCACAGAGCGCCGGCATGGCGGTCGAGGGTTGCCTGTGGCCACGCCGCGTCAACGGCTACGCCTGAAGGCGTTTCCACGATCCGGGATTGGACCTACCTTGGTACGTGCCCAAGGTCTCCATGGCGGGTGGGGAGGTGCTCCGTTCGCATGTCAGATCGGGTGGCGGGACTGGTGTCGGTCAACGTCGGGCTGCCGCGCGACGTCAGCTGGCAGGGACGGACCGTCTTCACCGGGATCTGGAAGGACGCAGTGCAGGGCCCCCGTCAGGCCCGACGGATGAATGTCGACGGAGACGGTCAGGGGGACCGCGCCGGGCACGGGGGCGAGCAACGCGCCGTGTACGTCTATCAGCTCGGCTCGTACGACTATTGGCGCGACCACCTGCAGCGTGACGATTTCGTCTTCGGCCAGTTCGGTGAGAATTTCACCGTCGACGGCCTTGGTGACGACGAGGTGTGCATTGGCGACCAGTACCGCATCGGCTCCGCCTTGTTTGAGGTTACCCAACCGCGCGTGACGTGCTATCGGGTCGGTATTCGCATGAATGAGCCTCGGATGGCCGCGTTGCTCACCGGCCGCGGTCGCCCCGGCTTCTATTTCCGAGTCCTCGAAGAAGGCACGGTAGAAGCCGGCGACGATATCACCAGGGTCGCGACCGGGCCTGGTCGAATGACGGTCGCGTCCATCAATGCACTGCTGTACGTGGACCGTCACCCCGACCCCGAGCTGCTTCAGCGAGCGCTGCATATTCCGGCGCTCAGTCCGGGCTGGCAGGCCTCGTTACTCGCGCTGCTCAAGCAGGAGCGCGGCGGCGCCCCAGGCGGTGGCAACGCGGGCTTGACGGTCCTCGGGCCGCCACCAGCCTGGCCTGGCTTCCGGGCCCTGCGTGTAGTCGCAAAGCGTGCGGAGAGTGCCAGCGTGCTGTCACTGGAACTCGAAGCAGAAGACGGTGACGCGCTGGCGCGCGCGCTCGCGGGACAATTCATCACGGTCAAGCTCGAAGCGGGCACCGACGCACCTCCACTCGTGCGCAGCTACTCGCTGTCGGGACCGCCGGACAGCATTCGCTACCGGATCGCGATCAAGGTGGAACCGCACGGAGCGGCCGGCCGATACCTGCGCGACGCGGTCGACGTCGGTGACCAGATCGAGGTCGCGGCACCGCGTGGTCAATTCACGCTCGACGAGGGCGCACAGCCTGTCGTGCTGGTGAGCGCGGGCGTCGGCGTGACGCCTGTACTCGCGATGCTGCACGCACTCCACGACAGCCGGTCAACGCGCGACATCTGGTGGCTCCACGGCACGCGCAACGGCGCCGAGCATGCCTTTGCTCAAGAGACGCGGTCGCTTCTGGCGACGCTGCCGAACGCGCGCAGCCGCGTGTGGTACAGCCAACCCGGTCCCGACGACCACCTCGGGACCGACTACGACGAACTCGGACACATCACAGCCGAGAAGATCGCTGCCGCTGGAGCACCGACCGACGGCGAGTGGTTCCTCTGCGGGCCTACTCCATTCATGATGGCGATCCGTGCCGGACTGGACAGCCTCGGCGTGCCGACCGCCCGCCTGCACACCGAGACGTTCGGCGCCGAGGCGCCGATTACGCCCGGCATCGCCCAGTCCCCCGCCCGGCCACCACACCTGCCGGAAGGTACCCCCGGCACAGGCCCGCTCGTGTCCTTCGTGCGGACCGGCCTGAACGTCCGTTGGGACAACGCGTACGCCAGCATCCTTGAGCTCGCCGAAGCATGCGACGTACCAGTTCGTTGGTCGTGCCGGACTGGCGTATGTCATACCTGCGAGACCGGCCTCCTGGAGGGCCGGGTCTCCTACGCACCGGAACCCCTCGAGCCGCCGGCGGCTGGCGATCTCTTGGCGTGCTGCTCCCAGCCCCTGGGCGACCTCACAGTCGATCTCTGAGCACGCGCAGCTCTTGGGGTCAGTGGCCCGCGATCTGGCCGCCATCGATATGCAGGATCTCGCCGGTGATGAACGGCGATGACTCCAGGAAGAGAATCCCGCCGACAACGTCGCTGACCTGGCCAACGCGTCCGAGTGGGTGGAGGCCAGCAAGCGCGTCGTAGGCCTCCGGTGAATGCTCCGGCGTCTGGATGATCCCCGGCGAGACGGCGTTGACGCGTATGCCACGGGAGGCGTACTCGATGGCCAGTGACTTGGTGGCTGAGGCAAGCCCTCCCTTGGTGAGCGAGGTCAAGACGGAGGGCGTGCTGGAGTCGGCGTAGTCAGCCAACGTGGCGGTGATGTTGACAACGTGGCCGCTGCCCCGCTTGAGCATCTCGGTGATGACGCGCTGGGTCAGCTCGAAGAACCCGGTGAGGTTGACGCCAACCGCACGTGCGTAGTCGTCGGCGGTGTAGTCGGTGAACGGTTTGGAAATGAACACGCCAGCGTTGTTGACCAAGGTGTCGATACGCCCGAAATTCTCAACTGCCCCACTGATGATCAGGTCGACGGCGGCGGGATCAGAGATGTCTCCCTGGACTGTGAGCACGGCAGGATCCTCGGCAGGCTCGATGTTGCGGGAGACCGCAACGACCGCCCAGCCACGCCGCCGGTACCCCGCGACGACCCCTGCGCCGATGCCCCGAGAACCCCCAGTGACGATGACCACCTTGTGGTCCTGTCCGCTCACGACCTCGTCCGACGGTGGCCCTTGGTCCGCGCCGGGTCACTGGGGTGCGGCGAGAGGGGCGTTCCGTCAGGTACGTGGGTCGTCGTAGTCGCGAGATATTCCATCGCCACCGTCTCCTTGTCGGGATCCCGACAGTCGGTGATGTTGCATGACACGCCGATCCACAGCTCTTGACTATTCCTCACGGTCAAGCGAGTCAAGGGACTGGACTACAAGCACGTCTTCTGCATCCCGGTCGACCCGGAATCGCTGCGGATGGCCCGGTTCCCTATAGAGGACCCGGATGCGCACGCCGATCGGCTCGAGTTGATGCGCCGCCAGCTGTTCGTAGCCTTGACCGGCGCACGGGACGCCCTGTGTGGGTCGGCTCGGTCGGGGAGTCTGCCCTACCGCTGCTGGGTGCGAGCGGTGACCTGCCGACGGGGTTGTCCACAGCAGCCGATCAGTCATCGGCAGGCAGGCGCGTACGGTTCACGGTAGGCGCATGGAGATGGAAGGTGTTGCTCTGTGACCGCGGTCGTCGTCTCGTTGTCAAGCTGTCTACGGCCAACGACCGACTGCTGCGGATATGGCTTAACAGTTAGTGTTTGCTTACCCTGTACGAGGGTTCCCCATGGACTCAACGCAGCGGGGGTCATCCACCTTCGAACCACCGCTAGGTGCGTTCGGTGCCCTTCCCCCCGCCAGTTCGGCGGACGGCCGACGAGGTCGCCCGAGGCCGCTCGCCGACGCGGGACGTGACTTCGCGCTGCAAAACCCGAACGGAGGAGTGCAACGTCCGCCGATCCCCGCTAACCTGCCAAAATGCGACTGAATCGGGACGTCGTCGCCAACGCTGTTGCTCTGACGCGCTTCCTCGCGCGTCACCCGCGTCAGGTCACCCGGCTACGGCGGTGGTGGCCGCTGCGGCACGCCGCACCCATCGACCTGCGTGAGCCGTTCTGGCCGTACGCCGCAGTGGAGTTCGTGGAGGCGCGGCTGCCCGCGGGATCGGTGGTCTTCGAGTACGGCAGCGGTGGGTCGACGCTGTGGCTGACCGATCGCGGTGCCGACGTGACGGCCGTGGAGCACGATCCCGTCTGGCACGAGCGCCTGCTTGCAGCGTCGCCCCGGTTGCGGCTCTCGCTGCACGAGCCGGCCGCCGAGGGCGAGATCACCACGGTGATGGCGCCCGGTTTCTTCGACGCCTACGTCGCCGCGATCGACGCGGTGCCTGATGCCTCGATTGACCTGGTGATCGTGGACGGCCGGGCGAGGGTCGAGTGCGTCGACCGCGCGGTCGAGAAGGTCAAGCCTCGCGGGCTGTTGCTCCTCGACGACACGAACAGGCGAAGGTACGCCGCGGCGTACCGTCGGCTCGGCGGCTGGGAGCGGCACGACTTCGCGGGTGTGAAGTCCGGTCAGGTACGCCCCGCGCAGACGTCGGTGTGGGTGCGGCCCGCGACCGCGACCGCACCGCTCGCCGCAGACTTCACCCGCAGCCGAGCAACCCAGGGCGGGCACGCGGTGCACCGGCACCCCGAGGAACAGTTTGTACGGCAGCGGCTCGCCCCTCACTGACCAGCGCCAACGTGCAGACCGATCGCCACGTCGCAGTGTCAAGTCCCCATCCCCGGACGAGGTTGCTGGTGCAGTCGCGCTCTCCTCATCTTTGCGAGCGAAGACGCGAGGCGCCGCCCGAAGCGCAGGTGTCCTCCGAAGGCACGTGCGGGTCTGGGCGTGGGCGACGACAGCGCAGCGGTGATTCGCGGCAGAATGTGCCGGGTGGAGCTGCTGATCGCACGCAACCCGGACCCCGACAGCACCCTGCCCTTCCTGCTGCGGCTGCCTCTCGCCGGTGGACTGGTCTTCCGGGTCAAGGACACCTGGCCGCGCACCAACGCGATCTTCTGCTACCCGGTCGCCGTCGACGAGTGGCCGAGGACACCCGACATCGTCGAGCGGGTGGCCTTGCGGGTCTGCGAACGGCGCGGCGCGGCCATCGACGTCGTCGCTGATCGTGGCCGCGAGCACCGGTCGCAGATCGTCTACACCCACGCCCGCGGCCGCGAGATGGTCTTCTGGCAGTCGCCGAAAACCCGCAAGCAGTCCCGGCCGCAGGTACGCACGCCCACCGCCCGGGCCGCCGGCGTCGCCGAGCTCGAGATCCTCGTCGACGCGCACGAACGCTACCCGTACACCTTCGGCGGTCAGCAGGTACGCACCGTCAAGAAGGCGCTTCCCTGTGGCGACTACGGCGTCACCATCAACGGCACCCTGGTCGCTGCGGTCGAGCGCAAGTCGCTGTCCGACCTGATGTCCAGCCTGACCTCGGGACGGCTCCGTTACGCGATGTCGGAGCTGGCCGCGCTGCCCCGCGCTGCTCTGGTCGTCGAGGACCGCTACCCCCGCATCTTCGCGCAGACCCTGGTACGGCCTGCGGTGGTCGCGGACGGCTTGGCCGAGCTCCAGGTCCGCGTACCCAGCGTCCCGATCGTGTTCTGCGACTCGCGCAAGCTGGCCGAGGAGTGGACCTATCGCTGGCTGGCGGCCGCCTACGCCTGGGCGCTCGACGAACTGCCAGCGGTGGTCCGCATGGGCACCACTGACCTCCGGGCCGCAGCGCCCAGCAACGCCGCGCTGCGCGAGTGGGCGAGGGCCAACGGCTGGACGGTCTCTGACCGCGGCCGGCTGCCCGCAACGGTGATGCAGGCGTGGCTGGCGTCTCACGGCGGCGGCCAGCACCGTTAGACGTTCAGCGCGCTCTGCCGCGTCCTACGTCTAACGCTCGCAGACGGGCGCGGGACCACGGCCGGCCCAGGGCTAACCTGGCAGCCGCACGCAACCTCCGTACGCGAAAGGCGCCTCCATGTCGCCAAGCATCGCCACGAACACCAGCGTCGAGCGCGCCGACCTGCTCGAGTTCCTGAGCACCCGGCACCACGGGCTGCTGGCCACCACGCGCACCGACGGCCGCCCGCAGCTGTCGCCGGTCGCCTGCGGCGTTGACGCCGAGGGCCGGATAGTCGTCGCCACCTATCCCCAGCGGGCCAAGACCCGCAACGCCCGCCGCGACGAGCGGGTGTCGATCTGCGTGCTCTCCGACGACTGGGACGGCGCGTGGGTCCAGGTCGACGGCCGGGCCGAGGTGCTCGACATGCCCGAGGCTGAGGACGCGTTCGTCGACTACTACCGCTGCATCGCCGGGGAGCACCCGGACTGGAGCGAGTACCGCGCCGCCATGCACCGGCAGGGCAAGTCGCTGATCCGCGTGACCATCGATCGCTGGGGACCTATCGCGACCGGCGGGATGCCCGCGCATCTGGTCGACTCCTAGCCCTCCGTCGGGGAGTGATGCTCGTCCGCGATTGACGCTGGGGTCGGTCACCGCAAGGTTGTGATCGCGGAGCTCGACCGCCGGCCTCCGCCCGACCCGGAGGTCCCGCCGTGCGCCGTCCCAGTTATGCAGCAGTCGTTGCCCATCTCGCCCTGGCCGTCGCCCTGAGCGGCGGCGCGATGGCCGCGGTGACCGTCAGCGGCGCGAGTATCAAGGCAGGCACCGTGACCGGCAAGACCATCAGGAACGGCTCGCTCACCGGCGCCGACCTGAAGAAGAACTCCGTGGGACTCGACCGGCTGAGCAAGAGCCTGCCCCTGCAGTACTGGAGCCGCACGCAGAGCGACGCCCGCTTCCTGGCGGCGGGCGGGACGGCGGCCAGCGCGCTGACCGCCACCCAGGCGACCAACGCCACGAACGCAACCAACGCCACGAACGCGGCCCAGCTCGGTGGCCACCCGGCAGCCGCGTACGGAACCACCGCCTTCGGCACGTTCCGTTTCGAACAGACCGCCGGTGGGTTCAGCAGTCCGATCTACACCAACGGCCGCGTGACCGTGTCGGCCAACTACTGCGGCAGTGCGGGTCTGGGCTTCAGCCTGTCCAGCACCGACCCGGATGCCATCGGCTGGATCAGCCTGAACGGCGACCAGCCGAGCTTCGTCAGCAACGGTTCCGACATCGGCGAGACCCACGGCTACCCGCAGATGATGACGTTGCACCTCATTCGCGGCACCGGGCCGACGCAGACCGTCACAGACCTCACCGCCTACGCCGCGGTCAATGGCGGGGGCTGCACCTATGCGACCCAGGTCACCACGTACACCGGCTGACCGCACCCGCTGGTCGGCGTCCTGTTTATCACGGTGATCGGGAACGGGCTGGTCATCCTGGGCGTCAACTCGTTCCTGCAGGATGTCGTACGAGGCGCGCTGATCGTCATCGCCGTCCTGGTCAACACGCTGCTGACGCGGCGCAGTGGTGGGACGACCTGACCGAGGTTGCCTGGCATCAGACAGCATTCCGGGGCCGACGGCGGGCATCACCTCACCATGGACAAGTCTCTTCAAACCCTCTCGCACGCGACGGCAACGGCACCGCCTCTGGAACCACCAATCCCCGTACGGCCGGACCCGGTGCCGCCGGATCAGCCTCCGACGCCCGCGCCGCCCTACCAGCCGCAACCGGAGCCGCTGACCCCGCCGGAGCCGCTCACCCCGCCGGAGCCGGAACCGGAGCCGATCCCGCAGCCGGGGCCGAACCCGCCCGTGCCGCCGTTCTCGGCCGGGTGACGGTGTAACCCGGCGATATCTCGACGGAGGGGCTGGCCGGAGGTGTCCGGAAACCGTCCGCGGGAACCACCCGCCCATGCCCCGAGCAGCGCGGCGTCCACACCCCGGGGTCGCTCGCGAGGACTACCACGACCCGACCGCCGGGATCGGCGGCGCGCCGCCTGCACGCAGCGCGTTGACGTTGCGGCTGATCCTGGCCGCTTTCGGTCTGCTGGTCTGCGGGGCCGGCGCGGCCGTATTCGTGACCGTCGTCAGCGCGCCGGGGTTCGCGGCGGTGTTCGCGTTCCTCGCCGCGGTGGCTCTCGTCGACCTGCTGGTGGTGATCAGGCGCAAGCGCAGCGGCGAGCCGGGATAGCCGAGGCGGAGGACTCCCATGAGCACAGTGCATGTCGACGCAGTCGAGATCGACCTACCCGCTGTCGGCAGGCTCGGTGCCGACTTGGCCGTTGTCGCGCCGCGTGGCCCGCTCGTGGTCTTCGCGCACGGCAGCGGCAGCAGCCGGCACAGCCCGCGCAACCAGGCCGTCGCGCGTCGCCTGCACGCCGACGGGTTCGGCACGCTGCTGCTCGACCTGCTCACCGAGGCCGAGGACGCCCTCGAACGAGGCGGTGGCCGGTTGCGGTTCGACGTCGACCGGCTGGCCGACAGGCTTGTCGGCGCCGTGGGCTGGCTCGACGCCCGACCCGAGCCGCGACCCGAGGTGATCGGCTACTTCGGCGCCAGTACCGGTGCTGCCGCCGCCCTGGTCGCCGCGGCCCGTCAAGGCGACCGGATCGCCGCGATCGTCTCCCGGGGTGGTCGCCCGGATCTTGCCGGAGACGCGTTGCCGCTGGTGACCGCGCCGACGTTGCTGATCGTGGGCGGCCGCGACCGTGAGGTGCTCGAGCTCAATGAGCGGGCCAGTCGCCGGATGCACTGCGAACACCGGCTCGAGGTGGTCGACGGTGCCACTCACCTGTTCGAGGAGCCGGGCACGCTGGAGACAGCCTCGGAGCTCGCCGCCGGCTGGTTCGCCCGCCACCTCCTCGGCCTTGCCGATCGGGATTCCGGCTGAACGGCCCGGCTGATCTCGCCCCTCCCGCTCCCTTCCGGGGTACGCCTTTGCGACGGCTCTGCGTTGCCCGTAGATCGCGGGCAACGCAGACACGCGGGACAGGGGGTCCTGAGCGAAGGGGGAATCGGGGCCGGTAGTCGCCCCAGTGTCGCGGGCACCACGCACCCCGTACCGGCCGATGACCGCTTTTCGAAGCCCGAACCGGGGTAGGAGGCGAGTGTTCCGAACTCGCTGACGTCAGGAGCAGGAGTTCGCCTTCGCCAAGAAACGCACAGGGAAGACAGCCATGAACATTCGGACCCGCAGCATCAAGGTCACCGCGGCGGTCACTGCACCGGTGGCGGCGGCGGTCGGCGCTGGCCTCAGCTATTTGTTCGATCCCGACCGGGGCAAGGCACGCCGCCGCAAGCTCGCCGACCAGGCCGCCTCACGGGCCCGTCACCAGGCGCGGCGCGTCGGCGCGCAGGCGCGCTACCAGCGGGGCCGGCTCCGCGGCGCCGCCCGTCGCGCGATCGGCGGTGGCGTCCCGTACCCGACCGATGACGTGGACGTCAAGCAGTTGATCCATCAAGCGCTACGCGCTGCCGGCATCGCGATGGGTGACGTCAGCATCGAGGTCAGCGAGCGGACAGCGGTGCTGCGCGGTCAGGTGAGCACGCGCCAGGAGATGGAGCTGGCCGAACAGATCGCCTGCCGGGTTGCCGGCGTTCACGGTTTGGAGAGCTATCTGCATCTGCCGGGCGAGCCGGCGCCGAACAAGGTCACGTCGTTGCGGGCGGTCAGCCACAACGGCGGCTGACGCGGCCCTGGTACGAGGAGCGCAGAAGGGGGTGGCGTGGGGCGGATTACTCGTGCAGCTCCGCGTACGGCTCCGGCCGGCCGAAGTAGTAGCCCTGAGCGGCATCCGCCCCCAACTGTCTGACGAACTCGGCCTGCTCTGCCGTCTCGACCCCTTCGACGACCATCGTCAGCCCGCAGCTGTGGGCGATGTCGACGACGCCCCGCACGATGTGCTCACTCACCTCGTCCTGCCACAGCCCGGCGATGAAGCTGCGGTCCAGCTTGATGATGTTGATGTGCGGAAACCGTTGCAGGTACTGCAAACCGGCGTAACCGGTGCCGAAGTCGTCGATGGCGATGGACACCCCGAGGCTGCGTAGCCGGTCCAGCAGCTCGGCGCCGTCCGGCCGGGACAGCAGCCGGTCCTCGGTGAGCTCGAGGACCAGGTCGCCGGCCTCGAGCCCACTGTCACGGAGGCAGGCCAGTACGAGATCGGGCAGGTCGCGCCGGCCGACCTGGATCGAGCTGACGTTCACGTTGACCCGGCGCTGGTCCCTCGGTCGGCGGGCAGCGTCCCGGCACGCCTGTCGCAGCACCCAGTCGGTGACCGGCGTCTCGTACTCGCTGTCGAGGATGACGTCGAGAAATGCCGCGGGGGCAAGCAATCCGCGGGTCGGATGCTGCCAGCGCAGCAGGGCCTCGTACCCCATGACCTTGCGGTCGGAGAGTCGCACGATGGGCTGGTAGTGCAGGACGAACTGCTCCAGCTCCAGCGCGGCGGCCACGTCGCTGCGGAGCTGCAGCTGGCTGACGGCGGAGTTCTTGACGGCGGTGTCGTGAACGCGCCAGGACCCGCGGTCCTCCGTCTTGGCGCGGTACATGGCCGTGTCGGCCTGGGCGAGCATCTCGTCGGGTGTGCTGCTGGCACCGGCGGCGTAGGCGATGCCCAGGGACACCGACGGGCTGAAGCCCTCGCCGCCCAGCCGCAACGGCTGTCGTACGGCGTCGATCACCCGGCCGGCGAGACCGAGCGCCTCGGTCGGGCTGCCGACAGCGGGCAGCACCACGACGAACTCGTCCCCGCCGAGGCGGCCCACGGTGTCATCGCTGCGGACGGTGGCCTGGATCCGGCGGGCAATCTCCTGGAGGTAGGCGTCCCCGACCGCGTGGCCGTGCGCGTCGTTGACCAGCTTGAGCCGGTCCACGTCGCAGAAGAAGACCGCTGTCAGCGTCCCGGCCTCGATATCGGCCTCCAGGGCCGCGCGCAGCCGGCGCATCGAGTTGGCCCGGTTCGGCAGTCCCGTCAGGGTGTCGAAGTGCGCCTGCTGGAGGAGCCGCGCCTCGGCCCGCTTGCGGTCGGTGATGTCCTCCAGCTGGGAGATCAGCATGTCGGGTTCGTCAGGGCTGCGGAGGGCTGCCAGGTGCAGCCGGGCCCAGACGACCGAGCCGTCCGGCAGGAGGTAGCGCTTCTCGACCGGCGCCGCGTCCGCCGCGTCGCTGCAGTCCGACCGCATCGCGTGCAGGATGGCCAGACCCGAGCCCACGTCGTCCGGGTGGGTGAACTCCAGCGGGTTGTGGCCGACCACGTCCTCCCGGGGCCGGGCCAGGAACCGGCAGAAGGCGTCGTTCAGGCTGACGACGCACCGGTCCGCGCCCAGCAGGCCGACCGGGATCGGACTGGCGTCGAACACCGCCCGGAACCGCGCGCTGACCCGTCGGCTCTCCGCCGCCAGGGTCGCGTGCTGGATGGCGAGCGAGGCGGTGACGGCCAACGCCTCAAGCGCGTGGCGGGTCGACGCGTCCGGCCGCAGACCGTCCCGGGGCACGTCGACGGACAGCATGCCGAGCTGGCGGCCGTCCGGCGCTTCCAGCGGCGCGAACAGGGAGTCCTCGGGGTGCCAGGCGTTGGGGTCGTCACTGATCGGCAGGTCCGGGATCCAGGACAGGATGTCCGCCGGATCGACGGTCGACTTGGCGTGGTCGAGGAACCGCAGCCTGCCCCACGGCTCGCTGGCCGCCAGCAGCTGCGCCCAGCCCTTCAGCCCTTGGCGGCGGTGCAGCAGCGTGGCGCGAAGCTCCTCGGGCCCCGTCACCGCTGCCACCACCATCGCCTGGCGGTCGTCGTCGAGCAGGTTGATCACCGCGACGTCGAAGCCGAGCGACTCGACAATCGTGTCGGCCACCAGCTGAAGCGTCTCGGCCAGATTGATCTCAGCCAAGGCGGGCGTCTCTGCGGTTGTGTGTCTTCGCCACACTTCGACTGTACGGGGGCGGCCGTCCGCAGCCGGGGCGCTTCGCAAATCTGCTGGCACGACCGCTCACGGGCCGCGCCGCTCTGCCGACAGATACACGGCGACGTCGGATCGTCGCCGCCCCTTGGCCCTGCCAGCACGACTGCACGGATGGAGAGCAGCACGATGACCGAGTTCCGTACCGGCCTGCCGACCACCACCCGGCGCCACGAGGTGCTGCGGGACTGCCTGGTCTGGATCGGCGTCTGCTACGAGGGCGGCGAGGCGCCCAAAGCCTGGCACCGGGCCGTACGGGAGACCCTGCAGCTGCCGGTCGACGACGGGCTGCTTCGCCCGAGGATGTTCACTCCGATGACGTACGAGCACGTGCTGCTGGCGTTCGAGGAGATCCTGGCGCTCGGCCTGCACTACGAGAATCACGCCGAGCAGGCGAACGCCGAGACCGTCGTGGCCAACGCGAGCTGGCACGCGTTTATGGACGGCGTCTACGAGATCGACCTCAGCGACGACCAGGGCCGCTATGCCCACGTCGACGCCATGGTCGCCGGTCTCGAGCACTGGCTGACCCACACCCCGGGTGGCCTCGCGGACGCCACCCGGGACCTCGACGCGATCGTCCACCTCGAGAGCGCTGTGGAGCTCTGACCCAGCGGCGTCCGGATCAGAATGCCGTCGTGCCGTTGGGTGTCCCCAGCCCGGTCGGCCCGTCCCACCCGACGCCGGCCTTGCACCACACTGCCGTTGGGCAGCTGCCGTTCGAGCCGGAGGTCACGTCGAACAGGCCCGACGCGTGTCCCCAGGTGTACGAGGCGGGATAGCCGGCGGTGTTGCCCGACAGGGCGTAGACGGACCCCACGATCGGCGAGGACACGCTCGTGCCGCCGAAGACCATCCATCCTCGGGCACCCTTGTACGAGGTCGAGTCGTAGACCGCGACACCGGTGTTCGGGTCGGCAACGGCCGAGACGTCCGCGTTGGCCTTGCCGGAGCAGCTGGTGACCGAGGTCTGCCACGAGGGCCTGGCGTTCAAGGTCGAGCACCCGCTGCCCGCGCCACTCCAGGCCGACTCCGACCAGCCGCGCGTGGTGCCGGCGCGAGTCAGCGAGGTGCCCCCCACCGCGACGACCGTGCCGAACGAGGCGGGTGACTCGACGCCGTAACCTGCGTCACCGGTGGAGGCGGTCACCGCAATTCCCGGGTGGTTGTACGCACTGAGCGCGGACGAGTCGCTCCCGCCGTAGCTGTTCGAGATGGCCGAGGCGCCCAGCCTGGCCGCGGTGTTGACGGCCGTACCGAGGTTGGCAAAGGACGCGGAGCTCGCCTCCACCAGCAGGATGTGGCAGTCCGGACAGGTTGCCGACACCATGTCGAGGTCGAGCGAGATCTCCTGCGCCCAGCCGCCGTTGGTCCGCGGCGGTGTGCTGCCGCCGGACTGGTTGACCTTGCGGAAGCAGCCGTTCGCCGTCGTGCAGGCCGTCAGGCCGAACTGGGCCCGATAGGCCGACAGGTCGGACTCTGCCGTCGGATCGTCGTAGGCATCGACGATCGCGACCGTCCGGCCTCCGCTGCTCTTTCCGGTGAGGGCGTACGCGGACCGGATGTCCGACGGCCCGTAGCCGGCCGGGGTCGCGTGCGCGATGGGTTTGCCGGCGGCGTCGGCCACCACGCGGGAGGCGCAGGCTGCGTAACCCGCCGGCGCTGCGGCGCACACCCGTGCGGCTCGGTGCGCTGCTCCGGTCGGGGACGCGGCCGCGCCGGCCGGCACGGCGCCGGCGACGAGCGTCGATGTGACCAGGGCCAGTGTGCTCAGTGCGGTCAGGAAGGGACGGCGGGACAAGGCGACCTCCAAGGCGGACAAAAGCGGCCGGAAGCCGCTCTCGGCACTTTCGCAGCACAACCGGGCGAAGTCCACACCAGAGTGAAGCGGAGTCAACCGGAGTAACGCACTTGTGACGGCTGGGTCACCGGCAGATGACGCCGCCGGACGGTGTCGGCAGGGCGCGGAATTGGGCACCGAGATCTTGCCTAAGAGTCGGTTCCAGGTCCTTCCGCTTGGCCCTGTATGTGGCTAACGTCCGATATCTGGCCGTGCCGACTCCCGGCGCGGCCGCCTCAGAGAGGACGACGCATGCCCCCGTTAACCCGGATCCGATCGCTGGCGCTCGTGTCCGCAATGACCCTGGCTTTGCCCCTGGTGGCATTCGCCGGAGCTGGAGCCGGGAACGCGGCTGCCGGCTCGTCGAGCGCATCGACCGACCTCTCGACCCTCAAAGCCAAAGTGGCCTCGGTCAACGGCACCGCCGGACTGAACATCCGCTTCTCGGCCTTCATCGAGGAGGAGGCAGAGGCCACCACGGCAGCCGACGTGCTCGCCCCTGACGGCGCAACGATCACCAACGGCGGTGCCGGCTCGAGCGTGCTGCCGCCCGACGTCACGGTCAACCAGGACACCGCAGCCGCTCCCCAGAACGAGACGGCGATCGCGGTCGACCCCAACAATCCGGCCCGCGTCGTCGGGTCCGCCAACGACTACGTGACCCGTACGTGGAGCTGCACCGTCAGTGGCACTCCGTGCAGTGCCCTCGGCGACGGTTACTCCGGCACCTACTTCTCCAACGACGGCGGGACCACGTGGTGTTGTAACAGCTCAGACCCCAGCCACATCGGCACGCTGATCCCCGGTGTCGAGCACCTTACCGGTGGCCCGTACGACGCCGGCGGTGACCCGGCCCTGGCCTTCGACAGCCGCGGGCACGTCTACTACGCCGGACTCGGCTTCAACCGCACCAGCGCACCGAACACGGTGACGGTCAGCCGCGGCAGCTTCAGCGGCGCCGGCGCATTGTCGTGGAGCCAGCCCACGTTCATCAATCCGACCACCTCGCCGGCCGTCTTCAACGACAAGGAGTGGATCGCCGCCGACCACTTTGCGGCGAGCCCCTACCGTGACCGGGTCTACGTGACGTTCACCAGGTTCGTGTTCTCCGCGCAGACCGGGGCCTACGTGCAGTCCCCGATCTTCGAGGCGCACTCCAGCGACGGCGGCGCGACGTTCAGCACGCCGAAGTCCATCGTCGGCAACGTGCTGTACGGGCAGGGATCGCACCCGGTGGTCGGCCCGGACGGGACCGTCTACGTCTTCTGGGACGGGGCCACCCGCAAGTCGGCGCTGGACTCCACGTACATGGTGAAGTCCACCGACGGCGGCAGCACCTGGAGCAAGCCGGTAGTGGTGGCGCCGCTGCAGGAGATCGGCTCGCCCAAGAACACCGCGTTCCGGGTGAACAGCTTCCCGATGGCCGACATCAGCGCCACGACCGGAGCCCTGTACGCGACCTGGTCGTCGTCGATGAAGGACAGCTGGGGCGGCGTCTACTCGGTGGCCAACTTCTGTGCGTTCGCCGGCACCGAGCCGGCCGGTTGCCACGCCCAGGCGGTTTCCAGCATCTCCACCGACGGGGGCGCCACCTGGTCGACGCCGGTTGCCGTTCCGGGCACCGACGTGGCCCGGGTTCCCACCGGCTACCCGGTCACCCAGCCAGACGGCAGCACGCTCAACGCCCCCGCCAACCCCGGGGTCGCCGACTCGGTCTTCTCCTCGGTGGCCGTGTCGCCGAGCGGCAAGGTCGTGCTCTCCTCGTACGTCGGCAATGTGCTGTCGCCCTGGCAGACCTGCACGACGTTCGACCCCGCGGCCAGCATCCACTGCCAGCAGGTCGGGCCGTACATCCACAACGAGAAGCAGAACTACGTGGTCACCGGCCTGACCGGACCTGTTACGACCGCGACCGCTCTGCCGATCAACACCCGGTACATGTTCCGGGGCGGCTTCATCGGTGACTACACGCAGGTGGCGATCGGCTCGGACAACGTCGCGCACCCGCTGTGGACGGATACGAACAACACGCAGACCGTGAACTGGTTCTACGGGGTCAACTTCAACGGGCTGCGGGCCAACCAGCAGGACGTCGTGACGACGAAGGTCGCTTTCTAAGAGACGTCACCTCCATCGGCGCGTCACCCTTGCCTGGTCAGGGGTGGCGCGCCGTTGCTGTGCCCGCGGCCGCTGTTGGACGGCTGAAGGTTCCGGGACCTTTTGGGTGTTTCGCGGCATTGACCCCGGTTCGCGAGCGGGACTATACAGCCTTGAACTAACTCGTGAACTCGCGCCCGCATCCTCGATTGGCAGGCCCATGGCAGCCCTACGCCGCAGTAGATGGCAGCACGTCCCGCTGGTGATTCTCGCCTTGCTCGCTCTGCTCGCCGCGATCGCGCTGACCCCGTTCGGCCGGACGGCCCACGCGGCCAGCACCCTGCTCTCCCAGGGCAAGGCGACGACCGCCAGCTCGACGGAGAACGCGGGGACGCCAGCCGCCTCGGCGACCGACGGCAACACCGGGACCCGCTGGTCGAGCGCGTTCGCCGACCCGCAGTGGATCCAGGTCGACCTCGGCGCCACGGCCAGCATCACCCAGGTCGTCCTCAACTGGGAGGCGGCGTACGGCAAGTCGTTCCAGGTGCAGACCTCACCCGACGCCACCACGTGGACGTCGATCTACTCGACGACCACCGGCACCGGAGGCGTGCAGACGCTGAACATCGCCGGCACCGGCCGCTACGTCCGGATGTACGGGACCACGCGGGCCACCGCGTACGGCTACAGCCTGTGGGAGTTCCAGGTCTACGGCAGCATCGGCACGACCGGCACCTGCGGCACCGCCAACGCCGCCCAGGGCCGGCCGGCTGTCGCCTCCTCGAGCGAGAACGCGACCTTCCCGGCCAGCGCGGCCGTCGACGGCAACACCGGCACCCGATGGTCCAGTGCGTTCTCCGACCCGCAGTGGATCTACGTCGACCTCGGCTCGACCCAGACCATCTGCCAGGTCGTCCTCAACTGGGAGCCCGCGTACGCGAAGTCGTTCCAGATCCAGACGTCCAACGACGCCACGGCGTGGACCAGCATCTACACGACGACGACCGGCACCGGCGGCGTACAAACCTTGGCTGTCAGCGGTTCTGGCCGTTACCTGCGGATGTACGGCACCGTGCGGGCCACGGCCTACGGCTACTCGCTGTGGGAGCTGGGCGTCAGCATCATCGGGTCCGTCACCACGACGACCAGCCCGTCGCCCACGACCAGCGGCACCGGCGGCGGGTCGTTCGGTGGCTTCCCGGCATCGTTCTGGGGCAACACCGCCACGATCCCGGCGGCGACGCAGGTCCTCGAGCTGCAGATCCTCAACCGCACCAACGGGCAATATCCCGACAGCCAGGTCTACTACAGCTTCAACGGGACGACCTACAACGTCGCGACCAACCCGTACTTCGACATGCCGGTGAACTCCTCGGGCCGGATGTACTTCTACCTCGGCTCACCGACCAGCCAGTACCAGGACTTCATCGAGTTCACCATCGGAGCCGCCCAGTTCAACGGCAACACCACCCGGGTCGACGCGTGGGCGCTGCCGCTCGTCATGCACCTGCACAACCACGACGGCAGCGACCAGACGGTCGGTGACAGCTACCCGGTGTTCAACGAGACCCGGGACGCCACGTTCAACCGGTTCGTCGCCGCGGTCCCGGCCGAGTTCAAGGCGCTTGCCCAGGCCCCGTACTACCCGACGAAGATCATCGCTCCCGGCAGCATCCCGGCGTTCCAGCCGGGTGGGGCCAACCAGAACTACATGAGCTCGTACGCCTCGCAGTTCGGCGTCAGCGCCACGACGCAGCAGATCTTCGGCTGCTCAGGCACTCTGGCCGCCGACCCGGTCAACTGCGCGAACGCGAACCGGCACGTGCTCGGCACGTCGACGGCAGTGCAGAACGACCCGACGCAGTACTACAAGACCGCGCCGGCGAACTACTACGCGAAGTTCTGGCACGACAACGCGGTCAACGGGTTGGCCTACGGCTTCCCGTACGACGACGACGCAGGCCAGTCCTCGTACATCTCGCACGCCAACCCGCAGTACCTGCAGGTCGCCGTCGGCTGGTGATTCGGCACTAGGCAAGGGACGGCCGCCACTCCGTACGCGGTGGCGGCCGTCTTGCGTCGTCGGGGTGGCGGCGACGAGGCTCAGTGTGCGGGGAACTCGTTCGCTTGGTACAACTAGTTGAGCCAACTAGTTGTCAACGCAAGCACTCCGGAGGAGACCCACGATGTACGACACGATCATGGCCGAGACGATCTCGCTCACCGGCGACGGTGGGGACGTGATCGAGGGCTACCTTGCCCGGCCGATGAGCCCCGGCCCGTACGGCAGCGTGGTGGTCATCCACCACCTGCCCGGCTACGACCGGGCCACCAAGGAGATCACCCGGCGCTTCGCCGAGGCCGGCTATGCGGCGCTGTGCCCCAACCTGCACTTCCGCGAGGCCCCCGGCGCGGCACCGGACGACGCGGCGGCCACCGTACGGGCGCAGGGCGGTGTCCCGGACGAGCGCCTGATCGGCGACGTGGCCGGCGCCGCCGCCCACCTGCGTGGCCTGACCTCCAGCAACGGCCGCGTCGGCGTGATCGGCTTCTGCTCGGGTGGCCGCCAGTCCGTGCTGGCCGCGACCGCCGTCGACCTCCAGGCCGCGGTGGACTGCTACGGCGCGTTCGTCGTCGAGCCGCACGTGGAGGGCATGCCCAAGCGGATGGTGCCGATCGTCGACCGGCTGGCCGACCTGCGCTGCCCGCTGCTCGGCCTGTTCGGCGTCGAGGACCAGCATCCGTCGCCCGAGCACGTGGCCGAGCTGGACCGGATCCTCACCGAGCACGGCAAGGAGCACGAGTTCCACTCCTACGCCGACGCCGGCCACGCGTTCTTCGCCGTCGACCGGCCGTCCTACCGACCGCAACCGGCCAACGAGGGCTGGGCCACGCTGCTCAGCTTCTTCGCCAAGCACCTGGAGGGCTGAGCCTTGTGCACGTACGTCACCACGACCGTCGAGCTCGCCGGCAGCGCCAAAGGCCCGCAGGGCTGGTTCCCGGCGACCAGCGCCACCGTCTACTTCGACCACCCGGTGCATGCGCCGGCCGAGCACACGCTCAACGTCGACGTGGTCAACGCCGGCATCGGGCCGGGCTCCCGGGTGGCCCTCGAGCTCGACCCTGCCGCCGCGCGGGCCCTCGCCGAGGCGATCCTGGCCACGCTGCAGACCGTGGACGCGTGACACTGGTCCCTAGCCGACCCCTGAGGAGCCGTCGTGGCCACGCTCGCCGAGACCCTGCACGACGACATGATCGCTGCCTTGCGCGCCCGCGACGAGCTTGTCACCGGCACGCTGCGGATGGCACTGACTGCCTTGAAGACCGAAGCGGTCGCCGGCAAGTCCGCCCGCACCCTCACCGACGAGGAGGAACTGGCGGTGGTCTCCAAGGAGGCGAAGAAGCGCCGCGAGGCGGCGGAGATGTTCACCGCCGGGGGCCGCGACGAGCTGGCGGCCCGAGAGCTCGCTGAGGCTGCGGTCCTGGACCGCTACCTGCCTGCCGCGCTCACCGACGAGGAGCTGACACAGCTGGTGGCCGAGGCGATCGCCGAGACCGGCGCTGAGGGCCCGCGCGGGCTGGGCCTGGTCATGAAGGCCATCAGCGGACAGACCGCGGGCCGGGCCGACGGTAAGCGGGTCTCGGCCGAGGTACGCCGCCAGCTCGGCTGAGGTGCCCGTACGCGACCGGTCGGTGCCAGCGTGTCGACGTGGCGGTCGACCGTTTGCACGGCAGACTGAAAAGTGTGAAGCCCCTTCATGTATGAGATGAAGGGGCTTCACCGGTTCACGCGCTGCCGCGATCCCCGACCACCGGACGTTCGTCCCGCGCTCGGCCGCTGACTTCCGGAGGCTGCGCTGCGCTCGGGTCGCCCCTCGCGCTGCCTGGCCTCGGTCGTCGGTGGCCGCGCATCCCGTACGCCGCTCGCCGGCAGTCCCTCGGCTGAGTCGCCTCAACCTCGGTCGTTCCGGATCCTGACGCTTGGTGCGGGTCGCCGTTCCCGGTGACGTAGATGATTTCTAGACTGACTTCGCCTGCCTGACAAGGGATTTCGGCGAGTCGGGCCGAACTATTTTGATCTTCCACAGGTCGGCCCGGGTTGTCCACGGTTCACCCGTTGTTGTCCACCGATTCGTCCACAGGTGCACCACTGACCAGCTGGGTCGTGGACACTCGGGAAAGACGTGAGGCCCCTCCAAGTATGAGTTGGAGGGGCCTCACTGGGCTCACGCGTTGCCGCGCTCACCAGTCACTGGACGTGCTTCCCGCGCTCGACCTGACTTCCGAGAGCTGCGCTGCGCTGGAGTCGCCTCCCGCGCTGCCTGGCCTCGGTCATCGGTGGCCGCGCATCCCGTACGCCGCTCCCCGCCGGCTCACTGCCACCAGGTTGCCCTGGCAGCGGATCCTGCAGTTCCTGACGCTCAGTGCGGGTCGCCGTTCCCGGTGACGTAGATGATTTCTAGACTGACTTCGCTTGCCTGACAAGGGTTTTCGGCGAGTCGGTGACAACTATTTTGGCCCTCCACAGACCGGGGCCGGTTGTCCCCAGGAGGAGCCCGGTTGTGCACCGCCTCGTCCACAGGTGCACGGGCCGGGAGGCCGGCGGGGGTGACCCTTCCGAACCGTATGAGCTGCTGGCAGATCCGCCCGCAGCTCATACGCAGGCGGAGCAGCCCTTCCGCCGGACGAGGCAGGGGCGCAAACGCATGGGTCCGGAAAAGGCGTGAGGCCCCTTCAAGTATGAGTTGAAGGGGCCTCACTAGGCGGACGCGTTGCCGCGTTCGCCAGCCGCCAGCTCGTGCATCCCGCCTGCTGCGCGTCCTTGCCGCCGAACGACCTCGCCGTACGGGGGTTGCCCCTCGCACTGCTCGGGCTCTGCAGCCGGTCTCACGCTGCCCTTGCTCGACCACTTTCGGTCGCTCTGTCGGGTTGCCCCGGCTTTGCTTCCGTCGGCCTGTCTCGCTCGGTGCGGGTCGCCGTTGCCGGTGACGTAGGTGATTTCTAGACCGAGTTCGCTTGCCTGACAAGGGTTTTCGGCGAGTTGATCCAAACTATTTTGATCTTCCACAGGATGGCGCCGGTTGTCCCCAGGACTGGCCGAGTTGTGCACCGGCTCATCCACAGGGACACCGGTGCCGTACTCTGCTGGCGGGCGCTCGGGATCGGGGGGTTGCGGTGAGGGGTCTCGTACGGCCGTGTCGGCATCACCTCGGGCCTGAGCTCCAGGAGCGCTGGCGAGCTCACCTGTGCGGCCTGTGCCTGACGCTGCGCGACGGCGCGGGTCAGGGCGCGCGGGTGCTCACCGGCTACGACGCGCTGTTGCTCTCCGTACTCGTCGAGGCGCAGGCCGGTCGGCAGGAGACCCGGACGGCCGGCCGCTGTCCGCTGCGTGGCCTGCGGACCGCCGAGGTGCTCCGTTCCGACACGCCAGCCATGCGGCTGGCCGCCGCGGGGACGCTGCTGACCGGGTCGGCGGGGCTGCGCGACAAGGTGGCCGACCGCGATCTCCCGTACGGGACTCGCACCGTTGCCGGGCTCGCCGCGCGACGCTTCGAGTCCGACGGTGTGCGCCTCGCCGGGCGGATCGGGCTCGAGGCGTCGCCGATGCTCGAGGCTCCGGCGTTGGCGGACCAGCAGCAGGCCAGGGCCGGCGCGACCGTGGATGAGCTGCTGGCCCCCACGGGTGCCGTCGTTGCCACGCTGTTCGCCCACACGGCGGTCGCCGCCGCTCGGCGGGACAACGTCGAGGCACTGCGCGCGGCGGGGGATGCGTACGGGCGGCTGGTGCACCTGCTGGACGCCGTCGACGACCGGGCCGAGGACGCCCGCCGTGGGCGGTTCAACCCGTTGGCCGCGACCGGCACCTCGACGTCGGGGGCGCACCGGCTCGCCCTCTCGCTGACCGGCAGGATCGCCGCTGCGATCGCCGAGGTGTCGATGGCCGATGCCGACCTCGCCCGCGTGCTCCTCGGGCCAGAGCTTGGCCGGGCGGTCTCCCGCAGCTTCCGGTCGGAGAGCCGGCCACTTGCCGCCACGCAGCTGGTGCTGTCGGGCGGGATGCTCGGGCTGGCCCTGTGCGACTCGTCGCGGCAGCGCCGGCGGTCCGGCGACAGGGACCGGAGCAGCTGCGCCGACTTCGCCGATTGCTGTGACCCCTGCGCCTGCTGCGGTGACTGCGGCGTCTGCGACTGCTCCTGCTAGCAGACGGACGAACGGCCGCGGCTGAAAGGGCTATCCGATCCGTCGGCTGCGCTGTCGATACCGCGTCATGGCGCGAAAGGTGCCGGCGACCAAGGAGCCAACAATGCGAGTTGCGGCGCGACTGCCCTTGCTGGCCACGACGGCTGTCCTGTTTGCCACGCTGTCGCCGGTATCCACCACGGCGAGCGCGACCGATGACAAGGGGACCACCCCGGCGCCGACGGTCTCGGTGACCTCGCCGGTGACCGGCTCGCTGGTGGCCGGATTCGTCTCGGTCAGCGGCTCGGCTACGGTCGATAGCGCCGACTCGGACACAGCGCAGACGTTGCAGTTCTACGTCGACGGGCGCTACGTCGCGCAGCACTCCTGCTCGGACGACGACCAGCGCAGCTGCGCCGCGACCTTCTCCTGGGACACGACCAGCCTGTACGCGGTGCACGCCTTGCAGCTGCGGCTCCGCACCGGCGATGGCGTCGTCGTGATGAGCCCCGCAGCGACCGTCCAGGTCGGCGACGCTCCCACCGCGCGGCTCAGCTCGCCGGCGGCCGGCTCGACGGTGACCGGGGTGGTGTCGGTGGGCGGCGGTGGCACCGTCGACGCTCTGCAGCCCGACAGCGTGAAGGCCCTGCAGCTGCTGGTGGACGGCTCGGCCGCAGGGTCGACGGCCTGCCCCAGTGGCAAGGCCTGCACCGGGAGCTTCCCCTGGGACACGACGGGCCTGTCCGGTCTGCACACCCTGCAGCTCAAGCTCACGACCAACAACGGCCAGACCGGCCTGTCGCCAGTCATGACGGTCGCGGCCAACAGTCCCGCGCCTGCCGTGGTTCTCACCGCCGGTCCGGCATCGTCGGGAGTCCTTTCGGTCAAGGTGGTCGGGACCGTCGACGCTTCACAGACCGATGCCGGCGCCTCCGTACGACTCCTCGCGGATGACAAGAGCGTGGGCACGGCGTCCTGTCCTGATGCGTCGAAGAGCTGCTCGGTGACCATCAACGTGAACGCCAAACACCTTGCAGGGCAGCACAATCTGCAGGCCCAGTTCACGACCACTGCTGGCCGTACGGCGTCCAGCGCCGACACGCCGGTCTGGTTCTACACCGAGGTCAAGGTCACGCTGGACAAGCTGCCGAAGGTGGTGGTCGGCAGGCTCGGCACGGTCAGCGGCCGGGTCAGCGGTGTCGACGGGCGCGGTGTCCCTGGTGCCAGCGTGCGCGTGCTGGTGCAGAACTCGCTGGGCCGCGCCGCGACGGCGGTCACCGCCGTGACCGGGCCGACCGGCGCGTTCACCGCGACGTACAAGGCGGTGAGCAACACCGTGGTCACGGCCACTGTCGTTGCCTCGTCGCGCAACGGAGCGGGGACGGCGACCGTACGTGGTCTCGTGGCCGCGGCGCCCACCTGCACGCTGAAGCTCACCATTGCCCGCGGCGCCTCCGACCCGGTGGTGTGCCGCCTTGGGAATGTCCCCACGGGCACCGCGGTGGCGCTGCAGTCGCGGCAGGGCGGACAATGGCGCAACCTCTCCGCTGACAGGTCCGCCGGCCAGGTCTGGGCGTTCGGGCAGGTCTTCACCGCCAAGGGGCCGGTCTTCGTTCGGCTGTCGATGCGCGCGAGCAAGGACTTCGCTGCCGGGGTGTCCGCGCCGGTCAAGGTCACCGTCACCTAGGCAGCCTTCGTCAATAGTGCTCGGCGCGGTGCAGGGCTAGTCTGCGGCCATGCCCATCTTCATGATTGAACGCGGGTTCGCCGAGGCATTTCTGCCGACCCTCGAGGGTGCCGAGGAGGTGAATCTGATCAACGAGGAGGAGGGAGTCCATTGGCTCTACTCCTTCCTCTCCGCCGACAAGCACAAGACCTACTGCCTGTACGAGGCGGAGTCCGCCGACGCGTTGCGTCGCGCTGCCGTACGGGCCGGTCTGCCTGCTGACACGGTGATCGAGCTCGGCAGCCGGGTGTCGAACCAGGGCGTCCTGGAGCCCGTCGAGGTTTAGTCGGCTAGCAGCCCCTTGCTCGACGCGTACATCGCCGCCTGCGTCCGGTTCGAGCAGCCGGTCTTCATCATGATGCTGCGTACGTGGTTGGCAGCCGTGTTCTCACTGATCGTCAGCCGCTGGGCGAGGTCGCGATTGCTCAGGCCCTCGCCGAGAAGGCGCAGCACCTCGGTCTCCCGTTCCGTCAGTCCGTCGAGCTGTTCCGGCCGGGCGCCACGGTGCCGTCCCTGACGGTCCAGCGTTGCCAGGACCCGTACCATGCCGCTCGCGGTCGCGAGTTGCCGGGCATCTCGCTCCATCGTCCGTGCCAGGTCGGCGTCGCCGACCCGGCGGGCGTGGACGGCCCACGCCGCCAGCGTCTGCGCCTGGTGCAGCGGAGCATGGGTCCGCTTGTCGAGCTCCAGCGCCGCGCCGAAGGCGTCCTCGGGTGAACCCCGGCCCATCAGCGAGTCGAGCGCTGCGATGAAGCGGTCCGCCGCGCCGAACACGGCGACGAACGGCCCCATGATCAGGTTGAGACCGGCGAACTCGTCGAAGAACGGCCGAAGCCTGGCCGCGATCTCGGCGTCCTCGAGAAGCAGTGCCGCTTCGGCGAAGTAGCCAAGCGTCGCCGGCCAGCGGGCGCTGCGCCGCTCGGCCTCGAGGTCGTCCCCCAGCGACTGCTCCAGCACTCGCCTGGCAGCCGCCGCCATGCCTAGCTCGGTGTACAGCGCCAGCAGCGCAGGCGGCCAGTGATCGGCGGCGAGCTCGTGCCCGGTGATGAGGTGCCGGACCCGCTCGACTGCGCCGGTCTCCCGTCGCAGCATGAACGACTGCACACCGTACGGGCCTTCTGTGTTGTCGTCACCGAAGGTACGGCCCATCCGGAGCAACACCGCGCAGGAGCTCTCGGCAGCGGTGAAGTCGGCGGCGATGAGGCGGGTGCCGAAGTCCACGCAGCCCGCAAGATAAGCCCAGTAGTGGTGTCCGGCAGCAGCGGCGACCTCCTCGAGACTGCGCCGTGCGCTCGCGAGTCCTTCCAGATCCCCTTCCTGATAGGCGATCACCGAACGGTGGTACGCGATAGGCCCCAGGTACTCCCACTTGCCGGTCCTTGCGGCCAGCACTGACAGCTCACTGGCTCGGTGCAGCCTGGTGTGCCGGAGCGACGGACTGGTCCCCACGTGAAGAGCGGCCCCCAGCGTGTCGCAGAGCAGGTCGTCGCTTCCCGACCGCCGAGCCAGCTCCAGCGCATTCGCCACCATGCTCTCGCCACGCTCGTGGTCCCCGGTGTGCGAGATTGCCCGACCGAGGCCCGCCATCGCGCGGATCTGGTCCGGGTTGTCGGGTGCTTGGGGCCCGTCCCGCATCGCCGTGGTCAGTACGTCGAGTGCCCGCTGCCCAGGTCGTCCGGTGTGCCAGGCCGTCACCTCGTACTCGACCGCGGCGCGCAGCCGGTGCCTCGGGTCGCCCTGAGTGGCTACGGTCAGGTAGAGCTCACGCGCCCGCGCGAAGTCGCAGGCGAGCAGGGCGCACCGCGCGGAGAGCAGCATGAGCGCGTCGCGCTCGTAGGCATCGGTGCATAACGCGGCCGCGCGCCCGTACAGTCGCGTCGCCTCGGCATGGGCAAGGCCGCCCTCGGCCAGCCGGGCGGCCTCGATCAGGTAGCGCACGGCCTTTTCGTTGTGGCCGAGCACCGCGGCTGCCGAGTAGTGGTGCGCCAGCTGTTCCACCGAGGCTCCCGAGTCCTCCAGAGCCAGGGCGATGCGCTCGTGATGCCGAGCCAAGGCTGACGAAGGCAGGCTCCCGATGACAGCCTGCCGGGTCAGGGCGTGCACGAAGCGGTACGTCCCCTCCCACCCGGGCACCCGCTCGAGCAGACCGGTCGCAGTGATCTCATCGAGGGCCGGCAGGGCCGCATCGCTGCCGAACACCGCGACCACCGCGTCGGCAGTGACCTCCTCGCCGAGAACCGCGGCCAGCTGAAGCACCTGCTGCGATGGTGCCGCCAGTCCGCGCAGCCGCTGGAGCACCGCGTCCCTGGCGATCTCCGGTGCCGCTTCGCGCCGGATGGTCGCGAGGGAGACCCCTCCGGAGCCCAGCAGGTCGGCGCAGACCTCCCGGAGCAGGAAGGGGTTGCCGCCGGTCTGCTCGCGCAGCGCCACCGCGACGGCCTCGACCTGCCGTTGGGGGACTCCGCCCTCCCTCACCAGGAACTCCGCGACCTCGGCGGTGTCCAGGGGTCCGAGCGCCAGCCGCCGGACGCCCTCGAGCCGGGAGAGCGGGGCCAAGGAGGCCTGCAGCTCCTCGGACCGGTCCGGCGCCGTCGTCCGGTGCGTCACCAGCAGCAGCAACGGCATCTCGGCGGTCTGCTCGGTCACGTAGCTCAGCAGCTGCAAGGCAGACGTACCCGCCCAGTGCAGGTCCTCCAGGGCGAGCACGACGGGCCGCTGCCGGGTGGCAGCACCGAGCACCTGCACCAGCGCGTCGTACGTCGCCAGCCGCACGTCCATCCCCGGCGCTCCGGCCGAGGGTGGCAACCGCCCCGTGATGGTGCGCAGTCGCTCGGCGACGGCGCCAGGGTCGGCGAGTGAGGTCGACAGAGTGCCGTCCAGGATGGCGTCGAGGAGGCTATGCACCGGCCGCTCGAAGGGCTGGTACGGCGGCCCGAAGTCGGCGATGCAGCCGCCTGAGAGCACGGCGGCGCCGCCGTTGTGCAGCGCCGTGCAAGCCTCTGCGACGAGTCGGGACTTGCCGGCGCCGGGCTCGCCGCCCACGAAGATGGCCTGTCGCGCGCCGCGCTCGGTGGCGGCCCAGGCCTCCGCCACCAGAGTGCGTTCACGTCGTCTACCGACGAAGGTCGGCTGTCGCGCCGCCGACCACCGTGCCGGAAGCCGGGGCCCGGCCCAGCCCGCCATGTTCCTCACGTTAGGCGCACCCGCCCGGGGGGTCCATGGCCAGAAACCACCATGCCCACGCGCCTTCGCAAGTGGGCGATTTCTGGTCATGACCGGCGGTCGTCGCGCGCCCACCCTCGGACCTACCAGCCCAACTATCGAGGAGAGATCATGAACATCGACGGCGAGACGACGGGAACAGGCTTCAGCAGCGAGGCTCCGTACGACTGCATCGACTCCCGGCAGCACAGCCGGGCCACCCTCACCCGAGGAGCGCTGCTGGGCGTCGTGATCCTCAGTGCCGTGTGGACGACCGCCTCTGCTCACCCGGCGGCGGCAGACGAACGCCGCTCGGCCACCGCCGCTGTGGCGAGCTCGTCCACCGAGGCGCCCTCCGCGTACGGCCCTGGCGGAAGTGTCTACCGCGAGCAGGTGCCCGGCTCGGACTGGACCGACCAGGTGCCGGCGTCGTACGCACCCGGCGGCAGCGTCTACCGCAGCCAGGTGCCGGCGCAGGCTCGGTGACACAGACGCCGGTTAGGCGCAAGGGCTACCTCCTCCTCCTGGATGAGGTAGCCCTGGGCCGTCGGAACAGCCGGCCTCTCGGCTCAGGCGGGAACAACCTGAGTTCCACCGGCTACAAGTTCTTGCACGATTGAGCTCGAGGTGGGCGCGTCAGTGATGACGCCCGCGACAGCGGTCAACGGCAGCACCGAGAACGGCGAGGCGGCCCCGATCTTCTCGGTGCTGGCCAGCACGTAGGTGTCGGCCGCCCGCCGGGACAGCGCCCGCTTCATCGCAGCCTCGTCGGCGTCACCGGTGGTCAGCCCGGTCCGCGGGTGCACGCCGGTCACGCCGAGGAAGAACAGGTCGGCCGTGACACCCTCCGCGGCCTCGACGGCGGCGGCCCCGCAGGCCACGACCGAGTGCTTGAAGACCCGGCCGCCGATCAGATAGATCTCGACCGTCGCATGGGTCGCCAGCGCGGCCGCAACCGTGGGACTGTGCGTGACTACCAAGGCTTTCAGATCGGCCGGCAGCGCGTGGACGAGGGCGAGGGCCGTCGTCCCGCCGTCGATGATCACCGTACTGCCGGGCTGGATCAGCGCTGCCGCCCGGGCGGCCACCTTGCGCTTGCTGGCTACCGCGATGTCCCGGCGGGCTGTGTAGTCGCCGATCGCGGGGGAGGCCGGCAGTGCGCCGCCGTAGACCCGCTGACACAGGCCGGCGGCTGCGAGGTCGCGCAGGTCGCGGCGGACGCTGTCCTCGGACACGCCGAACTCGGCCGCCAGGTCCTTGGCGATGACCCGGCCGTCGAGGCGGAGCCGGTCGAGCAAGAGGTCGCGGCGCTGGGCCACTAGCATGCACGTTCTCCCTTGTTGTTGCCGATTATTGCACGTACGGTGCCGGTATGACGAAACCACTGCTGATCCTGATCGCCGGTCCCTACCGCTCCGGCACCGGTGACGACCCGGACCTGCTCGCCCGCAACCTGGCCCGGCTGGAGGAGGCGGCGTGGCCGATCTTCCAGGCCGGACACCTGCCGATGATCGGGGAGTGGGTCGCGCTGCCCGCCCTGCGCGGTGCCGGCGGGACGTCCGTGGCGGACCCGGTTGCCGCCGAGATCATGTATCCGACCGCCGAGCGGCTGCTGCAGCACTGCGACGCCGTACTCCGGTTGCCCGGCGACTCCCTCGGGGCCGACCAGGATGTCGCGATCGCCCGAGAGCGTGGCTTGCCGGTCTACTACCGGCTGGAGGACATTCCCGCCGCGGTTTGAAACGCACGGGACGCGTGTGACGCATTTGTGTCTTGTGCTGCCGATCTAGGTGGTGAAACGTAGTGCTGCCTGTTTCGATGCGCGGCGGGGAGACGTCGATGGGCACCACGAAGAATTACCGGATCCGCAACCAGACACCGTACGAGCTGGTGTTGCTGGGCAAGGACCACGTGCTCCGGCTGGCACCGCTGCAGCGCCAGTCGGTGGGTGGGCATCCGGCCAAGCTGTTCGGCGACGCGGCCAACTTCGCCAAGCACGACCGGGTTCTCGACTGGGAGGTGGAGCCGGTACGGGCCAGGCGGCTGCTCACCATGGCCTGGTCGGCCGGCGTCGGGTTTGCCGGCCTCGCCGCCGGCATCGTCGGCGCCCTCTTCGGTGCCGGGCGCTGGTCGGTCTGGACCGGCGCGATCTGGTGCGTGCTCTGCCTCGCGCTGGCCGTCGGCGCCGCGACCGTCTTCGACACTCCGGTGGACAGCGGCGTCCCTCGCACCGAGCTCGACCCGTCGCCGATCCGCAGCGACGCGTGGGACCTGCTGCGCGACCTGGCCATCAGCGTGACCCAGGGCATGGTCGCCGTCCTGCTCATCGTGATCGCGATCGGCACGCCGGCATTGGCCGTCTACTACGGCACCGATCTCTCGGAGGTCGTCAAGCTGAGCAGCTGGAACCGGATCGAGCTGCCGAGCGGCAGCGACAAGCAGTACATCGTGGTCGCGCGTTGCCTCCAGCTGGTGCTGCTCATCCTGATGTCGGTGCTGCCGGCGCTGATGTTCTTCCAGTTCGACCGCGAGAAGCTGACGACGATGGTGGATCGCTGGATGCACGCGATCTTCCGCCTGGACCCGTCGCTGAACACGGTGTCGGACGTCGACGCGAAGTACGGGCGCCGGGTCGAGGAGTTCTTCGGGGCGGCGCTCGGCACGGGCGTGCTCGCGCCGCGCCGCCGGCTCCGCAACCACTCGCCGGTGCTGATCACCACGGTGCTGATCGCCATCGGCTGGATCGTGGTGCTGGTCAACTCGGGTCGCAGCCTGCCCGACAATGCGACGTTCCAGGACTTCTTCGAACCACCCGCCAGCCCGATGATGCTGGCTTTCCTCGGTGCCTATTTCCTCTGCATCCAGGTCGCCCTGCGCGGCTACGTGCGCGGTGATCTCAAGCCCAAGACCTACAACATCCTGACCGTACGGATCCTGATGGCGGTCATCCTCGCCTGGGCGCTGCAGGCGTTGCTGGGCACCAACACGACGACGCTCGCTCTGGCGTTCCTTTCCGGCGTGACGCCCAACACGGTCCTGCGCCGGATCCGCGACATCAGCATCTTCGACTGGGCCGGCGAAAAGGCGCCGGCGGTGTTGAGGACCAGGCCCAAGGCGACCGCGCAGAGCCAGGCCGCCGACGACGAGCTGGCCGGCCAGTCACCGCTCACGGTGCTCGACGAGATCGACGTCTACGAGCGGACGCGCCTCGAGGAGGAGGGCATCACCTGCGTCCAGGCGCTCGCCCGCCACGACCTGGTCGACCTCATGCTCAGCTCGCGGATCCCCGTGGCCAGACTCGTGGACTGGGTCGACCAGGCCATCCTGCACCAGCACGTCCCGACCAACGCGGCAGCCCTGCGGTTGCTGGGGATCCGTACTGCGACCGACTTCCTCCGCGCCTGGGACGCGATCCTGCTGATGCCGGCCCAGCCGGGCAAGGTGGCCAGGGAGGCCCTCGAGAAAGCCCTGAGTCCGGGTCAGCCCGACCTGTTGAGGTCGGTGCTCATCGGCGACGAGTGGTTGAGGTACGTGACCAACTGGCGTGACCATGACGGGACCGACGCCGGCCCGATCCTGGTCTACAAGGCGTCGGGCGAGGCCGTGCAGGTGCCCCGGGGCCAGGACAACAGCGCGCCTACGATGTTCGACCTGCGGGTCATCGACGTGAGCGACTATCCGCCGCACGACCTGGCGGTGGGGGCCGCCGCTCAGGTCGGTGCGCCGGTGGGTCATACCTGACCTATCTTTCAACAATGCCGGGGACAGGGCCGGTCGAGTCGCGGACGACCAGCTCCGTGGCCAGTTCCACGTGCAGCGCCTCGAGCCGGTGCCGCTCCAGCAGCCGGATCAGCAGCGTCACGGCCATCCGACCCATCTCCTGCAGGGGTTGCCGGACGGTCGTCAGCATCGGCGTGGTCGCCGTGGCCAGGTCTATGTCGTCGAACCCGGCGATCGACAGGTCGTACGGGACCCGCAGGCCTCGCTCGTGAGCGGCGGTGAGCGCCCCGACGGCGGCCTTGTCGTTGAAGCAGACCAATGCCGTCGGACGCTCGTCGAGGTCCAAGAGCTGCTGCGCCGCTTGGTATCCCGACTCCACCGTCGCCTGAGCGCTGCGGATCAGCGCCGCTGAGGGCAGGACGCCGACGTCGGCCATCGCCGAAGTGTGCCCGGCCAGCCGGTCGTTGCTGGCCAGCCAGTCCTGGGGGCCGGCGACGACGCCGATCCGGCGGTGGCCCAGCTCGACCAGGTGCCGGGTGAGCTTGCGGGCCCCGGCGAAGTGCGCGGCCGACACCGCCACGACGTCGCGGGGCATCGGCGTGCGGGGGTCGACGACGACGAACGGGAACCGGCGCGCCCGCAACGCCTCCAGCTGGTCGCTCGGCTCGGGCGGCAGGATCATGATCGCGCCGCTGATCCCAGCCCTGGCATGCAGCGCGGGCAGGACGGAGGTCTGCTGGCTGGCCTCGCCGGCGTTGAGGACGAGCTGTTTCCCGTACAGCTCAAGGGTTTCCGCGATCGAGGACACGATGAGGCCGAAGTAGTCGGTCAGCAGGTAGGGGCAGCGGACATAGATCGACCCGAGCGTCGTACGGGCCCGTGTGGCTCGCGGTCCCGGGGCATGCTCGCCGAGCCGGTCGACGGCCTGCCGGACCAGCTCGCGCGTCTCCGCCGACACGCTGGCGTGGTCGTTCAGCACCCGGGACACCGTCGCGATCGAGACGCCGGTCTCGGCGGCGACATCGCGGACCGTCGCCCGGCTGCCCAACGACCTAACCATGTGTTACACGCCTGTGTTTCACGAGCGCAGCATAGCGACGTGCGCGGCTAGATGTGAATACCTGGCGCGAATATTGACACGGACAGCCAGGCCTGCTTTCGTGCCCTATGTCGGCAATGCTGCCGATTTGTTACATCGTGTTACAGAGTCGAACGAGGGAGATCGACGATGAGAAGGCATCCCTTGGGCTTCGCGGCAGTGACGTCGGCGGCGGCCCTGAGCATGCTGGGCAGCCAGGCCGGAGCAGCCTCCGCCCAGGTCACCCGGTCCACCGCCAGCCCGGCCGCGCACGTCTGGATCACCACGCCGGACGGCGCGCTGAAGATGAGCGACCGGGGCACGGTGTCCTTCCAGACCGGAGCGCCCGGCGCCGAGACCGTGGTCGTCGACCCGAGCCGCACCTTCCAGACGATGACCGGCTTCGGCGGCTCCCTCACCGACTCCTCCGCAGCGGTCCTGTACGGGCTCTCGCCGACGGCTCGCGAGGCCACGATGCGGATGCTGTTCGACCCCAAGTCCGGTGATGGCCTCAACTTCCTGCGCCAACCGGTCGGCGCTTCCGACTTCGTCGCGACGCAGGACTACACGTACGACGACCTGCCCGCCGGGCAGACCGACTACCAGCAGCGGCAGTTCTCGATCTCCCACGACAAGGCGCAGATCCTGCCGTTGCTCCGCAAGGCTGAGCAGCTCAACCCCAAGCTCACGATCATGGCCACGCCATGGAGCCCGCCGGCGTGGATGAAGACCAACGGCTCCCTGGTGGGTGGCCGGCTGATCGACGACCCGCGGATCTACTCCTCCTACGCGCTCTACCTCGTGAAGTTCCTCCAGGCCTATCGTGCCAGCGGTGTGAACGTGGACCTGATCAGCGTCCAGAACGAGCCGCAGAACCGTACGCCGAGCGGCTATCCCGGCACGGACCTGTCCTCGACGCAGGAGGAGAAGGTCATCGAGGCCCTCGGCCCCATGCTGCGCGCGGCCGGCCTGCAGACCAAGATCCTCGGCTATGACCACAACTGGTCCGAGCACCCGAACGACGTTGCGAACACCCCGCCCGACGAGGCGGGCGACGTCACGTATCCGCAGAACGTGCTCTCGTCGTCGGCCGCGAAATGGGTCGCCGGTACCGCGTACCACTGCTACTACGGCGATCCGAGCGCGATGACCGTGCTGCACAACCAGTTCCCGAACAAGGACATCTACTTCACCGAGTGCTCCGGCAGTGAGTCCTCGGTGCCGGCCAACACCTTCTCCGACACGCTCAAGTGGGACGCCCGCAACCTCGAGCTCGGGTCGACGCGCAACTGGGCCAAGTCGGTGGTGAACTGGAACGTCGCTCTTGACCCCAGCGGCGGTCCGCACGTCGGCGGTTGCGGAACGTGCACCGGGATCGTGACGATCGGGCCTGGGGACACCGTGACTCCGGACGCGGAGTACTACGCCCTGGGTCACCTCAGCCGGTTCGTGCGGCCGGGTGCGGTACGGATCGCCAGTACGTCGTTCGGCACGGTGGGCTGGAACGGCCAGATCATGGACGTCGCGTTCCGCAACCCCGATGGGTCGACGGTTCTCGTGGCCCACAACGAGAACGACAACCCGCAGGCCTTCTCGGTGAGCGAGAACGGGCAGAGCTTTGACTACACGCTGCCCGGGGGTGCCCTCGCCACGTTCGTCTGGCCGTCGGCGCCTCGACCCACCTCCCAGCTGCAGGCCGTCGACCCGGCCGGCTGGACCGCGACCGGCCTGCCCTCCGGTCCCGCAGATCCTTGCTGCTCAGGCGATGTGGTCAGTCACGCCATCGACGACGATGCGTCGACCCGCTACTCCTCCGGTGCGTCCCAGACGCCCGGGCAGTACGTCCAGGTCGACCTGGGCAAGGCCAAGCCGCTCACCCAGGTCGTCTTCGACACCGGCGCGAGCACCGGTGACTATCCGCGCGGTTACGCGGCGACGGTGAGCGGGGACGGGCTGCACTGGACGACGGCTGTGGCAGACGGTGTGGGGTCGGGCCAGCTGACCACGGTCGGCCTGGACGGTTCGCCGGTCCGCTACGTGCGGCTCACCCTGACCGCGTCCAGTGGCAGCTGGTGGAGCATCGCCGACATCCGGGCCTACACCGGCGGCTAGCGGCTTTCCCAGGCCGAAGCGTTCACGATCCCGAGCCGCCGGAACTGCCGATAGCGCCGCTATCGGCGCCCAGAGCCGCCGGAACTGCCGATAGCGCCGCTATCGG
Source organism: Frankiales bacterium (assembly GCA_033851545.1). Taxonomy (GTDB): domain Bacteria; phylum Actinomycetota; class Actinomycetes; order JAWWOL01; family JAWWOL01; genus JAWWOL01. The sequence goes on along the minus strand of JAWWOO010000004.1, from coordinate 93,854 downwards.
CGGCAGGGGTCGGCCGGGACGGCACTCGGCAAGTTTGGCTAGGTGGTGATGCGGACGTCGAGGCTCGGGGTGGCGGAGGGTCGGCCGAGGTAGTAGCCCTGGCCGATGTCGCAGTTCATCGCGGTCAGCAGCTGCAGGGCCTCGTCGGTCTCTATGCCCTCGGCGACGAGGCTCAGACCGAGCGAGTGGGCGAGCTGGACCGTCGACTCCACGATCGCTGCCGTACGCGAGCCGTAGTGCAGGTCCGCGACGAACGAGCGGTCGAGCTTGAGCTCGTGGATCGGCAGGTCCCGCAGACGGGCCAGCGAGGAGTAGCCGGTGCCGTAGTCGTCGATCGAGATGCGGATGTTCAAGGCGCACAGTCCATTGAGTACGGCCAACGCCCGGGTCGTGTCGTTCATCAGGATCGTCTCGGTCACCTCGATGACGAGCGAGGTCCCGTCGAGCCCGCGTACGGCGAGCATGGCGGCGATCTGATTCGGCAGGTCGGGGTCGGCGAGGTTGGCGGCTGACACGTTGACCGCGACCGGGACGGGTGTGCCGGCGTCACGCCAGACGCGGGCCTGGTCGAGGCCCAGGGCGAGGACGGCTGTGGTGAGGCTCCGCATCACTCCGTACCGCTCGGCCTCGGGGATGAACATGTCCGGGTAGAGCAGGCCGCGTTCCGGGTGGTTCCACCGGACGAGGGCCTCGACCCCGGTGGTCCTGCCGGTCCGCAGGCTTACCTGCGGTTGGTAGTGCAGGACCAGCTGGTTGTCGGAGATCGCGGTCCGGAGCTCGTGGATGAGCTGCCGACGGGCTCCGACGCCGTCGTTGTCGTCCGCCTCGAACACCGCGGTGCCCAGGCCGTTCAACTTCGCTTCGTACATGGCTTTGTCCGCACCATGGAGCAGGCCACTGAAGCTGTTCGATACGTCCGGGCAGACGGCGATGCCGATGCTGGCGTCGATGTGCAGCACGATGAGCTCGATCACGAACGGTTCCTGGAGCGAGCCGAGCATGCGTTCGGCGACCATCAAGGCCTCGTCGGCGCCCGCATCAGGAAGGACGACGGCGAACTCGTCACCCCCGAGCCGGACGAGGAGGTCGTCCCGGCGCAGGATCACAGACAGGCGCGCACCGACTTCGACCAGCAAGGCGTCGCCGACCGTGTGGCCGTGAGCGTCGTTGACCTCCTTGAAGCGGTCGAGGTCGATGAGCATGACGGCCAGCTGTTGGTCGACCTCGAGCTGGGCGATGCGGTCACTCACGACCTCCTGGAGCTGCCGCCTGTTGCCAAGCCCGGTGAGCTCGTCGGTGCGGGCCTCTGTCCGGCTGATGGCCAGATGCTGCACCTCGCGGAACGTGCCCACTGCCCGCCCCAGGCTGAAGCCCAGCGTTGCCGTGGCCAACACCGTCGTCTCCACAGGAAGTGGGTGGGCAGTGGCGACGACGAGCACGGTCAGGGACGAGATCGTGAACAGCGTGGGGATGACGAGACCGGCCCAGCCGTAGCTGCGCGTCTCGGTCCGGGCGGCCTCGGGTCGCAGCGCTGCGGCCGCCATCAGCACGGCAGCCACCGTCCAGATCTGGTCGAGGGGCGTGCCGGGCTGGTAGGTGTTCTCGGCGATCCGGATGGTGTACAGGGTGTCGGCCACCGCGAAGAGGACCATGCCGATGGCCAGATAGCCGAGGGCCCGGTCGACCCTGCTGCCGAGCAGCGCACATGCGCCGGCGATGATCATGAGCTGGACCAGGTCACCCACGGGATAGGCCATGCTCACGACATCCGCCAGCACCGCGCTGGACCGGCCTCCGAGCAGGAAGTGCAGCCAGATGGAGGCAACCGCGGAGATTCCGGCGACAGCCAGCAGTCCGTCCAGCCACAGCCGCCAGTCGCGGACGCCGACGCGGCTGCGGACGAGGGCGACCAGTCCGCCGTAGAGACATGGGTACGAGCAGAGCCACGGCACGTCGGCGACGGACGGAGTCGGAATCACGGTCTGGAACTGGAGGTAGCCGAAATACAGGATGTTTCCGGCCGTGTAGAGGGCGAGACCCGAGCCGATCAGTGTCCAGGCAGTTCGGCCTGCCGGCACGAAAAGGGCGCGAAGCAAGACGACCAGGCAGGCTCCGACGAGGATGCCGTTCTGCAGCCAGATGTCAATGAGGGCGCTGGAGCCGGCCGGACGAGCGCCCGGAATTGCCGTCAGAGCGTAGCCGGCGACCGCGGCTACGAGCACTCGATGCACCCTGCGCAGGGCGACGTGATGATGAGCCCCCGCGTCATCCGGCAGCCGGGAGGCCAGGTGTGCCGGGTCAGGAGTCAGACGCATGCCCTGAGTGTCGACCGTCCGGAAACCAACGTGAGCGTGGCGATGGGTAGTCGCGAGTAGTCAGTTCGGGTGCGCGCTTCGGGACTTTGGTCCCGCTGCCCGAACCCGCCCGGTCCCGTCCCGAGGTCACGAGGAATTGATCTGCTTGGCCAGCGACTCGATGTCGAGATCCGGCCGTTCGGGGTATTCCAGGTGCAGGTCGGCCAGGGTTTCCGTCAGCAGCTGGGCGATGACCCAGTCCCGGTACCACTTGTGGTCGGCGGGGATGACGTACCACGGGGTGGTGTCGCAGCGCCGGATCGCCGTGCTGTAGGCCGCCATGTAGTCGGCCCAGTGCGCTCGCTCGACCAGGTCGGCCTCGTCGAACTTCCACCGTTTGGTCGGATCGGTGAGCCGGGCGAGCAGCCGCTGGCCCTGCTCCTCGTACGAGATGTGCAGAAAGCACTTCAGCACGAGGGTGCCCGCCGCCGCCGCCTCTGCCTCGAAGGCGTTGATCTGGCCGTAGCGCTCCTCGATGACCTCGGGCCCGACCAGGCCGTGCACCTTGACGATGCCGACGTCCTCGTACCAGGAGCGGTTGAACACTGCGATGGTGCCCGGGGCCGGCAGGTGGGGCCGGAACCGCCAGAGGAAGTCGTGCTGCTTCTCCTCGTCGGTGGGTGCCTTGAACGCCGTCACCCGGACTGACGTCGGGTAGAAGAGGTCAATGACGTGCTTGACCACTCCGTCCTTGCCGCAGCCGTCCATCCCCTGCAGCACGAGGAGAACCCCTTGCTTGCGGTTCGCGTACAGCCGGGTCTGGTCCTCCCGGAGGGCCGGCCCCAACGACGTGACGAACTCGCCGGCTTTGGTCTTGCTCTTGCAGCCGGAGGTCCTGGCGGGGTCGATCGCGGTGAGGTCGAAGTTGTCGGCGACCACGGCGAACCGGCTGCGGAGGGACCTGTCCACCGATTGATCCTTTGCTCGGAAGCGGTCAGGCTCCTGCGAAACGGCGCGCACCGCAAGCGGCGAACGGACAGCGGAACTCAGGGCACGCTGGCCGGCGCCGGTGACGTGAGGTCCGGTGGCGTCACGTGCTGGTAGCCGGTGACGAAGCAGCCGTAGGTCCTCTCGTCGCTGTCCGACGGCACAGCCTGACCTGAGACGGCATACGCGATGTCCGCGTGTCCGCCGGTGTCGCCCACCCCGAAGGAGAGGGTCACGTCATCGGCGTTCGCGTGGTTGGGATCGCAGAGCAGCAGCGTCACCCGCTGGGAGTCGCTCTCGTCGTAGCCGTACGCCAGCACCTGGTGGTGCTTGCCCAGCTCGCCCGGCCAGAACGACCGGGCCCGGACCAGGCCCAGCGTCACCAGCTGGCCGGAGTCCAGGGCGTGCTTGATCTTGGGCCACTCGTGCCTGACGGTGTCCTGGAACTGGTTGCGGGTCGGCAGCTGCCAGGCGAGGTAGTCGGCGACGCCGCGGGGGATGTCGAAGCTGTCGAACAGCCGGCGCACGATGTAGTTGTAGAGCGGCGAGTGCAGCGCGGGGTTGTCGGTCTCCGCCGGGATCGGCAGCCCGGCCTCGAAGTAGTCCCGTACGGCGTAGGCCATCCCGCCGCAGAGACCGTTTGCCGCGTCCCCGATCTTGAGCGGCCCGGTGGGGAACGGCAGCGTCAGGTCAGGCTCGTGCGGCCAGTGGTTCTGGAAGTGGAAGCCGTCGATGCTCGGCAGGAAGTCCTTGACCCGTACGGTTTCGGCCATCGTGAGTGCCGAGCCACTCAGCCGATGGCGCCGATGAACTCCGTGGAGGTCATCGGCTGGGAGAACATCGGGTAGTCGAAGCGCAGGGCGTTGTCGTGCTCCTCCATCGACGTGGCGGCCACGCAGTCGGTCAAGGTGATGACCTGGTAGCCGTTCTCGTACCCGGTCCGCATCGTCGACTCGACGCAGCAGTTGGTCAGGAAGCCGCCGAGGACGAGGGTGGTGATGCCCTTGCTGCGCAGGATGAAGTCGAGGTTGGTGCTGGCAAACGTGTCGAGCCCGCGCTTGCCCTCGATGACGATGTCGCCTGCGACGGGGGCGAGTTGGTCGACGATGGCCGCGCCCCACGAGCCCTTGACGAAGGCGTTGCCGTCCACGACGCCCTTGAGGATCCCGTACGGGTGCTTGCTCAGCTCGTTGTACCCCTCGGCGAAGCTGATCGGCGCGTGCATCACGGTGGCTCCGGCAGCGCGGGCGGACTCGACCACGCGCTGGGTGTTGGCGAGCATCTCCGTCTTGTCCATGACCTCGGTCACGGCAGGGTGCAGGACGCCGCCGTCCGAGGTGAAGTCGTTCTGGTACTCGATGAGCACGACCGCTGTGGTGCTCGGATCGATCGACATGAGAGATCTCCTATCGGGTCGGCTACCCCTCGGAGGCTTCCACTGCCCGCGTCCGGGCACAAGGGCCCACTTCCGTCCCGCGTTGACCTCCATCGCGCTGCCGCACTGTGACATCGGTCATCAGGGAGTCGTCCCAGATCCCCCTCGGGTCGGCAACAGCGGGGGTTCCCAGCCTGGCTGGACGATAAGCGCCACTTCCGTCACGCCTCGTACCGGCGTAACGTCAAGTGCGCGGTGCCGCAGGGACGCGGAGGGAGCCATGGCCGAGACGGTGATCGTAGGTCTTGTGGTGGTCGTTGGCATCGCGCTGTGGATCGGCGGCATGACCCTCTACAACCCCCGGCCGGTGACCCTGTTCGTCGACTGGTGTGGGCGCCAGCGGGAGGTCAGGCGCGGACCCCGTCCCACCGGGCTCCCGATCGAGCAGCTGGCTGCCGACCTGCGGCGACTGCTGTGGGAACACGACCGGCTGGTCCGGTCCAAGGCGGAGTGGCCGCGGGTGCACCACCTGCGCGCCTGCGAGCTTGCGCTGCACGACCGGGCCGAGGAGGCGGCGATCGCCCTGGGTCTGCCACCGTGCCCGTCGTCGGCCTGGACCACGGCGGACCTGGGCCGGCGGTTGCGCCAGCTCGCGGAGGCAGGCCTCGTGCTGCCCGAGACGGCCGGCCTCGGCGGCGACCGGCTCTGATCGCCTAGCCTGGGGCGCGTGTCTGCTGGCGATGCCTCGGCGAGGCGGATCATCTCGCTCGCCGCGTCGGCGTTCGTCGTCCTCGCGGCCGAGCCGCTGTTCCTGCTCGTCGACACGGCCGTGGTGGGACACCTCGGGTCGGTGCCCCTCGCCGGGCTGGGGGCGGCCGGCACGGTGATGACGTTGCTGGCCTTGATCGGCACGTCCCTGGAGTACGGGACAACCGGTCGCGCGGCCAGGTTCTATGGTGCCGGCCGTCGTGAGGCCGCGGTCAACGAAGGCGTGCAGGCGTCGTGGCTGGCACTGGTGATGGGCGCCGTGGCCGTCGGTGTCGGCGAGCTCGTGGTCGGTCCGGTCACCAGGGCGATCGTCGGCAGTGCCGGCCCGGTCGCGTCGGCTGCCGAGTCGTGGCTCAGGATCGCGATCGTCGGGCTGCCTGGGGTGCTGCTCGTCCTGGCCGGCAACGGCTGGATGCGCGGGGTGCAGGACACCCGGACGCCGGTCCTGATCGTGGTGGCGGCCAACCTGCTCTCGGCCGTGGCGTCTCCGCTCCTCGTCTATCCGGCCGGCCTGGGCCTGCGCGGGTCGGCAATCGCCAACGTGGCCGCGCAGTGGGTGGGCGGGACACTGTGTGTGTTGGCCTTGCGGGCTGAGCACGTACCACGGGGGCCGCAGTGGCCGGTGATGCGCCGGCAGTTGGTGGTCAGCCGTGACCTCGTGCTGCGCTCGGCGGCGTTTCAGGCCTCGTACATGATCGCCGCCGGGGTGGCCGGCCGGATGGGAGCCGCGGAGCTCGCGGCACACCAGATCGGCATGCAGCTGTGGAACTTCGTGGCGCTGCTGCTCGACTCCTTCGCGATCGCCGCGCAGGCACTGGTGGGTGCCTCCCTCGGTGCCGGCGATGCCGCAGTGGCTCGGGCGACGGCGTGGCGGGTCAGCCGCTACGGCCTGATCGCCGGTCTGGCCTTCGCTTTCCTGGCCGCAGTCGGTTGGTACGGGATCCCGCTGGCGTTCACCGCCGACCACGGCGTCCTGCACCAGGCGCACCTGCTGTGGCCCTGGCTGGTCGCGATGATGCCCGTCGGTGGCGTCCTGTTCGCCCTCGACGGGGTGCTGCTCGGCGCCGGGGACAACGGCTTCATGCGTACGGTGACCGTGTTGTCGGCGGTGTTCGGCTACATCCCCCTTGCGTTGTGCGCATTGCACTTCGGCTGGGGGATCGGCGGAGTCTGGGCCGGGCTGGCGTCGTTCATCGGCCTGCGCTTCCTCGGGATGGCCTGGCGCACCAGCCGCGGCAGGTGGGTCGTGGTGGGTGAGGTCAGGGCCTGAGCTCGGAGACCTGCTCCGCCAGCACCACGTCGAGGCAGGTCGAGCCGATGACCGTCCCCTCGGCGACCGCCAGCACGAACAGCCGGGCCTGGCCCTGCCCGGCCGGCAACGCGGCGTCGAAGGTCACTGGCGCGCTGAGGACGAACGGCGCGACCACGGACTGCCGGCCGCCGGCGTCCTCGGCCGGCAAGGCCGGCACCGCCTCGCTCAGGTGTGGTGCCCACGCGACCCGCAGTGAGATCGAGCGCTCTTTGCTTGCGTGGCTGGAGATCTGGACGTTGAAGGAGAAGGCGCGCTCGGTGACGACCAGGTCCTGGCCTGGGTAGACCGGTGTCACGTCGATCACCAGTACGGTCTCGGCGTTGCTGTGCGCCGCGACGTTGCCGCCCTGGTCCTTGTGCTCACGGTGGAACCCGAAGATGCCGGCCGTCTCGTGCTCGATGTCGTAGAGCTCGGTCCAGACGTAGCCAGCCAGGTGGTCGTAGCGGCGCAGCTCCTGGGTCTGCCAGCGCAGGTTCCACCCGCGGTCGACACTGCTGTAGCCGCCGCCGTACTCGCTGTTCAGGTTGGGTACGCCCGCCGGTGCGGGCCCGCCCTGAGCCATCAGCAGCTTGTCGACCACCCGGTCGACCGCCACCGGGACGGGGAAGCTTTCCTCTCCGTCAGCCAGGAAAGCCTTGATCTTGCGGGCCCAGCCGGCCGGTTGCTCGTCGTAGACGTGCCAGTCGACCAGGTCGGTCTCGACGTGGGCCCAGCCGGAGTTGTCGACGGCAGGGCGCGAGGCGTCGAGTGCCTTGAGCTGCCGGTAGGCGCTGCGGACCGCCTCCTGCTTGGCCGGGTCACCTGGCACGTCCCAGTCCAGGCCCCACTCCTCGTTGTAGAGACCCCAGATGACGATGCTCGGGTGATTGCCGTCACGTCGGACCATCGGCCCGATCTGGGCCTCGAACCGCTCGACGGCCTCCGGGGTGAAGCGCCCGGTGCTTGCCGGCTCGGCCCAGACCAGCATCCCCAGCCGGTCGCAGTGGTGGTGGAACCGCGGGTCCTCGAGCTTGAGGTGCTTGCGGACCAGGTTGAAGCCCGCCTCGGCGGCCAGTTCGATGTCCGTGACGAACGCCTCGTCGGTGGGGGCGGTGATCCCGGTCTCCGGCCAGTAGCCCTGGTCCAGGACACCACGGACGTAGAGCCGCTCGCCGTTGAGCAGGATGTTCCCGTCCTCGATCCGGACCTCGCGCAGCCCGGAGCTGACCGTGACCCGGTCGGTGCCATCGGCCGAGACCAAGGTTGCGACGACCTCGTACAGGTGCGGGTCGGTGGTCTGCCACAGCCGCGGGCTGTCCACCGGCAGTACGAGGTGCGCGGTGCCGTCCTGGAGCTCGGCCGCCACTTCGCCTGCCCCGCCGAGGATCTCGAGCCGCACGGTGCCGGCGCCGGAGGCCTGCACCTCGACGTCGAACCCGTCGAGGGAGGGCCGCGGGGTCAGGGCGACGAGGCTGAGGTGCGTGGCCGGCCGGGCCTCGAGCCAGACCGACTGCCAGATCCCACTGGACGGGGTGAACGAGCAGCCGTCGTAGTCGTCCCTGGGGACGCTGCGCTGCTTGCCGTGGGCGATGAAGCGCTTGTCCACCGGCGCCTCGACCCGGACCACGACCACGGCGCAGCCGTTGTCGAGGGCCTCGGTGATATCGAGCTCGAACGGGGCGTAGCCGCCTTCGTGGCTGCCGGCAAGGCTCCCGTTGACCCACACCGTGGCCTGGTGGTGCACCGCACCGAAGTGCAGCACGACGCGCTGCCCCGACCAGGACGGGTCGACCTGCAGCGAGCGGCGGTACCAGCCACAGGCCAGCCAGTGCAGGCCGATGCCGGAGGCCGGCGTCTCCCAGGCGAACGGCACGTTGATGGAGTGCGGCCACGCAGTGTCGTCGGTGACCAGCCCACGCGCCTCGCCGTCCGCCGTGGGGTCAGGGGCGAAGTCCCAGGCACCGTTCAGCGGGCTCCACGCGTGGGAGCGGTCGAAGTGCGGGCGGGGGTACTCCAGGCGGGCGGCGGGCATGTGAGTCCTTCGATGTCGAGGCGTGACAGGTACGGGTGACGGGGCGCGTTCGAGGGCACTGCTGCGGGCCTCAGCCCGTGACGCTGCCCTGCAGGGCGTCGCCGCGGAAGTATTTCTCCAGCAGCAGGAACAAGATGATGAGCGGCACGATGGTGACGAGGCCGCCGGCGATGAGTACGGGCACCAGCTGGGCCTTGCTGCCGGTCTCGGCGGCGTGCGACAGGGAGGCGAGCCCGACGGTCAGCGGATAGGAGCTGTTGCGGCTGAAAATGACCAGCGGCAGGAAGTAGTTGTTCCAGACGGCGACGACGCTCAGCAGCAGCACGGTCACGGCCCCGGGCATCATCAGCGGGACGCCGATGCGCAGGAAGACCTTCAGCTCACCGGCGCCGTCGATGCGCGCCGCGTCCATCAGCTCGCGAGGGACGGCGGAGTCGATGTACGTCCGCATCAGGTAGACGCCGACGGGGGCGACCATGCTCGGCAGGATCATGCCCCAGATGGAGTTGATCAGCCCGACCTTGGCGTAGACCAGGTAGAGGGGCAGCGCGATCGACGTGATCGGGATGAGCAGCGTCGAGAGGATGAGGCCGAACAACGACCTCGACCCGCGGAAGCCGTACCGGGAGAAGCCGTAGCCGGCCAGCGCGGACAGGACAGTCGCCCCGACGCCACCGAGCGCGGCGTAGATCGCGGTGTTGGCCAGCCAGCGGGCGTAGACGCCGGCCCCGCTCGCGTTAGTGAACAGCTCCTTGAGGTTGGGCCAGAGCCGGAACGGGCGGGCGAACCAGAAGCCGAACGACTGGTAGACGTTGGCCTGTGTCTTGGTCGCGTTGATCACCAGCCAGAGGATCGGCGCCAGGATGAACAAGGCGAAAAGTGTGGCCAGCACGGTCGCCGCGACGGTGGCGCCGCGGGGGAGCCCGTACAAGTGGACCGGGATTGCTGGCCCTTGCTTGGCCTTGCGCCGCCGCGGCGTCGGCCTGGTCATCACCGTCATGACAGCTCCCCGCTTCGGCGGCGCAAGGACACCGATGCCACCGAGATCCCGCCGATCAGCAGGCCGAGGATGACGGCGGCCGCTGCTCCGAGGTTGTACTCCGCGCTGCCGATGGCGGTGTTGTAGACGAACAGCGACGGCGTGAAGCCGAACGACACCGCCTGCGGCTGGAATGCCGACAGGATCGAGGGTTCGGTGAACAGCTGCAACGCGCCGACCAGGTTGAGGAAGCAGAGCATCACCAGCGCCGGCCGGAGCATCGGCAGCTTGATCCTGCGCACGATGGTGGTGAACGGCGCTCCGTCGAGGATGGCTGCCTCTGTCAGGCTGCTCGGGATCGCCTTGAGCGCGGTGTAGAGGATCGTCATGTTGTAGCCGGTCCACTCCCACACGACGATCGCGATGATGGTCGGGACGATGAGCCGGCTGGAGAAGAAGTTCGGGTTGTGCATTCCGAGCGTCTTGGCCAGCCGGGTGTACGGGCCGAACGTCGGCAGCAGCAGGAACGACCACATGACAGATGCGACCACGGCTGGCACAGCGAACGGCATGAAGTAGACCAGCCGGAAGAACCGGCCGAAGCGCGAAAGCCCGGCGTCGAAGATGACGGCGAAGAAGAGGGCAAGGCCGACTGTCAGCGGCACCTGGATCACCGCGAAGAGCGACACCCGCTCGACGCCGGACCAGAACTCCCCCGAGCCCAGCACGGTGCGGTAGTTGGCCAGACCGGAGTACGACGTGCCGCCGATCAGCTTCGTGGTGTAGAGGCTGCTGTAGATCGCGTAACCGATCGGCACCAGCATGAACAGGGTGAGAATCGCGAGAAATGGTGACACGAAGGCAAACCCGGTGAGCTCGGCACGTCGCCGGGACCGGCTGCTGCGCGGTCGGATGGGAGCGACGCCGTGCTGCTCGGTCACTGCGGCCGGCCTCACTTCGTGGTCCTGTGTCATCGACATCGTCCACCTCCCTCGGGTCATGTGGTCAGTGTTGTCCGGTGCCGGGCCTGTCGCACAGCTGACAGGCCCGGCACCGAGCTCAGGACGTGGTGACCGTGAAGCCCTGTCCCTTGGCGTACTTGACCATGGCGGCCTGGTAGTTCTTGAAGGCGTCCGGCAGCGTGGTCGTGCCCTTGGTGACGCCGGCGAACGACGTCGTCCACTGGGTCAGCGCGGCCGTCATGAACGGCGGCCACTGCGGCGCGACCATGTGCTGGGCCGCCGTTGCGAACGTCTTGTTCGTCGTGGCCGAGCCGGAGATCGGCAGCGTACGGGCCAGGAACGTCGGGTCGTTGAGCAGCGGCAGATAGGCCGGGAAGGCGCCGGCGATGGGACCGCTGAGAATCTTCCAGGCTGCGTCGCTGCCACCGAACCACTCGGCGAACTGGGCCGCCGCGGCCTGGTGCTTGCTCTGGGCGAAGACGGCGACGGTGGAACCGCCCCAGTTTCCGGACAGGTTGTCGCCGGCCTTGGCCTGCGGCATCGGCGCCGCCCGCCATGCGCCGATGGTCTTCTTGGTGCTCAGCTGCATGCCGACCGGACCCCAGGCGGGGCTGAACCGGACCGCGTTGATGCCGCCGTCGAAGTTGGACCACTGGGCCGGTGAGAAGTCCGCGACCGTGGTGGCCTCCTTCTTGCTCAGCAGGTCCTGCCAGTACGTCGCGAAGGCGGTCTCGGCGGCACCGGTGAAGTTGATGCCGACGCTGCTGCCACCGGTGTAGGTGAACGGGAAGGCGTTGTCCTCCTGCATGAGCGCGAGGACGGCCTGCGCGTTCTCCGGGTCGATGTTGGCCAGAGTCGCTGTTGGGTCGGCAGAGTGCAGCTTGGCCGCGGCCGTGGCGAACTCGGCCCAGGTGGTGGGCGGGGTGATCCCGTACTTGGTGAGCAGGGTCGAGTTGTAGTACTGGACGAGCGGGCCGAGGTCGACCGGCATCGCGTAGACGGCCGAGCCCTGGCTTGCCTGCTGCCAGGCGACCGGTGCGATCTTGGACTTGTAGTCGTTGACTCCGTACTTCGTCAGGTCGACCAGGCTCTTGCTGATCTCGAACGACGGCAGGGAGAAGTACTCGATCTCCGCGAGGTCCGGAGCGCCGCTACCGGCCTTGATCGTGTTGCCGAGCTTGACGTACTCGTCGTTGGCGGCGCCGTTGTTCTCCAGCGTCACGCAGATGTCCGGGTGCGTACGGTTGAACTCGCTGACGACCAGGTTGTAGCCGGCCGCCCATCCCCACATGGTGAGCTTGGTCGCGCTGGAGGAGCAGGGCACCGGCTTCTGGCTGGCGGACACCGCCGAAGGCGCAGCGGCGGAGGGGGCCTGCGAGGCGGCCGTGGCGCTCGCGGAGGGAGCCGTTGCGGAGGTGGCGCTGGCCGAGGTCGCGGCTGCCGTGCTTGCCGCCGCTGAGCTGGTGGCGCCTCCGGCGGCCGGCGTGGAGCTGGTGCCGCCACACGCGGTCAGCGCGGTTGCCGCCACCAGGACGACGGCCAGTGACGAGCGCTTGCTGACGAGTGGGAGACGTCCCGGTACGGGCGCGGCTCCTCGTGATCGCTTCATTGCCACCTCTGGGTCTGTTGAGTGTCTCGGGTTAGATGTTGACCGGTACGGCATGCGGAGAGCCCCGCTCCGCCCCCGCGGCGAGTGCGGTCGAGAGGGTCGGCCCCGGTGCGCGGGAAGGCTGCTCTTCGTCGGCAAGGGCGGCCCGTCGACCGCGACTGCAACGTTGCAGAACAGTATCCGGCAGATTGCCACGTTGCAATAGCCGTTAGTATCGACTTCATAACGTCGGCACCGGGCGTCGCGGACCGCAGGAAGAGGGCAGTCAGATGGCGTCGTCCCGCCTCCGCGACGTGGCTGAGCGGGCCGGCGTGTCGATCCGGACCGTCTCCAACGTGGTCAACGGCTATGCGCCGGTTGCTGACGAGACCCGACGCAGGGTCGAGGAGGCCGTGGCCGCCCTGCGGTACCAACCCAACCTGCTGGCCCGCAACCTCAAGCGGGGCCGCAGCGGCATCCTGGCGCTGGTCGTGCCAGAGCTTGACGTCCCCTACTTTGCCGAGCTGGCCCGGGCGGTCATCGCGCAGGCCCGGTTGCACGGCTACACGGTGGTCGTCGACCAGACCGACGGTGAGCCCGAGCGCGAGCGCGAGCTGATCATGGCGAGCGCCCGGGGTGCGCTGTTCGACGGCGTGATCCTCAGCCCGATGTCGTTGTCCCAGGGCGAGCTGGCCGAGCGTGACTCGCGGATGCCGCTGGTCCTGCTCGGCGAGCGCAGTGCCACGGGCGGCTTCGACCACGTGGCGATCGACAACGTCACGGCCGCGCGTGAGGCCACCGGCCACCTGTTCGAGCTCGGTCACGAGCGGGTGGCCGCGATGGGCGACCAGCCGTACGAGACGGGTGACACCGCCCAGCTGCGCACCGCCGGCTTCCGGCTGGCTCATGAGCAGGCCGGCCGGGCGGTCGACGAGTCCCTCATCGTCGGCTGCACGCGGTTCCACCGGCAGGACGGCGCCGACGCGATGGAGACCCTGCTGTCGCTGCCCGAGCCGCCCACCGCGGTGTTCTGCTACAACGACCTGCTCGCCCTGGGCGCGATGCGGGTCGTGCTCAGCCGCGGACTGCGGGTCCCCCAGGACGTCGCGCTGATCGGCTTCGACGACATCGAGGACGGACGGTACGCCACACCGTCGTTGAGCACGGTGGCGCCGGCCAAGCAACAGATCGCCGAGCTGGCGGTCAGCCGGCTCGTGGCCCGGCTGGGGGCCGATGGCGACGAGCCGCCGTCCGAGCTCTGGGCCGAGCACCGCATCGAGGCGCGCGAGAGCACCCTCGGCCGCTGACAACGGGAGGGCCGGCGAACCGACCCTCCCGTACGACCTGAGACCCCGCCCTACGCGGCTGAGGACGCCAGCTCGCGCTCGAGCCGCTGGCCCTCGATGTCCGCGTCCGGCACGAGGCGGGCGAACCACTGCGGGTGGTACCAGAGCCGCGACCCGAGGATCGCCATGGCCGCCGGCACCAGGGTGAGCCGGACGATGAAGGCGTCGAAGAGTACGCCGACCGCGAGGGTGAACCCGATCGCCTTGATGGCCGGGTCGGCCGCGAAGACGAAGGCGACGAAGACCCCGAACATGATCAGTGCAGCGGCGGTGACGACGCGGGCCGACTGACCGGTGCCGCGCTCCACAGCGCCCCGGGCGTCACCCGTGAGAGTGAAGTCCTCCTTGATCCGCGAGACCACGAACACCTCGTAGTCGCTCGACAGGCCGAAGATGATCGCCAGCAGCAGCACCGGCAGGAAGCTCACGGTCTCGCTCGGAGTCACACCCAGCAGGCTGGCACCCCAGCCCCACTGGAACACCGCAACCTGAGCGCCGAAGGCCGCACCGACCGAGAGCAGGAACCCGACAATCGACTTGAGCGGCACCAGGATCGTCCGGAAGGCGAAGGTCAGGAGCAGGAACGCCAGGCCGACGACAACGCCGAGGAAGACCGGCATCGCGGCCGAGAGCTTGGCGGAGGTGTCGATGTTGGAGGCCGTCGTCCCGCCGACGAGGTAGTGGATGCCCGTACCAGCTTGAATTGTCGGACGGTCATGCCGGATCTGGCTGACCAGGTCGGAGGTCGCCTTGTCGTTCGGTCCGGTCTTGGGGATGACCTGCACGATGGAGACGCCATTCTGTACGGCGCCGGTGCTCACGGTCGCGACGTCGGGCTCGGTTCCCAGCCGGTGGGCGAGAGTCGTCAGGCCGGTCGAGGTGGCCGAGGTGGTGTCGGCGACGACCAGCAGCGGCCCGTTGAAACCCGCACCGAAGTGCTGGGTGGTCAGGTCGGAGGCCTGCCGGACGGTCGTGCTCTTCGGCTGTGACTCGCCGCCGGGCAGGCCGAGCTGGATGCCCGCGACGGGGACCGACAGCACTGCTAGGGCGGCGACTCCGCCTACCAGCAAGGGGATCCGGCGCCGGATGACGAACCGGGCCCAGCGGGCGCCCCAGATGCGGTGCGGCTCGGCGGCCCCCTGGCGGGCGACCCGCTCGGCGTGGCCGCGCATGCCCGGCAGGCTGCGGAACCGGGTGACCCGCTGGCCGGCGAAGCCGAGCAGAGCCGGCAGCAGGGTGATGGCGATGAGCAAGGCGGTCATGACGGCGCCTGCAGCGCTGAGCCCCATGACGGTCAGGAACGGGATGCCGACGACGGACAGGCCGGCGAGGGCGATGACGACGGTGAGGGCGGCGAAGACGACGGACCCGCCTGCCGTACCGAGGGCCAGCGGCACGGACTCTGCCGGGCTCATGCCGTTCAGCAGGTTGGTCCGGTGCCGGGACACGATGAACAACGCGTAGTCGATGCCGGTGGACAGCCCCAGCATCAGGCCGAGCGACGTGGCCGCGGACGGGACGTCGATCACAGCGGCGAGCGCGCCGACTCCCATCAACGCTGCCACGACGCCGAGCATGGCCGTGACGATCGGCACACCAGCGGCCACCACCGAGCCGAAGGTGACCAGCAGGATCAGGGCTGCGGCGAGAATGCCTACCAGCTCGGGAGTCTCGGAGAGCCTGGCGTTGGATCCGGGGTAGACGCTGCCGGAGTACTGCACGTTGAGTCCTGCTGCTTTGGCAGGGGCGACCGCCCTGACGACGGCGTCGAGCGACGAGGTCTTCACGTTGGCCTGGCTGGCGGAGAACTGCACGCTCGCCAGCGCGACCTGCCCGTCGGGCGAGACCAGCCGCGGGTTGAACGGGTCAGTGGCAACGGCAACCTGGGGTGCGTGCGCCAGGTTGGCGACGGCTGACTCGATGGCTGCCTGCTGGGCGGGGTCGGTGACCTTGGTGCCATTCGCGGCCGCGAAGACGACCTGTGTCTGGCCGCCGCTGAAAGCCGGCAGCCTGTCCTGCAGGACGTTCAAAGCGTTCTGCGACTCCGTGTTCGGGACGGAGAAGCTGTTGTTCTCCTTGCCCCCGGCACCGAGAGAGATGGCGACGACCGCCACCAGGACCAACAGCCAACCGGCCAGGACGGCGCGGCGGCGGCGGTAGGCGAAGCGCCCGAGGCGGAACAGGTAGACGGACATTTGCGGCTCTCCTGACGTGAGGTTCGTTGGCCGTTCGACTAATGACAGCGAACCAGGTCGTTAGCCGTCCGTCAAGTGATTGACTAGTCGTGCGGCCAATGTATGCTGACACCATGACCATGCAGAAGACACTCACGACGAGGGCTGAGCAGGCAGAGCAGACCCGTCGGCTGGTGCTGGAGACGGCCCAGCGGCTGTTCGCCGAGCACGGCTACGACGCGACGTCGTTGCAGATGATCGCTGACGCCATGGGGGTGCGGAAGGCCAACGTCTACTACTACTTCCACACCAAGGCGGAGATCCTCGAGGCGGCCGTGGCGCCGACGTTCGAGGCGATGCGCCGGCTGATGGAGGAGGCGGAGGCCATCCGCGGCAAGCGGGAGCGGACGCAGCGGCTGGTGGCGGGCTTCGCCGAGCTCATGGTGGCGAGCCGTGCCCTCACCGCGCTCGCCGGCGGCGATCCGGCGCTGCGAAGGCAGAAGGAGTTTGACGCTCCCGCGACGGAGCTCCGGGCACGAGCCGAACGACTGTTGTTCGGCGACAATCCAACCCCAGACGAACGCCTCGCCTACCACCTGCTCAACACGGTGCCGGACTTCGTCGCGGAGCTGTCGGACCTCAGCGACGACGAGCTGCGCGAGACGTTGACCCGCACCTGCCTACGCCTGCTGCGCGCGCGTTAGCCGCACCAGTTACCTCTCCAGAGACTCTGCGTTGCCCGTAGATCGCGGGCAGCTCAGAGTCTGGTGGCACTAGTTACCTGGCGCGGGTTCCTGCCCAGAGACTCTGCGTTGCCCGTAGATCGCGGGCAACGCAGAGTCGCTGGGAGGGCATCCTTCAGGCCTGCGCCAGGGCGGAGGCCTCCGCCAGCAACGCCTGGCACGAGTCCACCTGGCCGCTCACGACCCGGCGGTCGAGCTCTGCGCCGTGGAACTCCGCCTGGTCCAGCTCGCCCTTGATCGTGCTCGCCAGGGCGTCCCGGCGGTCTGCCAGCGACGACAGCGCCGCATCTGTCGCGGTGTACGCGCTGTCGTCGGCCGCCGACCCGCTGGCCAAGGCGTGCGTCGAGGCCAGCAGCGTGTCCGTACCGAAGGCACCCACGCTTGCGTTGAGCTGCTTGTAGCAGCTGCCCAGGGTCGCCACACCACGGAGATCACTGTCGCGCGACAGGATCTCGGTGATGACGCGGCCGTCCATCACATAGTCGTCGGCGAGGCCGGCAAGGCGCAGCATGGTCGGCCGCACGTCGGTCTCGTCGGTCCAGGTGCCCTTGGTGCTGTACGCGGGAGCCAGGCCGCCGCCGTTCGGGTCCTTGACCTGCGGGCTGTCCGCGGGCATGGGACCATCGACGCCCTCGTGGCTGACACCAGGTCCGACGAACGAGGACCAGGTGATGACGATGTCGGGATTGTAGTAGCCGTGGTTCCAGGCGAACCTCGAGTTCACCGTCACGCAGGCGGCCGCCGGGTTGGCCGATCCGGCGCAAGCAGGTGCGGCGGCGTCGAAGTAGTAGTCGGGCTTCGGGAAGACGGTGAACGTCGGTGTCCGTTGCGGGTCTGCGGTCTCCAGGTGCAGGATGCGTTGCTCCGTTGCCCCGGCCTGGTAGTTCACGACCGTCTCACCGGCCACCCCGCTGTGCGGGTTGTCGGCGGTGATGGCGGCAGTGTCCCGCTCGAGCTGGCGAACCGAGGGATCGTTCGCCGGCGGTGACACGGCGGAGCTGCCGTGGACGTAGATCGCAGCCCCCTGAGGCTCGACGTCGAACGGCGTGGTGTTGCCTCGCTCCTGGGAAAGCAGCCCGGGCAGGTTGGCCTGGACCTCGCCGACTTGGCCGTGCGCGTACTTGCACGGCGTGGTCACGCCGTCGCAGTTCGCCGGGTCGGTGGGCGCCTCGGCGCGGCCGACGTTGGCCCCGGCGAAGTGGTCGTTCTCCTCCGAGCCGACCACGAACAGGGTGTTGCGGGCAGTGATGCCGTCACTCGCCAGCCGCTTCAGGAACTTGGCGAACGCAGCGTCGTACGCCCTTGCATTCTCGACGTAGCAGGCGTCGCCCGGGCCGAGTGCGTTTCCGAAGCCCGTGGCGTCGGCGGTCGTGCAGTTGATGCTCGCGTCCTTGCGCTCGTGGATGTCGGCGATGTAGCCGTAGGTGACGGGCACGCCCGCCTCCTGCATGTCGGCGATCTCGGCGAGGCTCTGCGCCGGCGTCGGACTGAAGCCCGGGAAGCCCACATTGCCGCGGAAGTCGGCGATCTCCCGGTTGTCGAGGTCGACGAGGTTGCCGGCGTTGTCGGCGATCCGGTAGGGCGCCGGAGCCTGGGCTCCGGCGACGATGAACGGGGCGACGTTCTTGTGCCCGAACAAGGTCTTGTACGTGGCGCTACCCGGGTTGTTCGCGGCCGGCGGCGTGTCGGTGACCGCTCCGGCGGCCTGCTCGCAGGCCGTGTCGCCGAGGCCGCAGTGCACCGCCTCGCCGATGAAGGCGCTGGTCGTGTTGGCGTACGTACCCAGCGGTGGGGTCGTGCCGAAGACGGTGGGGATGTCGCCGGCATTCTCGAGCACCATGTTCGCCGTGGAGAACGCGCCGACAGAGCAGCCGGCCTTGTTGAAGGCGACCCACGGCTCGGGCGCGACCTGCGTGGGTGCGGAGTTCCGCGCGGGAACCGTGGGGGAGTAGACCATCGAGGGTGCGGGGTCGTTCGTCGACGGCTTGCCGGCGCTGATCACCGGCGAGGTCCAGTAGGTGAACGAGGCGTCGGACTCGGTGGTCCCGTCCGGCTTGAACGTCTTGTACGAGTTGCTGACCGGCTGGCCGTGGCGGTCGCCGTACAGGCCGGAGTAGATGGCGAGGCTGTCCTCGGCGGTGTGCGCGATCAGCGGCGTGTGCATGTTCGACAGCACCGTGCCGTTGTCCTTGAGGAACTTGTACAGCGTCGGCATCTGCTCGAGGTCGGACGGGACATTGGGGTTGTCGCGGAAGAAGTGCACGTTGTCGAAGGTCAGGTTGATCACATGCTTGATGCCGTTGTCCAGGTGGCAGGACGAGGTCGGAGGGGCAGCTGCTGGCGGTGACGTGGCCGAGTCAGCTGAGGCAACGCCGGAGGCGGCAAGCAGCGCGCCGATGGCGACCGTGGCGCCGGCTGCTCCGGCCCGACGCCGAGCGAGAATACGCATGGAAACTCCCCGAGTGGTCCAACATGTCATGACCGCGACGACGCTAGACGTTCCGGGGCATATCGGGACAGAGGCACGAGGGTGACATTTCGGCAAAGGGTAGGCCGCGGCCAGGTGCACAGCAGCCCCCGGAGGGCAGGTCACGTGGAGCGGGTGACGGGAATCGAACCCGCACTGTCAGCTTGGGAAGCTGATGTTCTACCATTGAACTACACCCGCGTAAGACCTCGAACACGCTCGAGTCGAGGCCCCAGGGACATAGTAGCCAGCCGACGCGGTATCGTCCGCCCGTGCTTCTCAGTGATCGTGATCTCCGTGCCGAGATCGAGTCCGGACGGGTCGGCGTCGACCCGTACGACCCCGCGATGATCCAGCCGTCCAGCGTGGACCTGCGCCTGGACCGCTACTTCCGGGTCTTCCAGAACCACCGGTACGGGTTCATCGACCCGTCCGAGCAGCAGGAGGACCTGACCGAGCTCATCGAGCCGGCGGGAAACGAGCCATTCATCCTGCACCCCGGTGAGTTCGTGCTCGGCTCGACGTACGAGACCGTGTCGCTGCCCGACGACCTGGCCGGGCGCCTCGAAGGCAAGTCGAGCCTCGGCCGGCTCGGCCTGCTCACCCACTCGACGGCCGGCTTCATCGACCCGGGGTTCACCGGTCACGTGACCCTCGAGCTGTCCAACGTCGCGACGCTGCCCATCAAGCTGTGGCCTGGGATGAAGGTCGGGCAGCTCTGCATCCTGCGCATGACCAGCGCCGCCGAGCACCCGTACGGCTCGGCCAAGGCCGGCAGCCGCTACCAAGGCCAGCGTGGTCCGACCCCGTCAAGGTCCTACCTCAACTTCTCCCGCACCGAGTTGTAGTCACGGAGGGCCGTTGTTGGAGCTTTCCCGGCGGCTGGCGGCATGGTGCCTCTCGTCGGGGTGGGCGCCGATTGCGAGTCGACCTTTCTCATTGTGAGCTACAAGCAAGGCTGTCCCCCGCTATAGCGGCTGGCTGACATCGACAACTGTCACGATTCACCCGCTTAACGGCCAATCACCCTTGAGGCTATTCGCTGGGGAAGCGGCCACCCAGGCATTTGCGCAGTTAGAGGCGGCCGTCCAAAGTGAGGGGACCTGGATCGCGGGAGCCTCGGAACACGAAACCTCCTCGACACGTGACCGTCGCAGACCAGGGCAGCAGACCACTGGTCCGGCGCCAACGCTCTCGTTCATGGCAGTAACTCGTCAACGGCGCCCGGGATCCGCGGAACCGATGCATCCACGATCAAGCGCCATGGGGTGAGAGATGAGGGGTGGTTGGCGGCTTAAGGGTCGTCGGGCGGATCCGATACGGTAGTCGTCATGCGGTGGACGATATTCGGTGAGCGGTCAGTCTACGAGAGCGACTGGGTTGGCGTGTCTCTTGTAGATCTTCAACCACCGGGCGGCCAGCGCTTCGAGCACCACGTGGTTCGGACCCCCGGCCCGGCCGTCGGCACCGTTCTCGAGGACCCCCGTCGCGGCCTGTTGATGCTTTGGCGGCACCGCTTCATTACGGATACCTGGGGCTGGGAGATTCCAGCTGGCCGCGTCGACGAGGGGGAAACCCCAGCGGCCGCGGCAGCACGCGAGGCTCTGGAGGAGACGGGCTGGCGCCCCGGTCCCATGAGGCTGGCACTGCAATGTCACCCAGCTAACGGGTTGATGGACCAGGTTTATCACATATTTCACGCCCAGGGCGGTGAGTACGTCGGTCCGCCGACGGACGCCTACGAGTCCGAGAAAGTGGAATGGATACCCGTGTCCGACTTGAGGGGAATCATCCAGTCGGGCGAGATGAAGGACGGGCTCTCCCTGGTTGCAGTCTTGCATCGGTTGGCGCTTCCTCCCGGCGACCACAAGTCTGGATGACCGTCGAACACCCAGCGATGGAGCTCGCGTCTGCCCAGCCAGGCCGTAGTGAAAAACATACGAAACCGGACGAAGCTCGACCTTCGAAGGCACGGTTGCCGCAGCTGCGAGGGAACATGGGAACACTCCCCGTTGGCATTCGGCCTCCGCCCGACACTCGTCGAGGGTGTCGATCCGTGACCGATTTCGAGGTGCCGTCACGGAGTGGAGACCTCCGTCTCCCCTGACGAGCCCAACGAACCAACCATTTGACGCTGTCCTCCGGGGCACAACTTCCCTTGTCTAGCAGGGGAACTGGCACGCAGGTCCCGATTCGCCAACGACAAGCACGAGCGTCAGAGCCTCTGTGACGAGGCTCGGATCAGTTCACCGCGGCGTTACAGAACGATCTTCCGCATGCAACAAGCCTCTCCTAAGTTTCGACCCAAGCACCGGGGGGCGACGTCACGTCGTGCCGCCGGACATCGCGCCGGCGGCTGGTCGCTCGGCGCCGAACGGGCGGGAGCCGACATGGCACGAATCTTCATCATCGGCAGTGGTGTGGTCGGGACAGCTACGGGAACCGGATTCGCACGGGCCGGCCATCAGGTCACGTTCGTGGACGTCCTTGATAGCCGAATCGAACAACTTACGGAAGGGGGATTCAACGCGCAAAAGGGCATAGAACTGGATGACCAGCCAGCGTTTGTGTTCCTCACGCTGCCTACCCCGCATAACGGGCGAGCCTATGACCTCAGCATCTTCGACACAGGGGTGACGGACGTCGGCCGTGCGCTCGCCGAGTCAGAGGCAGTCCACACGGTCGTCGTTCGTTCGACCGTCCCACCCGGCACGACTGAGGGTCGTGTCCTCTCCGCCCTCGAGCGCAGCTCGGGCAAGACCGTGGGCCAGGGCTTCGCCTTGGCGTCCAACCCGGAGTTTCTGCGGGCCGCCTCGGCAGCGGAAGACTTCCGCTGGCCGTGGATGACCGTCGTCGCGTCACGCAGCAAGCGGACACAAGAGCGGCTGACGGAACTGCTGTCACCCTTCGGTGGGGACATGCGTGTGTTTGACAATCCAGCAACGGCCGAATTCATCAAATGTGCCCACAACATCTACAACGCGACAAAGATCAGCTTCTGGAATGAAATGTGGCTAGTTGCCCGAGAGCTCAATCTCGACCACGACGCAATTTCCGCGACGGTCGCGCAGTCCGCGGAAGGGTCCTTCAACCGCGAATACGGTATCAGAGGGGGCGCACCGTATGGCGGAGTCTGCTTGCCCAAGGACACCAACGGCTTCCTCGGTTTTGCAAAGACGATAGGAGTGGAAATGCCGCTCCTTGACGCTGTTGTGACCGTCAACGAGCGTCTGGCTGGTCTGACAGACACCGAGCTGGACGCGATGCTCGACAAGTTGTCCGCGCCGGCGGACATCGACCTGACGTCCGAGGCGCCTAAACAGAGGACCAGCTCAAGCGCTCGTGGGTCTGTGGGCGCTTCCGACGGCGCAGTTGGTGGCTGACCTTGCTCACCTACTTTCAGTGGTTCCTACTGCTGGCCTACTTCAGACCACTGTTCGAGATGGGCTTACTCCTCCTCGGTGAGTGGTGGTATCAGACCGCTTTCCTGGAGGATCGGACCAAGTTCAACCGCTACGTCATCCAGATCACCTCGGTCGGCAAGGAGGTCGTGCGGGTCAATGAGATCATCGACGAGATTCGCTCCTACCCGATGTCGATGGAGTACTTGATCTGGGTGGTCATCGAGCCGGGCTTTTCTGAGGAGTACCCGAGGGCCGACCGAGTCATCGTTGTGCCCAAAGAGTTCACGGCGGTCTCCCAGTACAAGTGCCGGGCGTTGGAGTACACCCGAACGCTGCGCGAGAAGCTGGGCTGGGTCGGCTACGACACGAAGATCACCTTTCTGGACGACGACACGAGCCCTACATGGCAGTTCCTTGAGAAGGCGTTCGCCGCCGACTACGACATCTGCCAGGGCCTCACGGCACCGCGGGTTCGCTACGGCTCCGGGCCGTTCAGCCACTTCCTGCTGTCACACATCGACGACCTGCGGTTCCACAATTGCATGACCTACTGCTCGACCTTCCAGGGCATCTGGAACGCGCCGTTGTTCTGCCACGGCGAGGGGATGACGATCACCGGCCGCACAGAACAGATGATCGGCTGGAACTTCCGCATCTTCGCCAGCGAAGACTTGACCTTCGGGTGCAATGCGGCCCACAAAGATCTGCGCTGGGGCTGGTTTCACGAGTACATCGAACTCACGTCGCCGTGGACCTGGGGGGCCTACTTCAAGCAGCGCCGGCGCTGGATGTGGGGCAACATCCACGCCATCGTCAACCGGGACGTGCTCCCGCTCGGCCCAGCGATCCGTGTCGGCATCCGTTACGTGCTGAGCTTGTTCACGTTCATCGGCTCGGCGTGCGCCCTGGTGCTCATCCGCCTCGGAAAGATGCATGTCACCTCGGCCTGGTTTGCCGTCTTCTGGTGCTCATTGATTTGCTGGTTGCTCAACTTCGCCATGGCCGGCTGGGTCAATGCTGGCCGTCGTGAGTCCGACCAGACTGCGTTTGACTTCTGGGCGAACCGGGTCTTCCAGACTATCTGTGCCACTATCCTGGCGCCTTTCTCGGCCTCCTTTACGGTGATCGCGCTGGTGACGACGATCTACATGGGCAACCCCAAGGCGTTCGAGGTCATCGGTAAGACGCAGGCCACGAAGGACCTGGAGACCTATCGGGCCCACGGCCATGAGTTGGTGGGACTGTGAGGCGCGGGCGGATCGGCATCGGCCCGGTCATCCTGGTCACCATCGTTGCGCTGACTCTCGGCGTCATGGGCACGTGGGTGTTCGGTCGCACCTACTCCGGGTTGGAGTTGCAAAAGGCGCCTTTCGGTCGCCTCTCCTACGTGCCGTCCTATGACCCGATTCAGGACGTCACCCTGGGTCTGCCGATGGACTCTGGCTCGAACAAGGTCCAGTTGCCCGACAAACACATCCGGGCACTGCTGGTCTACCCCACGTCAATTATCCTGGCTACAGGTGGCAAGAACAGCAAAGTCATCTCCACGGCCACTCCGGTGACCACACTAGCTGAACTGGTCTCGCTGGTGGACGACCCATCCTGGATCAAGCAGACCGGTTCGGTGATCACCATGTACGCAGCGGCGGTCTTCGAGAAGGGGATGCACATCTCAGTCACCGCCCCCACGACCACTGAGGTCACCATGCAGGCCGATCCGGGTGTGTTCTTGGCCGTCAACACCAGGAGCAGGCTGGACATTGACGGCGTCTACATTCACGCCAGCAACCAAGACACCCCGAACGCGGGCTCTAGAGTGGCGGTCCGTGCTGACCTCGGTCGCCCCTTCGTCCTGGCCAACGACAACAGCACCATGACGGTGGCCAACTCGACCTTCCGATACCTGGGCCGGGACTGGAACAGCTCCTATGGTTTGGCTTGGGAGAAGGGTTCGTCCGGCTCCGTGAGCAATAGCCTGTTCGAGCACAACTTCATCGGCATCTACACCGACCACACCGACGGTCTCAAGATCGAGGACAGCCAGTTTTACTTCAACAGCTTGTACGGCATTGACCCGCATTCGTTCTCGACCAATCTGCTGATCGAGCGCAACATCTCGAACTACAACGGACGCCACGGGATCATCGGGTCTGACCACGTGACGAACACCATCGTGCGCAACAATACGACCATCGGCAATGGCCTCAATGGCATCATGATGGATGAGTTCTCGGACGGAAACCACATCGAGCAAAACACCGTTACCGGCAACAAGGGCGACGGCATCGTCATGGCGTCCTCCTCGAAAAACCTGATCACCGACAACGTCGTTGAGCACAACCGCGTCGGGCTCCACGTCCGCGGCGAGTCCAGCGGAAACTCCTTCGCCGACAACACCGTGGCGCACAACCAGATGGCCGCCCAGGGCGTGTCCCTGCACGGCAACAACGGCTACGGCAATGGCGGCGACTGGTCGGCGGCCAGAATTGTTGCGGTCTGGGTCATCACACTGCTGATCGCCGTCCTGCTGGTTCTGGCAACTATGGCGAATTCCCTGCGTCGGATCCGGCGTTCGCGCATGGCGTGGGAGCACAACCTGGCGCTGCAAGGCCGGCTTGACCGAGAGTTGGTGGACCTGTGACGATTACCCTGGACAGACCGGTCGTCCCCGCTCAGCCGGGTCCGCACTCTAGGCCCGGGGTCGAGGTCCGCAAGTTCCGACCGGACATTGAGGGCCTGCGCACCATCGCGGTGCTCTCGGTGTTGTTCGGGCACTTTGCACTGGGGTTCCCGGGGGGCTATGTCGGCGTCGACGTGTTCTTCGTGATCTCCGGCTTCCTGATCACGCGGCAGTTGTGGTCGGAGTTCGCCAGCACCGGCAAGGTCCACTTTGGTGCCTTCTACGCCCGTCGGGCCAGGCGGATCCTGCCTGCGGCTACCGTGGCGATCATCGCGACGGTGCTGGCGTTCAATCGCTACGGCAGCTCTCTGCGGGTCAAGCAGACCAGCATGGACGGAGTTTTCTCGGCGATCTCAGGGATCAACTGGCGGCTGGCTCAGCGCGGGACTGACTACTTCCAGTCGACCGCCCCCCCGAGCCCGTTCCAGCACTTCTGGTCACTCGCCGTCGAGGAGCAGTTTTACCTGCTGTGGCCCGCCTTGCTGTTCGTCATCGGGCTGGCCTTCGGTAGGAAGTTCGGCCGCCTACGTTCGGTGGTCTGGTTCCTGGCCCTGGTGATCGCGGTGTCGCTTTACCTGAGCGTCCACATCACGCCGCACTCAAGGTCGTTCGCCTACTTCGGCTTGCACACCCGGGCCTGGGAACTGGCGCTCGGGGCGTTCGTGGCGATCACCGTGCCGGTGTGGACCAAGATGCCCCCGGCTTTCGCCAGCCAGATGTCCTGGCTAGGGTTGATCTTGATCGGCATCTCGATCTTCACGTTTGGCAGCAGCACCGTCTACCCGGGCTCAGCCGTGATCTTGCCAGTGGTCGGCGCGGCGCTGGTGATCATGGGTGGTTCTCCTGGCCACCCGCATGGGGCCGAGATGATGTTGAAGCAGATGCCCTTCCAGTTCGTCGGAGCGATCTCCTACTCGCTCTATCTCTGGCACTGGCCGGTGCTGATCATCGGCCCGCTGTATCTGGGCCACGCGATGACCATCGGCGACAAGTGGGTGGCCGTTGCGATCTCCTTCGCCTTGGCCACCAGCTCGTACTATCTCGTCGAAGGTCCGATCCGGAGCCGCAAGAGGCTGGTGAAGACGCCGGGCTACGGGCTATCGCTCGGTGGTGTCTTCGTCGGCGCCAGCGTCATCACGGCGCTGCTGGTCATTACCAATCTCACTATCCCTGGCAGTGGTTCTACGACCGCGGCGGCCCATGTGAAGCCCGCAGCCACTCTGACCGAAATCCAGCAGGCACTGGCCACCGCTGTGACCGTGAAGGCTCTCCCGAACAATGTCACGCCCGCTGTCGCCAATGCGGCGAAGGATTCGACGAACGTCCGAGGGTGCCTGATTTCCTACACCCAGACCACGGTGCCCTCGATCGCGTCGTGCACCTTCGGCAATCCGAGCGGAGCCAGGACGCTCGTGTTAGTCGGTGACTCGCACGCGGCCGGCTGGCTGGCGGCGTACGACACCTACGGCAAGCGGAACAGCTACAGGATCATCCTGCTCGCCAAGCCTGCCTGCCCACCCGGCGTCTACACCAACTACGTCGATGGCGGCCTAGGCCGGGTCTACACCGAGTGCGACACTTGGCGGACGAACATGTTCGCCGCGGTAAAACGCATCAAGCCCAATGTCGTGGTGGTGACCAGCCAGTTGCGCAACATCGCCATCAACCCCGATGGCGAGGTGGCGGCCATCGTCAACTTCAAGGCGTCCGGCGCCCAGAAAGTGATCTACCAGCAAGACAACCCGTTCCCTGCCACAGTGGTCGGCAACATCCCGGACTGCCTTCTCAAGAATGCCAGTGACATCCAGAAGTGCTCGGTGCAGCGGTCTGACCCGTTGGCCCGGATGGATGCGATGGCTCAGCGCGGGCTGGAGGCGAAGGCTGCCGAAGAGGCTGGAGCCAAGATCATGGACACGTCGGAGTGGTTCTGCACTAAGACGACATGCCCGCCGGTGGTCAACGACATCGTGGTCTTCAAGGACGACAACCACCTGACGAAGACGTACATCGACTACTTGACACCCGAACTGACCGTCGCGCTGAACAGGATCATCGCAGGTTGACCGACAATGGCAGGCGCCAGTCGTCGGTGTTGATCTGCTGCAGGTTGATCCGCTGCAACAGCTCCAGCACGTCAGGCCCCGTCCTCGGAGCAGCCTGCGGCATCGCCGGTGGCCGCCCGGGTTTGGCCCGCAGCTGGGAGCTCGTCCCGCACAGGACTGCCTGGCGAAGTATGCTCGCGGCATCGGGAAGTGCTCGTCGCCGAGAGCTTTGTGCGTGAAGCTTCTTACGCCGGTCATGTGTACAGGTTTGGTTAAGGCCATCAGTGGTCCCTGATACTCCGCCGTTCGACGCGCCGACGGTTAGTCGTCGGCGGTTCGGCCTGGCTTTGGTGTTTGCGGTCGTGGCGGTTGCCGGGGCCGGAGTCGAGCTCTACTTCGAAAGAGGCGGTTCTCGCAAGGTGTTCAGGGCCGTCAAGCTCGCGCCGTCGCAGGTGCTCGATCTCAGCATCTGGAAGATCGGGCTGCCGACGACCAAAGAGATAAAACAGCCCCAACTGGAGACGTACAGCGATGCCTCGTTTTCGGTCGTGTCTGCCGTTCAGTTCACGGCTCGCTGTGGTGACGTTGCGCAAGCCGGGTCGAAGTACGCCAGGTCGGAGCTGCGGGAGATGAACCACGATGGATCGCAGGCCTCTTGGTCCACGACTTCTGGGACGCACATCATGTCGCTGACCCAGACGATCACGCATCTGCCAGTGAAGAAGCCGCAACTGATCTGCGGCCAGATCCACAACTCGACGGACTACCTGATCATGGTGGAGATTGACGGGACCAACCTCTACGTTCGCAACCGGGACGCCACCGCAGGCGTGCTAGATGCGAAGTATCGGCTTGGTACCCCATTCGATCTGCAGATTTCTGTCAACGGGGGCTTGGTAACCGTGACATACAACGGTGTCGAGAAGGCGCACATACCACTGCTCGAGACGGGGTGCTACTTCAAGGCCGGCTGCTACGTGCAGTCGAACACGGCAAGCGGTGACCTGCCCACAGCGTACGGACAGGTCGAGATCTCGCGGTTGGACATCAGCCACACCTAGCCCGCTCGTGGTCCCCCGACTGGACCAACGAGTCGTCGCCCGTACCGGTCGATAGCTTGGGCGTGACTCTTCGAGGAAACATCGCGAGCGTGCTGGCCGTTGGCCTGGCTGCTCTTGTCCCTGCCCTTCCCCACGCGGGCCACGCAACGGTCTCGACCCTCACGGACGAGTACGTGAGTCCGCAGGGGTCGGACAGGGCAGCTGGAACGACTCTGCAGAGTCCACTGAAGACGATTCAGGCCGCTCTGAATCGTGCAGCTCCCGGAGTGACCATCCATCTGGCACCTGGCCGGTACAACGAAGAGGTCGTCACCAGGGTGAACGGCACGGCGACCCGTCCGATCACGATCGAAGGTGACGACACCGGCTTCGTGGCCACTGCGCGCCAACGGACTGTCCTGATGGGTGTGGGGCGCATCTTCAGCGTCAACAATAGCTACTATCATCTGCAAGGCTTCAGTATCGAAGGGGAGCCGACGATACCGACTACAAGTTATCCGACGGACCTTGGCGTGGCCAACGCTTTCAAGGACAGAATGGCAGCCAAGGTCGTTGACAGCACGATGATCTTCGTTGGCGCCTCTGACACCGTTAGCGGTGTTCATGGCATCGTGGTGGACGATATGTTCCTGAGCGGGGCCGGAGGAGATTGCATCCGCTTGCGTAACGATGCCTCCCACAACACCATCAGTAATTCGACGATTCAGTGGTGTGGCATGCTCGCGAAGGCGAGTGCGACTGCAGCCTATGTATACCACAATGGCGAGGGCGTCTATATCGGCACCAGCCCCAAGTCTACGGACCAGCCGGACTATGCGGACGACGCCAGCCACGACAACCTGGTACAGGGAAACGTGATTCACACCTACGGGTCTGAGTGCCTCGACGTCAAGGAAAACGCGACTCGCACCATCTTCATCGACAACGACTGCGCGGACAACTCAGAGCCCCTGAGCGACTACGGCAGCAACATAGAACTGCGCAGCTACAACAACTCCATTGTCCACAACCGAATCTCGGGCAGCGCTGGGTACGGCCTCAAGCTGGCCTCGGACGGGCCGCAGTACCGGCAGGGCGGCAACATCGTCAAAGGCAATGTCTTCAGCGCAGATGCAGGCGCCTCGATCGTCAACAAGCAGACGACGGCCCAAGGTGCGGTATGCGGCAACATCCTCTCCGTCCCCGCAGCGGGTACGTGGTTGGCATCCCCAGCGAGAGTGTGCGCGGGCAGTTAGTCAACGCGCCTGGTAGATGCCTGACGGGGTCCGGGCCGGCTGGTCTGCTCCGCCGGCATTCGGAACCCGTTGCTGATCCTGCGCCACCGCCCGGTGCGGGTGCCGCCCTGGCCGTGGGTTCGCGAGGACGTACGAACGACGCCGCCGAGCGGTCGTGCGCTCTGGTCGCCGGTCGGTCCGGGTGGGTCGGCGATGGGGGTGGCGTCCTTCGACAGCTGCAACAGCCGAGCAGTCCGTGGGCCCGGGTCGCTGCTGCCTTGGCCGAGTACATCTCGCCGCGGAGCGCGACCGGCACCGTATCCGCCGGCAGCTAGGACACGGGGACCGCGCTGTGCAGGCTGACCGCCGCAGCGGTCGGCGTCGCCGGGACGGGGGCCACGGCAGTGTCGCGCGCGACGGTGGTAGCACCGTCGCGAGCAGGGCGACAGCGACCGTTGTCGCACGAGTGCGCATGGGGATCAGGCGCCGTCCGATCTCGGACGGCTGCGTGGCCGTTCCGACCGACGGTCAAGGATGGTAGAGGACATCCCGGATGGTGGGGAACTTGCGCGTCCAGGGTCGGAACGCCCGGCCAACTTGTGCGCCACGGTCGCAGGCAGCCTGTCCAAGCGCGTACGCCAGGGCGTCGAAACCGTAGCCCGCCGTTCGTCGTCCCGGTGAAACAATCAACCGAGGAGGCAACGCATGAAGTACTTGAGGATGGTCTGCGTCGAACAAGAGCCCGTTGAGCCGACCGGTGGGCCCGGCTAGGACGTCGAGCCCTGGGTCGAGGAGATGGACCGCCGCGGCGTCCGCGTGCTCGGCGATCGGCTGCACGGGATCTCGGGGTGGACGAAGGTACGGGTCCGCGGCGGCGAGGTCGTCGTCTCCGACGGCCCGTACACCGAGACCAAGGAGTTCATCGGAGGCTTCGACGTCATCGATTGCTCCGACCTCGACGAGGCGATCGAGGTGGCGTCCAAGCACCCGGTCCCGAAGCTCGGGGCGCTCGAGCCGCGCCCGTTCTGGCCTCTGTCACCGCTGAGGATGCCGTCTCGGCGGACTTCCGCGTCGAGTGGACCCGGGTACTGGCCACCGAAATCCGGGTCACCGGTGACCGGGACCCGGCCTAGAAGTGTGTACAGGATGCCTTCGACAAGGCCCTGCAGCGCTAGCCCACCGACTGCGTCCCGGGGGGCCCGCCGCCTGGCTGACCACGACGGCCCGCAGCCGGGCCCTGGATCGGCTGCGCCAGGCGAGGTAGAGGCGGTCAAGCTCGGGGAGGTGCCCGGCGTGCCGGACCCCCGGAGTACGGCCACTTCCCCGACGTTCGGCTGCGGCTCATCTTCAGCTAGCCCCCGCCTTTACCGCTCGAGGCCAGGGTCGCGCTCACCCTGCGCACCCTCGTTGGCCTTAGCACGCAGGAGATCGCCCGGCGCCTTCCTGACCACGACGGCGACCATGGCCCAGCGGCTGGTCAGGCCAAGCGCAAGTTCCGCGCCGCGGGATCCCGTACCGCGTGCCACCTCCAGAATTGCTGGCCGCACGCACCACCGGGGTCCTCGCGGTGGTCCATCAGCAATTACACGAGGGCTACTCCTCCGTCGGGCGAGTCGAGCTCGCGGCCGAGGCGATCCGACGCGGCCGGGTGCTCGCCCGGCTGACGCCCGACGGTCCTGAGGTACGCGGCCTGCTCGCGTTGATGCTGCTCCAGCATGCCCAGCGGGCCGCCCGCGTCGACGCCAACGGGGACCTGGCCGTCCTCGAGGAGCAGGACCGCCCGCTGTGAGACCACGACCAGATCGCCGAAGCGACCCGGCTGATCGGCTCGCCGCCACTGTTGACTGTGACCGGTTTCCCTGCGGCAGGCTTAGCCTTGACGTCTTGTCCAGAGCCTTGCGCTTGAGATCTTCAGCCATAGCCGGCGTCTCACGCCGTACGACTGCTCAGTGCAAGGGACACCGTCTACATCGTCCAGGGGTCGCGGGCCAGGTGACGAAGCTTTCCGCCGATCACTACTGGGCAACCGTCCGGATCCCGCCGGTCGACGGTGGTCTATCCCTGTGGGGTTTCGCGGGCGGACGTATATCGGCCACCCGGGGGGCTGCTCCAGGAGCAGGTCATCCGGGCCCAGCCGTAGCAGGCGCGGTCATTGACCTCTGGCGACGCCGTCTCCTGGGGGACGCCCGATGTCGACCGGCGTCACGTCTACCAGGGATCGACGAGCTAGGGGCCCTTGCTAGGTTCGGGCGCGCTATGCGCCCGACTGCCAGTTGACGTGGTTCGAAATGACTACCTTCTCGGACCGATGTCCGACTTCTCCAACTGTGCGGTGGATGTGGGGCTGCTGAAGCGGCGGTCAGTGTCAGGTCGGCGCCCACATGTCCGGGCGCGTTGGCTGCTGTCTGGAGTTCTCATGACTTGTCTGTCTGCCCTCGGTCGGTTCCTCGGCGTGGCCTCGCGTGAGCGGCGTCACCGCCTGATCGCCGCCTTCGCGGCGCTCACGACCATGCTGGCCTCAGCTCTGGTGACCTTTGGCAACGGCACCGCGACCGCGGCCTCCGTGGTCAGTGCCGCCTTCAGTGGCGGAGCCAGCACGTTCACGGCTGCCGGGACGGTGTACGCAAGGCAGGGAGCGGCACTGACGCTGACGGTGAACACCGACGCCACCACTCAGTGCGTCGACGTCATCGACGGAAGCAACAACACGATCGCCACCCTGACGTCGGACAAGAACCCGAAGGCCCTTTGGGTGTTCAGCGGCTCGACGTACCCGTGGCTCACGGCTGGGGCAGGCAACGGGACAATTGCCTACACCACCAAGGCATGGAAGGGAGTCAACGGCAACGGCAAGTGCACGGCCAATCAGAACGAAGTCTTCGGAATGCAGTCCGCGGCGTACACGCTGGACAACACGGCGCCGAGTGTGAGCGCCTCGACGAGCCCGGCAGCGAACGGCGCCGGCTGGAACAACGGCAACGTCACGGTCTCCTGGACCGCCACGGACCCTGGAGGGTCCGGGATCGCGACCGTCGTCCCGGCGAGTGACACCGTGACGACTGATGGCACGGTCACCAAGAGCGCGATAGCTACCGACAACGTGGGAAACAGTGCGAGCGGCTCGAAGGTGGTCAAGCTGGACAAGACCGCTCCGACGATCATCGGCAGCCGCACGCCGGTCGCTAACGCAAATGGCTGGAACAACACGGACGTTACGGTCTCGTTCACCTCGAGCGACGCGACGTCAGGCATCAAGACGACCTCCGGACCGACCACCCTCAGCACGAGCGCCGCGGGCCAGTCCGTAACGGGAACCGCCGCCGACAACGCCGACAACTCGGCTAACACCACGGTCAGCAGCATCAACATCGACAAGGTGGCTCCGACCCTGACCGGCGCCCCGACGCCGGGCCCGAATGCGGCCGGCTGGTACAAGGGGGACGTCACCGTCGCGTGGACAGCGACGGACGCCCTGTCCGGCACGACGAATCCCGCCAACAGCACGATCGGCGGCGAGGGCACCGGTCTCACCGCCAGCGCGACCGCGACTGACAGGGCCGGCAACACGAGTGGATCCGTTCAGAGCGCGCCGGCTGTGAAGATCGACCGTACCGCCCCGAACACGACCGTCACTGCCCCGCCGGCGTGGAACAAGACCGACGTCACACTGTCGCTCGTGCCGAACGACGGGCTGTCGGGCGTGGACAAGACGTTCTACCAGCTCGACGGTGGCACCCAGACCGTCGGCGCCAGCGTCCCCGTCACCGCCGAGGGCAATCACACCCTGAAGTTCTGGAGCACTGATGTCGCCGGCAACACCGAGACGGCGCACACGGTCAGCTTCGGTATCGACAAGACCTCACCAACTATCGGGCACACCCAGAACCCGGCCGCGAACGCCGACGGCTGGAACAACAGCAACGTCACGGTGACCTTCGCCTGCTCCGACGCCTTGTCCGGAGTGGCCAGCTGCACCGGTCCCCAGACGGTCAGCACCGAGGGCAGCCACCAAACCGTCCCAGGGACAGTCACGGACAATGCGGGAAACACGGCGACCGACCCGGCGACCGTCAGCATCGACAAGACCAAGCCGGTCATCACCGTCGACAGCCTGCCGGCAGCGAACGCCTACGGCTGGTACGGCGACGACGTCACGGCGACGTACACGGCGTCGGACGCCCTGTCGGGCATAAAGACTCAGGACCACGCACGCACCTTCGGTGAGGGCGCCGGGCAGACCGACATCGCGACGGCGACCGACGCCGCCGGCAACAGCGCCTCGGTAACCACGCCGGTCGTCAACGTAGACAAGACCGCCCCGACCATCACGGGCGCGGTCGTGGGTTCGGCTAACGGCAACGGCTGGTTCTCAGGCGACGTCACCGTCCACTGGACCTGCGGCGACAACCTGTCCGGCGTCGTTGCCTGCCCTGCCGACTCCGTCGTCACCGGTGAGGGCTCGAACCGCTCCGCGTCGGCGTCGGTCAGCGACAAGGCTGGCCACACCACCAGCGCCACCGTCGACGGCATCAAAATCGACCGTACGGCGCCGAGCACCTCCGTCGACGGCGTCCCCAGTGGTTGGGTCAACGCGCCGGTGACCGTCGGGCTGCACGCCAGTGACAACCTGTCCGACGTCGACAGCACCTACTACGCCGTTGACGGTGCGACAACGCCGACCAAGGGCAACACGGTGACCGTCGGGGCTGAGGGCGTACACACCGTGAGGTACTGGTCGGTCGACAACGCCGGCAACGCAGAGGCCGCAAAGACGTTCTCCGTCAAGATCGACCTGTCGTCTCCGAGCATCACGCCGAGCCAGGCCCCGGAGCAGAACGCGAACGGCTGGAACAACACCGACGTCAGCGTGAGCTTCGCCTGCCTCGACCAGATCAACCTCTCCGGCCTGAAGGACTGCACGAACCCGGTGAACGTCACGACCGAGGGCAAGGCGCAGAACGTTACCGGGACCGCAACTGACAACGCCGGGAACAGCATCTCGGGCACAGCCACGGTCAACATCGACAAGACAGCACCGACCATCACGGGTGCCCCGGACCGCGTAGCGAATGGCGCAGGCTGGTACAAGGACGATGTCACCGTCTCCTTCGACGGCAAGGACGCACTCTCCGGGATCGACTCCGTCACCGGGCCGCAGCATCTAGGTCAGGGCGCGAACCAGAGCGTCGTCGGCTCGGCTACCGATGCCGCCGGCAACAGCGCAAGCACGACAGTTTCCGGCCTCAACGTCGACAAGACTGCGCCGAACCTCAGCGCCGCCCCAACCACGACGCCGAACGACAACGGCTGGTACAACACCGATGTCACGCAGGTGTGGGCGGCCGACGACGCGCTTTCCGGCCTCGCTGGTCCGGCTCCGGCCAACTCCGTTCTCTCGAACGAGGGCGAAGGACAGACTGCGTCCGCATCGGTGACTGACAAGGCCGGCAACACCACCACCGCCACGAGTGCGCCGGTCAAGATCGACAAGACCGCGCCGAACACCGACGTCTCGGCCCCGAGTGGCTGGGTCAACAGCAGCGTCGATGTCATTCTGACGCCGCACGACGCATTGTCCGGCGTCGACGCCACGCACTACGCCGTCGACGGCGGCTCAGTCCAGACCGGGACCACGGTCACCCTGACAACCGAGGGCACGCACAGCATCTCGTACGGCAGCACGGACAGAGCCGGGAACGTGGAGTCTGCAAAGACCCTGACGGTCCAGATCGACAAGAGCAACCCAACCATCACGCACGCACTCTCGCCCGAGGCGAACGGCAACGGCTGGAACAACAGCGACGTCACCGTCACGTTCACCTGCGACGACCAGGCGACGCTGTCTGGCGTTGCCAGCTGCACCGCTCCGCAATCCGTCTCCACGGAGGGCAAGGACCAGATCGTCACCGGTACGGCCGCGGACAACGCCGGCAACACGGCGAGCGACCCGGCTTCCGTAAGCTTGGACAAGACCAGGCCGATCATCACTGGCAGCCGCACCCCAGCCGCCAACGGCTATGGCTGGAGCAACACCGACGTCACCGTCCACTTCGCCGGCGTTGACACGCTCTCAGGAATCGACACCGTCACAGCTGACAAGACATTCGGCGAGGGTACGAACCAGTCGCTCGAGGGCACTGCGGTCGACGCGGCAGGCAACTCGGCCACCGCGACGGTTGGCGGAATCAACGTCGATAAGACGGCCCCAACCTTGAGCGGCAAAGCCACCGTCGCCGCGAACGGCAACGGCTGGTACAACGGCGACGTCAACATCGACTGGACGTGTGCTGACGACCGCTCCGGTGTGGCCACCTGCCCGGCTAACAGCACGATCACCGGGGAGGGCAGCGGGCTCAAGGACACCGCGTCGATGAGCGACAAAGCCGGCAACGGCGGCACCGCCGACAGCACCCCGGTCAACATCGACCGCACTGCACCCACGACCGGGGCCGACGCCCCGGCCGGCTGGAACAACAGCAAGGTGACCGTCAGCCTCGACCCGAGAGACGGGCTCTCGGGCGTCGACGCGACGTACTACTCCCTAGACGGCGGCGCGCAGCAAGTGGGTACGTCGCTGACGATCGACGCCGAGGGTGTGCACACACTGAAATACTGGAGCGTCGACGAGGCCGGCAACACCGAGGCTCCCCAGACCGCAACGGTCAAGATCGACCTCACCAAGCCGACCATCGGCCACACGGTCACACCAGCACCCAATGGCAAGGGCTGGAACAGCGCGCCGGTTACCGTCGCCTACCAGTGCGCTGACGCCCTCTCTGGCGTGGCGAGCTGCTCGCCCAACGCCGACGTAAGCACGGACGGGCAGAGCCAGGCCGTCCCCGGCACCGCGGTCGACAACGCCGGCAACACGCAGACCGACGATGCCAAGGTCAGCATCGACACCGTCAAGCCCACCATCACGGGTGCGCCGGACCGCAATGCCAACGCCAACAACTGGTACGCGGGCGATGTCACGGTCAGCTTCAGCTGCGACGACGCTCTGTCGGGCATCGCCGATTGCAGCTCGCCGACCAAGCTCTTCGAGGGCAAGGCGCAGACCGCCACGGGAACCGCGACTGACACCGCCGGCAACACCGACGACGTCACCGTGGGACCGATCAACGTCGACAAGACCGCTCCGACGCTCAGCGGTGCCGCCACCAGCGGCCCGAACGGCGCTGGCTGGTACAACGGCGATGTCACGATCAAGTGGACTGCCGCCGACGCGCTCTCGGGCATTGACGGTGCCACTCCGGCTGACAGCACGATCGACGGCGAAGGCGCCGGCCTTACCGCCGGAGCATCGGTTCGGGACCTGGCGGGCAACGAGACCTCGGCAGCGAGCGCCCCGGTGAAGATCGACCGGACCGCCCCCTCGACCACGGTCTCGGACGTGTCCGACTGGAGCAACAGCGCCGTCACCGTCCAACTGACAGCCGGCGACAACCTCTCCGGCGTCGCCGCGACGTACTACCAGCTCGACAGTGACGCGAAGGCCTCCGGCATCAGCGTCACGATCGACACGGAGGGCGTACACACGCTCCAGGTGTGGAGCGTGGACAACGCCGGCAACGTCGAGGCGCAGAAGAACATCGAGGTCAAGATCGACAAGACGGCGCCTGGCATTAGCCACACCCAGGCACCGGCAGCCAACTCTCGAAGCTGGAACAACACCAACGTCATTGTCACGTTCACGTGCACCGACAGTGGCTCAGGCATCGCCTCCTGCACCACACCGCAGACGGTCAGCACCCAGGGTCAGAACCAGGCACTGGAAGGCAAGGCGGTCGACAAGGCCGGCAACAGTGCCACGGACCCGGCCACGGTCAGCATCGACAAGACCAAGCCGACCGTGACCGGAGGCCTCTCCGCTGACGCGAACGCGAACGGCTGGTTCAACGCGAACGTCACCGCAACGTTCACCTGCGCGGACCAGGGCGGGCTCTCCGGCGTTCTGTCCTGCCCCGCGGCCAAGATCCTGGGTGAAGGCGGGAACCAGAGCGCCGGCGGCACCGCCACCGACGCCGCGGACAACGTCAGTGACCCGTTCAGCATCACGGGCATCAACGTCGACAAGACGTACCCGACCCTGAGCGGTGCCGCCACCACCTCGCCGAACGGCAACGGCTGGTACAGGGGCGACGTGACGGTGAAGTGGACCGGCGGTGACGCGCTCTCCGGCATCGACGGCGCGACCCCGGCCAACAGCACGATCACCGGCGAAGGCAGCAACCTCTCGATCGGCGCCTCGGTGAGCGACAAGGCCGGCAACACAAGGGGTGCGACGGTGGGTGCCATCAAGATCGACCGCCACGACCCGAGCACCACGGCAACCGCACCCAGCGGATGGCAAAACGCAAACGTCACCGTGACGCTGAGTGCGACGGACAACCTGTCCGGTGTGGCAGCGACGTACTACACGGTCGACGGCGGGGCGCAGCAGACCGGCGCGACGGTCTCC
Organism: Frankiales bacterium; assembly: GCA_033851545.1. GTDB lineage: Bacteria > Actinomycetota > Actinomycetes > JAWWOL01 > JAWWOL01 > JAWWOL01. The sequence goes on along the minus strand of JAWWOO010000004.1, from coordinate 55,986 downwards.
GTCTCCAGCGAGGGCACCCACACGGTCGCTTACTGGAGCGTCGACAACGCGGGCAACACCGAGACCGCCTCCACCGTCACCGTGCTCGTCGACAAGACCGCGCCGACCATCACCGGAAAGGCGACGACGAGTCCCAACGCCGGCGGCTGGTACAACGCTTCCGTCACCGTGGCGTTCGACTGCAAGGACGCCGTCAGTGGGATCGCCAGCTGCCAGCCGGACGCGACGCTTGCCGCGCAGGGTAGCAACAGCGTGACCGGCACCGCGGTCGACAACGCCGGCAACAAGGGGACGACCACGCTGAGTGGAATCAACGTGGACACCGTTGCCCCGACCGTCACGGTCGGCGGGGTCAAGGACGGCACGACGTACACCATCGGTGCGGTTCCGGCCGCCACCGCGACAGCCACGGACGCCACGAGCGGACTGGCCGGACCGACAACGGGAATCACTAGTGGTGGCACGGCCAACGGCGTGGGGACGTTCACCTACACCGCGACGGCCACCGACAAGGCCGGCAACGTCGGCAGTGCCAAGGCCACGTACAAGGTCGTGTACGGCTACGGGACGACGCTGTTCCTGCAGCCAGTCAACGACACGGCGCACCAGACTGGCGTGGCCACCAGCGTGTTCAACGCCGGCCAGACCATCCCGATGAAGTTCCAGCTGAGGAATGCTGCCGGCACTGTCATCCAGGCCGGTGCGGCGCCCCTGTGGCTGGTGCCGGTGAAGGGCAGCAGCACGACGGCGGCGGTGAACGAGTCGGCGTACACCGCGGTGGCCAGCAGCAGCACCACGTACACCTGGGATGGCACGCAGTACCAGTACAACTGGAAGACGGACAAGAGTCAGGTGGGCTTCTACTGGCGAGTGGGTGTGACGCTCGACGACGGCCAGACCTACTACGTCAACATCGGGCTGCGGTGATCTGCGCAATGTAGGAGTACGCGTTCCTCGGGTAGACCCTTGTCACGCGTGCTACGGCGGTGCTCGGCCTTGACATCCTCGAGGCCGAGCACCGTTGTGCTTCCAAGCGAAAATCGTTACCCCACAAAAGCGGTTCGTCTGCCCCTGACTAGTCAGTTGGGGCTATGGCGCTGGCCATTTAGCGCGCCGGCCGCCCAATGCGCCGAAATGGATCGACCGCATGACCGGTACCGCGCCAAGGGCCGAAGCGGCAGTGTGTTTCCTGAGAGCAGCGGCCGAGCTGCTCCACCCGTCGACCCGGCGGAGGCGCCGGACGATCCCTTGAAAGGGGAAGCGCAATGCTCGCTCTCTACGTATACCTTCAGACCCAGCTGAGCCGGCTCACCTCCGAGGACGAGGGCGCCACCGCCGTCGAGTACGGCCTGATGGTCTCCCTCATCGCCATCGTCATCATCGGCGCAGTCACGGCTGTGGGGGCGAACCTGAACACCATCTTCGGTAACGTCGCAGCCGCACTCTGACCTCGCCAGGCTGTCCCGGGGGGCGCGCGAGTCGCGCCACCTGGGACAGCCATTGCGCTAGTCCTGCAGATGAGCGTTTGATCACATGAGGAATCCCATGACAGGCCATGATGATGCGGTTTCCGTGGTGCAGTCGGACGACGGCGCCACCGCGGTTGAATATGCCCTTATGGTGTCGCTCATCGCAACGGTGATCGTCGGTGCCGTTACCTTGCTCGGCTCCGGCGTAGCTGGTCTATTCGCGGCAATGCCAGCGGGACTGTGATCGACATGTCTCGGGAGGGCGTGATGGCGAAGGACAGCGGCGCGTCGGCCGTCGAGTTCGCCCTCATCCTTCCACTGTTCCTGCTGCTGGTGATGGGGACGGTGGACTTCGGCCGCGCCTACAATCAACAACTGTCCCTTACTGAAGCTGCGCGAGAGGGCGTCCGTGGCATCGCGCTGCGGGAGCCCGGAAGTTCCGCAGCTACTGCCCAGGCCGCGACCTGCGCCGCGATTCCGAACGGTTGCGGCTCTGGGGCTACGGCCGTGTCCGTCAGTTCGGTCCTCTGCCCTTCCGGGGTGCTTTCGAGTCCCGTACCGAACGCTAAGGTCACCGCCTCGAGGACTTTCAGTTTTATTACTCCCGGACTCGGGACGCTGGCCAACCTTGCCAGCCACGGAACTGGATCGACCCTCGGCACGAGCTTTACTCTTACCGGAAGCGGAGTCATGCGATGCGGCGGTTAGGCGGCAGTGACGAAGGTGCTTTCGCTGTCTTCTTCGCGATCGTCATGTCCGCCGTCCTTTTCGGCATTGGGGCGATCGTCGTCGACGTGGGCGGCATCTACGCCGAAAGCCGCCAGTTGCAGAACGCCGCCGACGCCACTGTGCTGGCGGCGACGGAGGATTGCGCCTCCAACGCCGCGTGCACCAGTGCAGGGGAGCGAGTCGCCGTGGCCACACTGGCGGACCTCAACTCCAACGACGCGACGTCGACCGTCTCCGAGGTGTGCGGCCGTGGTGCCGCTCTGAGCAGCTGTGCCGCTTCTGCGGCCGCCCCCGCTCGTTGGGATTGCGGGCCGGTACCGGCAACCGGCAACTTCGTCCAGGTCCGGGTCGCGACGCGCCGGCCCGGCGGTTCGGCCTTGCTGCCACCTCGATTCTCAAGAGCTCTGCCCGGAAGGGGCGCCTATGCCGGGACGTCCGTCCGAGCGTGCGCAAGGGCAGCGTGGGGGGCCCCGAGCTTCATCAACGGTGTCCTGCCTCTGACGTTCTCTGTCTGCGAGTACAACTCCTTCACCAGCAACGGCACGATCTTCCAGCCTGCTGGGCCCTACCCGTCGCCGACGCCTTGGCCAGTGGAGAAGGCCATCTACTTTCACCAGACCACTCTTGCGCCACATTGCGGCCAGGGACCATCAGGGGCGGATGTGCCCGGCGGATTCGGTTGGCTCACGCCGGGGAGTGGTTGCCAGTTGGCGGAGGTGGTCGGTGGCTGGTACAGCGATAGCACCGGCCGCTCGGCCCCGAGCGGATGTGACATCGCCTCCCTCGTCGGCAAGGTCATCGACATCCCCATCTACGATGCCTTGACCGGCACCGGATCGAATGCGAAGTATGAGCTCAAGGGTTTCGCGCCGTTCTTTCTCACCGGCTACTACGCGCAGGCTTCCGACAAGGTGGCCTCAATGGTCGACGGCAAGACGAAGTGTCCCAGCAACAGCGCGAGCGACAGCTGTATCAAGGGATTCTTCACTCATGACCTGGTGCCGGCCTCCGGCTCCATTGGACCCGGGCCTGGCCTCGGCACGATCGTCGTACAGCTCACGGGCTGAAGTCCACATGTCACACCTCTGGAAGGGACCGTCCTCATGGGACGCCGATTGATTTTGTTCGCGCTCGCATTGCTGCTGGCTGTTGGCGGGACCGGGGCTGTCTTCGCCTATGTGAGCAACGCCGATTCCCGCGCACTTGCCAAGGAGCAGCCCGTCACAGCCCTTGTTGCCGCCAAGGTCATTCCGCTCGGAATGACGGGCAAGGAGGCTCAGGACAAGGGGCTGATCGCGCAGAGTCAGCTGCCGCGGAAGACCGTGCCACAGGGTGCGGTCACAAAGATCGCCGCCATCGCTGACCAGGTCGCGAAGGCTCAGGTATATCCAGGCGAGATCATCATGCAGGGCGTCTTTGGTCCGCCCGTGCCGGCCAAGGTCACCGGCCTCGTAATCCCGGCTGGCAAGATGGTGGTTACCGTACGTGTCGACGATCCGATGCGGGTTGGCGGCTTCGTGCAGCCCGGGTCAGAGGTGGCAATCTTCGACACCTACAACTCCATCACCTTCGACAAGCAACCGTGGGTGCCCAGCGGTGACGGCCTGTCCGAGAAGTTCGAGTACGACCGAGCCACGCGGCTACTGCTCGATCGGGTCACCGTTCTGGCCGTCGGCCAGACGACAGCACCGCCCGATGCCACGCTCGCGCCGACCCCCTCGGCGAGCCCCAGCGCCACGGCGAGCCCGGCCAGCGATCAGGTAGCTGCGCAACAACTGGCACAATCGCTGCTCACTCTCGCCGTCGACCAGGAGCAGGCGCAGAAACTCATCCACGGTGAACAGACCGGTGCGCTGTACTTCGCACTGCTCAACGCCCACTCGAGCGTCACGCCCGGTCCGGGCGTCGACAATCGGCACCTATTCGGGGACGGAGGCTGACGACATGGCCATCCTTGTGGAAGCGCATCCAGACACCGCCACGGTCCTACGGTCGGCCATCGGTCCCGGAGACCAAGTAGACAACCTGGCTTCCCTGCGCCGGCTGCTCGAGACCTCAGCCGATGACCTGGTGGTGGTCGGTCCCGACATCGACCTCGACGCCGCTTGCGACCTGGCAGCTGCAGAGCGCACCGTTCATCCCGCTCGCGGCTTCGTGCTTTTGCGGCGGCGCGTGGATGCTGCGGTGCTCGGTCAGGCTTTGAAGTCCGGCGTGCGCGAAGTGGTAGCCGCCGACAATCTGCAAGCCCTCAATGAGGCCTGCCGTGCCTCTGGCCACGTCTCGGCGCAGTTGCGCTCCGTGCAGCAGTTGCCGCAGTCGGCCGTTGCAATGCCGCAGGCGAAGTGCATCACGGTGTTTTCGGCGAAGGGCGGCTGCGGCAAGACGACGGTATCGACTAACCTCGCTGCCGCCATGGCCGCCCAGGGCAGCAGAGTCGGGCTGATCGACCTCGACCTAGCCTTCGGAGACGTCGCGATCGCGCTTCAGTTGTTCCCCTCCCGCACGATTGCCGATGCGGTGGCCCTGTCGGGTCACATCGATCAGACCGCGGTGGCGTCACTGGTCACAGCGCACAGCCACAATCTCGACACCGTGCTGGCACCGATCGAGCCGGGGCTAGCTGATGCTATCCCGGCCGCAACAGTGGGCGAGCTGATCCGGGTCATGAAGAGTCTGTACGACTACGTGGTCGTCGACACCCCACCCGCCTTCACCGAGCAGGTTCTGGTCGCCCTCGACGAGTCGGACGTGCACCTACTTCTGGCCACGTTGGACGTGCCAGCTGTCAAGAACCTGAAGCTCACCATGGAAACCCTCGACATGCTGGGCCTGGACAAGGAGCAGCGCATGCTGGTCCTCAACCGTGCAGATGCCTCGGTCGGGCTCAGCGTGGCGGACGTGGCGAAGACGTTGGGTGCAAGGATCGCGCTCGAGGTGCCCTCGAGTCGTGCGGTCCCGACCTCGATCAATCGTGGCGTCCCGATCGTGACCGATCAGCCGAACCACGCCGTCAGTCAAGCTTTCAAGAAGTTCGCGAAAGCGCACTTCCCGCCCGTGGCCCAAGGCCGGCCGCGCCGTGACCGCCGCTCCTTCTCGGTTATGCGCAGGGGGGACCAACCATGACGCTCGCAGACCGTTTGGCTGCCGCGAGGACTGTGCAGACCGCCCCACCTCCGGGCGAGGAGGGTGCTCGTACCCGCCGCACGGTCAAGGTTCTCGACCCATTCTTCGACCTCAAGCGCAAGGTGCATCTGACCCTTGTCGAGAGCCTCGGGCCACAGCTGTACGACGTCAACATGACTCAGTCCGAGCTGGAGGGTCAGGTGCGCCAGACGCTGCAGTCGGTGCTCGAGCGCGAAGAGACCCCTCTCACTGTGGCCGACCGAACCCGCATCGCGCAGGAGATCGCCGACGACATCCTCGGCTACGGGCCTTTGGAGCCTTACCTTCGCGATGCTGACGTGACGGAAATCATGGTCAACGGACCGCAGCAGATCTTCGTCGAGGTCGCCGGCCGCCTGCGACCGGTTACGGCCTACTTCAACGACGAGGCTCACTTGCGGCGCACCATCGACAAGATCGTCGGTCGAGTTGGTCGACGGATCGACGAGTCGAGCCCCATGGTCGACGCTCGGCTGCCCGACGGCAGCCGAGTCAACGCGGTGGTCGCTCCGATCGCCCTGGACGGCTCGATGCTGACCATCCGCAAGTTCGCGTCCGACCCGTTCGCGGCGAGCGACCTGATCGACTTCGGAACCTTCACCGCGCCGGTGTGGCACTTTCTCGAGGCGTGCGTCCGCGGACGGATGAATGTTCTCATCAGCGGGGGAACCGGATCGGGCAAGACCACCTCGCTCAACGTGTTCTCCGGAGCGATTCCCACCGACGAACGAATCGTCACCATCGAGGACGCGGCCGAGCTGCAGCTGAACCAGGATCACGTCCTGCGTCTCGAGGCGCGACCTGCGAACATTGAGGGGAAGGGCGCCGTGTCGATCCGTGATCTGGTGCGCAATGCCCTGCGCATGCGCCCGGACCGCATTGTAGTGGGGGAGGTGCGGGATGGTGCGGCCCTCGACATGCTGCAAGCGATGAACACCGGCCATGACGGCTCGCTCTGCACCGTGCATGCCAACTCCCCGCGCGACGCGCTGTCCCGGCTGGAGACGATGGTCCTCATGGCCGGGGTTGATCTGCCGATCCGAGCGATACGCGAGCAGGTTGCAAGTGCCATCGACCTGATCGTCCATCAGACGCGGTTCAAGGACGGCGGCCGCCGGGTCACCCACGTATCCGAGGTGGTGGGCATGGAGGGCGACGTCATCACCATGCAGGACGTGTTCGTGAGCGACTTCGGCATGGGATACGACGCCGCTGGGACCTACCGGGGCGTACTCCGTTCTACGGGACTCCGACCGAAGTTGCTCGAGCGCTTGACCGACCATGGCGTCTGCGTGGATCCGTCCATCTTCGTGTTCGAGTTGTTCGCGCGATGAGTCGCGATCGCACCCTCAGGCTGATTCTGGCGGCCCCGCTGATCATTGGCCTGCTGCTATTGCAGATGCCCGGCGTCAGGGCTGCCACTGGCACGATCGACAGCAGTGTGACGCGCGATGGTCATCTTCAGTTGCTGTTCAGCGCGCACGGGTTGTCCGCCGGCAAAGGTGTCGACGTCAAAGGGGTCACAGCGACGGTGAACGGTCGTCCCGTCCCCGCGACGGCCAGCACATCGGGACTCAAACTGTTGAGTCAGCGCCGCGCAACGATTCTGCTTGTGGACACCAGTGGCTCCATGCAGGGCGCCGGCATCATCGGTGCCCGTCAGGCTGCGGCGGCATTCCTCCGGGACGTCCCTGCAGATGTCCGCGTTGGGCTGGCGACGTTCTCGGACGCCGTTAGGGTGTTGGTGGCGCCGACGACCGACCACGGGGCGGTGCTTGCTCGCCTCTCTGGCCTGCGGGCCAAGGGAAACACTCGGCTCTACGATGCGCTCACGTCTGCCGTACACGAGCTGTCCGGAGTCGAGGATCGACGCATTCTGCTTCTCAGTGACGGAGCGGACACCGGAAGCCAGCAGAGCCTTCAGAGCGTGTCTGCCACGCTGGCGGCAGAGCGGGTACGGCTGGACGCCGTCGCTTTCCGCACCGGCGTGACCGTGACGGCCACGCTGCAGGGGCTTGCCTCAGCGAGCGGCGGCGATGTGACGCAAGCAGCGAGCGCTGGCGATCTGGCGAAGGCGTTCAGCAGGGCCGCAGCAACCTATACGCACGAACTGTTGGTGACCGTTGCCCTGCCAAGCAATCTTGCGGGTTCGGTAGCCGCGGTGGTTGTCCAAGTCCACTCGTCGGCCGGCGTCCTGTCCGCGACGACACGTGTGTCTGTGCCCGGCGTCGTGCCGGCTCCCTCCACGCTGCGGCCGACGCCTTCCTCGAAGCCTTTGCCGGCGGCCGCGTCTTCCGCGCAGGCCGCTCCGGTGACGTCAGCCGCGACACCGGGACCGGCGGCGAAAGCCGGGCTGCCGCGGGCCGTGCTTCTTGCGGGCATGGGGATCGGGGTCGGCCTGGCTTTGCTCTTCTTCATGGCTTTCGATACCGGAGTGATGACTGCGGCCCGGCGTCGCCGGCTTGCCCAAATCAGTCGGTTCTCCCTTGTATCTGCCGGTCCTGGCACGGCAGCAGATGCCGAGTCACGCGAGTCCCCGATTGCCCGATCGGCAGCTGAGCTGGCCGGCCGCATGGTGGCACGTCGGGACCCGGATCAGAAACTTCGGTTACGCCTGGATCGAGCGGGCATCGCCATCCACCCCAACGAGTGGGTGCTGTTGTCGGCCGGTACTGGTTTGGCGGGGGCCCTGGTGCTCGCCCTGCTGACACAGAGCCTGCTCGCGGCCTTACTTCTCGGCCTTCCTCTCGGCGTCCTGCTGCCGCAGCTCGTTGCAGGAATCAAGGCACGTCGACGCATGAACGCATTCATGGCAGCCTTGCCCGACGCACTCCAGCTGGCCGCCGGCAGCCTGTCCACCGGCTACTCCCTCCCACAAGCGCTCGATTCGATCGTCCGTCAGGGTACCGAGCCGATCGCCGGGGAGATCGGCCGAGCCCTCACGCAGGCCCGACTCGGTGTGCCGGTGGAGGATGCCCTCGACGAGGTGGCCACGCGAATGGGCAGTGAGGACTTCCGCTGGGTCGTGATGGCTATCAGGGTTCAGCGAGAAGTGGGTGGCAACCTGTCAGAGGTGCTCAGCACCGTGGCTCACACGCTGAGGGAGCGCGAGCGGCTTCGTCGGCACGTGCGGGCCCTGTCGGCCGAGGGCCGGCTGTCGGCCTACATCCTGGTGGCTCTCCCGGTTGGCATCTTCTCCTTCCTGTTCCTATTCCGTCGCCCATACATCAGGCCGCTCTACACCGAGTCGGCAGGCATTGTGATGCTGGGCGCGGCCGGTCTGCTCATCGTCTCCGGATCGCTCTGGATGCGGTCACTCATCAAGATTGAGGTGTGAGATGACTGACAATCAGTCCTTGGCGTTGGGCCTCGGGGCGATATTCCTGGCTGTGATGCTTGCTCTGGCCGGGTCGGGTGCCCTATCGCCGAATCGACGGCAGGTGGCTCGGTCACTCGCGGTCGTCGATAGGATGCAGCTTGGCGGGGGAAGCCAAGTGCTCGGGCAGGAACTATCCTTTGCCGACCGTGTCCTCCGGCCATTTCTGACTGCCATGGTGAGGCTGGCGAGGCGGCTATCCTCGGCTGGAGTGGCCGAGCGACTTCAATACCGGCTCGACGTTGCCGGAAATCCGGGCAGCTGGACAGTGGATCGGCTTCTCGGTGTCAAGGGAGCCGGACTGGTCGTTCTCGGCGCGTTCGGCTTGATCGTCGGAAGTAAGTCGGCGGCGGCCGTGGCGATTCTCTTCGGCGGAGTCCTGGCGGCGGCAGGCTTCTTCCTGCCCAACGTATTGCTCTACAATACCGGGCTCAAGCGTCAGCAGCGGATTCAGCGGGATATGCCGGATGCGCTGGACCTGCTGGTGATCAGTGTCGAGGCCGGACTCGGTTTCGACGCGGCCATCGGCCAGGTCGCCCGCAACACGGACGGCCCTCTGGCCTCCGAGTTCTTTCGCGTCCTGCAGGAGATGCAGATCGGCAAGACCCGGCAAGAAGCCTTCCGTGCGCTCTCCGATCGAGGCGACGTTGCAGAGCTCCGCAGTTTCACCCAGGCCATCATTCAGGCGGATGCCCTGGGCATTCCGATCGCTCGGGTGCTCCACGAGCAGGCCGACGAGATGCGCACGAAGCGGCGGCAACGTGCAGAGGAGCGCGCCCAAAAGGTGCCAGTGAAGATCCTCTTTCCGCTGGTCGTCTTCATCCTGCCCGCGCTGTTCGTCGTCGTCATCGGGCCGGGTGCGATCTCGATCGCAAAGATCTTCAGCAAGTAGATCATCGCCGGGCAACGGCTGTGTGGTTGGCCAGCAAACTGTCAGCCGTCAATATCGCCTGCCATAAGTGGAACGTCGCGGCTTCGGAAGCCGCACTCGCGTGCAACGACAGGCTCGGTTGTGTGAATGTCAGCGGCAGGGCCGGCGGCGCAGGACCTCGCCGACCGTAGGCGCTGGGCCGGTCCGCGATGTTTGCTAAGACTCGAGCGGGTAAGTAGACCGAAGTGACCGGCTGGATTGTGCAACGTTCGCCGTCGTGCCGGAGAGTCAGACGAGTCCCGGAAGCAGCCGCCTGGTGCTGGACTGGTAGGCCCCGTATTCCGGAATAGCGGCTGCCAGCACCCGCTCCTCGTACACCGATCGGTAGAGCTGCAGGCCGACCAAGACCGTCCAGGTCACGATGGACCACCAGCTGAGGACGTTGAGCGCCAGCCCTACGGCCCCGACGATCTCGCCGAGGTACAGAGGGTGACGGACCAGACGGTAGGGTCCGGAACTCACGAGCGAGCGAGCTTGGGCCAGAACGCTGAAGCTGCGGCCGAGGGTGCGCAGGCTCCACAGTGACCACGCCGAGCCGGCCAACAAGAAGACGTCGGCTGCAATTCCGACTCCCTGGCCGCGATGGCCGTGCGGCAGCAGCGGGAAGGCGAAGACCGACCAGGACGCGACGACCGCTGCCACGTGACTCGGCCAATGGCGACTTGTGGCCCGGGCGGGGGAGCGACGCGCGTAAGCCCACAGAACCAGGGCGTAGAACGCCGCTGTCAGAGCCGCGCCGGCGAACGCCACGGGGTCGAGATCCACCATGCCCGTCGTGACCACACGGGCAGCGTTGGCGATCAAGAGTGCTGTGACAAACGGGACCATCAGCAGCCGCCCGATGTCGGGTCTGCGTCGGCGGCTGTCTTGCGTCGCAGGGACGCTCACCGAAATCGTCGTCGTCATCATTCCCGGAACACCCTGTCGTCGATGAGCTCCTCACGGACCACTTGTCCATGAGGATCGAAGCGTGACTGGCTGAACCGCTTACGAAACTCCAGGTCAGTGCCCGGCCGGCCAGCGCGGTTCTTCTCCACCGTGCACACCACCCAATCGTGGTAGCGGCCTGCGCCGGCGCCCGCGTACATCAGGTGGTGCCGGGCAACGGCGTGCCACTTGTCGTTGAGCATCAGCGCAATATCGGCCTCGTACGCGATGGCCGTGGACCCGCGCATGTGCGCCAGGCGGGTACGGCCCTCACCGATGCCATCCCGGTCCGCTGCACACAACGCGACGACGGGCATGGCAAAGTCCATCGCGATGTCCTTCAGAGCCGCGACCACAGTGGTCACTCGCTCGTCCTCGGTGGTCGGCGGTCCGGGCGTGGAGACCTTCTGCAGGTAGTCGACGACAAGGATGCCTGACCCGGCGAGGGGACGGATGAGCTCTCGGATCTGCTGCGTGCCGGTCGAACGCCCAGAGCCGGTCACCAGGCGCAGCCTGTCGCCATAGGACCTGAGTCGCGAGAGCGCCGCTGCGGCGCCGGGCAGGTGAGCGAGTCGATCGTCCAGGCCGAGTCCAGCGCGGCCACCTGCCTGCAGGGCGTCGCTGACCTGCGTGAGGGTGGCCCCGTCCTCCGGCTCGGCGTAGCCGGCCTCCATCGCCAACAGCTTCTGCAGCAGGATCCGTTCGTCGTGCTCGTAGCAGAGATAGACAGCCGAACCGCCGGCCGCGACGACATTGCGGGCGAGCTGAAGCGCGAACGTCGTCTTGCCAAGGCCCTGCGCCCCGCCGACGATGACCAGCTCTCCCGCGCGCAGGCCGCCACCGAGCTCGCGGTCGAGCGGGGTGAAGCCGGTGGGCCAAGGCGTCGCGCTGTACGTGACGCCGGCATGCACCGCCGAATGGGCCTCGTCGAGGATGTCGCTCAGCGGGCGGGCAACGGTCAACGGGGACCTCCCGGCCCTAGGACTGCAACAGCCACGAGGTGATCGCCGCGGCGACCAGCATGGCAATGGCAGCGACGGAGATGACCAGCCCGACCACGTCCACTCGGTGAGCGCGAGGTCCCTTGCTCTGCAGCATTCTCGGGCTCCTTGCGCGTGTCCCCGTGTCGACGTGGCGGTGTCCCTCGATCAGGGACGCCCGCCTCGCTCCCCCAGCACCATCGTCCTCAGAGTGCTGGCACCGCGCATCGGGCAAGGGCCCGCATAGCCTGACCGCGCGGAGGATTGACACGCGCAGGCAACCTTGCTAGCCGGGCCTCGACACCCCGTCCGGTGCGTCTCCCGAGCTGAGCAGGCCCAGCCGCATCGCCTCGACGACGGCCTGCGTGCGGTTGGTCGCCTGCAACTTCTCGTAGAGCTTGGAGATGTGCGTCTTGGCCGTCGAGGCACTGATGTACAGCTGTGCCGCAATGTCGTTGACCGGCACACCGAGCTTGAGCAGCTGCAGGATGTCGCCCTCGCGCTGGGTCAGCTTGATCCCGGTGCTGCCGGTCATCCGCCGTTGCATGGCCTGCGCCAGGCCCGCGCTCGTGAAGGCACGCGGCGACGCTGCGGCGTGACGTACGGCGGACAGCAGCTCCGACGTCGGTGACCCTTTGGCGACGAACGCCGAGGCCCCGTTGTGCAAGGCCTGGAACAGGTGGTCGTCCGTTTCGTACATCGTGAGCACCACGATGCCCATGTCCGGATCGAGGTCGCGAAGCTGGGGGACGAGGTCCATGCCGCTGCCATCAGGGAGGTTCACGTCCAGCACGGTGACGTTGGGCCGCGAGGCATGTACGGCAACCAGCGCCTGCGCGCAGGTGCCCACATCGTCCAGAACATCGAAGTCCGGCTCGGCCTCGAACGCTCGCCGCAGACCACCCCGGATCAGGTCGTGGTCGTCAACCAGCAAGATGCTGATCGTCATCGGCACTCCCTCCGACCATGGCTTCGGCCGACATGCCGGTCGGCCGGACCCGGACAACGGTCAGTGTCCCGCCAAGAGCCTCGATCCGGTGCGCAGCGCCGGTCAGGCTGGTGGCGACGTCGGTTGCAGCTCCATCGTGGTCCAGGCGCAGGTAGGCCACAGGCGGCTCAACGACCAAGGTGACCCAGAGGTTACGGGCGTCCGATTCGTTGGTGGCCAGTGAGGTGAACTCCTGCGCCAGCCGGAGCAGCTCTACCTCCACGTCCGCGGGCATCCGGAAGGCGCTCTCGTCCAGCGTCAGATGGATGGAGAGCTGGCCGGCCGCACCGGCGTTGCGCACGAAGCTCGTCAGGGCCGCGCCCAGGCCCCGTTCGACGGACCGGCTGGATCGCAGGTCGGTGATGGAGCCTCGGATGTCGGAGATGATGCGCGTCGTCCGATGGCGAAGCTCGGCCACCGAGTCACCCAGAGCCGGGTCAAGCCGCGCAACCCTGGAGCGCAGCAGGTCCAGCTCGAAGCCGATGTAGACAAGGTCCTGGGCCACGCCGTCGTGCATGTCGTGGGCGAGCCTGCTGCGCTCCTCGACGGTGCTCGCGGCCCGGACCGTCTCGAACAGCTGGGCCGTCTCCAAGGGCACGGCGTAGCGCTCCACGGTCGCCCGGACGCGGTCAATGACGTCGGATGTCGGCGCCTGCTGCGCGGACGGCTGCACCGCTACCAGTCCTAGGACTCCGTCGGGCGAGAGGATCGGCAGGACCAAGAGCGAGCTGCCTTGCCGCCGGCTCTGGCCGGGTCCGGTGTCGGACTCATCGGGCTGACGGACATCCAGCACCGGCTGCCCGCTCTCCCAAGCCCTCTGCAGCGGACCGGAGCCGCTGGCGGGGCTCCGCCACGGCACTCGGCGTGCGCCCTGCAGAGCCATGGGCACGAGGTTTCCACCGCCCGCGTTCACCAGCACGGCACCAGTTTTCGCCTGGCAGATGCCTAGGCACTCCTCGAGCAGCACCTCACTGGTCGTGGCCACGTCGAGGCTCCCCGGCAGGTGGCTGGTCACCGACCGCAGCTGGTTGAGCAGCGCCCGTGCTTCGGCGTATCGTTCTGCCGCCTCCCCGTCGGGCCCCGCCTGTCGGCGGCCGATCCACTGACCCGCAAGGCCGACACAAACACCGAGGAGCACCCACTCTGCGCAGGTCCCGAGGTACTGCTGGGCCGGCTCGGCCAGCTCTCGGTAGCCCACGCCCCAGACGGTCAGCAGCAGGGCGGAGGCGATCCCGCTCGCCACGAGCACGCCGTCGGTGCCGAGGGCCAGGCCGGCGAGGAACGTGCCGACGAGGATCCCGGGCAGCATGGCGGAGTGGCCGCCGCCGGTGAAAAACACCGCCAGTGCCGACGTGGCGACCCACCAGTAGGCGAGCGCGGCCAGCTGGCGGTCGGAAAGACCCCGTCCGCGCAGGTAGAGCTCGGTAACGATCAGCGGCAAAACCCACAGGGCCGCCAGAGGAGACGGCTGGGACACCAGCAGCAGCACCAGCGCCACCGCGAGGATGCCGACGCGGAAGGCTGCAGTGATGCCGGGCTGCGGATCTCGCGATGGGCGTCCCGCCCGGGCAGAAAGGCCGCGCATGACGTGACGCCTGCCGTCCGCCTCGACAGATGGGGCGGCTCCGGAAGGCTCCTCGGACGTCCGAGTCGTCAGGGCGCCCGTCATCGGGGCGCCCTCCCCACACGCTGGCATGCCTGCAGTTGCAGCACGTGTCGCTCTACTTCCGCTTACCGCACTACCGAAGCGTACGTCTCCAGCGGAAGCTGCAGACGCACGTCCCGACCGCCCCCACGGAAGGCTGGAAACCCAGTCCGGCGTTGTATGGCACCATCTCAGACTTTGCCGCAGTTTTACACCCCCAGGTGGTCACGTGGGGGGTGAATCGGCAAATGGCCAACGATTTGGCTGCCCGGTGTCGAGCCGGGCACCTGCCGTTCGTCGTGTTAGTGCACGATGCCGACAAAGGGCCAACCGAGGAGGAATCACCATGAAGTATCTGATGCTGGTCTGTGTGCCTGAGGACGCCGTCGTCGGGCCGGACGCCGACACCGACCCGATCCCCTGGGTCGAGGAGGTCGAGCGGCGGGGGATCCGGGTGACCGGCGACCGCCTCCGCCCAGCCGCCGATGCGACCACCGTACGGATGGTGGCCGGCGAGGTGGTGATCTCCGACGGCCCGTTCGCGGAGAGCAAGGAGTACATCGGCGGGTTCGACATCCTCGACTGCGCCGACCTGGACGAAGCGATCGAGGTTGCAGCGAAGCACCCGGTGGCGAAGTTCGGCGGCCTCGAGCTGCGGCCGTTCTGGCCCTTTGACTCCTGACGACGCCGTCGCCGAGGCGTTCCGCACCGAGCGGGCGCGGGTCTTGGCGACCCTGATCCGGCTGACCGGCGACTGGGACCTGGCGGAGGAGTGCGTCCAGGACGCTTTCGAGCGGGCCCTGAAGCGCTGGCCGGTCGACGGCGTCCCCCGAAAGCCGGGCGCCTGGCTGACCACGACCGCGCGCAACAGGGCTCTGGACCGGCTGCGCCGCAGCACCGTCGAAGCCGGCAAGCTCCGGGAGGCCGCCGAGATGCCGCCGCCAGAGGACGACGACTGGCCGGATGACCGGCTGCGGCTGATCTTCACCTGCTGCCACCCGGCGCTCGCGCTCGAGGCCCGCGTCGCGCTCACCCTGCGCACCGTCGCTGGCCTGACAACGGACGAGATCGCCCGGGCCTTCCTGACGCCCACCGCGACCATGGCGCAGCGGCTGGTGCGGGCCCAGCGCAAGATCCGCGAGGCCGGCATCCCGTACCGCGTGCCGCCCCCCGAGCTGTTGCCCCAGCGGACGACCGGCGTGCTCGCCGTGGTCTACCTGCTGTTCAACGAGGGCTACTCTGCGGCCCAGCGTTGGGATCTCGCGGCCGAGGCGATCAGGCTCGGTCGGATCCTGGTCCAGCTGATGCCGGACGACGTCGAGGTACGCGGTCTGCTGGCGTTGATGCTGCTGCAGGACGCCCGTCGCGCGGCCAGGCTCGACGCTCAGGGCGACCTCATGACCCTGGAGGACCAGGACCGTTCGTTGTGGGACCGCGGCCAGATTGCCGAAGGAGTAAGGCTTCTGGCCCCGGGTGGCCCCTACCAGCTGCAGGCCGCGATTGCCGCCTGCCACGTCACCGCTGCCCGTGTCGAGGACACCGACTGGACGCGGATCGCCTCGTGCTACGACGAGCTGGCCCGGCTCACGGCCTCTCCCTTCGTCGAGCTCAACCGCGCGATCGCCGTCGCGATGGCCGACGGCCCGGCCGTTGGACTTCCGCTCGTCGACGCCCTCGACCGGTCGGGCGCGCTCGCCGGCTACCACCTACTGGCGGCGACCCAGGCCGACCTGCTCCGCCGGCTCGGACGTCGTACGGAGGCTGCCGCCGCGTACGAGAGAGCTCTTGACTTGGCGCCGACGGAAGCCGAGCGGCGCTACCTGCAACGGCGGATCGACGAGCTCTGACCCTGAGGTTCCGGGTGTCGATCGGGGCCGTCCCCGTACGTCGTGAGGGTGGACGACTACCCGAGGAGGCCCACGATGTTCGATCAGATGCTGGCGCTGGCGACCTGGCGGAACTGGCTGTCCGATGCGGAACGGGACGAACGCGACTGGCTGGTGCTGCCGCCCAGCATGCGCGAAGGACGCCTCCGTCGGTATCAGCGAAACGCGGTATCCTCCGCACCGTGATCGCTGATCTTCACCTCTCCCCGACGGTCGGCTGACGGCAGATGTCCGGCTCGGGGGAGACCGTCCGGCTGCGGCTCAGCTGGCGTCAGGCATGCACTCCGTCCGCCGGGTTCGGCGCGATGGTGTTCATCGGCGCGATCCTCGGGCTGCTCGTGCACCGGGTGCGCGGCAACGGGCCCGTCTGCCTGATCGCCCTCGCCGTCGTTTCCCTGACCGTGCTCTGGCGGCGGTTGTCGTGGTCGGCGGAGGCCGGGCCGCAGGGGCTGGTGCTCCGGCGGTTCCTCCGGACCCGGCCCAGGCCGCTGGGAAACGCGCGGCTGGTGGGGCGCGCCTCGCAGCTGCGGCTGCAGGTCGAGGTCGGCGACGACTGGCGGACGTTACCGGCGCCACGTGGTTGCGGCCTCGTCGCGGACGCTGCCTTTCGTACCGACCTCGAGCGGTTCAGCCGCATCTGGAACAGCCTCGGCCACGATGTCGAGACGCTCGGGTTGGCCGGCGCGGGCGAGACGCCGCTCGTCCTGCGGATGCGGCTCGCGCAGGCGTGGCCGTGGTTGGTACTCGGCGTCGCCAGCCTGATCTGGCAGATGGTCGTGCCGTCGATGGGTGGTGACCTCACCGCCGTGGCGATCGCGCTGATCGTCCTGCTGTACGTCCGCCAGCCGCGGCCGGTCCTTGCGCAAGGGCTGTGGGTGGGCGACGGGGACCGGTTCCTCGAGTGGCAGGAAGTCAGGTCGCTGGCCGTCGAGTCACGGCGGGGTTGTCGCCGGGTGGTGCTGGTGGGGGCGGACTTCCGCGAGCGGCTGGTCTCGCCGGTGGATGCGTGGTGGGCGCCGGACCGGGGCTTCGACCGTACGTACCGGCGGCTCTGCACGACCTGGCAGAACGCGACGGTCACCGCGGACGCCTGACCCCGGCTGTGGGGCCTGGGCTCACCCCGTCAGCGGGTGCGCCATCCCTGAGTAGCCTGCGATGGCGCGGACCTGGTTGACCAGCGTCATGCTGTTGGCCAGGAGCGGCTGGGCCACACCGTCCTTCGTGACCGTCACACCGCGGCAGGGGGCGCCCTCGACCGTGAAGACGAGCGAGTGGCCACCGGCCGAGACGGTGATCGAGGCCACTTCGCCGGTCGCGACCATGCACTCCACCGCGCCGGCCAGCGGCTTCAGCGCGTTCAGGTCCTGGGCCAGCCGCTGGTAGGTGGCGCCGCTGACCGTCTTCGTCACCCGCAGCCGCTTGCCGCCAACGGGGCCGACGTAGCTCAGCGTTGCCTTTGCGCCCGCTGTCGGCACCGCTGACGTGCCGGTCGAGGTGCCGGTCGACGTGCTCGTCGGGGTCGGGGCAGCTGAGGAGGCGGGTGGTGTCCCGACCGGCGCGCTGGTCGGCGGGAGGGCGCTGGTGGTGCTCGAGGACGTCGACGCGGACTGGGTGCCGCACCCGCTCAGCACAACGATCAAGGTGGCCAGGGACACCGTGAGCTTGTTCATACCTTTCGGACGCATTCCCTCACCGTACGGTTCCCTCCCCGGCGTTCGCGTTCGGGCGGGCTGCTGACAGGATCGCCCTACCTCGGCGAAGGAGCGGACATGGCAGACGCAGTACGGGTTCAGGGTGTCGTCGCCCGGGAGAAGGGCGCCCCGGTCACCCTGGAGACGGTCGTGGTGCCGGCGCCTGGCCCTGGTGAGGCGAGGGTACGGGTGCAGGCGTGCGGCGTCTGCCACACCGACCTGCACTACCGCGAGGGCGCCATCAACGACGCGTTCCCGTTCCTGCTCGGCCACGAGGCCGCCGGCATCGTCGAGTCGGTCGGCCCGGACGTGACCGAGGTGACCGTCGGGGATTACGTGGTGCTCAACTGGCGGGCGGTCTGCGGCGCTTGCCGGGCCTGCCGCCGCGGCCGCCCGTGGTACTGCTTCGCCACCCACAACGCGGTACAGAAGATGACGCTCGAGGACGGTACGGAGCTGTCGCCTGCGCTGGGGATCGGCGCCTTCGCCGAGCTGACGCTCGTGGCGGCCGGCCAGTGCACCAAGGTCGACCCCTCCGCCGAGCCCGCAGTGGCAGGGCTTCTGGGCTGTGGCGTCATGGCCGGCATCGGGGCAGCGGTCAACACCGGCAACGTCGGCCGGGGCGACACGGTGGCGGTCATCGGCTGTGGTGGCGTCGGCAACGGCGCGATCGCCGGGGCCCGGCTGGCCGGCGCCCGTACCATCATCGGCGTCGACATCGACGACCGGAAGCTCGGCTGGGCAAGGGAGTTCGGCGCCACGCACACCGTCAACTCGCGCTCGACCGATGCGGTCGAGGGCATCCGCGCACTGACCGACGGCTTCGGCGCCGACGTGGTCATCGACGCGGTCGGCCGGCCGGAGACCTACGAGCAGGCGTTCTACGCGCGGGACCTGGCCGGCACGGTCGTACTCGTCGGCGTGCCCGACCCGTCAATGCGGATCGAGCTGCCGCTGATCGAGATCTTCGGTCGCGGAGGGGCGCTGAAGTCCTCGTGGTACGGGGATTGCCTACCCAGCCGGGATTTTCCGGCCTTGATCGACCTGTGGCTGCAGGGCCGTCTGCCCTTGGACAAGTTCGTCAGCGAGCGGATCGGGCTCAGCGACGTCGAGGCGGCGTTCACCAAGATGCAGCGCGGCGAGGTCCTGCGCTCCGTGGTGATCCTGTGAGCGCAGCACGGATCGAGCGGGTCGTCACCGCCGGCACGTTCAGCCTCGACGGCGGCACGTGGGAGGTCGAGAACAACGTCTGGCTGTACGGGGACGACGAGGTGGTCGCGGTCATCGACGCCGCGCATGACGCGGTGGCCATCGCGTCGGCCGTCGCCGGCCGCAGGGTGCCGTTCATCGTCTGCACGCATGGCCATGACGACCACATCGACGCGGCCGTCGAGCTGTCCGAGCTCACCGGCGCGCCCGTGCTGCTCCACCCGGACGACCGGATGCTGTGGGACGTCGTACACCCTGATCGGGCACCGGACATCGACCTCGGCGATGACGACGAGCTCATCATCAGCGGGCGATTCGGCTTGCGGGTGCTGCACACGCCGGGCCACTCTCCTGGTGCGGTCTGCCTCGTCGGCCACGGGGTCGTCTTCTCGGGCGACACGCTCTTCCAAGGCGGGCCCGGCGCGACCGGTCGCTCGTACAGCGACTTCCCCACCATCCTCGAGTCGATCCGCGAGCGTCTGCTCGTACTGCCGGCGGAGACCCGCGTCCTCACCGGCCACGGAGACGAGACGACGATCGGAGCCGAGGCCAGCGCGTACGACGACTGGGTCCTGCGCGGTCACTGACCCAGCTGGTTCACATCGCCCACCGGTTGACGCGAGCGACCGGGTGGTTCTCCTGGAGACTCTGCGTTGCCCGTGGATCGCGGGCAACGCAGAGTCTCCGGAGGGGGGAGTCGCTAGCCGTGGGCGGCTGCCCAGTCGCACGCGCACCGTCTGCTGTTTCCTGCCTGATTCTCGCGCCCGGACGGCTCCACGGCGGCGGTGAGCCGTGGTCGGCTGTCGCTCATATGTGTCTCTTGTGTCTCGTGGCTGACCGGGTCAGCGTCCGCCTTGTCAGGCACTGTCGCCTGGCCCCGGTGAAGGAGATCGACATGGCCCGCATGATGGCCGATTGCCGCACCATGCCCAGCGACATCAACTGCACCCTCACCATCGCCGGGGAGGCTGACGAGGTCGTGGACGCGGCCGTGGCCCACGCTGTCGACAAGCACGGTCACCAGGACACTCCGGAGATGCGCGAGATGATTCGCAGCAGCCTGACGGCGGCCGAGCCCAGCATGGCCTGAGCCGGTTCCGGCAGCGCGAGCGTTAGACACTGGACGCGGCAGGGCGCGTCGGATGCCTAACGGCCGAGCAGGTCGGCGGCTCGGCGCAGCTGTGAGACCACGCGGTCCGGCTCGAGACGGATGGCGATGGTGGGGAACCGCAGGATTCGCGCGCCGGTCATCGTCAGCTCGTTCTGCCGGTGCATGTCGGCCCAGTAGGACTCAGGAAGCAGGTGTACGGCGCCGTCGACCTCGACCTTGAAGATCCCGAAGTCGTTGTCGAGGAAGCGGCGCCGTCCTTCGGCCTCGAACCGTACGGCCTGGCGGATCGGCGGCGGCAGTCCGGCCAACGCGGCCAGTTTCCCCATGTCGATCTCGGCGAGGGAGTCGGCGCCGCCCTCGATGTCACCCAACGTGAGCCGGACCAGCCGGCGCCGGGGGACCGCTCCAGCGGCGTCCAGAGCGCCGAGCATCGCGCCGGCAGTGGTCAGGCGTTGCTGGGCTGCTGCACAGAGGACGCCGCAGGCGCGACGATCGGTCGGGCTCCACGACGCGGCGTCAATGATGGAGCGCTCGATCCTGGTCCGTGGCGGCAGCCGCAGCGGATGCTGATCGGCCCTGCCGGCGTAGGTGCGCGACGCGTGGACGATGACCCGGGGGCTGCGCACGATGCGGCTGCCGAGGGGGACGATGACGTGCAGACGCTCAGGGGTGATCCATCGCAGGCCGTCCACCTCGGCCGCGGTGATGCCGGCCAGCGCCGCGCCTGGCGCCTGCTGAAGAACCGCCGCCCACTGTTGCTGTGCCAGGGTCAGCGGCCCCGACTGCAGGACGACGACTCGCCGGCCCAACGCCGTCCAGCGGTGCGCGTTCACCTGGTTGCGTACGTCATCGCTGGTGATGCCGAGGTGGGCGAGTTGATGCCGGGTGACGACCCCGGCCTGGAGCACCTCGAGCTCGGCGAGAGTGCGCTGGTGGCGGAGCGCCGCTGCAGTGGACATCCCGCAACAGTGGTGCAACGCCGACGCGGTCGGCCGGTGTTCTCAACAGCCCCCGCTGTCCCCAACGCGGCGATACCGCTTGCCAGGCGAGCGTTAGGCAATCGACGCGCAGGGCAGCGTCAGACGTCTAACGGCCGATGGTCAGGCGTCGGTACAGGCCGCAGCGACCGGGCCAGCAGCTGAGCCACGTCTACCACCTCGACGTCCGCCCGGGCTTCTCCTGCTGCCTGCTTGGCGGTGACCGCGTCGGAGAGCATCACCAGGCAGAACGGGCACGCGGTGGAGACCACGTCCGGGTCGAGGGACAGCGCTTCGTCGACCCGCTCGACGTTGATCCGCTTGCCGATCCGCTCCTCCATCCACATCCGGGCACCGCCGGCGCCGCAGCAGAAGCCGCGTTCCTTGCACCGGTGCATCTCCTCGGTACGCAGCCCCGGCACGGAGGCGAGCACGTCCCGCGGCGGGGTGTAGACCTTGTTGTGCCGGCCGAGGTAGCACGGGTCGTGGTAGGTCACCTTCTGGTCCATCGGTGTCACCGGCACCAGCCGGCCTTCGTCGACGAGGCGGGCGAGCAGCTGCGTGTGGTGGACGACCTCGTACGCCCCGCCGAGCTGGGGATATTCGTTGGCGAGGGAGTTGAAGCAGTGCGGGCACATTGCCACGATCTTGCGGGCGCCGACCTCGTTGAGCAGTGCGACGTTGGCCGAGGCGAGCAGCTGGAAGAGGTACTCGTTGCCGATCCGCCGGGCCGGGTCACCTGTGCACTGCTCACGCGGCCCCAGGATCCCGAACGACACCCCGGCAGCGTCAAGGAGCTCGGCGATCGCGCGGGTGGACTTGCGCGAGCGGTCCTCGAGGGCTCCGGCACAGCCGACCCAGAACAGGTACTCGACGTCGTCGGGGATCCGGTCCTCGATCACCCGCACCTGGAACGGCAGCCCCTCGGTCCAGGCCAGCCGCGCCGAGTCATTCATCCCCCAGGGGTTGCCCTTGTTCTCCAGGTTGCGCAGCATCGCGCCGGCCTCGGACGGGAACGACGACTCCACCATCACCTGGAACCGGCGCATGTCGAGGATGTGGTCCACGTGCTCGATGTCCACTGGGCACTGCTCGACACAGGCCCCGCAGGTCGTACAGGACCAGAGCACGTCCGGCTCGATCACGCCGCCGTCCTCGAGCAGGCCGATCAAGGGTTTGCCGGAGCCCGCGTACATCTCGTCCCGCAACGCCATCACCAGCAGCTTGGGCGACAGCGGCTTCTCGGTGTTCCAGGCCGGGCACTGCGACTGGCAGCGGCCGCACTCGGTGCAGGTGGCGAAGTCGAGCAGACCCTTCCAGGTGAAGTCGGTGATCACCCCGGCGCCGAACACCGCGTCGTCCGCCGGGTCCTCAAAGTCCACGTCCATCGGCTGCAGCGGGCCGAGTGCCACCACCCCGGACGCGTTGCGCTTGAACCAGATGTTGAACGGGGCCAGGAACCGGTGCCAGGCCACCCCCATGTTCAGGTTGACGGCAATGACCGCGAACCAGGCCATCGACACGACGATCTTGACCATCGCCACCACGTAGATCAGGTCCGTGGCAGCCCGGCGCGAGAGCCCGCCGAAGACAGTCCGGCCGACCCACCAGGAGACGAACGCGATGCCGTGGGAGTAGGGCAGGGCACCCTCAGCGGCGCGCAGCCCGCGCAACGCGAAGATGCACAGCGCGATCGCCAGGACGGTGCCTTCGACGTAGTAGGCCATCCAGGTCTGCGAGCCGTAGAACCGCGAGCGCGGCCGGCGCATCGCCACTTGGCGAACCGCGATCAGCACCAGGATCCCGACCAGCGTGGTCAGGGCCACCAGCTCGATCACCAGGCCGTAGACCGGGTTGCTGCCCAGGCCCGGGTAGTCCCAGCGCGGCCGGAACAGCTCGACGTAGGCCTCGACGAGCGTCAGCACCAGCACCACGAAACCGACCATCACGAACCAGTGCGCCGCACCGGGGACGGACCACTTCAGCATCCGGGTGTGGCCGCCGACCTCACGAGCCAACGTCACCGTACGGGTGCCGGGGGAGTCGGTACGCGACACAGCGCGACCGGTTCGGAGCACCCGGACCATCGCCGCCGCAGCCCGCCCGACCAGCACGATGCCGAGGACCGTCGCGGCCAGCGCAACGAGGATGGCTGCCAGCTGCATCTGCCCTCCGATGACCGCGAAATGTGACTCGCCAGTAACATAGCGCCCGACGGCCCGGACTTGCCTGCGGAGACGCAATTCATCGGCCCGCCGGATACGGTGACGGGTCGCCTTGTCCCACTTGCCTTCGGGGATCCTGCATGCGGTTGTCTGCTCAGTCTGTGCGCCCGGGGCTGCTGGCAGCCGTGACCGCCCTGACCCTGCTGGCACCGCAATCCGCGGAGGCGGCACCTGCCCCCAGCCCCTTGCAGCTGCTCGCCCGAAGTCTCGGTACGCCGGCGGCCGGGCTCACCGTCGAGGGAAGCCTCGGGGCGGTCACCAGGCTGGGATCGGCGAGCGGCCACCCGTTCGCCCGGACCCACGGGATCACCTCCGGCTCCCCGGCTGCCGCTGCGGCCCGGGGTTTCGTGGCGGCCCATCGTGACGTGCTGGGTACGCCGGCCACGCTCGGCCCGGCCAGGACGCAGTCCACCGACGTCGGCCGGCTGGTCACGCTGCAGCAGACCGTGCGCGGCGTGCCCGTGCTCGGCGGCACGGTGACGGTGTCCCTGACGTCCGACAACCGGGTCCAGTCGGTGTCCCGGCACACGACCTCGCAGGCCGATCCGGTGCAGCCGTCGGTGATCACGACGGCTGACGCGGCCACCCGTACGGCCATCGAGAGCGCCGCCAGGGCCGAGTCGGTCGACGCCTCCGTCCTCGTCGCGTCGACACCCGCGCTGCAGTTCTACGACCCGGCTCTGCTCGGGGTGCCCAACCCCGCCGCCGGCCGCCGGGTGTGGAGCGTCCAGGTCACCTCCCCGACCCACCTCGCCCTGCGACGCAACGTTCTGGTCGATGCCGTCGGTGGCGCGATCGCCCTGCAGTACAGCCAGACCGAGCAGGCCAAGGCGAGGGTTGTCTGCGACGCCGGGGACAAGGTCGTCGACTACACCTGCCCCAGCAAGGGCGCGCCTGCGGTCGCCAGTGAGGCAAGCCCGCCGACGGCGGGTGCCGACGCAGACGTCGTGGCCGCGTACAACCAGGTCGGCGGGGTCTACGACTTCTATGCGAACGTGTTGGGTCGCGACGGCATCGACGGGCACGGCGGCGTGATCGCCTCGACCGTCCACGTCTGCGACGCGACGGACGACTGCCCGATGGACAACGCGTTCTGGAACGGCCAGCAGCTGGTCTTCGGCGACGGTTTCGCCGCGGCCGACGACGTGGTTGCCCACGAGCTGACGCACGGGGTGACCGATGCGACCTCGGGACTGTTTTACTTCTACCAGTCCGGCGCGATCGACGAGTCGATGTCGGACGTCATGGGCGAGCTGTATGACCAGTGGAACGGCACCGGGCGTGACTCGGATGGTACGGGTGGCACGGTCGACTACCGCTGGATGCTCGGCGAGGACCTGCCGGCGAGCGAGGGCGTGCTGCGCGACATGCGCTCGCCGACCGTCGTACCGTCCGGGGTGCAGGTGCAGAACTTCAGCCGGCAGCCGGACAGCATGACCAGCCCCCTGTACGTCGCCAGCGTCGACAGCAAGACCGGCAACCCGATCGACAGTGGCGGCGTCCACGCCAACAGCGGTGTCGGCAACAAGGCGGCCGAGCTCGTCGTCGACGGAGGCATCCTCAACGGCGTGCACGTGCACGGTCTGGGCGGGGCCGTGGCTGCGACCCGGCTGCCGGCGCTGATCAAGGCCGCACACCTCTACTACCTCGTCGACCAGATGCTGGCGACCGGCTCGGACTACGCCGATCTCGCCGCGACGCTGACGCAGGCCTGCAACGAGCTGGTCGGCCACCGGCTCGCCGACGGCCGCGGCGGGCAGGACACGATGACGAAGAGCGACTGCGCCTCCGTACGCGAGGCTGTCGCCGCGACCCGGATGACGAGCAACCCCAAGCGAGCCTCAGCTCCCGAGGCCCCGACCTGCACCAAGGGGACGCCGCAGAGCTTCGGCTTCCGGGACAATTTCGAGAACACTTCCGTCAGTCTGTGGAAGTCCGGCGTCGGCTGGTACGACCCGCAGATCCGGGCGCGGGGCAACCTCAACCTGAGCTATGCCACCAGCGGCCGCAACGAGCTCTACGGCAGCGACGGCGACGTGGCCAAGGACAGCTCCGCGACGATGGTGAAGTCCTATGCCGTCCCGATCGGGAAGTCGTCCTACCTCCGGTTCAGCCAGGCCTACCTGCTGGACTACGAGCCGGCAGGGGACGGGCAGCCGGCGCTGTACTTCGACGGCGGCCGGGTGGAGTACTCCCGCAACGGCGGCCGCTGGACCTCCGCTGCCTCCCTGTTCGACTTCGGCGGCTACACCGGCCAGATCACCGGCTACAGCGCGGACAAGCAGGCCTACACCTTCCGCGGCTTCGGCGGAGACAGCCACGGCTACCGCTCCGCGCGGCTCAATCTGACCAAGTTGGCCGGCTCGACCGTACGGTTCCGGTTCCGGCTCACTGCGGACAGCTTCGGGTCCTCGTACGGGTGGTTCATCGACGATGTCGGGTTCTATGCCTGCGGGGCGAAACCCAGTGCCAGCAAGGTTTCCGTCGTGCGCGGCAGTGCCGTCGCATCGTTGGCGTGGGCGCCACCCGCCGACCACGGGACGACGGCGCTGACCCGCTACGTCGTGACGGTCGCAGACCTGACGCTGCACCGGACAATGGTCTCGACCAGCCTCGCTCCGTCGGTCCACAAGCTCAAGGCGGTGTCGCTCCGGGGCCACCGATACCGGTTCACGGTGACCCCGTACAACAAGGCCGGTCGAGGCGTCACCACCGCCGTCTCGGCCTGAGCTTTCCCCGGCGACGGCCACTACCTCGCCGCCGCCTGGATTGCCGTCAC
This sequence comes from Frankiales bacterium, assembly GCA_033851545.1. Lineage (GTDB taxonomy): Bacteria > Actinomycetota > Actinomycetes > JAWWOL01 > JAWWOL01 > JAWWOL01. The sequence continues at coordinate 29,901 of JAWWOO010000004.1, read as the reverse complement.
GGCGATCGTGTAGACGATGTCCTCGACCAGGGCGCCGCGGCTGAGGTCGTTGACCGGCTTGGCCAGCCCTTGCAGCATCGGCCCGATGCTCACCACGTCCGCGCCGCGCTGCACCGCCTTGTACGTGGTGTTGCCGGTGTTGAGGTCCGGGAAGATGAAGACCGTCGCCCGGCCAGCCACCGGGGAGTCCGGCCGCTTCGAAGCCGCGACGGAGGCAATGGCGGCGGCGTCGTACTGCAGCGGCCCGTCGATCGCCAGCCCCGGCGCGCGGTCCCGCGCGATCCGGGTCGCCTCCGCCACCCGGTCGACGTCGGACCCGCTGCCCGAGCCGCCAGTGGAGTAGCTGAGCATCGCGACTCGCGGCTCGATGCCGAATGCGGTCGCGGAAGCCGCTGACTGCAAAGCGATGTCAGCGAGCTGCTCCGCGGTCGGGTTGGGGTTGACCGCGCAGTCGCCGTAGACGATGACCTCGTCGGGCAGGCACATGAAGAAGACCGAGGACACGAGGGCGGCACCGGGCGCCGTCTTGATCAGCTGCAGAGCCGGCCGGAGGGTGTGGGCAGTCGTGTGTACGGCGCCGGCGACCAGCCCGTCGACCTCGTCGAGCGCGAGCATCATCGTGCCGAGGACCACCGTGTCGCTGAGCTGTTCGCGGGCAATGTCCGCCGTGGCACCCTTGTGCTTGCGGCGTTCGACATAAGGTGCGACGTAGCGTTCGGCCACCGAAGCGGGGTCGACCACGGTCACGCCCTCGGGCAGAGTGATGCCGAGAAGCCTTGTCTGGTCAGCAATCTGGGCCTCGGTGGCGAGCAAAATGCACTGGGCCAGCCCGCGGTCAGCGCAGATGACCGCGGCCTGCAACGTCCGCGGCTCAGCACCCTCTGGCAGCACGATCCGCTTGTGCGCGGCCCGTGCTGCCGTGGTGATCCGGTGGCGGAACGCCGCGGGGCTCAGCCGGTGCTCATGGGTGTCGGCGAGCAGGCCGCGCAGCCACGTCTCGTCGAGGTGGTCGGCCACCGTACGCATCACGGTCTCTGCCCGCTCGGCGTCGTCGGCGGCCACCTCGGTGCTCAGGGCATGCACAGCGTTGGCGGTCTCGTACGTCGGCTCGTCCACCAGCAGGATCGGCAGACCGGTCGCCCGTGCCGCCGCGGTCAGCTCCCACAGCGCCGGATCCGGCTCGATCCCGACGGTGAGCAGCAGCGCCGCGAGCCGTACTCCGCCCAGTGCCTTGAGGCAGGTGGCCATGATGACGTCGAGCCGGTCGCCGGGCGTGACCACCAGCCGGCCCTCGGCCAGAGCTGACAGCACCCCGGGCACCGACTGAGCGCAGACCGAGACGTCGTGGATCCGCCGGGTGCGCCACTCACCCTCGTTGAGAGCGGTGGCGCCGAGAGCGCGGGCCAGGTCGAGCACGCGAAGGCGGCCCAGCTCGGGAGTCATGGGCACCGCGCCGACGCAGTGCAGCCCGTGCTTGGCGAGCACACCGGCGGCCTGGCCGGCGGACCCCGAGGGCAGCCGGTTGACGATCGAACCGATGACCCGGATCTCCTCGCCTGCACGGTAAGTGCTTGCCGCGATCGCCATCGTCTCGGCCAGATCGTCGAGTGACTCGTCGCCCTCCTCGGGCGCACCGACCAGGATCACCGAGGCGTCGAGCGCCTTGGCCAGGGCGAGGTTGACCCGGCCGGAGTAGAGCTGGCCCGGGCCCGGCACCAGGCCCTCGATGATGAGCACCCCCTTACCGGTGACCAGCGGCGTCGTCAGCGCGATGACCTGCTCCATCAGCGAGTCGACGGCACCGACGCTGAGGAGGGCCTCAGCCTGGGCGGCCGGGATCGGCTCGGGCGGGTCGAGTCGGGTCACCAGCCGGATCAGCGCCGTCGACGTCTCGGGGCCTTCCTGTCCGGGCTGCGCGATGGGCTTGGCGAAAGCGACCGGCATGCCCAGCCGGTCGAGACCCCGTACGAGACCGAGGCTGGTGGCGGTCAGTCCCACGCCGCGTCCGGTCGGCACGACCAGGATCGTGTGCGTCACGTGGCGGTTTCGTCGACGAGGGCCGCCGTGTCCTGGGCGATGACCAGCTCCTCGTTGGTGGGGACGACCAGTGCCACCGGCGAGCCCATCAGACTGACGCGTCCGCGATGGTTGCGACCGTGCTCGCCGTTGGCGATGATGTTCTCCTCCAGCCCGAGAAAACCCAGCAGTGCCAGCACTTTCGACCGTACGACGCTGCTGTTCTCGCCGATGCCGCCGGTGAAGACCAGCGCGTCGAGGCGGCCGAGCGAGACCACCAAGGCGGCGACGGACTTCGCCAGCCGATAGCAGAACACCTCCAGCGCAAGGGCGGCGTCCTCGTTCCCGTCGGCGGCCGCCTCGGAGACCGTACGGAGGTCGTTGCTGAGACCGGACAGCCCGAGCAGGCCGCTGGCCTTGTTCAGCGCCTTGGTGATCTCGTCGATGCCCATGCCGGTTTTCGCGGCCAGATAGCCGAACACGCTCGGGTCGACGTCGCCGGATCGCGTACCCATCACCAGGCCTTCGAGCGGGGTGAGTCCCATCGTGGTGTCGACGGAGCGGCCGCCGTCAATGGCGACGGCACTGCAGCCGTTGCCGAGATGGGCGACGACCAGCGAGAGCTCGTGGAGCGGCCGCTGGAGCAGCTCGGCGGCCTTGGCGCTGACGTAGCGGAAGCTGGTCCCGTGGGCGCCGTAGCGGCGGAAGCCCAGCTCGGCGTACCACCGGGCCGGCACCGCATAGCGGTAGGCCCGCGGCGGCATCGTCTGGTGGAACGACGTGTCGAACACCGCGACGTGCCGCAGGTCGGGCAGCGCCCTCATCGCCGCCTTGATGCCGGCGAGGTTGACCGGGTTGTGCAGCGGCGCCATGTCGGCCAGTGCCTGGATGCCGTCGATGACCTCGCCGTCGATCACCACGGATTCGGTGAAGCGCTCGCCGCCCTGCACGACCCGGTGGCCGACGCCGCCCAGCGGCTGGTCCCGTACCAGCTCGATCGCCTTGGCCACAGCGTCTTCCGGGGTCAGGCCGGGACTCGACGTGTCCTGCCACTCGCCCTCGCCCCGCTTGGTCCGGATCCGGGCGTCCGATCCGCCGAGCCGCTCAGCCAGGCCGGAGCTCGAGGTCTCACCGGAGGCCGGATCGACGACGGCCCATTTCACCGAGGAGCTGCCGCAGTTGAGCACGAGCACGGAGTAGGGGGCCACGGATGCGACCCTACGCCGGATGATCAGCCGGTCCGCGGGTAAGCGGGCGGCATGACATCAGTGGCACTGCTGGGTACGGGAACCATGGGCGCCGCCATCGCCGGCTCGATCCTCCGCCACGACCTTGCCTTGACCGTGTGGAACCGCGACCGGGCCAAGGCCGAACCGTTGGCAGATCGAGGCGCAAGGCTCGCGGACACGCCTCAGGACGCCGTACGCGGAGCCGACGTCGTCCTCACGATGCTCTTCGACGCTGATGCGGTCGCTTCGGTGATGGACCAGCCCGTCAAGGCGGGGCTGCTCGGTGACGCGGTGTGGCTGCAGACGACCACCGTCGGCATCGAGGGCACGAGGCGGCTGGCGTCTCTGGCCGCGGCGGCCGGGGTGGTCTTCGTCGACGCTCCCGTCCTCGGCACCAAGCAACCGGCGGCCGAGGGGATGCTGCAGGTGTTTTGGGCCGGTCCGTCCTCGGCGCGCGCCACGGCGCAGCCCGTGCTGGAAGCCATCGCCTCGAGGGTCGTCGAGGTCGCGGACCAGCCGGGTCCGGCCAGCGCCCTCAAGCTGGTCTGCAACGCCTGGCTCGCGACCCTCACCGCGGCGGCGGCCCAGTCCGTCGCCACGGCCCGGGCACTGGGGCTCGACCCGCAGCTCTTCCTTGACGCGATCGGGGCCGGCCCGCTGAACAGCCCGTACGCGCAGACCAAGGCCGCCGAGATGATCTCGGGAAACTATGAGGACGCGGCCTTCGCGCTCGACAACGTCCGCAAGGACCTCGGCCTGATCCGCGAGGCCATGGCGGAGGCCGGTGTCGACGGCAGCCTGATCAACGGCGTGGCCCAGCAGTTCGACGATGCCTCTGCACGCGGTCAGGGCGGGTCGGACATTGCCGCCGTCATCGCTGCCTACGCCTGACCGAGCCTGACCGAGGCGTCGCCCGCCCGCTTTCCTCGCCGATCTTGGACATCCTGCCCGTCCGGGAGGGTTGGGACGGTCATGATCTCCAAGATCGGCGAGCGCACTGTGGACAACTTCTGCGCTGGCACGCGGAGGTGCGCCAGGGTGCCGTATGACCCGCTACGCGCTGCCGACCGACTTGCTCAGCGGTGAGCCGTTCCTGGTCACGGAGGCGGTTCTGCGCGGGGTCTCGTACAGGGTGCTGCGGGGGTCTCGGTTCCGGCGGATGTTCCGTGACGTGTACGTGGCAGCCGACGCCCCGGACACCGAACGGCTGCGACTCGCCGCGGTCCGGCTCATCCTGCCCGAGGGTGCTGTGGTGTCCGGACGGTCGGCGGCCTGGCTGCTCGGGGTGGACATTGCCCGCAAGGACGATCTGCTCGAAGTCACCCTCCCGCGGGGAATGACGGTCGGGACCCGGAACGTGCTGCGTCCATTGCAGGCTGACGTCCCGGCCGAGGACATCGTCGTTCGCAGGGGTGTGCAGCTGACCGGGCCGATGCGGACCGCGTTCGACCTCGCACGCAGGCCCGATCGGGTTGAGGCGGTGGTGGCGGTCGATGCCTTCTGGCACAACGGGACGGTCAGCCCCGATCGGCTGCTGGTGTACGCGGCCGCTCATCCGGGCTGGCGGGGCGTACGGCGGATCCCCGGCATTCTGGACCTGGCCGACCGCGGCGCCGCCAGTCCGATGGAGTCGCGGCTCCGGCTACTGCTCGTACTCGAGGCCGGCCTGCCCAAGCCGGAGACCCAGATCCGGGTGGTACGGGTCGACGGGAGCACGGCGGCCCGCCTCGACATGGGCTATCGGCACCGACTTATGGGAGTCGAGTACGACGGGCAGATCCATGCGGAGGCCAGGGTGCGGGTCCGGGACTACCGACGGCACAACGAGCTGCAGACGCTGGGTTGGCTGAACTTGCGGTACTCCGGCGACGACTACTACCACCGACCGGAAGTCATCATCGCCGAGGTGACCCGGGAGTATCGGCGGTTGGGTTGACCCTCCACGGCTCGCCGATCTTGGACTTCCTGCCCGTGCTGGTGGCCCAGGACGGTCAGGATGTCCAAGATCGGCGGGTCCGGGGCGAGGGTCCGGGGGGGAGGGTCCGGGGCGAGGGTCCGGCGGCGAGGGTCCGGGGCGAAGCCGTGGGTCAGCGGCCGAGGGCGTCGACCCGGGCCATCTGCGCGTTCGACAGGGTGAACCCGGCGACGTCGACGTTGCTGACGATGCGGTCGGCTCGGGCGGACTTGGGGATCACGACGATGCCGTGCTGCACGTGCCAGCGAACGATCACCTGCGGGACCGTACGGCCGAGGTCTGCGGCGATCGAGACCAGCGTGGGGTCGTCGAGAGGCCCGGAGCGGAACGGGCTGTAGCCCTCGAGGACGACGCCACGCTCCTGGTGCCCGGCGAGGGTCTTTGCGTCGTGCAGGAACGGCCCCCACTTGATCTGGTTGACCGCCGGGGTGACGCCGGTGGCCTCGGTCAGCTCGTCGATCTGCTCGAGCGAGTAGTTGCTGACCCCGATCGCTGCGGCCAGGCCGTCCTGCTGGGCGCGCACCAGTTCGCGCCACATGGGCACGCCGGCCCCTCCGGGCGGCCAGTGGATCAGCCAGAGGTCGACCTGGTCGACCCCGAGCGCCGACAGGCTCTCCTCGAGGGTCCGCCGCTCACGCCCGCCGTGGTCCGGCGGCAGCTTGGTCGTGACGAACACCTCGTTGCGGGCGACGCCCGAGTCCCGCAGTGCTGCTCCCACCTCCGCCTCGTTGCCGTAGCCGGTGGCGGTGTCGATGTGCCGGTAGCCGGCCGCGAGGGCGGCGGCGGTGGACTCCCGGGCAGAGGCCCCGGAGAGCCGCCAGGTGCCGAAACCGACCAGCGGGATCGAGCCCCCGGAGTTGAGCGGAGCGCTACCGAGGTCCGAGATCGAGGTCATGCAGATGCCTCCAAGGCGGGGAATGGAACGACTTGACGGACGTTGAAGCAGAAAGTTGAGCCAGACTCGCTCAAGTCCGGTTGACGGTCGCAGGACCGCCGACGCAGTATTGAGTCCGTACCACTCAACCTCACCGGATAACCCACAACACATACCACCGTAAGCAGGAGGCTCTCATGGCACGAGCGGTCGGCATCGACCTCGGCACCACCAACTCCGTCGTCACCGTTCTCGAAGGCGGCGAGCCGTCGGTCATCGCCAACGCCGAGGGCGCCCGTACGACTCCCTCCGTCGTCGCCTTCGCCAAGAACGGCGAGGTGCTCGTCGGCGAGGTCGCCAAGCGGCAGGCCGTGACCAATCCCGATCGGACCATCCGCTCGGTCAAGCGGCACATGGGCACCGACTGGAAGATCACGCTGGACGGCAAGGACTTCACGCCCCAGCAGATCAGCGCCTTCATCCTGCAGAAGCTCAAGCGCGACGCCGAGGCCTACCTGGGCGAGGGCGTGACCGACGCCGTCGTCACAGTGCCCGCCTACTTCGGCGACGCCGAGCGCCAGGCCACCAAGGAGGCCGGCGAGATCGCGGGCCTCAACGTCCTGCGCGTGGTCAACGAGCCGACCGCAGCCGCCCTCGCGTACGGGCTGGACAAGGGCGAGAGCGAGCAGACCATCCTGGTCTTCGACCTCGGTGGCGGCACCTTCGACGTGTCCCTGCTCGACATCGGCGACGGCATCATCGAGGTCAAGGCGACCTCCGGTGACAACCGCCTCGGTGGCGACGACTGGGACCAGAAGGTCGTCGACTACCTGGTGACCCAGTTCAAGAACGGTCACGGCGTCGACCTCAGCAAGGACAAGATGGCGCTCCAGCGCCTGCGCGAAGCGGCCGAGAAGGCCAAGATCGAGCTGTCCACGGTCACCGAGACCTCGATCAACCTGCCCTACATCACGGCCAGTGCCGAGGGCCCGCTGCACCTCGAGCAGACCCTGTCGCGGGCCGAGTTCCAGCGGCTGACGACCGACCTCCTCGACCGGACCAAGGGCCCGTTCCAGCAGGTCATCAAGGACGCCGGCATCACCGTGGGCCAGATCGACCACGTCGTGCTCGTCGGCGGGTCGACCCGCATGCCCGCCGTCGTCGACGTGGTCCGCGAGCTCACTGGCGGCAAGGAGCCGCACAAGGGCGTCAACCCCGACGAGGTCGTCTCGATCGGCGCCGCGCTGCAGGCCGGTGTCCTCAAGGGCGAGGTCAAGGACGTCCTGCTCCTCGACGTGACCCCGCTGTCCCTCGGCATCGAGACCAAGGGCGGCATCATGCACAAGCTGGTCGAGCGCAACACGACCATCCCGACCAAGCGGTCCGAGGTCTACACGACCGCCGACGACAACCAGCCGTCCGTCCAGATCCAGGTGTTCCAGGGCGAGCGCGAGATGGCCATCTACAACAAGAAGCTCGGCATGTTCGAGCTGACCGGCATCGCGCCGGCGCCCCGCGGGGTGCCGCAGATCGAGGTCACCTTCGACATCGATGCCAACGGCATCGTGCACGTCTCGGCCAAGGACCTCGGTACGGGGCGCGAGCAGTCGATGACCATCACCGGCGGCTCTGCGCTGCCGCGCGAGGACGTCGAGCGGATGATGAAGGAAGCCGAGCAGTACGCCGACGAGGACCGCAAGCGTCGCGAAGAGGCTGAGGCACGCAACACCGCCGACGGTCTCGTCTACCAGACCGAGAAGTTCCTGGCGGAGAACGGCGACAAGCTCGACGAGACGCTCAAGGGCGAGACCCAGGAGGCGCTCGGCGAGCTCAAGGCGGCCCTGGGCGGCAGTGACATCGCGGCCATCAACGCCGCGGCGTCCAAGGTCTCGACGAGCAGCCAGAAGCTCGGTGCTTCGTTGTACGAGAACGCGCAGGCCTCAGCCGCGTCGTCCGGCCCTGCCGGTGACGTCCCGGTGAATGACGACGACGTCGTCGACGCCGAGATCGTGGACGAGGGAGAGCAGGCGTGAGTGGTCCGTACGGGGATCTTGGCGAGCCGGTCGTGCGGGACAAGCGACGCATCGACCCGGTGACCGGTGAGCTGCGCAAGCCCCCTGCAGACCTGACCGACGTCCCGGCTGAGGGGACGGTCCCCGCGGGGACCGTCCCACCGGTCGCCGAGGACGGCTCCGTGGCCAGCGACCTGACCGACGGGGTTGCCGCCGAGCTGGCCGAGCGGACGGCGGATCTCCAGCGCCTGCAGGCGGAGTACGCCAACTACCGGCGCCGGGTCGACCGCGACCGGATCGCCACGCAGGAGCTCGCGCTGGCCGGGGTCCTCAGCAACCTGCTGCCGGTCCTCGACGACATCGGCCGGGCCCGTGAGCACGGCGAGCTCGAAGGCGGCTTCAAGTCCGTGGCCGAGGCACTGGAGGCGATCACGGCCAAGCTGGGGCTGAGCCAGTTCGGCGCCCCCGGCGACCCGTTCGACCCGCAGCACCACGAGGCGCTGACCCACGGCTTCTCCGCCGAGGTGTCCGCGCCGACAGCGGCCCAGGTCTACCAGCCCGGCTACAAGCTGGGTGAGCGGGTTCTACGCCCGGCCAGGGTGGGCGTCGTCGATCCCGAGGATGCCGTCGTCGAGGTGGCGGACAACGACCCGGACGACCCCGACGAGGGCACCACAGCGTGACGCGCCTGTTCCCTTACGGCGCAAGGAATGTGCAAGCGCCGTTTTGATCGCCGAGAGCGCCGGAGGAGGTGCCCGTGAGCACGCGTGACTACATCGAGAAGGACTACTACGCCGCTCTCGGCGTCAGCAAGAATGCGACATCGGCCGACGTGAAGAAGGCCTACCGCAAGCTCGCGCAGCAGCACCACCCCGACCGCAACAAGGGCGACGCGACGGCCGAGGAGAAGTTCAAGGAGGTCTCCGAGGCCTACTCGGTGCTCTCCGACGACGCCAAGCGCAAGGAGTACGACGAGGCGCGCAGGCTCTTCGGCTCCGGCCGCCTGCGGTCGACGCCGTCCGGGGACGGCGGCTCCAGCTCGACGTTCGACTTCGGCGACCTGCTGGGCGGCGCCGGCGCCGGCGGCGGCCTCGGTGACCTGTTCGGCGGACTCTTCGGTGGTGCGGGCCGGCGGACCAGCCAGCCCCGACGCGGCGCTGACATCACCTCCGAGGTGACGCTCGACTTCGCCGAAGCCGTTGAGGGTGCGACGGTTCCGCTGCGGATGACGACGCCCGGCAGCTGCCCGACCTGTCACGGCAGCGGCGCCAAGCCTGGCACCGTGCCGCGCGTCTGCCCGGTCTGTTCCGGCACCGGCATCACCAGCAAGAACGTCGGCGGGTTCAGCCTCGCTGACCCGTGCCGCGAGTGCCGCGGCACCGGCCGGCTGATCGACGACCCCTGCCCGACCTGTGGCGGCGAGGGCCAAGTGACGACCGAGCGGATCATCAACGTCCGGATCCCGGCCGGAGTTGCTGATGGGCAACGGATCCGGCTCAAGGGCAAGGGTGCGGCAGGCGACCGTGGCGGGCCGAGCGGCGACCTCACCGTGCTGGTCCACGTACGGCCGCATCCGCTTTTCGGCCGGCGCGACGACCACCTCACCCTGTCCGTGCCGGTGACCTTCCCCGAGGCTGCCCTCGGCGCGACGGTGTCGGTGCCCACCCTGAACGGGCCTTCGGTGTCGTTGAAGATCCCGCCGGGCACCACCACCGGTCGCACCTTCCGGGTCAAGGGCCGTGGCGTCCCCCGCAAGGACGGAACGCGCGGTGACCTCCTCGTGACGATGGAGGTCGCGGTCCCGCCGCAGCTGTCCGACGATGCCAAGGCGGCGCTGGAGGCCTACGCCGCGGCGACCGCCGACGACGACCCGCGAGGTCACCTGACCGCGGAGGGCCGGCCATGACCTGGGGCCCGCTGGACGATGACGCTCCGGTGTTCGTGATCTCCGTAGCCGCCCAGCTCGCCGGGATGCACCCGCAGACCTTGCGGCAGTACGACCGCCTCGGGCTGGTCTCGCCGGACCGCTCGCCGGGTCGCGGTCGGCGCTACTCCTCCCGTGACGTCGCCCAGCTCCGCGAGGTGCAGCGGCTCTCGCAGGAGGAGGGCGTCAACCTGGCCGGGGTCAAGCGCATCCTCGAGCTCGAGAACCAGGTCGCCGCGCTGGCAGCCCGTGTACGCGAGCTGGCGGTCGAGGTCGAGCTGGCCCGCGGCGACGTTTCCAGGCGCGAGGCCGAGGTGCACGCGTCCTACCGCCGCGACCTCGTACCCCTGCCCAAGAACGGCGACCTCGTCGTCTGGCACGCCGTCCACGATCACCGCTGAACCCGGAATCCCGTCCGAGCTGCTTCGGTTGCCAAGCGGTATGAGCATGAAGGTAGAGATCTGGTCCGACGTCGTCTGTCCGTGGTGCTACATCGGCAAGCGCCGGTTCGAGAGGGCCTTGGAGTCCTTCGATCACCGCGACGAGATAGACCTCGTGTGGCGCAGCTTCCAGCTGGACCCGACCGCCGGGCCCAGTCCGGACGAGCCGGGCCAGCACGTCAGGGGGCTGGCCGCGAAGTACGGCCGGTCGCTGCCGGAGGCGCAGGCCATGCTCGACAACGTGGCGGCGCAGGCGGCGTCCGAGGGGCTGGACTTCCGGTTCGACCTCAACCGGGCCGGCAACACCTTCGACGCGCACCGGCTGCTGCACCTCGCTCTCGCCCACGGGCTGCAGGACCAGCTCAAGGAACGACTCGACCACTCCACCTTCACCGAGGGGTCCCCGGTCTCCGACCACGACGCGCTGCGGGGTCTGGCCGTCGAGGTCGGGTTGCCTGTTGACGAGGTTGACGACGTGCTCGCCTCCGACCGGTACGCCGACGCCGTACGGGCCGACGTGGCGCAGGCAGCTGCCTATGGGATCAACGGCGTGCCGTTCTTCGTCGTCGACGGGCGCTACGGCATCAGCGGCGCGCAGCCGGCCGAGGTCGTGCTGCAGACGCTGGAGCAGGCGTGGTCCGAGCGGCCGGCCCTGCAGTTCGTGGCCTCCGACGGAGGCGATACCTGCGAGGGCGACACCTGTGCCGTCTAGCGTTCCGGTCCGATCAGAGCCGCGAGGTCGTCATGCAGGGCGGCCGACTCCAGCCACACCGTTCGACCGGGTTTCTCCGGCAGCTCTACGACGCGGGCGCACTCTCCGTTGACGTCGTACGACGCCTCGCGGAAGCGGATGACCACGTCGGCGGGTCCGGGCGAGCCACAGCTGATGCGTCCCGGCTGCAGGGCGGCGAGGTCGCGTGCCAGCGCTTGCGCCGTCCTGCTGCTGAGGGTCAGCGTCTGAGCGAGGGGTGACGGGGAGTCTGTCCTGGTCACCACGAGCGTCGTGCCCGAGCTCGAGCCGCCTCGCTGTACGAGGCCGAAACCGGCTGCCAAGGCGAGCAGGAGGACGACGATCGCCGTACGGGCGGCAGGTCCGCGATGCCTGCCGTCGCGCGTCAGCAACTCGGCCTCAACGGCCATGCCGCGACCGTAGCGCGGTTGGGCACCGACGGGGCCAGGTTCCTAGGACGGGCGGCAGACCAGCACGATCCCGATCTCCTGGTAGCGCTCGACCGTGACCACCTGCACAGGTGCGCAGCTCTTTCCCGGAACGGTCGCCGAGACCGAGTAGGGACCGGCAGCCAACCGGAGCTGGAGCTGCTTTCCCGCGCTGGCCGCAACCGTCTTCACGACCGCACCGCCCTGGTGCAGTTGCACCGTGCCGCCGAAGAGGGGTGCCCGGTCCGGAGTCCGACTTCCCTTGTCGGTTGTCAGCGCCACGTCCAGAAGCCCGATCGACGACAGGGCGTCGACCGGCGCGAGATCGGCTATCAGCGCGGGGGACAGCGTGAGACCGGCGGCGTTGGCCGGACCATGCACCATCTGCACGAAGCGGCAGTTCCTGTCGATGACGAAGCTGCGCGGACCTTCGGCCGTGGTGAACTGGAGCGTCACGCCAGGTGCCCCGTTCGTACAGCTGCCACCGAGTCCCGGGTCGACCGGCAGTGCGTTGATGTCATCGGCCAGTCGCCCGGCCTGGGCACCGGCCAGGGTGGTGGTGCCCAGTACCAGCGCTGGAGCGCCGTTTGCCGTGAGGGTTGCCTTGACAGCCGTCACGCCGTGCAGCGTCTCCGCGGCCGCTTTTTGCGCCAGCGGGACCTCCCACGCTTGGACGAGGATGCCTGACCCGGTGCCGCGGTCGATCACCGAGACCGTCAGGTTCGGGCCGTCCTCGTACGTGTTGGCGGGCCCGTTGTAGAGACCGAACGACGTGTTGTCGCCCGAGGTGCCGCCGAGTGAGCCGGTGTACAGAGGGTGCAGGTGCTTGTCGAGCCAGGCCAGCGCTGACTTCCGCGACAAGCTGGTCGTCCAGTAACGAGCTTCCCTGACCGTGCGGGGGTTCATGCCGACCTGCATGGACGCTTGGCCGGCTTCGGCAACCGGATGCTGGACCGATCCAGGGGGGACAGGGATGTGGTCGAGGGCCTCCGACAGGCTCGGCGGCCGCCCGTCCGAAGTGGTCGGCGACACCGTCCCCGGTGTGACGGTCGGGGCGGACCCTCGGTGATCTGCGCCACCTGACAGCGCCCAGGTCCCCGTGGCTGCCACGACGACCGCGGCGACGGTGGCGACGACGGCGGCGCGCCTGTGCCCGCGGTGGATCCGGGCGTCAGTCTCGTACACCTCCGCCATCGAGAACCGGGCCGGCGGCATCACCCGCTCGCGCGCGGGGGCGAACAGCTCCTGTGCCTGGTCCTCATTCATGGGCACCTCCCACGCCGGCGATCGCGGTCCGGAGCGCCCGCAGCGCGTCGGCGGTCTGGCTCTTCACGGTGCCCGGCGTGACGCCGAGGCAGTCCGCCGTCTCCTGGATGCTGAGGTCCTCGAGGAACCGCAGCACGATCACGGCTCGCTGCTTGGGAGCGAGCTGGAGCAGCAGCTCGCGCTGGTAGTCCCGTTCCCCGACATCGATGACCCCGGCACCGAAGGACGGCTGAGAAGCCTTGCGCAGCAGGGTGTTTCGCAGCCGTCGCTCACCGCGGATGTGGTCGCGGTAGACGTTGACCAGCACCGTACGGGCGTAGGCGACCCGATCGACGTCCGGCTTGAGTCGGGCCCAAGCCCCGTACATCTTGACCAGCGTCGCCTGCACGAGGTCCTGCGCGAGGTCCATGTCGCCCGTCAGGTAGTAGGCAGGCCGGAGCAGCCCCGACAGCTGGGCCGCAGCGAACCGTTCGAACTCCCCGTTGTCCCGCACCTGACCTCCTCGCCCATCTAACGCCGCTGGGAGCGCGAAGGTTGGGTCTGCGGGATGGAGTACGCCGGAGGGAGTACTCCTACCTAACGAAGATACGTACCGAGGCTGACGCTTCCCGGCGGATCGCCGCCTAGCGTTGCCTCCACAACCACGCGCCGAGGAGCAGTCCGATGTCCACCGCATTGCTGGAGCGCCCCGCAGTCGAGGTGATCCGGCCGGTCCCCGCTCCTCGAGCCGGTGAGTCCCTTGCGGTGGCGTCAGGCCGCGGCTGGCTGAGCTGGCCGCTGGCTCTCGGCGTCGCGATGGCAGCCGGAGGGCTGTGGTGGGCCATCGGAAACGCCGGCGCCCTGCGCCGGTCGGCCGTCGTGCTCGTCGGACTCCAGCCCGGCTGGTTGCTCGTCGCGGCCGCAGCGGCGGCGACGACCTGGGTCTGCTCCGGTCTCTCCCAGCAGGGTGCCGTGGCCCCGTCGCTGCCGCTGGGCAGGCTCGTCGCAGCGCAGTTCGCCGGCACGTTCGCCAACCAGTTCACCCCTGCCGGTCTTGGCGGCGGCGCGGTGAACATCCGGTTCCTGCGCCGGCATGGGAGCAGCACGAGCGAGGCGGTGGCGGCGGTCGGACTGACCCAGCTCGCTGGGGTCGTCGTCCATTTGTCCTTGCTTGCAGCGGTTCTCGTCGCCGGTCCCTCGTTGCCGACCAACGCCGGGCCCGTGCCCGGCTGGTTGCTCCCGGCCCTGGCCGTTGCTGTGTCCGCCGCGTTGGCTGTCGGCGTGCTTGCCCGGAGCTGGATTGTCGCCCGGGTGCAGGGACTGTGGTCCCACACCGTCTCAGCGCTGTCCCACCTGCGAAACGCGCGTCGGATGGCTGAGCTGCTGCTCGGTTCGGTCGGGCTGACGGTCGCGCACATTGCCGTCCTGTACTTGATTCTGCGGTCTCTCGACGCTCATCCGCCGGTCCTCGCGGTCGCGGCGGCCTATCTGCTGGCGACCACCGTCGCCGTGCTCGTACCGACCCCTGGCAGCGTCGGCGGCCTCGACGCCGCCCTCGGAGTGCTGTTGTACGGGTCAGGCGTCTCCTCGCCCACCGCCGTCGCCGCGGTGCTGGCCTATCGGCTGCTGACCTCGTGGCTGGCGCTGGTGCCCTCGGCCCTCACCCTCAATGCGCTGGTACGTCGCGGAATCCTCTGAAATGCCGAAGGCCCGCCCCCGCTGAGGGGACGGGCCTTCGGTCGTACGGGACCTACTTGATGTAGACCGTCTGGTAGCCGACGACGCCGTCAACGGTCCGGATGCCCAACTTCCGGAACGTACCGTGCATCGCCTTGGTCGGCGTGAACGTCCAGACGTACGAGCCCTTGGCGGCCGGGGCGAAGGTCCCGGTGATCGTCGTGGGCTTGCCGCTCGTGCCGGCAGCGTTCGTCTTCACGGGCTTGAGCCAGTACGGCGCCGTCTCGGCGCTGCTGGTGGTCGAGCCGCTGAACGAGACGCTGACCTGGTAGGCCTTGCCGACCACCAGAACCGGCTTGCCCGAATGGGTCTGCCTGGGCAGGCCGGAGATGGCCAGCTTGCCCTGTGCAGCGACCGTCCAGGACGTCGATGCCATGGAGAGCGCGCCGGTGACCGGGTCGGATGCGGTGACCTTGTAGAGGTAGCCGATCCCGCCGCCCGCCAGCTTGTGGCTGCTGACGACCCCGTCACAGGTGACGGCCTGACCCTTGGCGTCCGCCGCCACACAAGCCGGGCTCACCTTGGTGCCGTACGGGTAGACGTGGCCCGCCTCGACCCCCGTGATGGCGATCTGCGGTGCCGGCCGGGCAGCCACGGTCCAGGAAACCCTTGCAGCCGTGGTCTTTCCGGTGATGCTGTCGGTTGCGGAGGCCCGGTAGGTGTAGAGACCCGAGCCGTCGCTGTCACCGCCGGTGACGTGACCGGCGCAGCTCACGCTGTGGCCGTCGGCGTCGATCGCCGTGCAGGACGGGTGAACCGCTGTGCCGTACGCGTAGTCGGAGCCGTCGGTGACATCACCGATGACCAGCGTGACAGCAGCCCGCTCGGAGACGATCCACTGCACCGTCTTGACGGACGACAGGTGAGTGATCGGGTCGGTCGCTGTGGCGGTGTAGACGTAAAGCCCTGAGCCGTCAGCAGTTCCGCCCTCGGTGGTGCCGGTGCAGTCGAGGGTGTCACCCGAGCCGGAGACTGCCGTGCAGGACGGCGTCACGGTGGTGCCGAAGGCGTACGTGTGGCCGTTCGCGGCACCGGTGACGGTGATGGCCGGAGCGTTGACGCGGCGGAACAGGTGACTGACGGTGCCCACCGTTGCGTTGCCCGCATTGTCGAGAACCGTTGCCGAGGCGACGGTGTCGGTGCCGATGCCGGTGACGGTGGTGTCCGCCGGGCAGTCCGCGACACCGGAGACGCCGTTGCCGGAGTCAGCCTCGCTGCAGGTCCAGTGGACGGTGATCGGGTCGTCGTAGACGCCGCCGTAGCCCTTGTCCGTGAGCACGGTGCCGGTGATGAGCGGCGCGACCGTGTCGGACTTGATGTCGACCGAGGCGCCGGTGGTGTTGTCCGCGACGTCCACCGCCGTGCCCGAGGCTGTGCCCTCGTGGTCGGTGAAGGTGTCGGTGTTCTCACTACAGGACTTCACGCCGGACAGCGCGTCGGCGCAGGTCCAGGAGACGGTCACCGGGCTGGTGTACCAGCCGCTGGAGCCGAGAGTGCCCGTGATGACCGGGTCGATCGTCGGGGCGGTCTTGTCCACCTTGACGTTGACAGTGGCGGTCGCGGTCTTGCCGGAGTTGTCGGTGACCGTGCCGGTGAAGTCCGCACCGGCGAGGGGAGTCTCGTCGGTCACGCCGGTCTGGTTGTTCGGACCGCCGCAGACGCTGACGCCGGCGTACTGGCTGTAGCAGGACCAGTTGATGTACGTGTTCGGCAGGTCGTCGCGCCAGGTCATGGTGGAGTCGTAGCCGCTGGTGACGCCACCGTTGGACCAGCCGGCGGCGTTCAGACCGGTCACGCCGGTGCTGGTGATGGTCGGGTCATCGGGGTTGAAGTTGACGGTCGCGGTCTGCGCTGTGGCGACGTTGCCGGCCTGGTCGGTCGCCGTCCGCAACCAGTAACCGTTGCCGCCACTGGCGACCTCGGTCGTGGGGGCGCTGCAGACGTTCTGCCAATGCCAGGTCCAAGACATCCAGTCCCAAACCTGCTGCATGGAGCAGTTCTGGACGGTGTGCTCGAAGACGGTGGTGCAGGTGGCGCCGTCCTCGCAGCTACCGGTGAAGTCAGGAGTGCCGAGGTACCAGTTGGTGCTGGCGTTGTAGGTGCCCGCGGCCGTGGCCGCGTCCTGGTCCAGGCCGATCGAGACCGCCGGCGCGATGGTGTCGACCTTGATCGCCGGCAGCGACCAGTCGGCGGTGTTGCCGTTGTCGTCGTGCACGGTGCCGGAGGTGGCGTCCTGGCCGCCCGCGGCCACTACGTAGTCGGCCGGGCAGTCAAGGACCGCGAGGTCGTCGTCACAGGCGAAATGCACGGCCGGCGCGGTCTTGTACCAACCGTTGGCGCCGTCGGGATCGACCGGGCTGACCGTTGCGGACACGGTCGGCGGGTCCGCCCCGTCCGACTCGTAGACCTGTACTGGGAGGGTGTAGTAGCCGTACGCGTTCCAAGACTGGCTGTAGTGGTAGCCGAAGCCGCTGTCCGCGTAGTAGTAGCCCGTGTAGTTGGTGCCGACCTGGCTGTAGCTGTTGGCGTCTGCCCTGACGACGACGACGTAGGTGTCACCAGCCGTGAGCATGTCCCCCGACATCCGGAACGTCGTGGTCGAGTCTTGTTGGCCCGGGTCGAACACCGAGGAGGACACCTGGGTGGCCACCACCGTGGCACCGTCGGAGGGGAAGTTCTCGGCGCTGCGGATCTCCACCGTCGGCGCTGTCTGCGACCACGGAGTGGGCAGGACGATCTTGGCAGCGGGGCCGCTCGTGGCGGCCACGAAACGCTGCTCGATGGCGTTGGTGCCGCAACCGCCGCAGTAGTCGGTGCCGTAGATCGTCCAGGAGTCGCCGGCCCAGGAGCCGCCGTCGTAGACGACGCTGGAGGTGGCGCTGGCCGAGGTGGCGGTCATGGCGCCGACGCCGATGGCCGACGAGAGGGCGGTGGCCAGAACGGCCAGGGACGTCGTCAACCGACGACGCAATCGCTGCGACATGAAGGTCCTCACGGGCGGTGGCCCCCGGCAGGGGCGTCAGGTCGCTCTCATCGTCCGTCCGGTCCGTCCCTGGAGCCCGCAGAGACTGCTATTTGTGTTTCAGCAACCAAGTTGCACCAGTTGGTCTAGTCCACTCCCCAACAAATGGTGCAGAACCGGCTAGCCGGTGAGGCCCAGGGTGGCGCGGAGCTTGTCGGCTGTGGTGTCGGCTCCGTAGAGGACCGCACCCGGCTGGAAGGACCGGCTGGACCCGAGGTCGCCTGTGTCGACCGCGTCGAAACCCATCTGGGCGATCAGGGCGGCCACGGTCAGCTTGGCAGCCGCGTTGTTGCCGGCGATCGGGATCGCGATCCGGCCCGGGTCGCCCGCCGGTCGCGCCCACTCGGCGAGGTGGGCGAAATTTATGGCGTTGAACGCCTTGACGACGTGTGATGTCGGCAGGTGGGCCGCGATCAGCTCGCTGGACGTGGTCGAGTCGTCGTCGATCTCCGGAAAGTGACCGTCCCGCTGGGGATAGTAGTTGCACGTATCGATGACGACCTTGCCCTCGAGGCCGGCCCGGGGCACGTCGCGGTACGCGGCCAGCGGGACGCTCACGACGCCGATGTCGCCATACTCGGCCGTGTCGGCCACGCTGAGAGCGTGAGCGTGCTCGCCCAGCTCGTGCTGCAGGTCCTTGAGTGTGTGCGGACCGCGCGAGTTGGAAACCGCCACCTCGTATCCGAGCCGGATGAGGTGGCGGGCGAGCGTCGTGCCGACGTTCCCGGCACCGATGAGTCCGATGGTCGTCATACGTCTACCGTCCGATCGTGGTCGTTCGTTGGCTGACCGTGTCCGTTTTCGGGTGCTTGTCCGTCATATCTTCTCCCGTAGTCCGCAAAGGCAGAAATGTTGCCGACGCAATGGTTTTCGGCCTCGCCGGTATCCGCTTGGCGTTCTGTCATGGGAGTGCGGTAAGAAGGTGATCAACGCGGTCCGTCGTCCTGCCCCCACGCCGGCCCCGCTCCAGCTGCTCGCTGCTCATCTCAGGAGAACCAGATGGATCGACTGTCGTCCTTCGTCCTCACTCATCGCCGCAAGATCTTCGGCTTCTGGTTCGTGGTCTTCGTTGCCGGCATCTTCGCCTCAGGCGCGGTCAGCAAGCGGCTCAGCTATGACTTCTCCCTGCCCGGCCAGAGTGGTTACGAGACCGAGCAGAAGCTCATCAAGGCCTACGGTGGCGCCAACGCGCAGACGGCCTACGTGCCCGTGGTCACCGTCCCCAGCGGCCAGACGGTCGCCGGCTCAGCGGCCGACATCAAGGCGGTCTTCGACTCGCTGCGGGCCATCCCGAGCCTGCGCGTGGTCGACTACTCCCTCAGCCAGGACAAGGGTCTGGTCACCTCCGACGGCCGGACAACCTTCGGTCTGGTCTACGAGCCACAGCCCAACGGTTTCGTCGACCCGCTCAAGAGCAAGGTCGAGGCAGCGTTCAACTCAGCCGTGGCGGCCCACCACCTCACCGGCTCGATCACCGGCTACGCCCAGCTCGCGGCCGGCGACAGCAGCAGTGACAACGGGCCCAGCATCCTGACCGAGACGCTGCTCGGCGCCGTCGGTGCCCTCGGCGTCCTGGCGTTCGTCTTCGCCTCCCTGCTGGCGCTGGTGCCAATGCTGATCGCGGCGGTGTCGATCCTCACCACCTTCCTCATCGTGTTGCTGCTGACGACGTTCACCGACGTCAGCTTCGTCGTCCAGTTCCTCATCGCGCTGGTCGGCCTCGGCGTCGCCATCGACTACTCACTGCTGGTGGTCTCCCGCTGGCGCGAGGAGATCGCACACGGCGCGTCCAACGAGGAGGCGGTACGGATCTCCGTTCGCCATGCCGGTCATGCGGTGTTCGCCTCCGGGGTAACCGTGGCGATCAGCCTCGTCGCGTTGGTCGTCGTGCCGGTGCCGCTCCTGCGGAGCATGGGCTTCGGCGGCATGCTGATCCCGTTGTGCTCCGTCGCGGTCGTGCTGACCCTGCTGCCGGCGATGCTCGCCTCGGTCGGGCGTCGCGTCGACATCCCGCACATCCGCAAGGAGGGGGTGGCCTCGCGCGGCTGGACGGCCTGGGCCAAGGCAATCGTGCGCAAGCCGTGGCTCGTCGGCGGTGCCGCCCTGATCATGCTGGGATTCGCCATCGCCCCGCTCACGGGCATCCAGTTCGGCCAGTCGAGCACGAAGTCGCAAGGCACCACGTCAGCGGCGTACAAGACGTTGCTGTCCCTCGAGCAGGGCGGCATCGGCAGCGGTGCGCTGACCCCGATCGTCGTGCTGAGCAAGGGCACGGCCGAGCAGACCAAGGCGATCGCCGATGCCTCAGCGACGATCCCGGGCATCCGCGCCGCGGTGATCAACCCGCCCGGCACCAACGGTTACACCGCCATCGACGTGGTCCCGGACAAGGAGACGGTCAACTCGAGCTCCGTGGCGATCGTCGACCGGTTGGCCAAGAACGCGAAGGCGTTGCCCGGCTATGTCGGGGTGGCCGGCCTCGGGCCGACGATCGTGGACTATCGGCACGCGGTCTACGACAACTTCCCCTATGTCATCGGGTTGATCGCGATCATCACGTTCATCCTGCTGGTCCGGACGTTCCGCTCGATCCTGCTGCCGCTCAAGGCTGTCGTGCTCAACCTGATCAGCCTGGCGGCGGTCCTCGGCGTCTCGACCTACTTCTGGCAGGACGGCCACGGGTCGAACGCGGTGTTCGGCATCGCGGCGACGGGGGCCATGACGTTCTGGTTGCCGCCGCTGATCTTTGCCTTCCTGTTCGGCCTGTCGATGGACTACGAGGTATTCATCCTGGCCAGGATGCGCGAGGAGTACGACCGCAGCGGGTCGACCCAGGCGGCGGTGGTCCGCGGGCTGGGCCGCACCGGGCGGCTGGTCACCTCGGCGGCGCTGATCCTGTTCTTCGCGTTCGCCGCCCTCGCCTCCGCACCGGGCACCGACATCAAGGTGTTCGCCACTGCGCTCGGCGTGGGGATCCTGCTCGACGCGACGATCGTGCGGGCGCTACTGGTGCCCTCGCTGGTCGTGCTGTTCGGCCGCTGGAACTGGTGGCTGCCCGTGAGCGTGGCCAAGGTGCTGCGGGTCGAGCCCTCGCCGTTGCACGCGCATGGCGAACCCCTGCTCGACCAGGTCGACCTGCACGAGGAGTCGGTCAACGCCTGACCCTGACGCACCGCGGACGGCGGCGCCGACATCAGCGTTCCACGTTGGGGCGAACCCGGGTCAGGAGGTGATGTCCGCCGAGGTGATCTTGGCCCAGGCGAGCGAGCCGAAGATCGCGGTGTAGGCCAGGGGGACGAACGTCGAGTGCAGCAGCGTCCAGATGTGCACCTGGCCGCGCAGCAGCTCGGAGAAGTCGAGCCAGTGGTGGGTCAGCAGGATCGGGTGGATGCTGCTCAGCTGCGGCACCGAGTCGAGGACGGCGAACGCGATCGCCGTCGCCACCGTGCCGGCCATCGCCCCCACGGGCACCTCGGTCACCGTCGAGAAGAACAGCGCTATCGCGGCCAGGCCGAGCAGGTCGACGAAGACGAACGCGCAGACGCCGAGCGTACGGACGGCGCCGTCCAGCGCCGGCACGGTGTCGCCCGAGAGCAGCACCACGTCGTGCAGGCCGAACAGCAC
Source organism: Frankiales bacterium (assembly GCA_033851545.1). Classification (GTDB taxonomy): domain Bacteria; phylum Actinomycetota; class Actinomycetes; order JAWWOL01; family JAWWOL01; genus JAWWOL01. Next base: position 8,645 of record JAWWOO010000004.1, on the reverse strand, counting down.
GGCGCCGATGACGCCGCCCGTGACTGCGACCACACCGACTGCACCCGCGAGGTAGGCGAGCACCCCGGCCGCCTTCACCGCCAGGAGCCGCGGGCGGGAGATCGGCACCGTGAGCAGGTAGCGCAGCGTGCCCGCCGAGGCCTCGCCGGCGACGGCGTCCCCGCCGACCACGGCGACCGCCAGGGGCAGGAAGACCGGCAGACACACGGTCAGGGCGGCGAAGGCGAGGAACAACCCGTTGCCGGTGACCAGCGAGAAGAACGCCGGTCCACCGCCGCGCGGCTGGCCCGACGCCTTGAGCGCGACTCCGATCAGGATCGGGATCGCCGACAGGACGAGCAGCATCGCGATGTTGCGCCGTCGGCCGAACACCAGCCGCAGCTCGGAGCGCACCTGACGGGCCAGGGTGCCGCGATAGGCCACCGGCGGCATGGCGGCGGCCGGGCGCAGGGCCAGGTCAGCGGACGACATCGAAGCCCTCCCCGGTCAGCGACACGAACAGGTCCTCGAGCGTCGGCCGCTCCACGACCAGCCCCCGTACGGGAACTCCAGCGGTCACCAGCGCCGCGTTCACCCGCTCGGGAGGGACGGAGGGCGAGATGACGCTGACGTGGTCAGCCGTCCGCTCACCGATCGACAGGCCCAGGCCCTCGAGGACGCGGACGGCGAGCGACGGCTCCGTGGTGTCGATCCGCAGCAACGAGGACGCCGTGCCGATCACCTCGGCCAGCGGGCCCTGCCGGAGCAGCTTGCCGGCGCTCATGATGCCGACGTGGGTGGCGACCTGCTCGATCTCGGCCAGCAGATGGCTCGAGACCAGCACGGTGGACCCGTCGGCCGCGAGCTCGCGGACCAGGGTGCGCACCTCGCGGGTGCCCTGCGGGTCGAGGCCGTTCGTCGGCTCGTCCAGGATCAACAGGTCGCGCGGCCGGAGAAGCGCCGCGGCCAGGCCGAGGCGTTGCTTCATGCCGAGGGAGTAGCGGCGGAAGTTCTTGCGGGCGGCGGCGCTGAGCCCGACCCGCTCGAGGGCGTGCGCGATCCGCTCGGCCGAGGTGGCCGGATCGGTGGAGGCGTCGTACGCGTCCAGCCGGCGCAGGTTGTCCTGGCCCGTGAGGTAGGGGTGGAAGGCGGGTCCCTCGACGAGCGTGCCCACTCTGGGCAGCACGCGTGCGGCGTCCCGCGGCATCGTGCCGCCGAGCAGGCTGATCGATCCGCCGTGCGCGTTCATCAGGCCGAGCAACAACCGGATGGTGGTCGTCTTGCCCGAGCCGTTCGGCCCGAGGAAGCCGTACACCGCGCCCTGCGGCACGGTGAGGCTGACCTGGTCGACGGCGACGTGCTTGCCGAACCGACGCGTCAGCCCCTCGGTGTGGATGGCCAAGGGGACGCCATCCACTACCGAGGGGCTGACCGCGGCTGCGGCCACCGTTGTCACGGGACCTCGCGGTTCGTGGTCGTCATCGGGAGTGTCCGGTCATAGGGCATGTCCGGTCGCCGCGACCTTTTGCAGGTCGGCCCCGCTGACCGGTCCGAAGAAGATCCTGCCGTCGTCGGCGAGGAAGACGCTGACCAAGGCGCTCGTGATCAGCCGGCCACCCGGCACGCGGGTCGAGACCTTGTCGAGCAGGCTCTGCACGCTGCCCTGCCGCGGGCCCGCGGGCTGTGACGTCTCGGCTACGGCGGTCCAGCCGGAGCCGATCACCTTGGTGCCGGGCGTGTCAGACGCTGTCGGCAGCGTTGGCTTTGTGGTCCGGCCGACGATGGGCAGGTCCTGCGTCTTCACGGTGCTCCCGGCCGGCGGGACGAACTTGAAGATCGACGCGTCCGGCGCCTTGAACGTCACGTCGGTGAAGCCGACCTGGATCGCCGGGGACGTCGCGCCGTGGGCGAACACCTGCACCCGCAGCGGAACGGAGGTCGCCGCGTCGAGAGCGATCCGTACGCTGCCGATCAGCGAGCGACTGTCCCGGGGGGTCAACAACACCTGGTACGCCGACCGCCCCGCGACGTAGGCCGTACGGTCGACCGTCACCGCGGTGGTCGGGTCGATCGCGGCGAGGGCCTTCTGGGCCTCGGCCAGCGGAGTCATGGCAGCTGCGGAGTCGGGGGCGGCCTTGGCCGCCGACTCGGTCGGCGTCTTGAGCGTGGCCTTGGTGACCGCGCGGGTCGATGAGCTGTAGGTCCAGAGGACGGTGCCGTTGTGCACCACGTCACTCTCCGACGTCGAGCCGAGCAGGGCGACCCGCTGCTTGTCCGGACCACCGTAGAAGACCCGCAGGGTGTGCGACCCGCTGACGAGGTTCTGCAGGGTCAGGTCGGAGTCGCCCGTGGAGGCACCGCCGATGTTGGGCAGGTCGGGCAGGCCCAGGTGGACGGACTCGACGACGGTCCCGGACAGCTGGGGCGGCTGGGCCTTGTCCAGGGTGACCAGCAGCTGGGCCGCCGTACGGGCGGGGAGCTTGGGCCGGCCGGAGGCGGAGGCTGCGACGGTGGAGGTCAGCGAGGCCACTGCGACGGCGGCGGCGACGCCACCGGGCACCGCCCAGCGGAGACGGCGTGACCTGAGAAATGTGCTCATGCACTCACTATCTGCTCCTGCCGTAAGAACGCCATGGGGTGATCTCGAACCTCTCAGCGCCGTCACAGGTAGACCGGCCGCTCTAAGGTGTGGGCAGATCACGGAGGTGAGGGGTGCGGCTTCTTCTCGTCGAGGACGAGCAGCGCATGGCGGCGGCGATGCAGCGGGGGCTGGTCCACGCCGGCTTCACCGTCGACATCGCGCACGACGGTGTACGGGGCCTCGCGATGGCGTGCGAGATCGCCTACGACGCGATCGTGCTGGACGTGATGCTGCCGGGGCTCTCCGGCTACGAGGTCACCAAGCGGCTGCGGGCGCGAGGGGTCTGGACGCCGATCCTGCTGGCCTCGGCCAAGGACGGTGAGTACGACCAGGCCGACGGCCTCGACCTCGGCGCGGACGACTACCTCACCAAACCGTTCTCCTTCGTCGTGCTGCTGGCCCGGCTCCGGGCTCTGCTGCGCAGGAGCGCCGAGCCGCGGCCCGTGACCCTGATCGTCGGCTCGCTCGAGCTCGACCCGGCCGCCCGCTCGGTCGCCGTCGAGGGCATTGTCGTCGACCTGACCGCGCGTGAGTTCGCGATGCTGGAGTACCTCATGCGCCGCCCCGGCGCGGTCGTCACCAAGGCCGAGCTGCTCGCCCATGTCTGGGACACGCCCGAGGTCGACCCGAACGCCGTCGAGGTCTACGCCGGCTACCTGCGGCGCAAGCTCGGCCGCGAGCACCTGGAGACCGTACGGGGTGCCGGCTACCGGCTGCGTGACGTGAAGAGATGACCGGCCACCCGTTCAAGGGCCTCGCTCGCCGGTCGCTCCGCGCCCGGGTCACGGTGGTCGCGACGGCGGTGCTGGCGATCGGCCTGCTGGCCGGAACCCTCGTGCTGGCAAGGCTTTTCGTCGCCGCGCGGGTGCATGCGGTGGACAACACGGTGCGTGAGGAGGCGCAGCGGATCAGTCAGCTGCTGACGGCCGGCGACCTGCCGAAGACGCTTCCGGCGCCGCTGGGCAGCACGGTCGTGGCTCAGGTCGTGGACAGTGCCGGCACGGTGCTGGCGGCGACCGGCTCGGCATCGCAGGTCCTCGAGATCATCCCGATCGAGCAGATCAAGGTCGGCACCGTCGACCACGTGTACACGACCACGTCGAGCAGCCTCGGTGGGAACAGGTTCCGGGTCGACGTGCGGTCCACGGCTTTCAAGGACACCCACGTCGTCGTCGTGGTCGCCGTCCCGTACTCGGACGTGGCGGACACGCTGAACGCGCTGCACCGGGTGATCCTGGTGGTGCTCCCGCTGGTGCTCCTGGCGGCTGCGGCCGCCACCTGGCTCGCGGTCGGCTCGGCGCTGCAGCCGGTCGACGAGCTCAGGGCCGAGGCCGACGCCGTCGTCGCGACCGGCGGTGCGGCAGCGCCCCGGCTGGCCGTACCGGCCGGAGCGGTCGAGCTGAGACGCCTCGGCGAGACGCTCAACCGGATGCTGTCCCGGGTCCACGGCGCAGGTGAGCAGCAGCGCGCGTTCATCGCCGATGCCGCGCACGAGCTGCGTTCGCCGCTGGCATCGGTGCTCACCCAGCTCGAGGTCGCTCTCTCCACGCCGACCTCGGCCGAGGAGTGGCCGGTGATCGCCGCCGACGTCTTCGCCGATGCCGAACGGCTCCGCCGAATCGCCGATGACCTGCTGCTGCTGGCAAAGCTGGATGCGGGAGCCCCGGCGGGCCGCGGCCTCATCGACGTTCGCGAGCTGGTTGCCGTCGACGGGCCGCCCCTTGAGGTGTACGGCGACGCCCAGGCGCTGAGCCGGCTGTTCGACAACCTGGTGACCAACGCCGGGAAGTACGCGACGACCGTGCGGACCTCCGTCGTGCAAGACGGCCCGTCCGTCGTCGTCCACGTCGACGACGACGGGCCGGGCGTGCCGGTCGCCGACCGTGAGCGGGTGTTCGAACGGTTCTTCCGGCTCGACTCCGCGCGCAGCCGTGACGAGGGCGGCACCGGTCTCGGGCTGGCCATCGCCAGGGCGATCGCCCGCGCCCACGGCGGCGATGTCCTCCTCGGTGACTCGCCAATGGGCGGGCTCCGGGCGACGGTCCGGCTGCCGCTGGCCCAGCAGCCTGCGCCGGGATTCGGCCGGCTGTCGGCGGGGAAGCACGGTCCCTGACGAAAGGACCCGCCATGAACGCCCCCTCCGGGACGGCTCGCCGAGCCGCCAACTCGCCCGCCGTCGACCGCCTGGCCCGCATCGGCTTCGCCGCGAGAGGTACGACGTACCTGCTGATGGGATGGATCGCGCTGCAGCTGGGTCTCGGCCACCACCCGGCCGCCCAGGCCAACCAGCGGGGCGCCTTTCAGGAGCTGGCCCGGCAGTCGTACGGGAGCGTGCTGTTGTGGCTCATGGTGATCGGCCTCGGTGCTTACGCGCTTTTCCGTGCCACCAACGCGATCTGGGGCGAGCGCGGTGAGTCCAGCAGGGTCAAGCAGCTGGCCAAGCGGATCGGTTCGGCCGGTCGCGCGGTCGCGTACGCGGTGCTGGCTTACGGCGCCTGGACCGTGCTTCAGCACCGCCACTCCAGCGCCGGCATCGGCAGCGGAGCCGGCCTGATGAAGCACTCGTACGGTCGCTGGCTGGTGGCTGCCATCGGCATCGGCCTGATCGTCGGGGGCCTCGCGCTGGTCATCGTGGGTCTGCTGCGGCGGTTCAAGAAGACCCTCAAGCTGGGCGAGATGAGCGAGCCCACCCGCAAGTTCGTCGTGGCTGTCGGCACGATCGGCACCACGGCCCGCGGCATCGTGTTCGCCGTGGTCGGCTGGTTCTTCGTCGACGCGGCTTGGCGGTTCCAGCCGGCCAAGGCCAAGGGGCTGGACCAGTCGCTGCGCGAGATCGTCCGTCAAGGCGGTGGCCGGGCCATCCTGGTCGCACTCGGCGTGGGCCTGATCGTGTTCGGCATCTACTCCTGGTGCGAGGCGCGTTGGCGCCGCACCGGCAAGGAGGGCGGTTTGACCACGCCCTACCCCAGCCGCCACCGGGCCCGGCGCGGTGTCTGGGCTTGACCCTCCCTGCCGTCATCTTCAACCCCAGCAAGGCAGCTGACCCGGTCAAGGCCGGGCGCGAGATCCGCGAATCCCTGCTCGCCCACGGATTCGCGGACCCGGTCTGGCTCGAGACCACCGAGGAGGAGCCGGGCACGTCGCAGTGCCGCCAGGCGCTCGAGGACGGCTGCGAGCTGATCTTCGTCAGCGGAGGCGACGGCACCCTGCGGGCCTGCATCGAGGTGCTCGCCGGGTCGGACGTACCGCTGGCCGTCCTGTCCGCCGGGACGGGCAACCTGCTCGCGCGCAACTTCGACCTCCCGCGCCGGGTCGACGATGCCGTCAGGGTCGCGGCCAGCGGGCACACCCGGCGGGTGGACGTGGGCGTCTCTGGCAGCGGCCGGTTCGCGATCATGGCGGGGATGGGGTTCGACGCTGAGATGCTGGCCGACGCGCCCGAGCAGCTGAAGGCCAAAGTCGGCTGGCCGGCCTACGTCGTCTCTGCCGCAAGGCATCTGCGCGAGGCGAGGCACTCGTTCACCCTGACCCTGGACGATGGGCAGCCGTTCACCGTACGCGGCCGCGGTGTCCTCGTCGGCAACGTGGGCCGGCTCCAGGGCGGTCTCCCGGTGCTGCCCGACGCCGTGCCCGACGACGGGGTGCTCGACGTGGCCGTCATCGAAGCCAAGAGCCTGGCCGGGTGGGCGCTCCTGGCGGCATCGGTCGTCCTGCGCCGGCCGTCCCGCAGGCTCGAGACGTTCCAGGCCCGCAGGGTCGTCGTGGCGTGCGACGACAAGCTCCCGACCGAGCTGGACGGCGAAGTCACCGGTGAGGGCTGCCGGCTCGAGGTGCGCGTCGAGCCACGCGCGCTCCGGCTGCTGATCCCCGCCTGACCCGCAGAGTTGAGTGGAACAGACTCAACTTTGGGCGGGTTGCCGTGTGATGAGCAACCTCCCGCACGAAAGGTAGATGATCGCCCGTATGGACTCGTACAAGCTGACCACCAAGAGCCAGGAGGCGGTGGGCGACGCAGCCCGCCGTGCCGCGGCTCAGGGCCACGTCGAGATCGAGCCGGCCCACCTGCTCTCCGCCCTGCTGGCGCAGACCGACGGCATCGCCGTCCCGGTGCTGCAGGCCGCAGGGGTCGACGTGCCCGCGCTGCAGGCCGCGACCCAGCAGCTGCTGGACCGGCTGCCCAAGGCTGCCGGCGCTACGGTGGGCGCCCCCGACATGTCCCGCCAGGCCCTCGCCGTCACCAACGCGGCGTGGGACACGGCGAGCAAGCTCGGCGACGAGTACGTCTCGACCGAGCACCTGCTCGTCGGTCTGGCCAGGGATGGGGGGACTGCTGCGGCACTGTTGAGGGAGGCCGGCGCCACTCCGGAGAAGCTGCTGGGTGCCTTCGAGCAGGTCCGCGGCCATCAGCGGGTCACCACCGCCGATCCCGAGAACACCTACCAGGCGCTGCTGAAGTTCGGCATCGACCTCACCGAGGCCGCGCGCGCCGGTCGGCTCGATCCGGTCATCGGCAGGGACAACGAGATCCGCCGCGTCGTCCAGGTCCTCAGCCGCCGTACGAAGAACAACCCGGTGCTCATCGGTGAGCCGGGTGTCGGCAAGACGGCTGTGGTCGAGGGTCTCGCCCAGCGGATCGTCGCCGGTGACGTACCAGAGTCCTTGAAGGGCAAGCGTTTGATCGCGCTCGACCTCGGGGCGATGGTTGCCGGCGCAAAGTACCGGGGCGAGTTCGAGGAGCGGCTCAAGGCCGTGCTCACCGAGATCCGCGAGAGCGACGGCGAGGTCGTCACGTTCATCGACGAGCTGCACACCGTCGTGGGCGCCGGTGCTGCCGAGGGCGCGATGGACGCCGGCCAGATGCTCAAGCCGATGCTGGCCAGGGGCGAGCTGCGGATGGTCGGCGCGACCACGCTGGACGAGTACCGCCAGCACATCGAGAAGGACGCCGCACTGGAACGGCGGTTCCAGCAGGTCATGGTCGGCGAACCGAGCGTCGAGGACACGATCGCCATCCTGCGTGGGCTCAAGGAGCGCTACGAGGTGCACCACGGCGTCCGGATCATGGACAGCGCCCTGGTCGCCGCGGCCGCCCTCTCCGACCGGTACATCACCGCCCGGTTCCTGCCCGACAAGGCGATCGACCTGGTCGACGAGGCCGCGTCCCGCCTGCGGATGGAGATCGACTCCCGCCCGGTGGAGATCGACGAGGTCGAACGGGCGGTGCGTCGTCTGGAGATCGAGGAGATGGCGCTGGCCAAGGAGGAGGATCCGGCGTCCCGGGTCCGGCTGTCCGCGCTGCGCGCCGAACTGGCCGAGAAGCGTGAGGCGCTGACCGCGCTCACCGCCCGCTGGCAGAACGAGAAGTCATCGATCGACCGGGTTCGAGAACTGAAGGAGCAACTCGAGTCGCTACGCGGCGAGTCCGAACGCGCCGAGCGCGACGGCGATCTCGGCCGCGCCGCCGAACTGCGCTACGGCCGCATCCCGAGCCTGGAGAAGGAACTCGCCCAGGCCACCGAGTCGACCCGCGACGGCCAGGTGATGCTGAAGGAGGAGGTCGGTCCGGACGACGTCGCGGACGTGGTGTCCGCGTGGACCGGCATTCCCGCCGGCCGGCTGCTGGAGGGTGAGACCGCCAAGCTGCTGCGCATGGAGGACGACCTGGCCAGGCGGGTGGTCGGGCAGGACGAGGCCGTCCGCGTCGTGTCGGACGCGGTCCGCAGGGCACGCGCCGGCGTCGCCGACCCGGACCGGCCGACCGGCTCGTTCCTGTTCCTCGGCCCGACCGGTGTCGGCAAGACCGAACTGGCGAAGGCGTTGGCCGCGTTCCTGTTCGACGACGAACGGGCCATGATCCGGATCGACATGAGCGAGTACTCGGAGAAGCACTCGGTCGCGCGGCTCGTCGGCGCCCCACCCGGCTACGTCGGCTACGACCAGGGCGGCCAGCTCACCGAGTCGGTCCGCCGCAGGCCGTACTCGGTGGTCCTGCTGGACGAGGTCGAGAAGGCTCACTCGGACGTGT